>CAZACW010000008.1:0-60972 GCA_964483785.1 uncultured Planctomycetales bacterium
CTCGACGCTCGGCGGCACCGGCATCAACCCGCCCGACCCGCGCAAGCCCGAGGACATCAAATCTTATTTGACCGACGAGCAGTACCGTCTTTACAGCCTGATCTGGAAGAGGTTTATCAACTGCCAGCTGATGCCCGCTGTTTTCGAGCAGACCAAGATTGAAATTTCCGCCGGGCGTTTTCAATTCGGGGTGTCCGGCTCCATCCTGGCCTTCCCGGGATATTTGGCCATGTATATGGACAATGAGGAGCAGGAGGTCAAGCTTGATCCGTCGCTGTACGCCCAGGGCGACAGTCTCGAGCTTTTGGAAGTCAAGCCCAGCCAGCATTTCACCAAGCCGCCGGCGCGCTATTCCGAAGCCAGCTTAGTCAAGGCCCTGGAAGAGCAGGGGATCGGCCGTCCGTCGACCTATGCTTCCATTATCCAGACCTTGGTGTTTCGTAATTACGTATTGCGCGACCGCGGTTATTTTACGGCCACGGATTTGGGGATCCGCATCTGCCATTTGCTGACGGAGTATTTCAAGAAGATCATGGACATCGGCTTTACAGCCATGATGGAGGAGGAATTAGACTCCATCGAGGACGGCACCAACGGTTATGCCAAGGTCTTGGGCGATTTTTGGGCGCCGTTTAAGGAAGACCTGGATTTTGCCATGGCCAATATCCAGAAGACCGAAATGACCATTGACAAGGCCTGTCCCGAGTGCGGCAAGCCCATGGCCGTCAAATGGGGCCGCCGCGGCCGTTTCATCAGCTGTACAGGTTTTCCGGAATGCAAACATTCGGAAAGTTTCACCACCGGCGTCAAATGCCCGCAGGAAGGGTGCACCGGAGAATTGGTGGAACGCCGTTCCCATCGGGGCGCTACATTTTACGGCTGCAGCCGTTATCCTGAATGCAAATTCATCGCCAATAAGCTGCCCTCCGCCAACTGATTTCAAGGGCGCTGTCCTTCATCTACCGAGGGGACCTTGAGCAGGCACCTGGACAAATTTCTGACCTACCTGGAAGTGGAAAAAAATTATTCCGCGCACACCCTCCTGAATTACCGGATCGATGTGGAAGAGTTCAAGGCCTTTTTAGGGCAGACGCCCTTCGAAGAGGCGGCCTATCCGGATTTGCGCCGGTATCTGGCCCAGCTTAAGGGCCGCAACCTCAAACCCCGTTCCCTGGCCCGCAAACTTTCCACCCTAAGGACTTTTTTCAAGTTTTTACAGCGGGAGGGTGTGATTGATGCCAACCCGGCCAAACTGCTGGTGACCCCTAAACTGGACAAGCCCTTGCCGCATTTCATGAGCGAGGAAGAAGCGGTCCAGCTGATCGAGGCGCCCAAAAGCGGCAAGGCCTCCCTGCGGGACAAGGCCCTCTTCGAGGTGCTTTACTCGACGGGCATCCGGGTCAGCGAATTGGTGGGGCTTGACATCGATGATGTGGATTTTATCAGCAATATCATCCGGGTGATGGGCAAGGGCAAAAAGGAGCGCATGGTCCCCGTCGGAGACACGGCGTTAAACGCCTTAAAGGCCTATCTGGATACGCGCCAGGTCCAGACTAAAACTGTCTTTATCAATAAGAACGCCACGCGTTTAAGCGACCGCAGTGTGCGCAATATCATCCATAAATACATCCATCAAGCTTCGCTGGCCCAACATATCACCCCGCACATGTTCCGCCATTCTTTTGCGACCCATCTTTTGAACAACGGCGCGGATTTGCGCTCGGTCCAGGAATTGCTGGGCCATGTCAATCTCTCCACCACCCAAATCTACACCCATCTGACCACCGATAAACTGAAAAAAGTTTACGATAAGGCCCATCCCCGGGCCTAATCAAATAAAGGGGACGTCTCCCAATTAATTAATTGGGAGACGTCCCCTTTATTTGAGGTTGACCTCCACAACCCCGGAGGTTGTGATGGTCTCTTGACACTTACCTAAAATTTTGCATGTCTTTTAGATCGTGAAAAGTTATAATACTTGAATGTATATTATTTATGAGTTCCTGTTTTTTATATACGCCCTGGTCTATCTGCCGTATTTGCTGTTGACTCGTCGGGGATACAAGGGCTTTGGTATGCGTTTCGGCCGATTTCCCGCGCAGATCCAACAGCAGATCAAGGCCAAACCCAATATTTGGCTGCACGCGGTCAGCGTGGGGGAAATCATGGTTTTGGACGCCTTTATGGAGCGCTTGCGCAAAATCTATCCGGACCATCAATATGTGGTGACGGTAACGACCAAAACCGGATACGCGCTGGCCCAGGAACGCATGACGCGCAAGGCCTTGGTCCTGCCGTCTCCCATAGATTTTGGTTTCGCAGCCAGGGCCTTTGTGGAGTCCATCCATCCTCAAACCTATATCGCCGTGGAAACGGAGATATGGCCGAATCTTTACAGGCAATTATCCCAAAAGGGCGTGCCCATGGCCATCATTAACGGCAGGATCTCGGACGCCTCCTGGGGCCGGTATAAAAGCGTCCGGTTTTTTTTAAAGCAAGTTTTAAACCAGGTGTCCAGATGGTGCATGCAAAGCAAGCGCGATGCGCAAAGGATCATGGAATTAGGCGTTCTGCCCAACAAGGTGGTGGTGACCGGCAATGTCAAATTCGACGATCAGCCCGGTGCTCTGGACCCTTCGGCCAATCCCTGGATGAAGGGCAAAAATGATTTATGGTGGGTGGCAGGTTCCACCCATCCCGGCGAGGAAGATATTGTTTTGGATGTGTTCGCGCAGGTGATCAAGGCAAGCCCTTCCTGGCGCCTGATCATCGCGCCGCGGCATGTGGAGCGCGCGGCCCAGATCCTGGACCTTGCCCTTCGGCGGGGATTCAAGGCCGCGCTCTATTCTAAAATTTTCCAGGATGTCCATGGGCAGATTGTCATTGTAGATACCATCGGCCAATTACGTTCCATGTACTCCGAGGCAGCCCTGGTCTTTGTCGGTAAAAGCCTGACAGAAGGCGGGGGGCATAATGTCCTGGAGCCCGCGATGTTCGGCAAGGCCATCATCATCGGCCCCAAGTTTGCGAATTTCAGGGACATTGTCGCTTGTTTTACGCAGGGCCAGGCCATTGTCCAGGTGCAGGATGCAAAGGATTTTGCCGGCGCTGTCATCGCCTTGTGCCAGGATGCGCCCAGAAGAGAAGCCCTGGGCAGGGCCGCCAGCCGGGTGATGGCTGAAAATCGAGGGGCGTCTTTGCGCAGTTTGGAAAGTCTGAAAGGGCTTTTTCCATGAATGCATATCTTTTGTCCATCATGAAGGGCCAGCGCAATGGTTTTATCGACCAATTGATCGTTGATCTGCTTCTGCCCTGGTCATGGCTGTATGGATGGGGGGTTTTTGGCCACCGCCTATGGCAGAGGTTTTTAGGCACCTATCTGGCGCCTCAGCCGGTGATCAGCATCGGCAATATCACGGTAGGCGGTTCAGGCAAGACCCCTCTGACGATCTGGCTGGCCCGAAGCCTTCAGGAAAAAGGCATCAAGTCCGTGGTCTTGATCCGGGGGTATATGCCCAAAGGCTGTAAAATCAGCGACGAAGTGGACATGATCAATGAACAGTTGCCGTATATCCCGGTCCTGGCCGGGGCTGACCGGGCAGAAAATATCAAGAAATACGGCAAGGCCCTGCCCGTGGATGTTTATATCGCCGATGATGCTTTTCAGCATTGGCCCTTGGGCAGGGACCTGGACATTGTGGCCATAGATTCCAGCAATCCCTTCGGCAACGGGCAGCTGTTGCCGGCGGGGATTTTGCGCGAACCCATATCCGCGCTTAAGAGGGCGGATGTGATGGTGCTGACCAAGACCTACGGCGTCAACGACCTGGAAAGCCTCTCTGCCAAACTTAAAAAAATCAATCCCCGGGCCCTGATCATGGAAAGCCGTTACAAGAACGGCGCCCCCTTAGACGTGTTTTCTTTAAAACAAATGCCGGAGCATTATTTAAACGGCAAAAAGATCGTGGGATTTTGCGGCATCGGCGATCCATTGTCCTTTGAGCACGGGCTGTTAGATTCCCGGGCGGATCTTGTCAAACTTTTTGCCTTCATGGACCATCATGTTTATACACCGGCGGATATTCAGCATCTACAGGCTTTTTGCAAGGAACAAGGCGTGTCATGCCTTGTGACCACGCACAAGGATGCCGTTAAACTAAAATTCTTCCAGCATCTGATGGAGGGCATTGAGCTTTTGTACATCCCCATCCATCTGGAAATGACCAAGGGTACGGATGCCTTCTTTCAAAAAATCATTCCAATTTGCCATTCTTAAAATCCTGACGAAGCTGCTGCCGCTTCTGCCCATGGGCCTCGTCCTTTGGATGGGGCGCTGTTTAGGAAAGCTGGGCTATCATCTGGCAGGCCGGCGGCGTGTGCTGGTTTATGCCAATCTCAAGACTGTTTTTGCCGGGACCTTGATGCCCGCGCAAATCCGAACGATGACCAGGGAAGTGTTCATCAATTTTTTCCAAAGCATTGTCGAATTGCTCTGCCTGCCCAAACTCAAACGCATAGGCCTGGAAAAATTCATCGATATCCAGGGCAAGGACAATGTGGATGAAGCCTTAAAAAAGGGCAAGGGCGTGATTTTTTTGGCCGTGCATTCCGGCAGCTGGGAGCTGGCCAGCGTCGTGGGGGGGCTGGTCAAGGGAGGGTATCATGTGGTGGTCAATGACCAGTCCAAGTTCCCGCAGGTGGATGAATTGCTTAATGTCTATCGCACCATTGCCGGCGCCAATGTGATCTTTACCGGTTCCGCGGCCAAGGACATCATCAAGTCCCTGCAGCGCAATGAAATCATTTCCATTGTCCTGGACCAGGGCGGCAAATCCGGGCTGGAGGTGCCTTTTTTAAACCGGAGTTCATCCATGTCCACCGGCGCCATGCGCCTGGCCCTGAAATACGGCTGTGCGGTGTGCCCGGTGTGGATGGAGCGCCGCGGCCAAGGCAGGCATGTCTTGCAGATTTTTCCCGCCATGGACGTAGTTGGGACCGCAGACCTTGAATCCGCTGTCAAGGCCAATATCATCCGGGCGGCCGAGCATTTCGATGCCCTGCTGCGCCGGCATCCGACGGAATATATGTGGTTTTACAAGGTCTTCAAATTTTCTTTGCACAGCAGTTTGCTCATCATCGATGACGGCCGCACCGGACATTTGCGCCAGTCCCAGGCCGTGGCCGGGCATTTGCAGGGGATCTTGCGCCGCAAGGGCAGGACTGTGGCCCAAAGCACGGTTGTTCTGCAATGGCGCAGTCCCTGGTCCGCCTCCTTGCTTTCGGTGTACGCGTTTTTAAGCCAATTTTTGGGCTCATTGAAAAAGGAAGATGCCCTGCAATCTTTTTTGACCAAGGCCTGCTTTGAAGAGTTGATGAAACACAAGGCGGATTATATCGTGTCCTGCGGCTTTCAAGGCGCGGGGGTCAACTATATCCTGGGCCAAAACCATATAGCCAAGACCGTTACCATTATGACCTCGGGGCTGCTATTGCGGGAAGCTTTCAGCGCCGTGGTCCTGCCCCAGCATGAAAAGCCCCAGGCCGTTGGCAAGACGAAATTGATCGTGCCCAAGGTCTCCCCCAATTTGATCAACGCGGCGTATTTGAAGGACCAGACCGAGGGTTTGATTAAATATTATTCGCATTTAAAAAGCAATGTGCGCCAAAAATTCGGGGTCTTGATCGGCGGAAACACCCAGGGGGTCAAGTTCGAAGAGGCCCAAATGCGCGAGCTTTTAAGCCAGATCAAGGCAGCGGCCCTGCATTACAATGCGGACATTCTGCTGACCACCTCGCGCCGCACTCCGCCCCAGATCGAACAGATCATTGCCAAGGAGCTCAAGGATTTTGAGCGCTGCGCCCTGTGCATTTTGGCCGGCCAGCGCAATATCCCCGAGGCTGTGGGGGGGATCCTGGGCCTTGCGGATCTGGTCATTGTTTCGGGGGAGAGCGTGTCCATGGTTTCGGAAAGCGTCTCTTCCGGCAAACGGACCATCGTCTTTTCTCCCTCGGGGCATTACAAGGAGAGGCCGAGGAACAAATACGAGGCCTTTGTGCTGAAATTAAACGACCAGGGTTATCTGATGGTCACCTCGGTGCAGGATTTGAAATCGAAAATGGCCCAGTTGTTAAGCCGTAAAATCACGCTCAAATCCTTAGACGATGAAGAGCTCCTGCAGCAAGGCCTGGAGGCCGTGGCATGAACATTTTGCAGATACTGCCGGAGTTGAACGTCGGGGGTGTGGAAACCGGCACCCTGGATCTGGCCAAATATTTGGTTGGGCAGGGGCATAAGTCCTTTGTGGTCTCCAACGGAGGAGAGCTTGTCGCTCAACTGCAATCCGACGGCACCAAGCATTTCACCCTGCCGGTGCACAAGAAGAACCTGTTTACAGCTTACCGCTGCATCGGCAAATTGGTCAGGATCATCCGGCGGGAAAAAATCGACATCGTGCATGCCCGTTCCAGGGTCCCGGCCTGGATCGCCTTTTTTGCCTGCCGCCGCACCGAGGCGCATTTTTTGACCACCTGCCACGGGTATTATGCCAATCATTTTTTCAGCCGCGTCATGGGCTGGGGCAAAATGTGCATTGCCATCAGCGAGGTCATCGGCCGGCATATGGTCCAGGATTTCGGGGTGCCCTCTGAGCATATCCGGGTGATCCCGCGCAGCGTTGACCTGGAGAGGTTTAATCTTCCCCGGACGCCCTCCAAGGGCAAAGGCCCCATGACCGTGGTGATGATCGGCCGCCTGACACCCTTAAAAGGCCATCCTTATTTTTTAAAGGCCATGGCGCGCGTCATCCATCAGGTCCCTGCGCTTAAGGTGCAGATCATCGGCGATGCTCCCCTTAAAAAACAGGTCTATAAGGAAGAATTGATTTTGCTGGCCAAACGTCTGGGCATTGCGGCCAAGGTGGAGTTTTTGGGCAACCGCCGCGATATCCCGGAACTTTTAAGCAAGGCGGATTGCCTGGTCCTTGCGACGACGACGCAGGAGGCCTTTGGCCGCGTCATCATCGAGGCCCAGGCCGCGGGCGTGCCGGTGGTGGCCACCAGGGTGGGCGGGGTGATGGAAATCATCGAGGAGGGCAAAACAGGGCTTTTGGTCCTGCCTAAGGACATCGAGGCCATGGCCAAGGCCGTGCTGCGTATTTTAAAGGACCCTGCCTTTTCTGCGGTACTCGTCGAGCAAGCCAAAAAGAAATTGCATGAGCGCTATACCTTAAAGCACATGGCGGAAGCGACCTTAAGCGTCTATCAGGAATTGCTTTGCTCCACTAAAATTTTGATCATCAAGATGACAGCGGTCGGGGACGTGGTCCTTTCCACCGCGGCGTTCAAGGCCATACGCCGCAAATTTCCGGAGGCGGACATCACCTGTTTGACATCGTCTTCAGCCGCGCCCCTGATCGAGACCTGTCCGCATATCGATGAGTTGATCATCTTTGACCATCAATCCAGGCATTGGCGCGTTCTGTGGAACAAGGCCAAGGAATTGCGGCGCTGTCATTTTGACAAGGTGGTGGACCTGCAGAACAACCGGGTCAGCCATCTTTTGGCCTACCTCGCCATGCCCAAAGAATCCTACGGGTATGACAACGGTAAATTTTCTTTTTTGCTCTCGAAAAAAATCAAAAACAATGTCCGCTTCATTCCGCCGGTGGAACATCAATTCAGGATCCTCAAAATGCTGGGCATTGACTATGAACCCTCCTTGAGGCTGGAATTAAACCCTTCAGCCAGGGACCAGGCCTATGCCCAGGAATTGCTGGACAATGAGTGGTTAAGCGGCCAGCAGGTTTTTGTCGGCATGAACATTTCAGCTTCTCAACTTTGGCCTACGAAGAATTGGCCGATGGAGCACATGGTCAAATTATGCGATCTTTTAGGGCACAAGAACATCCGGGTGATCTTGACCGGCCAGGACAAGGACAAGGCGCTGGGCAGGGAATTGATCGCCCGGGCCAAGGCCAAACCCGCGAGTTTCATCGGCAAAACAAGCCTTTTACAATTGGCTGCCCTGATTGGCCGCTGTCAGGCCTATATCTCCGCGGATTCGGCGCCTTTGCATGTGGCCGCGGCCATGGGCGTTCCCACCATAGCCTTGTTCGGCCCGACGGACAGCCGCCGGCATATGCCTCCGGCGGACAAAAGCGCGGTGTTTCATAAGGAGATGAAATGTTCTCCCTGTTATTCCGGCGTGTGCAAGATCAAGACCCACGCCTGCATGAAAGAAATTCTGCCGGAAGAGGTGGCCCGTAAAACCGTCCAATTGATGCGATGAAAATCCTATTTTTGACAACGCATTTTAACACCGGCGGCATCACCAGCTACGTGCTGACCCTGGGCGAGGTCTTGGTTAAGGCCGGGCACCAGGTTTGGGTGGCTTCCAGCGGCGGCGACCGCGTGCCGCAGTTGGAGGCGGCCGGGATCAAGCATGTCACCGTCAATATCCGCACCAAGTCCGAAGCGCATCCCAAATTGCTGTTGACTTTTGGGCCGCTCAAGCGTTTGATCCGCGCCGAAGGCATGGATATTCTCCATGCCCAGACGCGGGTCACCCAGGTGCTTGGTTTTTTTCTGGCCCGCGCAACGGGCGTCAGCCTGATTACGACCTGCCATGGTTTTTTTCGTCCCCGCTGGTTTCGTAGAACCTTTCCCTGCTGGGGCTCGGCCGTGATTGCCATCAGCAAACCTGTGGCCCGCCATTTGATCGAGGATTTTTCCGTGCCTGCGGCACAGGTCCATACCATTGCCAACGGGATTGATCTTAAACGCTTTGCCATGACGGATGAACAGAAGCGCCGCCATGAGCGTCAGCATTTGGGTCTGCAGGCCTCGCCTGTCATCGGCATCATCGCGCGGCTCTCGGATGTCAAAGGGATCGATATTTTGATCAAGGCCATGCCGCGGGTATTGAAAGAATACCCCGGGGCCGTTGCGGTGATCGCGGGCCAGGGGCCGGAAGAGGCCTATTTAAAAAAATTGACCCTGGATTTGAGGCTGACGGAGCATGTGCTTTTTAGGGATTTCATCGATGAGCCCCAGGACCTTTTATGCGCCTTTGATGTTTTTGTCATGCCCTCCTTGATGGAAGGCCTGGGATTGTCGGTGATCGAGGCCCAGGCCTGCGGCATTCCGGTTATTGTTTCCAAGGTGGGCGGGTTGATCGATCTGGTCGAAGACGGCCAAAGCGGGTTTCTGACAGCTGTGCATGATCCCGAAGCTTTGGCCGGCCGCATCATCGCGATTTTGCGTGATCCTGATTTGGCCCAACGCATGGCGGCCAAGGCCAGGACAAAGGTGGAACACCATTTTTCCGTCGGACTGATGCTGATGAAGACCCTGGACGTGTATGAACAAAATTCTCGTCGTTAACATCAACTGGCTGGGGGACGCGGTTTTTTCCCTGCCTGTGTTTAAGGCGCTCAAAACCACCTATCCGCGGGCGTGCATCACCTGTTTGGGGGTACCCAGGGTGAAGGATGTCCTGGATTACTGTCCTTATGTAGATGAATTCATCCTCTATGATGAGCGTGGAGAGCATCGCACGCCCTGGGGCAAATGGTCCTTGATCAATAATCTTAGCAAGGAAAAATTTGACGCGGCCTTTTTATTGCACCGTTCCATGACGCGGGCCTTGATGGTGTATCTGGCCGGCATTCCCTTGCGCATCGGCTACAGCAAGACCCAGGGCCTGCTGACCCATCCCGTGGTCATGAATCCCGAGGAAGTCCATCGCTGTGATTTTTATTTGAAGGTGCTGGAAGGCTATGGGGTCAAGATCTTGGACCGCGCCTGTGAATTGAGACTTAAGCTGCCGGACATTCAGTCCTTGGATGACAAATTAAGCAGGGCCGGCCTGGGTCCTGAAGAGCCATTGATCGTGCTTAACAGCGGCGGCAACTGGGACCTTAAGCGCTGGAGCCCGGAATCCTTTGCGGCCTTGGCCAAAAGGCTCAGTGAAATTGATCCATGCAAGATCGTCCTTTCCGGCGCACAGAAGGACAGGGCATTATGCGCGCGCATTGCCGAGCTCTCCGGGGACAAGGCCGTCAGTTTGGCCGGCGAGACCAGCTTGGGCGAATCCCTGGCGCTTTATAAAAGGGCCAAGGTCCTGATTTCCGCGGATTCCGGCCCATTGCATTTGGCGCATAGTGTCGGCGGGGATGTGATCGGCATTTTCGGGCCGACCCGGCCAGAGATCACCGGGCCGCGCGGAACAGGCCGTTCGCGGATCCTTTTTAAAGAGGTAGGGTGCAATAAGGCGCCTTGTTATCATTTGGCCTGCGGCCGCAATGTCTGCATGCAGGCGGTGACGGTGGATGATGTCCTTGAAGCTTTCCAAAAATTCCAGCCCTAAACGCATCTTGGTGATCAGCCAGACCAATATCGGGGACGTGGTGCTGACCTGTCCGGTCATCGATATTTTGTGCCGCGATTACCCTAAGGCCCGGATGGATGTGGTCATCGGCCCCAAGGCCGCGTCCTTGTTTGAGGGGAATCCTCATTTCGGCGTGAAGGTGTACAACAAGCATGCCGGCCTTGCGGGACAGATCACCTGGTTTCAAGAGCTTCAGCGCAATCATTATGATTGTGTGGTGGATTTGCGCAGGACAGCCTTAGGATTTTTTCTGATGCCGCGGTATGCGGCCCCGGTTTTTTTTCAATCCCATCAGGCGCTGGCAGGGCACAAGAAACAGATGCATCTTGACCGCCTGCGCCAGGTCCATGCCTTTGACGGGCCCGCGGCGCAAAAATCAGCTGTCGTGACTACACGAGACGATGAAATATTTTTCGAGGGCGCGGTGGCCCCGGCCCTGGCAGGCAGGTCCTTTGTGGTCATGGCCCCTGGCGCTGCCTCCTCGGAAAAACGCTGGCACGGCCAGGGCTTTGCGGCCGTGGCAGACCGCGTTTCCGGCGCGCATAAGATCGTCTTTGTGGGGGATACGCAAGATGCCCCAATCGTTGAGGAGATCCAATCCCAAATGAAATCCTCCTCGCTGTCCTTGGCCGGTAAAATCAATCTGCGCCAATTGGCCTATGTCTTAAAGCAATGCGCCTGGGCCCTGACCCATGACAGCGGGGTCATGCATCTGGCCTGTTATCTGGATACCCCGGTGATTTGCTTGTGGGGGCCTACCAACATGGAACGCTATGCGCCGTGGTCCGCTCAATCCGTGGTTGTCAGGCGCAACGCAGATTGCCCGCGCTGTCAGGCGCCTCAGGCCAAGGCCGCGCATAACTGCATGTCCCTCATTGAGGTGGAGGATGTGATGAAAGCCATACGCAGCTTGAATGGCGGCGGAGCGGTTCTCTAATATGAAAACATTTGGGAATATCCTTATTGTCCGCACCGACCGCATCGGCGATGTGGTCTTGACCACACCGGCCTTCAAGGCCCTGCGCCGGGCCTATCCTGCGGCGCGCATTTCCGTATTGGTCGCAGAGGCCACGCGGGATTTGGTCCAGGGCAATCCTTACATCGATGAGGTCTTGACAGATGACCGTCAAGGACAGCATCGAGGCCCATTGGGTCTCTTGCGTTTGGTCAGGCAGATCCGCTCCAAAGCTTTTGACCTTGCCATTATTTATCATACCAAACGAAGGTATAATCTGGCTTGTGCCTTGGCCCAAATTCCTGTGCGTCTGGGCTATAAAAATGAAAAATGGGGATTTTTTCTGACCATGCCTCTTAAAGATACAAGGCCTTCAGGCCAAAAACATGAGGCCCAGTATTGCCTGGATGTTTTGAAGGCCCTTGGCATTGAGAATGACAGTTTGGACCTTTTTGTCCCGTTGCAGAAGGAGGCTGAAACCTGGGCGCTGTCCTGGATGCAGGGAGAGGGGCTGCAAAACCACGGATTTATCGTGGTTCATCCAGGCTCTTCGGATCCGGCCAAATGCTGGCCGCCGGCTGATTTTGCCTTGCTCATGGACCGGTTGATCGAACAATACGCGGTGAAAATTATCTTGATAGGATCTGCGCCGACCTTGCCCGTGGCTGAAGAAATTCTGCGCCTTATGCGCCGGCAGTCCCAGGTCATCAATAGGACCGGTAAGACAAGCCTGGCCCAGACGGTGAGCCTGCTGCGCAGGGCCAGCCTGTTAATATCCAATGATTCCGGGCCCGTGCATTTGGCAGCAGGGGTCGGCACAAGCGTGATTTCCCTGTTTTTGCGCAATCAGCCTGGGATCAATCCCGGAAGATGGAGGCCGCTGGGCCCCAAAAGCCATTTCCTTTGCGGCGACCCGAAACCTTTCAAGGCCGAAGATGTCCTTCATCTGGCCCATCAGCTATTTCAAAAAAACAATCAATACGAAATATTTTAAAAAATTGGGAAAAAAATTGGGACACATTGAATTAATTCAATGTGTCCCAATTATTTTAAACCCCAGCGACACAGCTGGCGTTGCTTCCGCCGTTTGTCCCAACGCACGTCCATCCCCAGACGCCATTGTTACCGTACTCACCAACGCCATTCGTAGACAAGCTGCCCACAGCGCAGAGATTGGCGATCGGCTTTGTTGGTGTCATCACCCCATTGGCACTGCCGCAGGCGGCATTGACCGCTGATCCGCTCAAGGGGGCATTGGGCGCGCTCAATTGGCTGCCGGATGATGTCAAATCCATGTTGCTGCCGTAGGTCCATCCCGGATAATCGATCCCGTTATAAAGCCAGCCAGAGGCTGCTCCGGCATAGGTCCCGGAGGCATTGATCCAGTTGTTGTCGGCAATGCCTGATGTGTTGGGAGTGCCCCCCAAATGAAAGACGGAACTCACAGGATTAGGCGGTGTTTGCCCGGGATTCAGTGTTGCGATGATGACATTGTTATTGACGCTTGCATTGGTGATGGAACCTGTAAGATTATTGTACATCTGGATCATTTCACCCGGCTGCAGGATCCAGTCGTTCTGGACAACCGTATTGAAGGCAAATTGAGGGTTATTGGACGGGCCGGCCATCCATTGGAGAAAATTCAAATGCGGGCAATTTGAAATACCTGTGCAAGGCGTCAAGGCCCCATTTTCCAACAGATTATATTGGTAGATCAGCGATCCGCCGTTACCCAGGGAAACAAAATGCTGAGGCGTGTTTTTGATCCAATTGTATTCAATGACGGCCCCAATTCCGTTGAGATTGATGATTTCGCCGAATGAGGTGTCTCCATTGGCCCCGCCGCCGTCCATGGTGTTGTAGGCGATATAGATATTGCTGGTCCCGGCGGCTTGATTCACAGGGACCCCGCCTAAGAAATAATTGCGTACAACGCTGATATTGGAGCCGGCGACATACAGCTGAAAGCCGCCCCCTTGTACGCTAAAGTCATAACCGTCGATGGTGCAATTGTCGCTGACGTAAATTTGTTTCGATGTGTTAAAAACCGCGCAGGCAGGCAAGGCCCCCGGCGCTGTCGGGTCTTTGAGCGCCAGCCCCGCAGGCACACCGACGGCGTAATCAACGCCGGCCACGTTCCATGCCGGACGCTTGGCATAGGCGCTGAATAAGGTGGGATGCTGGGCGTTATTACTTCCGCCAGAAGCGGCTGAACAGCCGTCAGCATAAGCCGTGCCTTGAGGACACGCATTATTGTTCGCCTGGCTGAAGGCAGCTGCCACGGCGTGGTTGGAAGTGATGTTGTTTAAAGTAAAAACATTGTTCGTCAGGACGGCGGGCAGGCCATCAATGGTCAGATTGGCCGTATATCCGCCGGCAGGCGCCAATGTAAAGGTCTGGCTGGCCCCATAATTGACCGTGACATTGCTTGAAGGGCTCATGGTGCCGTTGCTGCCGACGCTGACCGTGAGGGTATCTGTCTGTGCAGCGAAATTGGCGATTACGGTGTGGACCGCGATCACATTCGTCAGGGTGTAGGTATTGTTGCTTAACGTGACGTTTGTTCCGTCGACACTAAGACTGGGCGTATATCCGGCCGCTGGTGTCAGCGTAAAGGTCTGGCTGGCCCCATAATTGACAACCACACTGCCGGTAGGGCTTATGGTCCCGTTATTGCCCCCATAGACCGTCAAGGTCACGGTCTGGATAATGGGGACCACGGACAGCGGGGAAAGGGCCGCGTCTCCCGGCATGTCGCTGTACTTGTTAAGAAAGCCCAGGCTTGTCACACCTGCCTGCTCGGTGCGGAAGGTATAGTTGGTGGCCAAGGCCACGGCTGCCCCGCCCGCGGGTGTGGCCGTAACAGAATATGTCCCCGCAGGGATATTGACTGTGAATTTGATAGTATACGCCGTACCGGCTGTATAGGCCATGGCAGCGTCTGCGGTATAATTGCTGCCGTTACGCACAACAATGGTACCGTTGTTGCTGAAAAGGACAATGGCCGCCATGTTTGTATAAGCCGAAGCCGCGGCGGATGAAAGACCGACCACGGTATCTTCGTTATTGGCCGATGGAACAGCCGTGACCGTAGCAGTAAAAGATCCGGATTGGGCCGTGAAAGGCGTGCTGCTCCAGACACTGCTGTAAGCGATGCACGAGGCATTGGAGCCGCCGTTGGTCCCGTTGCAGTTCCAAGTCCACGGACCGGCAGCGCCGCCGGATACGCTGGAAGCATTGCCGCTGCTGCACAAATTGCTCGTCGGGGCGCTCGCGGCTTGGCTCAGGTTCGCCGTATCGCAAGCACCATTGACAGGAGGCACTGGAACAAAGCCGGCCGCGACCGCATGACTGGAGGTAATGTTGCTTAAGGTATAACTGTTGTTGCTTAAAGTCACTGCTGTCCCATCAACCGTCAAGCTGGCAGTATAGCCCGCAGCCGGCGTCAAGGAAAAGGTCTGGCTGGCCCCATAGTTGACCGTGACATTGCCCGACGGGCTGATCGTACCATTGCTTGCAGCAGAAACAGTTAAAGTCTCTGACTGTATTGTAAAACTCGCAGTGATCGTATGATTGGCTGTAATGTTGCTTAAAGTGTAGGCATTATTGTTCAAAGAAACATTGGTGCCGTCAACGCTTAAGCTGGCATTATAACCGGCATTAGGCGTCACAGTAAATGTCTGACTTGTTCCAGCGTTAACAGTAAGCATGCCTGAAGGGCTGATCGCTCCATTACTTCCGGCACTGACAGTCAGCGTTTCTGTCTGTGTTTGAGTTGTTGCGCTGACACTGGTTGATTGCGCCGAAACATTGCCCGCCGCATCATAGGCTGCTACCGTATAAGAGTAAGTAGTTGAAGCTGACAAAGCACTGTCTGTATAGGACGTTGTGGTTGAACTGCCTACCTTTGTTCCATTACGATAAATATTGTATCCCGCGACCCCGACATTATCAGAGGAAGCATTCCAGCTTAAGTTAATCTGGCTGGTGGAAACGGCCGTAGCCGTCAAACCTGCCGGCTGGCTGGGCGGCGTTGTATCTGCGGGCGCATTTAAACTGATATTGGAAACCGCAGCATCACCAACGACATCGCTGTATTTATTGATATACGCCAAACTGGTGATCTTGGCTTGGGGTGAACGGAATGCGTAATTGGACGCCAGCGTTGTTTGCGCACCGGTTGTTGATACATAAACACTGTAGGTATGCTTTGCCATGTTGACGGCCATTTGAAAATGATACGTTGTGCCCGCTGTATAATGATAGGTCACTGCGGCACTGTAGCCGTTAAGATTCATGATATCGATATTGCCGTTGCTGTTGAAGCGTACAATGGCGGCAAGCCCAGAATACGTTGAGGCAGGCGTGTTGGAAAGACCTATAACCTGGTCTTCATTGTTGACGCAAGGTGAAGCATTAAAATATAGATTGAATGTGCCGGTCTGCGCAGTATAAGAAGAGTTGGCCCAGGTTTGGGAACTGACCAAACATTGGCCCATGTTGACTGAGGCCGCGGCATTTAAGGCAGGAGCGCAAAGAAACAGTAAAACAGCTGCAAAAATATTTCTGATGGAGAATACTTTGGATAAAGTTTTCATATATAAAGCCCTCTATAAGGCAAACAAGTTAATAATAAACCCGGCATGTGAAAAACACACCCGGGCAATCCTCCGTTGTTCTTTGCAGTTCGGCTGTCTTTTCCCATACAAAATCAAGGGATTTAGACCCGATCCTTTGCGTCCTAAGGTTTCCCTCAGTTTGCCCTAAATTCTAAAGAACTTATACTACAATATAAAAGTAACATATGTTTGGGGATGGTGCAAATCAGGGGATGTCAAAAAATATGTAACTACATATAAATAAACAATTTATGAAAATAATAAATTTGTGTTAAGGCCCAAGATAATTAGGGAACGCACCTATGGAACACACAAAAATTGGCGCAAATAGCATTCGGCAGGTATACTTAGGCTATAATGCTAAAGGATATAAATCTAAAAATTACTATAACCTCAGGGCTTCTTATTGCCTTTTTGGCAAATACGTTTGGGATCTTTTCCGTGGCCCAAGCGCAGGAATTCATGTTGCCCAAGCCAGGGGTCATGGTGCCGTTAAGCCCTGCCTTTAACCCTCCGGTCCTTAAAGGCCTCAAAGTCCATCCAAACAATCCATTCAGATTTGATTTTATTCTGGATAAAGGCGATAGCCGGTTAGGCAATGACCAGCTTAAAACCGAATCAACCAGGCTGATTAAATATTTTCTGGCCTCTTTGACCATTCCTGAAAAAGACCTTTGGGTCAATCTCTCGCCATACGAAAAAGACCGCATTATCCCGCAATCATTTGGCTTAACGGAAATGGGCCGTGATCTTTTGGCTGAGGATTACATGCTTAAACAAATTACAGCCAGCTTGATTTATCCAGAAGGTGAAACCGGCAAGCGATTTTGGCGGCGAGTTTATGTCGAAGCAGCCAAAAGATTTGGGACAACGAATATTCAAGTGAATACTTTCAACAAGGTGTGGATCGTTCCGGAAAAAGCGGTTGTCTTTGAGAATGCCAAGGCAAAAACAGCTTATGTGGTTGAATCAAGATTAAAAGTCATGCTTGAACAGGATTATCTTTCACTTGAAAAACACGAGGGTATACAAAGCATTGCTTCTGTGACTAAGAATACAAATCAAATAGGCAGCCAAATTGTCCGAGAAATTGTGATTCCTGAATTGACCAAGGAAGTCAATCAAGACAAAAATTTTTCTCAACTGCGCCAAGTCTATCATTCATTGATTCTGGCCACCTGGTACAAGAAGAAAATCAAAGACAGTATTTTAGCGGCGGTCTATGAAAACAGAAATAAAGTCGCCGGTGTTAACAACGACGATCCAAAGGAAAAAGAACGGATTTATGAACGGTACTTAGAAGCTTTTAAAAAGGGGTCATATAACTATATTAAAGAAGAAATCGATCCGTTAACACAGCAGAGTGTCCCTAGAAAGTATTTTTCAGGGGGCCTGACAATGGATCAACAGGCCATGGATAAAGCAATGATTATAAAAGATATATTCCGGCCAAGCATGTTAAAGAAAAGTCCAATTAGCTCAGGGATGATGTTAATTGGGGCTTCTATGTTCATCGCTTCACAAGTTAATTCTATTCAATATCCAAATCTGGCGGGAGTGGGTGGAGCGTTAGGTGTGGTCTTGTATTTTGTGTCGTATTGTATGGTTTTTGTGGTTCCAAAAATAAATCCTTATCATATTATGACATCGAAGCAAGCGCGTTATAGCTCAACGGGGGCCAGAGAATTAACAGAGGCTGATTTTTATTTAATAACGTATGGAAGAATTAATTTTTCAGAGGCTTTAAAAAATAGAAATTTCGAGCAGGCGGGACAAATCGTTCGAGCTTTGAATACATTGATAATGGACAATCCATACGTTGGAACTTCCGATTTAAAAGAGGAAATCAATTCAATGTACGGTGAATTGTGGGATGCTGAGCATTCCGATAGCCGTGCCGGGACGGATTATAATGGATATTACGCCACCATAGGGGTTGAACGTCATGCATCCCCTGAAGTCATCACCGGTACCTATAGAAGGAAGGCCCGTAGAGTTCATCCTGATGTTCCAGGGACCGGATCTGCCCCGGAGTTTTTGAAGCTCAAAGAAGCTTATGATGTTTTAAACGACCCGGAAAAAAGAAAGATGTACGACCAAGGCAAATGGCCAAAGAAAGAAGATCAGGCGCAGACAATTGATGCGGCGATGAATGTGGATAAAAAAGCCATTGCAGCAACCGAGGCAACATCTGGAAAAACAGCCTTATTTGAGAAATTTTTAGAAGATTTGAGAGAGCAATTAGCAGGTAGTTATTTGACAATGCCGTTAAGGGATGGGCGTAATTTGACATTGCAATTGCAGTTAAATTCCGGGGGTTGGTTTTTTGCTGTCGATGTCTATCCATTTGACATTAAAAATGAGACGGAAATCAGAATAGGAAGAGGCCAATTTTCTGCATTGGAACCAGTATTCAATATTGAACCATCAAATCATTTTTTAGCTTCAAGAAAGACAATAGGGAAAATACTTTTTATGGTTAGAGTGGATGCACAAGGTAACCCCATTATACTGTTTGAAGAAAACCAGCCTAGTTTGGGTTTTAGAATGATCCCTTTAAAGCAACAGGAATTGTTTTTCAATTGGATTGAAGTTGTTCAACAGAGGATCATGAACATAGCGTATCAACTGGGTGCAGTCAATTTTTACGCGCATACTGCTGAGTACATAAAAGAATCATATCCATCGATTAGCGAAGTTAATTTGGACTTAAATTACAGAAGGGTTAATAGTGTCAAGAAGGGTTGGAAAAAAACGGAGTTGGACATTTTTAACAATGGCAAGAAACAAGAAGTATGGCGCTATACAGGTTTTGATACAGCCATGAATTCATTATTAAATGATGCGCTTAGGGCCTTAAAGGCACAGCAAAATGATCAGTTTAAAACCAAAATAGTGGCATTCATGGAGCAATTGATTGTTGAACAGAAAGAGCACGGTATCAGCCACTGGCAAGTGGTAGAACCCTTCAAGGACCTGATTGAGTACGTTGAAAATCCGTCGACCCCAGTTGCCCAATTGCGATTTTTGGAAGAAATTTCCCAACAGCTTCGTCCATATCAAGCTGATTTGCGCATCGCCGCTCCTTTGGGAATATTGGTCTCCAGCATTAAACGCTATAGAACCAAGGAATGGGGTGGGATGAATGATTTAAATGCTTTAACAAATCTTAACGCACTTTTGGATAATCAATTGTTGTCCGCTTATCAAAGAAAGATTGTCAGTGATGCCAGGGCAGGTTTAGCGGATGGTTCATGGCACCCGGGAATTAACCCATTGTCCCAAATGTTGGATGAATACCGTAGGATGATCCTTTTAGAAGATGGTTTGGATTTTCCGCCGCGTACCCGCAGAGATATTTATTTGCCTATAAGCGCTCAAATGAGGGAATTTTTATCAGGGCAACTCAACCAAGATATGCCGGGGAGTGTTTTTTTAACTGACCAGTCGGGACGTACTTTGCTATATCAATTTCACCCCATTGCTGCGGTGAGTCAGCCTTATATAGGAATGATTATTCATAAAAGTGGGATTCCTCTTAGAATGGCCATCAAAGATAAGACTTTTAAGCAAAGGGATTATGACCATGTTAGCCATTTAGGAGGGACCAAATTATTATCAATTCTTAATTGTCCCGTGGCGTGGGTTTTCGAGGGGGCACGCTATGTTTATATCAGGGAAATCAGAGACAGGGAAATTACCGATTATATAAATGAAGATTTTCCGACCGCATCCCCAGAAATACATAAACGGTTTTTCTTTGCTTTGGGGGTGGCTATGTCAGAGGCATATATTTTGGGCATGTCCGACCGGAGAAGGAACTTGATTGTAAGTTTGAGGCGATTGGCGGAATTTGACACCAATTCTTTGAGTGAGGCTGGAAGCAGGGCCATTTTTAATATTGACCGTGAGAATGTCTTAACACCCAAGCAGATATCAAGACCGCCAATGGAAGACATTGACGAAGCTGCTAGTATGCCTAACGGATGGAGAAGGTGGGTTCCTCCTATCGAGAGACCAATATTTGATGATAATTTGTCATATTATCTCGATGGCTTTAAACAAGGTTTTCGGTCTATCCAAGCCTATTTTAGGGTCCAACAGAATGTCATTAAAGAAAAGATCATGGGAATAGCCCAAAGCGAGGGCAGTCCTTATGGGGCCAATATTATTGAACGCCTTAAACTTTCAGACCCCAATATTGACGCATTAGCGGATAAAATTAAAGCAAAAGCAGAAGCTCTTTTTAAATTACCTGATAGTCCAGATTCTGATGATGAAGCTATGACCGTTACGGAATTATTGAGCTTAGACCCTGTTAAAGCAGATATACAATTACATCTCTTCAGTTCACATAATTTGTGGGCGCTTAGAAATAAATGGTTGGAAGAATATGAACAAACACAGAGTACTGACACTCTCCGTGCGTCCAGGGTCCTATTTGCATATATTTTTAAGAGTGCATTAGGCGCCGAACAGTCCAAAAAACTATCCAAACTGGTTGATTTGTTAGAGTCAGCCAATGATCCGGAAATTGAATTGCGGAATGGGGCTGTTAGTTTATCTGAATTGAAAGGGTGGCAAGAAGATTTAGAGCCATTATTTTCAAAACTGTATAAATACGGCGTCCGCGAGATGTCCTATACCGTGGAACTCACCGTTGATTATATTAAGAATGAAATAAATCGCAGAGAACCTTCCCATGATGAGCCACAGCTCGAACGGTTAAAACAACTTGCAATGGCAGGGCCCATAGACAGAGAAAAATTAAAGCGATATCTTGTGGCTAATGTTTCTTATAGCGAATTGGATATGTGGTCCTATTTTTTATCGCAAGGCAGGTCTGGTTTAAGGCCCCAAAAGATTGGTTTTGATGAGTACCGTCAACGGATGAGAGACGCATACGAGGTTGTTGTTCAGGCCTTAAGCCGGGTTCTTTATAATCATTATATGGAGTTTGAACCCGTCAACGATGATGAAGGTAAAAAAAGGCTTGAGACCAAAGCCAATGAAAATTTGATCCATAAAGGATATGATTTAGTATCCAGTTCTGAGATAAAATCGGATGCGGCGATGAATGCAGAGATTACTCAACTGTTGCAGGAAATGCGTGAAGGCGCAAGGGGTGATGCAATAATGGCATTTACCAGATTGAAGCAATTGGATCCGAGATATAACAACATGATTCCCGTAGACATGTTGTTTAGGGTCATGTTAGAGGAGCAAAAAGAGAATAAAAATGTTAATGTGGTCATGGATTTCCCTCGTGAAAATGTATTTGTCGAGAGACGCAAAACGGGCCGGGGAACGTTTGAGTCGAGTGTCATCAATGAACTTATTATCAATGCTTTCAAATATACCCCAGAACATGGGACAATCACCGTAAAATTGCGTCAAGAAGGCGGCCGTGTCCTGTTTTCAGTTAAGGATACGGGCATTGGTATTCCAGATGCAGATAAAGAAAAGGTTTGGCGAGATTTATACCGGGCGCCAAATGCCATAGCAGTACATCGTGGAACGGGAACTGGATTATATAGCATGCGTTTGGTCATTCAACGTGATTATGATGGGACCATCAGCTTTGAGAGCAAGGAGGGCGAAGGAACGACTTTTACTGGCAATATCGCCAAGGGAAATGTTCCGGATCCAGCGATGATTCCAAATGGCAGGGATGTAAACCGAAGATTGGTTCGGGAGAGTTTTACTCCCGCTAAAGGCGGTATCGATCTTACCTCAGATCAAGCTCTGACTGTCCAAAATAACGGGCAGGCCATCAAATTTCATGTTGATCCCGCGCAACTCAAAGAGCTCCAAAATGCCCCTGGTTTTGTGCCGGTCATTATAGATTTTCAACCAATGACCGACATTCGTTTTTGGCTCGGCCTTGATGATCACCAGCCCGCTGGTCATCCCATAACCAGTATTTAAATAACAGGGGATGCGGCCCTGATCTTTCGGTTTGCCGGATTTTTATCTTTTAGTGAAATGCTCAGGTTCTCTCCGTAGCTTTAAATATCTCCTTTATCGACAACGTCCAAAGGATCATTAATTTCATTGTTGCCGGTTTTTTCTTATATATTTCCTTGGGGATTATTTTTTGAATTATTACCATAGTCTTATGGTTGATCACTAAGGCCTTGTTGGCTCATTAAAGGGTCGTTTTAAGGCCCTGGCTGGCCTTCCGAGGGGCCTTCCAGGGTCTAACAGCCAAATTTATGTATGTTGCTTGACAAATATCTCAATATGAGATATACTCTCATCAGATAGAGGAGGTAAAAATGCATGTTATATCAAGAAGGGCTTTACAGGTCTTTTGGGAGAAAAATCCAGACAGCGAAGGGTCTCTTAAAGCGTGGTTTAAGATCGTCAGTCTGTCGGAATATCAAGGGTTTAATGATTTGAAAAAGACCTTTGGCTCGGTAGATAAAGTAGGAAGCAAGTATGTGTTTAATATAGGTGGCAATAAATATCGGTTGGTTACAGCTATTCATTTTAATACTGGAAGAATATATGTGCGAGCTGTCTTGACACATAAGGAGTATGACAAAGAGGAGTGGAAAAATGGTTAAAATAATCAATGAACCAGTTTTGAAAAAGACCTGGCCTACAGTTGAGCAATATCTTTCCATTCATACAAAGCAAGATTATGAAAATGCCATCATTGTGCTTAATCATTTGTTAGATGAAGTGGGTGATAATAAAGATCATCCGTTGTTTGGTTTTATAGAAATTTTGGGTATTGTTATAGAAAACTATGAAACAGAACATCATGATTGGGAAGATGCTTCAGGAGTTGATGTTCTTAAATATTTAATGGAAGAACACAATTTAAATCAAACGGACCTTTCTGAAATAGGTTCTCAAGGTGTTGTTTCAGAAATTTTGAATGGTAAGCGGCAATTAAATGTTAATCAAATTAAAAAATTGGGTGAAAGATTCCATGTAAAACCGGCAGTTTTTTTATAATTTAGGATAAATATATGCTATATTTTAGATGCCCTCAAAAAATCCGTATACACCCGCCAAATTTATTGTATAATTCGACGTCAGTTTAAGCGATTTACGCTGGCTTAGCTCAGTTGGTAGAGCAGCTGATTTGTAATCAGCAGGTCGGGGGTTCGAAGCCTCTAGCCAGCTCCATATATGGATTCCCGGCAAAATCATCGGGAACGACGGGACTATTACGGGCAGGTACCCAAGTGGTCAACGGGGGCAGACTGTAAATCTGCTGCGCTAGCTTCGGAGGTTCGAATCCTTCCCTGCCCATATTATAAAGAATTACTATAGTTGCTGTGGAAGGATTCGAATGAGCCCTGCTTAGAAACCTCGACGAATAGGAGAGGTTTCTAGGGCGAGTGGCCGACCCAAAGCGAAGCGAGCCGCCAGAAGCGGCGAGGCGAGCGCAGGGCGCCGAATCCTTCCCTGCCCATATTAAAGAATTACTATGCCATATTAATAAACGTGAGTTCGACATATTGAGAAAGGCATGCAAGGATACGTTTTTGATAAGACGATGCGCTTTTCCCCCCCAGGCACGCAGGATACCATCACAACCCCGGGGGTTGTGATGGTATCCATGCGTACCGTCGGGTGGCCGAGGGAGGGGCATCGCCCGTTGAGCGAGGCTTTTGCGAGCGAAACGGGGATACCCGAGGCCAGGACCCGACGGTCTGCGAAACATATCCTTGCATGCCTATAGATAGCGTTATGTCGAACCGGCGTTAATGATTATATGCACATAGCGAGAGACGCGGGAGTAGTTCAGTGGTAGAACTCCAGCCTTCCAAGCTGGTAACGACGGTTCGATTCCGTTCTCCCGCTCCAATTGATGAAATTATAAGCAGTTCGACGGTTTCCGCCGGAGGCGGATCAGCCTTTGGCTGACGATTCCGTTCTCCCGCTCCAAAAGTAAACTATACATACCAAAGGAGATTATGAAGGTAACCCTGCTGGTACCCACCCTGAATGAAGCTGTAGGTATGCGCGCTGTCATGCCCAAGGTGAAAAAGGACTGGGTGGACCAGATCCTGATCGTAGACGGCAAGTCCACGGACGCTACCGCGGACATCGCCAAGCAAATGGGCTATGATGTGGTGATCCAGCAGTCCCCGGGCATCCGGGGCGCCTATATGGACGCCCTTCCCTATATTAAAGGCGATGTGATCCTGACCTTCAGTCCTGACGGCAATTCTATCCCTGAACTTATTCCTGATGTCATCGCCAAGATCAAGGAAGGCTATGACATGGTCATTGTTTCGCGCTATGCCAAGGGCGCTAAAAGCTATGATGATGACGCGGTAACAGCCTTCGGTAACTGGCTTTTTACAGGCACCATCAATCTATTGCACCGCGCCAATTACACCGATGCCATGGTCATTTACCGGGCCTATCCTAAGCGATTGATCTATGACCTGGAGCTGGACAAGGACAAAAGCTTTGCCTTTGAAGAGAATTTGTTCAAGACCAAGATCAGCTGGGAGCCGCTTTTGTCCATCCGCGCGGCCAAACGCCGCCTGCAGGTCTGCGATATTCCCGGCGATGAGCCGGCCCGCGAAGGGGGCGAGCGCAAACTGCAGGTCTTAAAGTGGGGCGCGGCCTACATGTTCGAAATCTGGCGGGAAATCTTCATTTGGCGGTGATGGATTTGGATTCCCGCTTTCGCGGGCAGGGCAAAGATGAGGATAATCAGAAAGATCAGTATCATAGGCGACGGCGGCTGGGGCACCACCCTGGCCGTCCATTTGGCCCGCCAAAAATATCCCGTGCTGCTTTGGGGCGCTTTTGCGGAGGATATCAGCCAAACCGCCCGCCGCCGTGAAAACAAAAAATTCCTGCCCGGCGTCAAAATCCCTTCCCAGGTCAGATTGTCCGCAGACCTTCACGAAGCTGTTCAATATGGGGACCTGATTGTCCTGTCCGTGCCTTCGGAATATTTGACCAAGACCTTGATCAAACTCAAAAAAACAGCTTATCAGGGCAAGGTCTTTGTCAGCGTGGTCAAGGGTATTGAGCCTAAGACTTTTAAGCGCATGTCCGAGGTTATTCTTCAGCATCTGCCCAGGGTGCCCTTGGTGGTGCTTTCCGGTCCTACCATTGCCGGTGAGGTGGCCAGGGGCGTGCCGACTACAGCCGTAGCTGCCTGCAAGGACAAGAGCCTGGCCGCGCTTGTCCAAAAAATATTCAATTCAAACGCCTTTAGGATTTATACCAACACGGATGTAGCCGGCGTTGAATTCGGCGGCAGTGTCAAGAATGTCATTGCCCTGGCCTGCGGGATCTGCGACGGATTAAAGCTTGGCACCAATGCCAAGGCCGCCATTCTGACACGCGGCCTGGCGGAAATTTCCCGTTTAGGCATGGCCTTGGGCGCCAAACAAGAGACCTTTTACGGATTGGCCGGTTTAGGGGACTTAGTCACAACCTGCTTCAGCCCCAACAGCCGCAACCGCAGTGTGGGTGAGGCCCTGGGCCGCGGAAGGAAGATCAAGGAGATCCTGGGCTCCATGCATGCCGTCGCTGAAGGGGTGCTGACAGCCAAGGCCGTATATGCCCTGGCCCGTAAAAAGAGGATCGCTGCACCCATTGTGGATGAGGTTTACAAGATCATTTTCACCCGCAAGCCTGCGGCCAAGGCCATGCGCGATTTGATGGGCCGCTCCCTAAAATCCGAATAAATGGGCCTTTTTTGGATTGACAAAGAAAAGTTTATCAAGTAGACTCTCAATTAATCAAACAACCTTCAACGTTTTTTAAGGAGGACTGGATGGAGAAATTATCGTTCTATGATGTGAAAACCAAGGCCAAATTTGAAACCGATACCTACTCCGTAAAGGAAAAAGGCGGGCGTTTTTTTGCCGTTACCAAGTCCCTGAAAGGTTCGCATGAGTGCTGGCGCGTGTTAAGCAAGGACCAGGCCGCCAAACTTAAAAAGAAATAGGTACCAAGGAAGATTTTATTCGCCAGAAGGTTTTAACTTCTAAAGCATTAGCCCAAAAAGTAGCAAGATTTGCGGATGACGTCAAGGCGCAGGACATTGTGATTCTGGACATGCGCCATTTGGTTAACTTTTGCGACTATTTTGTCATCGCCACAGGGACCTCTGACCGCCAGGTCAAGGCCGTTGCCGAAGGCATTGAAGAGGGCCTGGCCGGCGAGGGGATCCAGGCGCACCTCGGCCGAAGCTTAAAGTCCCTGGGCGGTCTGGAACATTCCCAGGAAAACGGCGCCTGGATATTGCTGGACATGGGGGACGTGGTGGCCCATATTTTCGAGCCCCAGGCCCGCGCATTTTACGCCCTGGAACATCTCTGGCAGGACGCGCCTAAGGCAGAAATCAAGCTTAAAAAAAGAGCTAAAGGATAAGCGTTCAGCGATCAGCGTTAGGCGATCAGTAATAAGCATTTATTCTGACCCTTGAACGCTTTTCCCTGAACGCTTATTTATTATGTTCGCCGAGACCCGCCGCCAATTGCAGGCACTCATTGCCGCGTCCCTCAAATCCCTGGAAGGGGCGGGGGACGTGCCTGTCTTGATTGATGTGCCTGCGGACAAACAGCACGGCGAATTTTCCTGCAATGCGGCCCTGCAATTGGGCCGTGTCTTAAAAAAAAGCCCTTTAAGCATAGCCCAGCAGATCCTGCCCGGCTTGCAAGCTTCGGTCCAATCCAGCCCCTTACATCCTTTCATCCGCAGCATCGAGATCAAGGCCCCGGGCTTTATCAATTTTTATCTCTCCACAGAAGGATTTTATCAGGTCTTATATGATGTACTGCGCCGTCAGCAGGATTACGGCTGTTCGGATTATGGGGCCGGCCTTTCCTTTTGCCTGGAATTTGTCAGCGCCAATCCCACCGGGCCCTTGACCGTGGCCCATGGCCGCCAGGCCGCGGTGGGGGACAGCCTGGTCAATATTCTTTTGGCCGTGGGGTTTGACGCGCGCCGGGAATATTACGTCAACGATGAGGGCAATCAGATCAATATCCTGGGCAAATCCATCCAGGCCCGCGCCCAGCAATATTTGGGCCAGGAGGTGGCCTTCCCTGAAGATGGTTATCAGGGCGATTATATCCGCGCGATGGCCGAAGCCTTTGTACAAGCCAAAGGCATCAAAACAACAGCGGATCTGAAGGAATGCCAGGAGGCGGATTTCCGGCGCTTTGGCGTGGATTATCTCATGGCCATGATCCAAAAAGACCTGGAAGATTTTGGGGTGCATTTTGATATCTGGTCTTATCAGTCCAAGATCGCGGATGCCAAGGCCATTGCCGAGGTTTTGGCGGACCTTTGCGCCAGGGGCTTTATCTATGAACAGGAAGGGGCCTGGTGGTTTAAATCGACCTTATGGGGCGATGACAAGGACAGGGTGGTCCGCAAAAGCGACGGGCAATACACGTATCTGGCCCCGGACATTGTTTATCACAAGGACAAATTCGCCAGGGGATTCAAGCGCATCGTCAATATTTTAGGGCCTGATCATCACGGCTACATTCCCCGCATCAAGGCCGCGGCCGGGGCCCTGGGAAAATCCGTGGATGATCTGGACATCCTGATCGTGCAATTGGCCACCATTTACCGCGGCGGCAAGGAAGTGTCCATGTCCACCCGGCGGGGCGAATTCATTTCCTTGCGGGAGGTGATGGATGAGGTGGGCCGCGACGCGGGCCGGTTTTTCTTTTTGATGCGCCAGGCCAATGCCCATCTGGAATTCGACCTGGAGCTGGCCAAAAAGCAAAGCGCGGAAAACCCGGTGTATTACATCCAGTATGCCCATGCGCGCATTCACAGCATCATCCGCAAGGCCAAGGACGAATACCATTGCGCGCCCAAGACCAAGGATTTGGGCCTCATGCAGGCCCCGGAAGAAATTGATTTAATGCGTAAAATCGGGCTTTATCCTGATATACTGATCGGGTGCGCCAAGACCCTGGAGCCGTTTTCCCTGGTCAGATATCTGCAGGAAGTGGCCGGAGCTTTCCATAAATTTTACGATTCCTGCCGCGTCCTGGATGAACACAAGGAACTTGCGTCTGAGCGGCTGGCCCTGATTGAGGCCGCGCGCATGGTGTTAGGCAATGGATTAAAATTGTTGGGAGTTTCCGCTCCTGAAAAAATGTAAGAGGCATTGATGAAACGCTGGACTCTCCAAGCGCCCAATCCGCAATTGCGCCAAAGCTTCAGTGATGAATTAAACATCCATCCCATCATCGCCCAGCTGTTGATCAACCGCCAGATCACGACCGTACCCCAAGCCAGGGTATTTTTGTCGGCGGAGATGACCACCCTTAACAATCCCTTTTTATTGACGGACATGGACCGCGCCGTGGCCCGCATAGAATTGGCCAAGCAAAGGGCGGAGAAAATCCTGATCTTCGGCGATTATGACGTGGACGGTGTCACCTCGTCGGCCTTGCTGCGGCGTTTGTTCGATCAACTGGGCCTTGAGACCATCAATTATATCCCTCACCGCATGGAAGAAGGCTATGGCCTGAATGCGGAGGTGGCGGATTTTGCCAGGGACCAGGGCATTCACCTATTGATCACCGTGGACTGCGGCATCAATGCCTTTGGGCCCATCGCAAGCATCAAGGCCGCCGGCATCGACGTGATCGTGATCGACCACCATGAACCCGATGGCCCTAAAATCCCCGCGGCCCTGGCGGTGATCAATCCCAAAAGACAGGACTGCCTGTATCCGTTTAAAAATTTGTCCGCCGTGGGATTGGTGGCCAAATTAATGCAGGCGATCCTGGGCGAAATCCCTAAGGAAGACCTGGATTTGGTGGCTTTAGGCACCGTGGCAGATGTGGTCCCTTTGCTCGGCGAAAACCGCGTTTTTGTCAAAAACGGCCTTCCCTTTATCGAGCGGACCAATAAGCCAGGGCTTCAAGCCCTGCTGGAAGTGGCGAAAATTGCCGGCAAAAAAATGAAGCCGTCCTATATCGGGTTTATTTTAGGCCCCAGGATCAACGCGGCCGGCCGCATGGACTCTGCCAGGATTTCCCTGGATTTGCTCTTGTCGGAAAACGCCTCCGACGCCCATGCCCTGGCCCGCAGCCTGGAAGCGCACAATCAAACCCGCCAAAGAATGCAGACCGAGGTGGTCTCAGAGGCCTTGCGGATGATTGAGGCGGATGAGAATTTAAAGAGCCAGGACATCATCGTGGTTCATAAGGAAGGATGGCATAAAGGGGTCTTAGGCATCGTGGCCAGCCGCATTGTGGATAAATATTACCGGCCCACCGTGGTGATTTCCGTGGAAGAGGGGCTGGGCACCGGCTCAGCCCGTTCCATCGAGGGCTTTCATTTAAATGAAGCGTTAGGCGCCTGTTCCTGGGCCCTGGAAAATTTCGGCGGGCATAAAAGGGCCGCGGGACTGCGTCTGAAACATGATAATATCGAGGCCTTTCGCATTGCAATCAATGCCTTTGCCCAGCAGGCCCTGACCCAGGAACAATTCATTCCCAGTTTAAATATCGACTGCGAAATCAGTTTTAAGGACATTGATATGGGCTTAGTCGAGGTGCTGGGCAGTCTGGAACCTCATGGGGAGGGCAATCCCGCGCCCTTATTTTGTTCCCGGAAGGTGACGGTCAAAAGCCCTCCGTCTGTATTGGGCAGGGACACCTTGAAATTTTGGGTCAGCGATGGCAATAAGACCTTCAGCGCCGTGGGCTTCGGCATGGGGTCCTTGAAAGATTCCGTGAAATTAGGTGCTGTGGTGGATTTGGCGTATACCTTGGGGATTGATGATTGGAACAAGGCGCCGGTTGTCCAGCTGGTATTGAAGGATATAAAATAGGGGGGAGACAGAGTCTATGCAACCCCGGGGGTTGCGGTGGTCCTGTTCCTTATTTTAAGCCGCGCGGGTGATTTTATTGGCCTGGATGCAGCTGGTGCAGACCAAGGCCCTTTGCACCCTGCCGTTGATGGAAATTTTGATGCGCTGGAGATTAGGGAGCACCAAACGGAAGCTTTTACCGACGATTTTAGAACCTGCCCCGCCTTTTTTCTTTTCCATACCGCGTCTTTTGTATTTGCGGCCGGAAGCAGGGCTTTTAGCGCAGACAATGCAGGATCTCATGAATGACCTCGATTGCAAAATGTTAGGGACTTAAAAATTTGAATCTTAACTATAATTGATTAAGTTCAATTGTCAAGGTTTTTATACCTTACCAATCCATGGATTTGACCCAGCTGCCCGCCTATCAAAAACGCCGTTTCGTCCCTGAAGGGGCGGATTTAACCGATGCCGCGGCTGTTCTGGCCTTGTATGAACAGCTCGAAATTCGGGAGATCGCCTCAGCCAAGGAATTGGAGCAATGGCTGTTGGACCGCTCAGAACTGGACGCGGCCCTCTCACAAGCCGGTTCGGTCCTTTATATCCGCATGACCTGCCAGACCGATGATCCTCCGACCGCCGGCGCCTACACCAAATTCATCGAGACCGTCCCGCCGGCAGTCAAGCCTGTCAACGACCGATTAAACCGCAAATATCTTCATATGAACAAACGCTATCCTCTGGAGGCGAGGCGATACCAGGTGTATGACAGGGTCGTGAGAGCTGATATCGAACTTTTTTGCGAGGAGAATGTGCCCTTGCAGACCAAGGTGGATTTATTGAGCCAGGAATATCAGACCATCTGCGGGGCCATGACCGTCTCCTTCGAGGGCAAGGAACAGACCCTTCCGCAAATGGCCAAATATCTGCTGGACAATGACCAGGACCTGCGGGAGCGCTCCTGGAGGGCAGCGGCCGAGCGGCGGCTCAAGGACAAGGACAAGCTTGAGAAAATATTTGAAGAGATGTTGAGCTTGCGCAATGCCATCGCCCAAAATGCCGGGTTCGAGCCGTTTACCGCTTATCAGTTTAAAGCCTATCACCGTTTTGATTATACGCCCCAAGATTGTAAAAAATACCATGAAACCGTGGAGAGGTTGATCGTGCCCTTGCACGGCAGGATCATGGAAAAACGCCGCCAGCAGATGAAGCTAAAGACATTAAGGCCGTGGGACACGGCGGTTGATCCTATGGGCGCTGAACCATTGGCCCCGTTTAAGCAGGTCCACGAGCTCATTCAAGGCACCCAGTCGATTTTTGATGCGCTGGACCCGGATTTCAGCGCGCAATTTCGGGAAATGGAGCAATTAGGCTTGCTGGATCTGGCCAGCCGCAAGGGCAAGGCGCCCGGCGGGTATCAAAACACTTTAAGCGAGGCCCGCAAGCCTTTTATTTTCATGAATGCCGTCGGTATCGATGATGATGTGCGCACACTTCTGCATGAATCCGGCCATGCCTTTCACGCCCTGGCCTCGGCCCAGGACCCCATCGTTGAGTACAGGCATGCGCCCATGGAGTTTTGCGAAGTGGCTTCCATGGCCATGGAACTTTTATGCAGCCGGCATTTGGGCCGCTTTTACGGGCCGCAGGATTTGCGCCGCTCCAACCGCGAACATTTGGAAGGGATTGTCCAGACCCTGGCCTGGGTCGCCACGATTGATGCTTTTCAGCACTGGCTGTATGAACATCCCGGACATTCCCCGGATGAACGCCGGCAGGCCTGGTGCGCTTTCTATGAGCAATTCGGCGGGCAATTCATCGACTGGGAAGGGTTGACCCAGATCAGGGACCATCTCTGGCACAGGCAGCTGCATATTTTCGAGGTGCCTTTTTATTACATCGAATACGGCATTGCCCAGCTGGGTGCTTTGCAGGTGTGGCTGAATGACCGCAGGAACGGTTCCAAGGCCCTGGCGGATTACAAGAGCGGGCTGGCGCTGGGAGGGTCTTTGTCCGTCAAAGAATTGTACAGCGCCGCCGGCATCCGTTTTGATTTTTCCGAAACGATCATCAAGCCCTTGATGGATGCCGTGGCCCAGGAATGGGAACGGCTGTCTTGATGCGCAAATTGTCCCACGAGGAAATCGTCAGCCGTCAAGTCCAGAAAGCCAATCATCCCAGACTGCCTTTGTGCGTGGTCCTCAATAATGTCCGCAGTCTGCATAATGTGGGCGCCATTTTCAGGACCGCTGACGGCGCCGGGATTGAAAAAATATGGCTGTGCGGGATCACCGGTTATCCGCCCCAGAGCGGCATTGCCAAAACAGCTTTAGGCGCTGAAAATCATGTGCCCTGGGAATATAGGGAAGATGTCATTCAACTTCTTCAGGAATTGAAACAGCAGGGTTACCAGATCGTGCTTTTAGAGCAGATGCAGGGCAGTGTGGCCCATGATTGTTTCAAGCCCAGGCCGCCGGTGTGCCTGGTGATCGGCCACGAGGTGGAAGGGATCAGCCAGGCCCTGTCCTCCTGGACGGATGCGGCCATGGAAATCGAAATGGAAGGGATCAAGAATTCCCTGAATGTCGCGGTGGCATTCGGAGTGGCCGTGTATCAACTGCGTTCTCAATTAAAGACCATCCATTCCAGATGAAAACCAAGGAAATCCTTTTTTTAACAATCCCCTTTGTGCTGTGGGCCGGCTGTTTTTTTCCGTTCTTCAGGGGCCATCTGCATTTGGAAGCGGATGCCGCGCCTTACGCCGATCAAATCGGATTTTACACGGATCATTTAAGCCAGGGGGTGTTTCCGCTGTGGGGCCGCGACATGGTCAACGGCGTGCCGTATCATTTTTTCTTAAGGCGCGTCGGCGATGTCAATCCGTTCTTTTTTTTGATGGTGGCGCTGAAATGGTGCGGCGTACCTGCCTCTGCCGCCTATCTGGTTTTTCTGGGGCTGTATTATTTTTTGGCGGGATTGGCGGTCTATTTGATCACGCGCCTGCTGCTGCAGGAGCCTTTTTACGCCTTTGTAGGCTATGTGCTTTTTCTTTTTTCCTCCTGGGGCGCGGAATTATTTTACAATTACATCATCATCATTTTCGTCCCCTTGATCTGGTTCTTTTATTTTCTGCTGTCCTTCAGCCGCCAGGCCCGCCGGCCGTATTTTTTGGGCATGTGTTTTTGCGCCGGCCTGCTGGCGACCACCTATATCCCGTTTTTCTTTTTAACGGTCCTGACGGTGTTTGTCTTTTTTATGGTCTTGTTGTACTGGAAACCGGTCGCTGAATTTTGGAAAAACAGTCTTGCCTTTATGGGCCGCAACAAGGGTCTGACGGCCTTCGGCCTGGTTTTTCTTTTGGTTTCCTGCATCCCGGCCCTGCTGTTGTACAAGGAATCCAAAAGCGGGGAATTTGTCCTGCCCGGCCGCCACTCCGGCGCTGACGCGCCCTCTGCAGTGGCCGTGGGCCTGGAAAACGCGGCCAGCGGAGACCTTGTCAGCCACGGCTATTTTGACCGGGTCTTTGATGACCACGCGAACATCGACATGGGGGACATCTTTGTCCCGTATGTGTTCTTCCTGCTTTTGCTGACAGCCATTTTGGCCAGTGCCAGCAGGCTCATCTACTTTCTGCTGTTGAATATCCTGGCGCTGTCCTTGATCACCGTGACCTCGGCCGCCGGGGTGCACCGCTTTCTTTTTGAGCATTTGGTCATCTTCAAATATATCCGGCAATTGTATTATTTTTTCTGGCTGGCCATGCTGCCCATGGCCGTGCTGTTGTCCGTCGCCGCTTTTCAGTCGTTTATGGCACAGCTGGAGAAGTCCCCGCGGCAGGCCTGGTGGCTGATGTATCTGGTCATGGTCCATTTGGGCTTCATGGTATTTTTGTCCACCCGCCAGGGCGTGCTGTGGGGCGCCTGGGCCGCCGTATTTTTGACCCTGGCCTATTTTTTGGTCTATCTTTTATGCAGCCCCTCGATGTCCTATCCCGCCGGATTTGTCATCCTATTTCTGGCTGTTTTGATTCAATCCACGCAGGTTTACGGCCATTTAAAGGCCAAAATTGAAAAATCCCAGTCAGACACTGTCAGGTATTATCAGACCCATCATGTCCAGCGGACCCAAAAATTGGAATTGTATTACACCACTCCCTGGCTGCAGGATTTGATCGACCATATTAATCCGGATGTGCTGGGCGAATATCGGATGGTCCCTTTTATGATGTATGACAATGTGGCGCCCTACGAGGAGAGCCCGGAGTTTTTCCAAAAGCTCGAAACCATGATGGCCTCCGGCGCCAATCTGGCTTTTGTCCCCAAAGCGCAAAGCCATGCCAAAGACTGGGTGATTGACCCTCAGGCCGCAAGCCAGGCAGATGCGGATCCTTTACATTCCGGTCAATTGTCTATCCTGCATCAGGACACCAACACATGGATTTTAAAGTCCCATTTGTCCAAAAGTAAATTTCTGGTGATCAAGGACAATTATCACAGCCAATGGCATGCCTTGATCAACGGGCAGGCCGCGCCTGTGCTCAGGGCCGATGTGTCCTTTATCGGATTATGGCTGCCCGCGGGCGCCTCGGACATTGTGGTCCGCTTCGCAAGCCCGGGGCGCTACTTTTTTCACATGGCCCTGGTCCTGCTTTTTGCCGGGACATTTTTGTATTTATGTGCGCTTTTTAAAATCGAGGGACGATGGCAAGCGTGATGCGGTGGGTGTTTGGCCGGGTGGCCGTGGTGTACCTGATCGTGTTCGTGTTCGGGTGGACCTGCCTTGACCTTAAGACAATCGGCCTTAGGGTCAAGATGCGCCATTTAAATGATTCCATCCCGGATTTCTCGGACATGATCATATTTGAAAAAGACCCCAAGAACAAAAAGGACATCCAATGGCAGCCGTACAGGGATTATTTCGAGCTGATCGGGCAATATATGCCGAATGATGTGGTGGCCCGGCAATTGCTGGGCTATGTGGAATATTTCACGGGCCAGCAGGACAAGGCCGAAGATCTTTTTAAAGGCACTTCCTCCGTGTCCGGGCACCTGCTGTTTTGGTCCAATTTCAATTTGGGCGTCCTGTATTATAAAAAGGAAATGTGGGCCCAGGCCGCGGAATATTTGTTTAAGGCCGTCTCTTCCAGCCCCCAGCTGGCCTTGCTGTTGATGCGTGATTCCATCATGTACAAGCAAATTTTTTCCAGCTTGTATTTCAAATTTTCCCTGGAACATGAGCTCAACATGGCCCAGGCTCAAGCTTATATCTTGTTGTTGTCCTGTTATTATAAGACCGGACAGCTTGATAAGGTGGTGCTGATGGCCAATTGGGGGCTGAATAACCCGGACCTGCCGCTCAAGGACGCCTTTTATTATTACGAGGGGATGGCCTTGCTGGGCATGGGCCAATTCGAAAAGGCCGTGATCATGTTTCAGAAAAGTTTGGATGTCGAAAAAGGCAATCCCGACGTTTATTTCTATTTAGGCGAAATATATCAGAAGGCCGGCCAAATGGGCCAGGCCAGACAGCTCTTACAGCTGTCTTACGCGCTTCATCAGAAGAATGATCCCCGGTTTCCATATGAAGACCATATCGAGCTTAGATTTTTCTAAGTCCTCTCAAGAGAAGTTCTTGCAAAAAAAAGCCGTAACGTTTAGAATAAAATTTATGGGCCGGCCAGTAAGCGACACAGACGCCAAAAAACTTTTGCGCAATAAAAAGGTGATCGAGGAAATCAACCGCCACAAGTGGCTGGAAAGCGAGATCGCCGGCTATGACATTGGTTTCGAGGCCGCGGCCGAAGACTGGCTCAAGAAATATGCCGCTGTATGGATTGCCTACCACGAACATAAGAACAAGAAAAAGTAATCTTCCTTTGTGATCCCCCAACCCGTCAACATCCAAACCTTGCCGGCATCGGCGCAGAACGTGGTGGCCGGCTTTGTCCAAAAGCTTTTGGAAAGCCTGGGGGAGAACGCTGTTTCAATCTTAGTCTACGGCTCGGCCGCCGGGGTCAATTATAATCCGGGAATTTCCAATATCAATTTGGCTGTCATTGTCAGGCAGATCGATTTTTCCGTCCTTAAGCAATGCCAGGCCGTGTTTAAAAAAGGACAGGAGAAACGGATCGCCACCCCTTTACTGCTGACCAAGGATTATATCCAGGGATCCCTGGATGTTTTTCCCCTGGAGTATTGTGAAATCAAGGCAAACCACATTGTCATTTTCGGGGAGGATTTTTTTAAGGACCTTGATATCCCGCTTAAAGACCTGCGTCTGCTCTGTGAACAGCAGATCAAGGGCAAATTGCTGAATCTGCGCCAGGCCTATCTTGGCTTGGGGGAGCACAGGGAGCATTATAAGGAATTGCTGATCGCTCTGCTGGGCGATTTACTGCCGGTGTTTCGTCAATTGATTGTGTTTAAGGGCCAGAAGCCCCTGGGGGCCAATGAAGAGATGATCCCCCAAATGGCCGGGCTTTATGCGGTGGATGGCCAGCCGTTTTTGGAGGTCTATCAGCGCAAACATAAAAAAATTTCGATCCCTCCCGGCCGGTTGGAAGAGCTTGTCCATCAATTTATCGTCCAGCTGGAAGGGCTTTCCCGCCAGATTGACCTGATATGAAATCCATCTTAATCGCGGTTGCAATCTTTTTGCCCATGACAGGATGGGCCTATGCCCAGCAGGTGTCCTATCCTGAAGCCACGGGCTATGTGACGGACCAAGCCGGGATCATGGAGGATGCGGACCATCAGAAGATAGAGGCCTGGATAAAGGAATTGAGGCAGAAAACCACGGCGGAAGTGGCCGTGGTCACGGTTGAGAGCACTGAACCGTTGTCCATCGAAGAATATGCCGTCAGGCTTTTCCAGCGTTTCGGCATCGGCCAAAAGGGCAAGGACAACGGGGTTTTGCTTTTGGTGGCCTCTAAGGACCATCATATGCGCATCGAGGTGGGTTACGGCCTGGAAGGCGCTGTGACAGACGCTTACAGCAGCGCGATCATCAATAACATCATGGTCCCTGAATTTAAGCAAGGCCAATATTCCGATGGCATTGCCAAAGGAACAGCGGCTATTGTCACCTTGATCGCTAAAGAGTATAATGTGACACTCACAGGTGTTCCTCAGCCGCAAGAACTCACCGACGGTTCTTCCTGGGTCGTTTGGCTTGTTATTGCGCTGATCATTTTTTTCTTTATCGGACGCGGAGGGTTTTTCCTTCCCATGCTGTTTTTCCCGGGGGGTTACAGCCGGGGGTACGGTTCGGGCGGTTTCGGCGGGGGCGGCGGATTTAGCGGCGGTTTCGGAGGATTCGGCGGCGGCATGAGCGGCGGCGGCGGGGCCAGCGGAAGCTGGTAAATCAATTGAAGGAGGCTTAGGATGAATAAAATGTGGGTTGTGTTGGCGGTATTGGCAGTGCTGGCCATTTTCGGATTTGGCTGGTATCAAAGCGGGTATAATCAGATGGTCAGCATGAACCAGGAGGTGAAATCTTCCTGGGCCCAGGTGGAAAACCAATTACAGCGGCGCTTTGACCTGATCCCCAATCTGGTCAGTACTGTCAAGGGATATGCCGCGCATGAAAAAGACATATTGGAGGAGGTCACGCGCCTGCGCAGCCAGTGGGGCGCGGCCCAAACTTCAGAATCCGTACAGCAAAAGGTGGACGCGGCCAATGCCTTAACCGGCGCCTTGTCGCGCCTGCTTATGGTCTCCGAGAATTACCCTAACCTGAAAGCGGACCAGAACTTTTTGGAATTGCAAAGCCAGCTGGAAGGCACCGAAAACCGCATTGCGGTGGAGCGCATGCGCTATAACGATGCGGTAAAGCGTTTTAATTCTTATCAGCAAAGTTTATTCGGATCATTCTTTGCTTCGGCAACGCATTTGACCCAGCCTGCGGCTTATTTCAATGCGCCTGCGCAGGCCCAGGAAGCGCCGAAGGTGAGTTTCTAATTATGTCTTTAATGTTGAAAAAATTATCCGGTTTTTCCGGACGACCGGGCCCCTTGCTTTTGGTGATCATGGACGGGGTGGGCATCGGCAAAAGGGACGACAGCGACGGTGTATTTTTGGCCAAGACCCCCTGCCTGGAGGCCTTGATGCAATCCAAGCTGTACACCCCGCTTAAGGCCCACGGCACTGCCGTCGGCATGCCCAGCGATGAGGACATGGGCAATTCCGAGGTGGGGCACAATGCCCTGGGCGCCGGCCGCATTTTTGACCAGGGCGCCAAGCTCGCCCAAAAAGCCATTGCCGGCGGCGCCATTTATGAGACCGAGATCTGGAAGCAATTGGTCGAACGGGTCAAGTCCCAAAACAAGGTCTTTCATTTCATCGGCCTTTTGTCCGACGGCAATGTGCATGCCCATATCGACCAGCTGCTGGCCATGGTAAAGCACCTGGCCCAGGAAGGGGTGCGCCGGGTCTGCATCCACGCGCTGTTGGACGGCCGGGACGTGTATGAAAAGTCGGCCCTGACCTACATCGATAAGACCGAAGAGGTGCTTAAAGAGATCAATGCTTCCCACCGTAATTATGAATACCGCATCGCCTCCGGCGGCGGCCGCATGGTCACCACCATGGACCGCTATAACGCGGATTGGTCCATTGTGGAGCGCGGCTGGAAGGCCCATGTCTTGGGCCGGGGCCGCAGGTTCACCAGCGCGCGCCAGGCTGTTGAAACCTATTACCAGGAAGACCCCAAGATCACGGACCAGTACCTGGATTCCTTTGTCATCGAAGACGACGGCTCGCCGGTGGGCACCATCGAGGACGGCGATTCCGTTGTCCTGTTCAATTTCCGGGGCGACCGGGCCATGGAATTGTCCAGGGCCTTTGAGGAGAAGGATTTCGACAAATTCGACCGCGTGCGCGTGCCGGAGGTGCTGTTTGCCGGCATGATGGAATATGACGGCGATCTGCATATTCCTAAGCATTATTTGGTGGCGCCGCCGCAAATCGAGGCGCCCGTGGGTGCCTATATGTGCGCCAACGGGATCACCTCCTTCGCGATTTCCGAGACCCAGAAATACGGGCACGTGACCTATTTCTGGAACGGCAACAGATCAGGTTATATCGATGAAAAGCTTGAGACCTACGTGGAAATCCCGTCGGACAAAATACGTTTCGACCAGGCGCCCCGCATGAAGGCGGATGAGATCACCGCACGCACCATCGAGCTTCTTAACAGCGGCAAGTACAGATTCGGCCGTCTGAATTATCCCAACGGCGACATGGTGGGGCATACCGGCGTGCCGGAGGCGATCATCCTTTCCGTGGAAGCGGTGGACCAGGGCCTGGCCAAATTGCTGGAGGCCATCCGGGCCTTAAACGGCATCGCCGTTGTGCTGGCAGACCACGGCAACGCGGATGAGATGTACACGGTCAAAAAAGGCCAAAAGCAGGTCAGCACAGCCCATTCCTTGAATCCTGTTCCCTGCGCCATCGTGGATCCGGGGTATCAAGGGGAATATGAAATGGCAGGGCTTCCCAACGCGGGGCTGGCCAATGTGGCTGCGACCCTGCTGAATTTATTGGGCTTTCAAGCGCCTTCAGACTACGAACCGTCCTTGATCAAATTCAAGTCATGAGCCCAGCCCAAGCCCTTGTATTTCAGGAGAGGGTGCCGCGCAGGGTTTATCGATGGCGGGCGTATGCCGCGGATGAACGCAAGCTTTGGATCATCCGCGCCGTTCTTTTAAATTTGGGCTATGGCCAGGAAGAATTGATTTCATCGACGTCGGGGTCTAAACCCTGCCTGGAAATGTTCTGTGAGCATCCGGCGAAATTCAAGCGCGCGGCTGGATTGCTAAGCCGGTTGAACATCGCCGGGGTGACCATTCAACAGCATTGTCTGGCGCCCAAGGACTGGCTGACACTTTGGAAAAAAGAATGGCGGCCGGCGGCCTTGACCGAAAAATTAGATGTGGTGCCGGTCTGGTACAAGAATAAGTACAGGCCGCGTCCGGGCAGGTCTGCACTTTACATGGACACGCTTTTGTCCTTTGGCACGGGTTTGCATGAGACCACCCGGATGATCGCGCAAATGATTGAGGACCATCAGGGGCATTTCCAGTCTTTTCTCGACATCGGGACCGGCACAGGGATTTTGGGCCTGGTTGCCTTGCATAGCGGGGCCGCGCGCGTCAAGGGCATTGATATCGGCGCCTTGAGCGTCCAGGCCGCGAAGGACAATATGAAGGCCAATCAAATGTATTTTCAAGTGCAGAGGGCGGACATTCAAAAATATCCTTCCAAAGAAATTTTTGACTTTGTGGCAGCCAATTTGATCACTGATGATTTGATCCGTTTTGCTCAAAAAATCATCACGTTTGTCAGGAAGGGCGGGTATCTGGCGGTCTCAGGGATTTCGTTGGGCCATCTTGGCACATTGCGCCGGGCCTATGCCCGCTTGCCGTTTAGATGCCTGCGGATAGCCAAAGGAGAACAATGGTCGGGGATACTGTATCAAAGGAAGATGTTGTAGAATCCTTCGTGCGTTCTTCCGGTCCGGGCGGACAGCATGTCAACAAGGTGGCCACCTGTGTGGTCTTGTTCCATAAGCCGACGGGCATCATCGTCAAATGCCATGAAACCCGTTCCCAGTTTCTCAACCGTCAAATGGCCTGGGAATTATTGAAGGAAGCTTTGCGCAGACGGCAGGAGGAGCAGCGCCTTTATCGCAAGTCCAGGCAGGAAAAAATCCGGCGCCAAAACCGCAAGCGCTCTTTGTCGGCCAAGGAGCGGATGCTCAAAGATAAAAAGAAAAACACTTTAAAGAAGCAAAACCGTAAAAAATCAGACGATTGGGAGACATAGCTATGGGCATGGCGGATATTTCACTTAAGCAGGCCACCCAACGCATAGCCAGGGCCGAGGGGAAACTGGTTTTAAGCCCCATGGCTTTTAAGACCTTGACCGGTCCCGGGTCGCCCAAGGGAGATGCGCTGGAGACGGCCAAGATCGCCGGCATTATGGCGGCCAAGAACACGCCCTCCTTGATCCCCCTGTGCCATCCGCTGCCGCTCGAGAAAGTCGCGGTGCAGTTTGAAATGATCAAATCCAAAAATACCGTCAAGATCAGCTCGGAAGTGTCTTGTTTCGGCAAAACCGGTGTTGAAATGGAAGCGCTGTCAGCGGTTTCAGCCGCGGCCTTGACCATTTATGATATGATGAAATTTACGGGCCAGGACATGGTCCTCACCGAGATCCGCTTGACCCACAAAAGCGGGGGTAAAAGCGGCACCTATGAAAGGTAATGTATGAACCGTCTCTTGTTGCTATTGATCTTGTCCATGGCTTGCGCCATGCCTTCGTCCTGGGCCCTTCAAAATAAATATCCAGACCCCAATCGCCAGACCTTATGGAATAAGCTCACCGATTCCCTGCACACCATGGGCCAATCGCCGAGGCAGGCTGCTCTGACTAAGTCACGCTTGCATAATACGCGTTTAAGAAAGCGAAGCAGCGACATTCAAAAGGCCAGGCGCAAGGCATGGCTGAATACCAACACCCAGCAAGAATAAAATTTACATTGTGGCAATTTCAAAAAATAGTAAAATGATGGGAACTTATATGGCCACTCCTGAGCTTAAAAAGAAATTGCTGGACCTGATGCTTCTGATCCGCATGGTCGAGGAAAAGATCGTGGAGGTCTACGCCAGGGACCAGCAGATGCGCACCCCCACCCATTTGTCCATCGGCCAGGAAGCTGTGGCCGCGGCCTTGGGCGCGGTGCTTAAGGAGGATGACCAGGTTTTTACCGGGCACCGCTGTCACGCGGCCTACCTGGCCCGGGGAGGGGATTTCCAGGGATTTTTCGATGAGCTTTGCGGCCGGGCCTCCGGCGTCTGCCTCGGGCGCGCGGGTTCAGCCCATATGACGGACCCCAAGGCCGGCATATTTGCCTCGCCCATTTTAAGCGCCATGATGCCTGTGGCCGTCGGCGCGGCCCTCTCGTTTAAGATGGATTTAAACCGCAGGGTGGCGGTCGCTGTTTTTGGAGATGCGGCCATCGAGGAGGGGGTGTTTGCCGAGAGCTTAAATTACGCCGTGACCAATGCCTTGCCCGTGCTGTTTGTATGTGAGAACAATCTGTATTCCACCCACAGCCCTTTAAACGTGCGCCAGCCGCCTTCTAAAATTTTTGAGAGGGTCTCAAGCCCTGACATGAAGGCCCTGCAGATCGACGGCAATGATGCCTGCTTGGTCTATGAAACATTAAAAACCGCGCTGGAACATGTCCGGGCCCTGAAAGGCCCCTTGTTCATTGAATGTTTGACCTACCGCATCCGCGAGCACGTCGGCCCCTTGTTTGATTATGACCGGGGTTACCGCAGCCAGGAGGAAGTCGAGGCCTGGATGAAACGCGATCCCGTGGAAAAATTGACCCTGCAAGTGGTCCAGGACCATATCCTGAAGCTCTCTCAAGTGCAGGCCATGAAAGACCGCTGGAAGCTCGCCGCGGATTTGGCCTATGACAAGGCCTTAAAAGCTCCTTGGCCCTCGGAGAGCATGCTGGAAGAGCATGTGTATTGAAGCTTAGGAGATCATCTTAACCATGACCAGACAAATCAATTATTGCCAGGCCATTTCCGAAGCTCTTGTGCAGGGCATGGAAGCTGATCCCAACGTATTTTTGTTCGGCTTAGGGGTGGATGATTGCCGCGGCATTTTCGCCACCACCATCGAGGCCACCAGGCGCTTCGGGCCTTCCCGCGTCTTCGATGTGCCGGCCTGCGAAAACGCCCTGACCGGCATCGCCATCGGCGCGGCCTTAAACGGCAAGCATCCGGTGCTGGTGCATGCCCGCCATGATTTCATGTTTTTGGCGCTGGACCAGATGATCAACAACGCGGCCAAATGGAAATACATTTACGGCGGAAAATCATCGCTTGGCATCACCTTCCGGGCCATTGTCGGCAAGGGCTGGGGGCAGGGCGCCACGCATTCCCAGAACCTGCAGGCCCTGTTTGCCCATTTTCCCGGCCTCATCGTCGCCATTCCCAGCAATGCCTATGATATCAAAGGGATCATGCTCGAGGCTTTCAACCAGAAAAAGCCCGTGGTGATCATCGAGCACCGCAGCCTGTATTACCTGAATATGCCGGTGCCCCAGGAGCCGTACCGTCTGGCTTTCGGCAAGGCGCGTATCAGCCGCCAGGGGCGGGACGTGACCGTGGTGGCCACCGCGGCCATGGTGCCCGAGGCCCTGCGCGCCGCGCATATTTTAAGCGAGCACGGCATTGAACTGGAAGTCATTGATCCGGTGACCCTGCAGCCTTTGGACGAGCAGACCATCCTGGCCTCGGTGCAGAAAACCGGGCGCCTGATCTGTGCCGACGGAGACTGGCTGCACTGCTCCTTTGCCTCGGAAGTGGCGGCCCGCGTGGCGGAAAAAGCATTTCATGATTTAAAAGCGCCCATCAAACGCATCGGCTGGCCGGAATGCCCGGCGCCGGTGTCCAAGTCCCTGGAAGAAGCGTTTCACCCGACGCACAAGCAGGTGATCCGCGCGGTCCTGGAAGTCCTGGACCGCGGTTCCCTCTCCATCCGCGACGTTGAAATCAAGGATACCTTTGTAGGGCCCTATTGATCATGCCTAAAACCGTTGTCATCATCTCCATTTCGTCGGATATCGGAAAATATCTGGCCCGGCAATACGCAGAAAGAGGATGGCGGGTGATAGGCACCTTCCGCCGCGCCCAAAGCCTGGATGGACTCGATGAGACCCAGGCCCGTCTGCATAAGCTGGACATCACCAGCCCCGGCCAAATCAAAGCCTTTACCGCACGCTTGAAACGCGGCCATATCCGCTGGGACAGGCTGATCTGCCTGGTGGGGACTCTTTTGCCGGCCAGCGATTTTTTTGACTGCGATTTCGACCAGTGGCAGCGCTCGGTGATGGTCAATGCCATCGGCCCTTTGCGCCTGGTGCATGGGCTTTATCCTTTGCGCCGTCGGGGTGCCAGGGTGGTGTTTTTCGCCGGCGGCGGGGCCAACGGCACGGTGGTGCATATGTCGGCGTATGCGATTTCCAAGATCATGCTGACCAAGATGACGGAATTTTTGGATGCTGAATATCCGGATTTGCATGTAAGCATTATCGGCCCGGGCTGGACCCTGACAAAAATCCATCAGGACATTTTGGATGATCAAGGTTCCTCGGCTGAGAAACGCAGGCAAACCGCCCATGATCTCAAGCATCGGGCGTCGACCAGCCTGGATGATATCGATGCCTGCTTGGAATGGGTCTGCGCCCAGCCCAAGCAGTTGACCAGCGGCCGGAATTTTTCAGTGGTGTACGATCCCTGGCGCAAGGACAAGCGGCAAAGGCTGGCCGAAGCGCTGGCCAAGGACAGCGGCATGTATAAATTGCGGCGCCAGGGCAATCAATTCTTGCAATCATGAAATCCAAAATTTCCCAGCAGCAAGCATACCGCTTGGGCACGGATTACCAATTCATCGAATCCTTGCGGCTCGGCCCCTGGACTTCGTATAGTTTGCTCCACGATCCCAAGCACATGGGCTTTGTGCTGGCCCGCTATAAATTTTGCGCCAAGATGCTGGAGGGCATGGAAAGGGTTTTGGAAGTCGGCTGCGGGGACGGCTTCGGCACGCCGGTGATCGCCCAGGCCGTCAAGCACGTGGTGGCCATTGAACCGGATGTGAGGCATATCAAGTCCAACCGCCAGCGGCTGGCCAAGATCAAGAACGTGGAATTTCGGGCCATGAGCATCTGTGACAGCGTGCCGCCGGAACAATTTGACGCGGCCTTTTCCATCGACGTGATCGAGCATTTGGACAGGCCTTTAAACAGGTCCTTTTTCGAAAACCAATGCGCCTGCCTCAAGGATGACGGTGTCTGCATCGTGGGCACGCCCAATATCACGGCCAATAAGCACGCCTCCCCGCGCAGCCGCGTGCAGCACATCAATCTGCAGGGCCAGGCGAGCTTGAAAAAAATGATGTCCAAATATTTCCGGCGCGTCTTCATGTTCGGGATGAACGATGAAGTCCTGCACACCGGCTTTGCGCCGATGTGCCATTATATTTTTGGCATGGGCGTTGGGTTAAAATGAAATTATCCGACTTTATCGCCGAGTTTTTGCATCAGCAGGGGACCAGGCACGTGTTTGTGGTCTCCGGCGGTGCCATCATCCATTCCATTGATTCCGTGGCCAGGCATCCGGGCATGCATTATGTCTGCGTCCAGCATGAGCAGGCTGCGGGTGCTGCGGCAGACGCCTATTGGCGGACCTGCGGCAAGGTGGGGGCCTTGATGGTCACCTCCGGTCCCGGCGCCACCAATCTCACGACCAGCCTCTGCAACGCTTATTTTGATTCCATTCCCTTGCTGTGCATCTGCGGCCAGGTCACCACCCCGCGCCTGCGGCCGAGCGCGAACTTGCGGCAGAAAGGTTTTCAGGAAACGGACATTGTTTCCTTGTTTTCGTCCATCACCAAATATGTGTATCGTGTCATGGACCCTTATGAAATCAAATACCAACTGCAAAAGGCCTTGTATCTGGCCCAGGAAGGCCGTCCAGGGCCTGTGGCCTTGGACATTCCGGATGATCTGCAGCGCATGGACATTGATCCGGCCAAACTCAGGGAATTTATTCCCCCCTTTAAGACGCCAGCGAGGGACATGGCTTCTCAGCTTAAAACCCTGCTGGGCTGGATCGAAGAGGCCAAACGGCCTTTGGTGATTTACGGCGCCGGCATCCGCATCGCCGGGGTGATCGAACCTGCCCTGGAATTTTTGCGCAGCTTGAGCTTGCCTGCGGTTTTGACCTGGGGCGGCAAGGACATTATGGACCATGAGGATCCGCTGAACATGGGAGGGATCGGGGTCGTTGGCCCGCGCTGGGGCAATTTCGCCGCCCAGAACGCGGATCTGATCATCGCGGTGGGGACCAGGCTTTCCCAGATGATCACCGGCGGGAAAACCACCTTGTTCGCGCCCCATGCCAAAAAGGTCCTGGTTGACATCGACCCTTTTGAACTGCAGAAATTCACGGCCAATGATTTCCATTTGGATTTGGGGATTGAGAGCGCTTTTCCGGAATTTTTTCAGGCCTTAAACAAGGCCCTGCGTCCGCAGGAAGAGGAAGACCGTTATGCCTCCTGGCGCGCCCAGATCAGGGCCTGGGAACAACAGTATCCGATTTGCCCGCCCTCTAAATATGAGCGGCAGGATTTTGTCGACGGCCATGTCTTTGTCAAAACCATTTCCAAGTTGAGCCGGGCCGATGACATCTATATCGCGGACACCGGTGCCAATATTTCCTGGACCCTGCAGGCCATTGAGTTAAAACAAGGCCAGCGGATTTTTTCCGCCTGGAACCATACGCCCATGGGCTATGCCCTTTCCGCGGCCGTCGGCGCGGCCTCAGCCGGCCCGCAAAGGATCTTGTGTTTGACCGGCGATGGGGGGCTGATGATGAATATCGAGGAGCTGGCCACCATCCGCCGCTATAATCTGGATGTCAAGCTCTTCATCTTCAACAACGGCGGCCACGCCATCCAGAAACAGACCATCGACACCTGGCTTAAGGCCCATTATGTCGCCGTGGATGAGCCCAGCGGTCTGGCCTTTCCGGATTTTGTCAAAACCGCCCAGGCCTTTCATCTGCCGGCCCTGAGGGCCTCCAAGCACGATGAGCTGGAATCCGTGGTCCGGCAGGCCTTGGACACGCCTGGGCCGGTAGTCTGCGATATCATCATCGACCCAGCCCAAAAAATCGAGCCCATGCTGAAATTCGGCAGCGGTCTCGAAGACTTAAACCCCAAACTTCCCGCTGAAGATATCGCGCGGATCATGGGCATCTCTAATTCGCTCGTCAATTCTCCCTGAAAGTCCTGCCATGGCTGACGGAGTCACCATAGTCATTCCCGCGTTCAGGGAAGAAGGCAACATTGAAGCCGCGCTCGACAATGCGGTCAACGTGGCCAAAAGCATTACGCCTGATTACGAAATCATCGTGGTGGATGACGGCAGCCCGGACAGCACCGGGGATTTCGCCCGCCTCAAGGCCCAGGTCAATCCCAAGATCAAGGTGGCGGTGAATGCCTCCAATGAAGGCTTCGGCTACTCTTTTGCCCGGGGCGTTCAAATGGCCTCCAAGGAATTCATCACCGTGTTTCCCGGCGACAATGACATGGCGGCCCGCTCCCTGCAGGATTTGCTCGAGGCGCGCGGCTCCGCGGATCTGGTCATCTCCTACATGCAAAAGACCAGGAAACGCTCCTTGTTCCGGCGTTTTGTGTCCAAGGTCTTTGTCATCACCATGAATTTTTTCTTCCGGCTGGATTTGAAATATTACAACGGCAGTTTCATCTGCCGCCGGACCTTGCTTCAGGCCATTCCCATCAAATCCACGGGATTGGCGGCCCTGGCGGAATGCACCGTGCGTTTGTTAAAGAAGGGGGTGAGCTGGCGCGCGATCTATTTCGAACATACCGGCCGCCGCCACGAGAAGTCCAAGGCCTTTCATTTCAAGAGCATCATGGCTGTGCTTAAAACCTACTGGATCTTATGGCAGGACATTTATTTTCCAGCCCCTTCCCATAATGTTTAGAAATCCTCTTCTTATGGCGTTTGGCCTTGGCCTGGCGGCGCTGGCCGGGATTGTTCTGCGTTTTCATCATATCGGCACGGCCCAATTCCTTTTTTACGATGAGGGCATGTACTTAGGGTATAACCGGGCTTTTTTGAATCTGGTGGCCAATAATCCTCCGCATCATTTTCAGGAATTGGCCATCATCCTTTCCCTGATGCTTAAAACCGCCTTGTCCACGGCCAAGGCCCTTTGGTTTTTTATTTTGAGCCTAAGGGTCTTTGTGTTCGGCCCTCAGGCCTGGGCCTTTGCCCGCTGGGTCTCTGCTTTCAGCGGCCTGGCCACGGTCGTGGTCTTGTATTTTTGGGCCGGACGCGTTTTTAAATCTCAGCGCATCGCCATTTTAAGCGCGCTGATCCTGCTTTTTCTGCCCAGCCATGTATTTTATTCAAGATCAGGCATGCAGGAGGCGCTGAGCACCTTATTATTTTTAGGCGCGGTTTATTTCTATATGCTGGAGGCCCGCCTCCGCTGGCCTTTGTTTGTTTCAGCGTTTTTGCTGGCTGCCGTGTATTTGACCAATTACCGCATGATCATCGCGCCGGTCTTTATGGCTTTTATCGAATATTTCGGCGCCTTTGAGCAGGGGACTTTTCAATCTAAAAAACACTGGCAGAAATTGGCTGTGTTTGCCGTTGTTTACGGCATCCTGATCTTAGGGGCAGGCAGCCTTTATGGGGGCATCAATCTGTATGTCAATTTTGCCTGGATGTTTCACCAGGCCCAGGATGCCGGCGGAAAATTCAATCCCGTCAATTTTATTTCCTATCCTTATGATGTGTTTGCCCTGGAAGGCATTGGCTTGGCCTGTTTTTTCTGGGCGAATCTTTATTTGGTGAAATTAAAAGAATACACGAAACTACTGCCCTTTGGCCTGGTCGTTCTGCAGATGGTGCTTTTTTCCTTTGCTGCGGAAAAAGGGGCCAGGTATCTGTGCGTGATGCTGCCCTTCATGGCCTGCGCTGCGGCCGTGGTGCTGGATGATGCCTGGCAAAGGTTCAAAGCCGCAAGGGGTTGGATATTGGTCTTGTCCGCCGTGGCAGCGGCCGGCATGGTTTATACGTGCGCCGTCTTGGCTGCAGCCAGGACAGATTATGGCGAGGCGGTGCGTTTTCTGCTGGAGCGTGATCCCCGGGCCTCGATCATCAGCACCCAGCCTTTAGTGGAAGGTTTGTATGTCACAGATGAGCGGCAAATCCTGCCATGCCCCAAGGACCTCAGTGCCTTGGTTTCCTTGTATCAACAGGGGGCGAGGTATTTGGTCCTGGATCCGCAGGCCTATATATCCTGGACAGCTGATGGACGGAGATTCTCGCCGCCGTTGATCGATTTTTTGAACATCACGCTTAAAACGGTTGCGCCGATTAAAACCTACGATCATCTGAATTCCGTATTATTGGGCCGTTTTGTTTTGGACCATAATGAGCAAATCCTGGATTCTTTGTCGTTTTTGTCCCACGCTTCCCAGGAAGGGTTTGGTAAGATCAGGATTTACGCCTTAAATGATGTCTTTTTCAGCCTGAAGCAGGCCCACGCGGCGGGATTAATATAGGGGACAGCGCCCTATTTTTATTATAAGTTTTCATATTTTATAAGGACGGCTTAACGGTGTTGCGCAAGAAACAATCAGGGGTTTTTCGCCAAAAGTCGGCAAGGTTTTACAACCTCCACAACCCCGGAGGTTGTGATGGTTTGAAGTCCATCACAACCTCCGGGGTTGTGGAGGTTCGTCGCCGTGAAAAAACATATCCTTGCATGCCTATAGATAGCGTTATGTCGAACTGACGTTAATATAGAGAACAGAGTCCTCTGTTCCAAACAAATTAAAAAAATAGGGCGCTGTCTTTCATATTCAAGATATAATACAACCCATGACTTACCAGGAATTCGTCCAGCAGATCGAAAATTTCGACGGGCAATACAGCAAGGACATCAACGCTTCCACCTATTTTTCCTTTCCCATGGCCCCGCTCTTGGAAGCCGAAACCAAGCTGGCCCAAACAGAGACGCGCTCCATTGCTTATTTTTCCATGGAATACGGCCTGGCGCCGAGCATTTACAATACCTTTGCGCTCAACCGGCCCCTGAGCGAGAAGAACACCTTTTACAAACATCAGGTTTTTTCCAATTACTGGATCTCCGACTATGTGTTTAAGATCAATATCCAGAAAATGCTCGACATCCCCATTTACAGCGGCGGCCTGGGGGTATTGGCCGGGGACACGGTCAAGAGCATCGCGGATTTAGGCCTCTCTGTCGTGGCCTTTGGGATCTTATGGAACAAGGGATATTTCAAGCAGAATTTTTGGTACAAATACGGACAGGTCCCCGAGGAGCTTGCCTGGGACCCGCAGTCCTATCCGGGGCTGATCCCCTTAAAGAACCGGATCCGCATGAAGACCAAGGAGGGAGACCTTCTTTTGCGTTTATGGAAATATTATGTGTACAGTTACGACAAAAAACAGGTGGTCCCCCTGGTGCTCTTGGACTCCAATCTTCCTGAAAATAAAGAGGCGTTCAGGAAATTGACCGACCAGCTCTACCGCAGTGACCAGGTGTTTTGGCGCATCCTGCAGCGCTCCATCCTCGGCATAGGCGGCATGAAGGCCATTGATGAACTGCAGTATAAGGTCGATTGCTATCATTTGAACGAGGGCCACGCGGCTTTTGCCTTGGTGGAAAAATATGTGCAGCTGGCGGACAAGTCCAGGATGGAGGCTGAAAAGAAAAAATTCGTATACACCTGCCACACGCCCGTGGCTGCCGGCCATGACCGTTTCCATATCAACGATTTAAAGGGGATTTTTACCGACGAATATGTCCAGGCGGCCGAGAAATTCGGCAAGGAAAACGCCGCTTCCCAGGACGTGAATTTGACCTACATTTGCCTGGACAATTGCCGGCATGTCAATGCCGTGGCCCAAAAGCACGGTCAGATCATGCGCCTGCAGTTTCCCGCCTTTGCCAAGCGCATCGATGCCATCACCAACGGCGTGCACGCCCATACCTGGGTGTCGGAGAGCTTTGCCCGTCTTTTTGACAATTACGCCCGGGTCTTCGGCGATTGGCGCCGGGACCCCCGCCGCCTGGAGGAAGCCGGCCGGCTCATCGAGGATGAGAATTTTAGGAAGGACATTTTTGAAGCGCACCAGGCCAATAAGCGCCAGCTGTTGAATGTGGTCAAATATTGGAAACTGCAGGAAGATATCCTGACGATCTGCTGGGCCCGCAGAATCACCAATTATAAAAGGCCGTCCCTGCTTTTTCATCATGTCCACGAGATCCTTAACATCGCCCAGAAGGCAGGGCCTTTGCAGATCATCATCGCCGGCAAATCCCATCCCATGGACACCATGGGCGCCAAGCACATTCAAAACATCATGGACCATGTGGACCAGCTCAACAAGCAGTTTAAGTCCGTCAAGGTGCTGGTCCTGGAAAATTATGACACGTATTTCGGCAAGCTGTTAAGCAATTCCGTGGATGTTTGGCTTAACAATCCCTTGCCGCCCTTTGAGGCCTCCGGCACCAGCGGCATGAAGGCCATTCTTAACGGAGTGGTGCAGCTGTCCACCCTGGACGGGTGGGTGGTGGAGGCGCAAGAGGACAATATCGGCTGGATTTTCGGCTACCGCCATCAGGGCCCTGAGATCGGCGATGAAGGCCAATTGCGCCTGGAGGAGGATTCCAAGGCCTTGTACGCGGCCCTGCGGGACGTGACCGGGCTTTATTACCGCACGAACAAAAACGGCGCCGTTGATATCCACAGCCCATGGATCGACAAGATGATCCATTGCGTGCGCCGCGGCGGATTTTTCAACACCCAGCGCATGGTGCAGGAATACCATGCCAAGATGTGGGCCGCTTGATATGCGTCAGTACTTAGACCTTGTTAGGCACATATTGGAGCACGGCGAGCGCAAGGAGGACCGCACCGGCACCGGGACCATGTCCATTTTCGGTTACCAGTGCAAATATGATCTGCGTGACGGCTTTCCGCTGTTGACCACCAAAAAGGTGCTGTTTGAGGCCCTGGTCTATGAACTGCTGTGGTTTCTGCGGGGCAGTACCAATATCCATGATGATTTAACACAGCACACGCCCATTTGGAACGCCTGGGCCTCGCCCGACGGAGAATTAGGCCCGGTGTACGGGTACCAGTGGCGCAAATGGGAAAAATTCGTTTTGGATGAAAAGACCGGGGCCTTTCGCAAAGAGCATATCGACCAGGTCCAAAATGCCCTGCATCTGATCAAGACCAACCCGGATTCCCGCAGGATCATTGTCAGCGCCTGGAACGTTGCGGATATCGACCGCATGGCCCTGCCGCCCTGCCACGCCTTTATCCAATTCTATGTGGTCAACGGCCGTCTGGACTGCCAATTGTACCAGCGCTCGGCGGACGTGGCCTTAGGCGTCCCGTTTAACATCGCCAGTTACGCCCTGCTCATGAGCATGGCTGCCATGGAATGCGGTCTTACACCGGGCATCTTTGTGCATACGCTGGGGGACGCGCATATTTATCTTAACCACATCGAAGGCTTAAAGCTCCAGCTGGAGCGCACGCCGACGGCCCTGCCGCGCCTTGTGCTGCCTAAAAAAAATGTCCTGGATTTTACCTTTGCCGACATTCAATTGATGGGTTATCAGCCGGCCCCGTTCATCAAATTTCCTATCGCCGTATAAGCCGGGAGGGCCCGATGTACGCGGGCGCACACCAAGTCCATGAGACCATTTTCGATCATTGTTGCTTTTGATGCCAAATACGGGATCGGCAAAAACGGCCGTCTGGCCTGGGACCTGCCTTCGGATTTAAAATATTTCAAAGAGATCACGACGCGCGTAAGCCATCCTTCCAAGAAAAACGCCGTGATCATGGGGCGCAAGACCTGGGACTCCTTGCCGCCGAAATACAGGCCCTTGCCTGGGCGCGTCAATGTGGTTTTGAGCCATTCGGCTGTTTTGGATCTGCCTGCGGGCGTCCATGCCGCCCAAAGCCTTGAACAAGCCATCGCCCTTTTGCCTGCCGCAGAGATCGAAGATATATTCGTCATCGGCGGTTCCCAGATTTTCAGCCTGGCCCTGGCGCATCCCAGCTGCCTGCGCCTTTACGTGACCCATGTGCAAGGGGATTTTGCCTGCGATGTCTTTTTTCCTGCCATCAGCCTGCAATTTATGCTCATCAGCGCTTCGGAAAATTTAATGGAAAACGGGACCAGTTATCAATTTTCCATCTATATGCGCCAATGATTTTGTTCGATTTTTCCTTGTTTTTAGAAAGCGCTTTCTTCCAACCGCCTGATTTGATCCTAACTTTTTTCAGAACAAGGGGATATGCCCTTTTCTTTCAGGGAAGAAATTCCGATTTTTCGTATTTTAGATGAAGTAAACCGGTTTTTTTTGCGATATACTTTTAATTAAGTTCGTGCAGTTATGATTTTTATCCTTATGTTGCGCTGTCCATAGAGTATTGACGAAGAAGTTTTTCGTTTCTATATAGTGGGTCTTAAGCTGGTCGAACTCTATGGAGGTGCGCCTTGAGCGCTCATAACGGAAAAACGATTCTCATTGTTGATGATGAACCATCCATCTCCGAGCTTTTGACCGTCCTGTTATCATCCCAAGGATATACCACCAAGGTGGCCGCCTCCGGCCGGCAAGCACTGGAGAATATTACTCCCGATATTGATTTAGTGCTGATGGACATGGTCCTTCCGGATGTGGAAGGCTTAAGTGTGTGCCGTCAGATCAAGACCCAATCCCCCCATAAAGATATTCCCATCATCGCCATCAGCGGCAAGCAAAACAGGCCCGATGCCAAGGAATCCCTAATTTGCGGGGTCGAGGATTATCTGCACAAGCCTTTCGAACCCGAGGAACTATTTGCGCACGTGGAAATGGTCTTGCAGCGCCATGAACTGCATTTGGCCGGTGAATTCAAGCGCATCATCAACGAGGAATCCATCCATGTCCGTTTTCAGCCGATCTATTTTTTAAAGCCCATGAAATTGCTGGGCCTGGAAATGCTCAGCCGGCCCCAGACGACCAGCCCCATCCTTCATCCCGATATTTTTTTCAAGGCCGCTTTGAAATTCGGGGTCTATTATGAGGTGGAGATGATCGGCTGGCGCAAGGCGCTGAAAATGGCCGCGGAGAGTTTCGACGGCCGCCAGACCCTGTTTTTGAATTGCGAAACCAATCTGCTGGAAAATAGAAATTTTAATGCCATCAAAAGCATGTTTTCAAGCATCGGGGTGTCCGGCAACGACATTTTCCTCGAGGTCACGGAACGCACGGCTGTGATTGCCTTCGATGAATTTTATAAGAGAATCCATGAATACCGCCAGGAAGGGTTTAAGATCGCGGTGGATGATATGGGCGCGGGGTATTCCAACCTGGAATCCATCGTCAAGATCGGGCCGGAAGCGATCAAGCTGGTCAAAAATGTCGTCAAAGGCGTCAGCGCGGACATCTATAAAAACAGTATGATCAAGCTGATCTCAGGCTTCTGCCGGGAAAACGGAATCGTCCTCATCGCCGAAGGCATTGAAACCAAGGAAGATTACGAGGCCTTGCTTGATTTGGGCGTGGAAGCGGGCCAAGGATATTTTCTGTGCCGTCCCACCGAACTCTCAGACCTGAAAGAAAAACGCCTTTTGGAATAAGGCGCTTTTAGGATCCCCTAAAACATCTTGAGCCGTCTGCCTGCCTGTGTTAATATCCTCTGCGTGGTGAAGAATTTCCTACTATGCGCAGCGGTTTTTGGGGTCAGCGGATGTTCTTTTTCTCATCACATCGAAAAATCCGATCAAGGTCCCGCACGCCTGCAGACCACGGGTTCTGTGGTGAATGCCCAGGCCTTGGGCCAAGGGGGGACCCTGCTGATCAAATCTTTCCGGCCCGGCCCCGGCGCCGAGGCTGGCGATGAAACCGACCTTTTGTCCTGGATGATCGTCAAGGGCATCAAAGAAAACCTTGAATTGGAAGACCGGCGTTTTCAAGTGCAGGTGGAAAGCCAGCAGGACGCGGATTGCTACCTGGACGGCTACATCGAGGATTTCGGCCGGGAGCATCATTTGACCCATCATCGCCTGCCTCCCCGTGAAGTGTATTTGAACGTGGACGGAGAAGTTTGGCTGCGCCAGACCGGGGAAAAGGTCCTGACCTTTCAATCATCGACCGTGATCGATTTAAATTCCCAAAAACCAAGAAACGTGGCCCTGCAGATGGGGGCGGCCATCGCCCATTTTATCGCCTCACAGCCGGGCGGAAAGAGATGATGCCGTGATTGTGGTGACCGGAGGGGCAGGATTTATCGGATCGTGTTTGGTGGCCCAGTTAAACAGCCGCGGCCGCCAGGACCTGATTGTGGTGGACCATTGGGACGCTGAAGATGATCCCAAAAAAAAGAACTTGGCCGGCAAGCGCTACCAGCGCTTTTACGATAAGCTGGAATATGTGAAATTGCTCAGGCGCAATCAATTCGATTTTGACGTCGAGTGCATCCTGCACATGGGCGCCTGCTCCTCCACCACCCTGCAGGACGCCGATTATTTTGAGAAGAATAATTTTGAATACAGCTGTGCCGTGGCCGGCTGGGCCCTGGAGCATGGGGCGCGCCTGATTTACGCGTCCTCCGCCGCCACCTACGGAGACGGCGCCTTGGGTTACAGCGACGATGATGCCCGATTGCGCCAATTGAAGCCGCTTAATCTGTACGGCGCCTCAAAGCAAAAATTCGACCAATGGGTGCTGGACCACGGGTATCAAAACACGGTGGTGGGCCTGAAATTTTTCAATGTCTTCGGGCCCAACGAATACCATAAGGGAGAGATGCGCAGTGTCGTGGCCAAGGCCTATGACCGGGTGGTTGCGGAAGGCAAAATGTCCTTGTTCAAATCTTATGATCCCCGGTATAAGGACGGCGAGCAGAAAAGGGACTTTATCTATATCAAGGATGCGGTTGATGCGGTGATGTTTTTGATGGACCATCCCGGCATCCATGGGATTTATAATTTAGGCACCGGCCAGGCGCGCACCTGGAATGATTTGGCCATGGCTTTGTTCAAGGCCGTGGGTAAAAATCCCAGGATCGAGTATATCCCCATGCCGGATGTGTTAAAGGACAAATACCAGTATTTTACACAGGCAGAAATGGACAAATTGCGTCGAGCTGGGTATGCCAAACCTTTTACGTCATTGGAAGACGCGGTGAAAGATTATGCCGGATATTTATCAGCCAAACGCTGCTGGTAACGAAAGGAAGGCGCGATGCTCCTTTTGATCATTTTGGGCGTGGTTGTGCTTTTGACCTTCGCGGTCATAGGCTCCCTGTTTTTCTTCTTGAGCCGGGAAAAGACGAAATTAGACGACGGGGCCGTGCCCTTGACAGACCTGAATCAAATCAAGAAGGAATTTTCTTCCGGGCTGCTTGAGCCCCAAACACCCAAAATGACCAAATTGGAAACGGATTTGGCGCCGCCGGTCTATGAGCCCAAGGTCTCCATTCCAACGGCAGCGCCGGCCCCTGCGCTTTCCGAAGATGATCGGTATAAACAGAGGGCCCAGGACCTTGAGGATGAACTGAAGACCATCACCCAGAAAGCCGAAGATCAGTCCCATCAGGCGCAAGGGATGATCGAAGACCTGACCAAGGAAAACGAGTCGCTGAAAATCCAGCAGATCAAACTGGAGGAGGCCCAGCGCCATTTGAGCCAATTGCAGGACGAGGCCTCCCAATTAAAAACCGACAACGCGGGCCTGCAAAGCCAGCTGGATTTGGCCCATGCCCAGGTCAAGCTTCTGCAGGAGCAGATGGCCGCCTTTCAGTCCCAGATGCAGGAGGAGATCAGCCGGGCCAATGCCGCGGTGACACAGATCAAGCAGGAGAAGGAGGCCTTGCTGGCCGCGCCCAAACCTGATCCCGATGGTGTCCTGCGCCTGGAAATCGAGGATTTAAAAGCCGCCAATCAAAAACTTTTGGCCATGGTCGATGCCTTGAAGGAAAAAAATGAGGCCCTGCAGTATGCCTTGATCAAGTCCAGGGCCCAGTCCAGCGGCCTGGAGCGGGTCAGTTTCAATTACAAAAACCAGCTGGAAGATTTTTTAAAGAAGGTCAATGCCCTGCAGCAGGACCAGGCGCAGTTATCTCAAGTCAATAACAGGATGGAAGGGCTGATCCAGCAGGTGCAAAATCAAAACGAAGATCTGGTCAAGAAAGACCAGCTGTCCCAGTTTGAACTGGAAAAAAACCGTTCGCGGCTGGCCTCGCTTGAGCGCGAATGCGAAGACTTGAAATCCCGGATCAAACAGCAAAACAATCCTTGAGGTCATGATGCGTTTACTTCTGTTGTGCTCTGCCGTTGTTCTTTTATCCTCCTGCGCCGCCTGGGACAATACCGTCGAGGTGGGCAAGACCATTTGGGGATCATCCACCCGGGCCCTGGAGCAGGCGCGGGACAGGGCCATGACTAAGTCCTATGACAAATCTTATTGGGACTGCGTGCGCAGCGCCATGGCCGTGGTCAAGAAGACCAAATGGATGGTGTTTAAAAAAGACGAGATCAAGGGGTATCTCGTCGTGATGGGGATCAAGGGCCAGGTGAACACCACCGAGGTGGGGATTTTCTTCGATGAATTGTCCGACACCCGGACCAAGGTCGAGGTTTCGTCTTTAAGCACCAACGCCAAACGCAAGGTGGCCAAGGCCCTGTTTCATGGGATGGACATTGCTTTCGGGTATCTGCCGCCGGACCCGCCCGAGCCCGAGGAACTGCCTAAAACCGGTCCGAATGCGCCCTTGTCATGATTGAGCATGAATTTCTTTTTTTGGGCCTTTTGGCCAAAGGGCCCAAACACGGTTATGATATCAAGCTCCAGCTGCAGGAAGACCTGGGGCCGCGGATAGGCCTGCAGATCAAATCTATTTATTATCCTTTGCAGAAAATGGAAAGCTCCGGTCTCGTGGCCAAGGACATGGGCCGCCGTGAAGGCCGTTTTCCGGAAAAATACGTTTACCGCATCACACCCAAAGGCCGCAAGAGATTCGAGGAGCTTATCGAGGAGAAGCTCTTGTCGGTTGAGCGCCCGTTTTTTGAGATTGACCTGGCGTATTATTTCCTGCCCATGGTGGACAAGAGCAAGGCCAAGCGCCGGCTCAAGGCCCGGCTGGGTCTTTTGAAGAAGGTCGAGAAGGAATTAAGGCTCTGGCAGGCCTCTTCCAAGACCAAGATTATGGACCTGATTTTTCAGCATGATCTGGATTTGGTCGGGGCAGAAGTCCATTCTACCCAAAAAATCATCAATCAGCTTTAACAACCGGACCATCACAACCTCCGGGGTTGTGATGGTTCTCTCAGAATTCATAGCAGGAGCCTAACTGCTTGATTTATATATAGTTCTTGACATATCCGTTGTGTATATTAGAATTTCTTTAGTAAAATTTTAATAGTTTTCTGAGAATCCATGAACGTTTATCAAATTTTAACTGATTCTGCCCAGCATTTTGGCCTCAAGCCTGCTGTTATCTTTAAAGATAATAGTATTAGTTTTCAAGACTTGAAAGCCAAGGTCTTTGCCTTGGCCAGGGGCCTGCATAAGGCGGGTCTTGCCAGAGGCGGGAAAATCGCCTTATATCTGCCCAATTGTCCTGAATATGTATACAGCTATTTGTCATCCTTTCTTTTGGGCGCTGTGGTGGTTCCCCTGGATTATATGCTCAAAAATGATGAGCTGATATCCTGCCTCTTTCATGCCGAGGCGGATTACGCCATTGTCCTGGCTAAACCTGAAATGGATTGGAACATGGTCCAAAAAAGCGTGCCTTCCTTAAAGCAGGTGATTCATTTGGGGGAAGAGTTTGAGCGCTGCATGGAAGGGGACGGGCAGGGCGCGGTTCCTTTTAAGAACGCCCTTTATGAGGCTGATCCGGCCTTGATCATGTACACCTCCGGTACCACAGGCCAGCCCAAGGGCATTTTGCTTAATTATAAACATCTTCAAGGCTCCCCCCAGGCCATGAAATATTTTGTGGATTTAAGCGCGCGCGACGTCAAATTATGCGCCATTCCTTTGTCTCATATCGGCGGGTTTATCTATATCCAAAACTGCATTATCTTCGGCATCACCTTGGTTTTGATGGACCGTTTTCATCCCATGGAATTTTTAAAAAACGTAATGCAGCACAAGGTCACCTGCTTTCACATTGTTCCGCCGATGTACACGGCCTTGCTGACGCTTAAAAATTTGGACCAGTTTGATCTCTCCAGCCTGCGCTGGGTGGTGGTGTTCGGCGCCCCGAATTCCCCGGAGATTCTGGCGCGGTTTCATCAGTATTGTCCCAATGCCAAACTGCTCAACGGCTGGGGCATGACCGAGACCTGCCCGCCCAATACGGTGATACCGCTGGACAATCCCAAGATCGAAAGCGTGGGCAAGCCGGCGCCCCACTGCGCAATCAGGATCGTTGATGAGCAGGACAAGCCGGTGGCAGCGGGAAGCGTCGGGGAGATCACAATCCGCGGCTGGGTGGTGATGCAGGAATATTACAAGGACCCCGCAGCCACCCAAGACGCCAAGCGGGGAGGCTGGTTTCATACCGGCGATCTGGGACGCTTTGATGAGGAGGGTTTTTTATATATCGTCGGCCGCATAAAGGAAATGATCAAGGTGGCGGGCCAAATTGTTTACGCGCCCGAGGTGGAAGCGGCCTTGTGCAAGCATGAGGCTGTTTTGGAAGCGGCGGTGATCGGCATTGCCGATGATATGCGGGGCGAGGCAGTCAAAGCGTTCGTCGTCTTGAAAGAGGGATTCAATATTGACCCTTTGGAGATCAAATATTTTGCCAAGGACCATCTGGCGAATTTCAAGGTGCCGCATACCGTGGACATCCGTCCGTCCTTGCCCAAGAATAGAACCGGAAAGATAGATAAGGAGATGTTAAAACTAAAATAAAAACCACCACAACCTCCGGGGTTGCGATGGTTAACCATCGCAACCCCGGAGGTTGCGGAGGTTTCAGCGGCCATCAGTTCAAATAATTAAGGAGATGATTATGACAACAGCGACACAAGACAGAATGACCAGGGACGTGCATTTAAGCGGCAAGGACCTGATGGCCATGGTGCAGCTGCGGCCCAAGGACATCGGCAAATACGCCCTTGTGCCAGGCCCCAAGGAACGCCTGGATTCCCTGGTCAAGAAAATGGAAAACCCGGTCAAAAATTTTTCCTTTATGGAATACAATATGTTCACCGGCAGCCTCAACGGCACGCGCGTGACGGCCATCAACGGCGGGCGCTTTGCGGCGGACACCGCCATCACCACAGAGATCTTATGCAGCGCCGAGGCCAAGGTCCTCATCCGCATCGGCAGCTGCGGGGCCATGCGCCGTGACATCAAGATCGGTGATTTTATCCTGACCACCGGCTGCGTGCGGGGGGACGGGGTTTCTCCCTATTATGTGGATGATCAATTTGTCACGGTCCCGGATGCCGGCCTGACCAAAAAATTAGGCGCCATCGCCCAAAATCTCGCCGGCACCGCCGGGTTGACCGTCCACGAGGGCAAGGTCTGGTCTACCGACGCCATTTTGCGGGAGACCAAGGAGGTGGTCAACAAGGTGATCGACCAGGGCGCCATCGGTGTGGACATGGTCAGCGCGCCGTTTTTGACCATTGCCCAGGTGTATAAGATCCCGGCCGTGTCCATCCTCGCGGTTTCGGATAATTTGATCACCGGCCAAATGGGCTTTATCAATCCGGATTATTACATGGCCGAGGGCATGCTGATCCAGATGGCGGTTGAGCTGGTGAAACAATTGGAAGGAAAATAAACAGCGTTGGCGATAATTTTTAGACGCTGATCACAGGTCACGTATGCAAGAATTTCCATTATTTTGGCCGGCGCAGATGAAGGACGGGGTTTTATATGTTTTGGATGAGACCCTGGTGCCGGCAAAACTTAAATACATTCCGGTCAAGGATGTACGCGGCGCAGTGGAGGTGATCCGCTCCATGAAAACCCGCGCCTTTGGGCAGTTTTTGGTGGTTCTGAATACTTTTTTATTGGAGTTGGATGTAAAGGAGAATTTGCTTAAAGATTTGCAGAATGTGGCCCAGCAGCTGAATAATTCCCGGCCCACTTTTCCCTTTGCCGAGGTCACGGGCCTGATCATAGCGGTGGCAGAGAAAGCAGCGGCCAATGAGGGGGATGTGAAGGTGGCTGTGGCCAAAACGGTCCAGGGCTTTTTAGCAGGCATCAGGGCCCGGCGGCTTGAGCGGGTGCAGACCTTGGCCGATGCCTTGCACGACGGGGATGCGGTGCTGACCCATTGTAATGTCAGCGGCGAGCTGGCCATGGCCGCAAGCCTGGCCAAAGAAAAGGGCAAGCGCGTCAAATTTTTCGTCACGGAAACCAGGCCGTATATGCAGGGCGCCAAATTAACGGTTTGGGAATTACAGCAGGCAAAAGTGCCTGTGACCTTGGTGGCTGATAATGCCGTGGGTTCCTTGATGGCCGAAGGCTTAGTCAACAAGGCCGTGATCGGTTCTGACCGTTCCGCAGCCAACGGAGATATCGCCAATAAAATCGGCACGTATCAAAACGCGG
>CAZACW010000008.1:60982-64001 GCA_964483785.1 uncultured Planctomycetales bacterium
TTTTGGCCAAGGAATTCGGCATTCCCCTGATCGTGTTGACCCAGCCTTCCAGGGGTGTGGCAACGGGCAGCCAGATGCCGATTGAGATCAGGGAAGGCGAGGAATTGACGGTGTTTAACGGCAAAAAAGTTTTTGGGCCCAAGGTCAAAGGGTTTTACCCCGGCTTTGACGTGGTGCCTCATGCCTTGATTACGAAAGCGATAGCGATCCATGCAGGCTTATAAAAAGAAAGCAGGCCGCACACAGCGTTTAGCAGTCAGTCCCAAGGCCCCTGAAGGGGTCCTTGTGCAGGGGCTTTTGGATCCTTCTGCTTTGAAACAATTGCATCTTGCAAAAGGACAAGGCGCCTATGTGTGTGAAGGCCGTCCGAGCCTGGAAGCCGGGCGCAGAAACATCGGTCTTTTGTTGAAAAAGGGCATTGTTCCGACGGTGATCAGCGATAATATGCCGGGCTTCCTGTTTTTTAAAGGCTTTGTCAAACAGGTGTATTTGGCCTGCCAATATGCAGACACAAAAGGAGCGCTGTGCGATACAGGGGCCCTGATCCTGGCTGTTTTGGCCAAAAAGCACAAGGTCCCCGTCAAATTACTGCAGGCACAGCGCCGGCACAGATTTTTGGGCGACCCTGAATCGGTTTTGAGTTTTGAAGGACAGCGCATCGCGCCTAAAGGCACGCGGGGCTATGTGCCTTTGGTGGAGTGGGTGCCTGTTCAGTATTTGAAATAGTGAGACCATCACAACCCCGGGGGTTGTGATGGTCTGGTCAGGGGACTAGGAATGGTCGATGCGTGAAGAAGCGTTAAAAAATGAGATGATCAGGATAGGCGGACTGCTCTGGGACAAGGGGCTGGTCACTGGTTTTAACGGCAATATCAGTGCCCGCCTTGATGCGGACACGATTTTGATCACAGCCACAGGCACTTGTTTGGGCTATTTGAAACTGGAAGACATTGTTGTTTTAAATATCAAAACAGGCGAAGTTGTGGGTGAAGGCAAGGCCTCCAGCGAGCGGTTTATGCATACGGAAGTTTATAAACATTTTTCTGAAATCAAGGCGGTTGTGCACACGCATCCGACCTATACAAACGGATATTTCTTAAGCAATGAACAGTTCGAGCCGAAAACCTTTGAAGCCAAGTTCTATTTGGGCAATGTTAAATCCGTGCCGCAATCGACCCCGTCCGTGACAGCCATGGAGCCGGTGGTCAAGGAATTGAAAGCCAGCAATATTGTGGTCTTGCGCAATCATGGTGTGGTGGCCATGGGTCTTGATCTCTTTTATGCCTTTGTGCTGATTCAAGAGTTGGAAGAGCAGGTGAAAATGGATTTAGTGTCTGTCCATTATTCAACCCAGTTGCCAACCTGGGGACACCTTCAGAAGAAGGTGTCCCCAGGCAGGTTGCCAAGCAACTCAACCGCTGAAACTGAAAGCACCCCAGGGCAACCCCGCTTGCCAGACAAGAAATATAAATTATTTTCCAAAGAACAGATCGAAGAAATCGTCCGCTTAGTCAACAGCGATGCCCAGATGCAGGAATTGGGCGCCAAGACCGCGATGAACATGGACCTGGCGGTCTGCATGCAGGAGACCGGCGATATTTACAGCTTCAAGTTTGAAAACGGCCGCATCACCAAGACCGGCAAGGACGCGCAGGCGGAATTTTTAATCACCGCCAATGAGTCGATCTGGCGCGCGGTCTTTAACAGGGAAATCGATCCCTTTGTGGCCACCACCCAAAAGAAAATGAATCTGCGGGGGGATTTCGCGCGGATTTCAAAATGGTACGCGCCCTGCAGCCGGATTTTCCAGTTATGGACCAAGGTGCCGGTGGAGTAAGCGCTCCGTGATCGGAACAAGAGAATGAGCACTAAAGCGGAAATACAGCAATTTGATTTTTTAATCGAAGGCAAGATCAATCCTGCCTTAAGCGGGAAGTATTTTGATGTGATCAATCCTTCCTACGGCGAAGTTTGTGCCAGGATTGCCGATGCGGACACGGTTGATGTGCAGATGGCGGTCAGCGCGGCGCGCCTGGCCTTTGACCACGGCCGCTGGCCCCAGATGAGCATGGCGCAAAGAGGTGAATATTTACTCAAGATCGCCCATTTGATCCGCGAGAACGCCAAGGAATTGGCGGATTGGGAATGCGCTTGCTGCGGCAAGACAATCAAGCACGCCACCTTCATCGATGTGCCCACTGCCGCGGAGACCTTTGAGTATTTCGGCCGCCTGCAGGCAAATTTAATCCATGAGACCTTAAAGCACACCGCTGCTGTCCGCTCCGTGATTGAGCGGGACCCCGTCGGCGTGGTGGCTGCCATTCTGCCTTGGAATTATCCTTTGATCATGTCGGCCTGGAAATTGGCGCCGGCCCTGCTGGCCGGCAATACCGTGGTCTTAAAGCCTTCGCCCGTCGGCTGTGCGGCCTTGATGTGCCTGGCCAAATTAGCGGCCCAGGCCGGTCTCCCTAAGGGCGTATTGAATATCATCGCCTCTTCCCGTGCTGAGGCCGGCCAGGAATTGGTGGCTTCTGCGGAAGTGGACATGGTGTCTTTCAGCGGTTCCACGAGGACCGGGGAAGCTGTGATGCAAGAAGCTTCCAAAGGTGTTAAAAAATTGGCCCTGGAATTAGGCGGGAAATCACCCAATATCATTTTTGCGGACTGCAATATGGAGGCCGCTGTCGGCGGGGCCTTGTCCGCCATTTTCATGAACCAGGGCCAGATGTGCACGGCGGGCTCCAGGCTGTTGGTGGAAGATAAAATTTTAAAGGAATTTGTCGCGGCCTTAACAGCCCGCGCCCAGGCGCTTAAAATCGGCCCGGCCGATGATTTTGAAACTGAATTCGGACCCTTGGCCAGCATCAGCCATCGCGATGCTGTCCTTAAAATGATAGAGAAGGGTAAGCAGGAAGGGGCCAAGCTTGCCTGCGGCGGCAAAATCCCTGCCCTCAACCCCCGGGGCGCGTTTTTGGAGCCCACGATTTTTGTCAACGTGCGCAATTCCATGACCATTGCC
>CAZACW010000009.1:0-58057 GCA_964483785.1 uncultured Planctomycetales bacterium
CACCCCTGCGCCAGGTTTACAGCGGTATGCTTTTGGCCACCTGGTTTAAACGCACCCTTAAGCAGTCGCTCTTAGGCCAAATTTATGCTAATAAGGCCAAGGTCAAGGGTGTCGACCAGGACCCCAAAACAAATGAAGAGATTTACCAGCGATACCTTCAAGCCTATAAGAAGGGCGTTTTTAACTTTATTAAGGAAGATACGGACAGGCTGACCAATCAAACGGTCCCCAGAAAGTATTTTTCGGGGGGATTGATATCTGCAGGGATGGCCTTCCATGACGGTGTGCCTGTTACGCACGTTTTAACGGTCAATCAAAGTAAGGCCATGATTTCCGGAGAAAGCCGATTAGAAGTCGCAGATTTTGCAATGGTAGAAACAAATCGAGCCATGACAAATGGAAGATCAAAGGCCATGAAAGCCATAGCTGTTGCTGCTGCATTGCTAAGCGCTTTTCCTGCGGTGGGAAAAGCACAACAATTGCGCTCGGAATCTTCCCAGAATACTATTTCCAGCCCTCTTTCCGACTCAGCTATGAATGTGCCTGATGAGCAAGCCATCACTGCGATGGAAGAGCTTCAAAATAGGATCGGAGGATATGTCGAACTAATATATTTGAGGACATCCCTTGATGAAAAATTGAATCTGGGTTATGAAAATGTTAAGCCTCTATTTTTGGAGGTAGAGGGGTTGTTTAATCAATTGTTTGCGGTCTACAGACGGTATATGCAAGATCCCGATGTCCAAAGCTATTTTATGGATCTCATTAGATATTTTATCTCAGTTCAAAATCTCAAGCTCTGGACCGTCGATGAGCTGATGGTTTCAGATGAACATGTGTTTCGCCGAAAAATTTTTGCCACGCAGATTCGGGTCACGGAACGGGGAGATATTGAGTCTGACGATGGGCGTTATGATATCCCAATGGAAGTGCTGAATCCGTATTGGAAGGATATAACGGATAATTTAACTGAGCCAAAATCGGTTGCGGATACAATGTTTGGCCAATCCCTATCAAAAGTGTATCAAAAATCAAATTTGCGAACAGCGGGAATAAATTTGCTCACCTTTGTGGCGCGGTATTACATTTTATTGCTGGCGGGTGATCTGGCCATGACCGGTCAATTGACAGATGCGGCGATGAATCCTTCACCGGTTGGGCAAAGATTTTTTCTCCAAGTCAGAATGAAAGAAATTTTTCACGAAAGAGTTTTAGATTGGATGAATGAAAATGAAGAAGTGAAGCCCAATCAAAGAAAAATGAAGGAGACAGCCAGGGCCCTATTGAACGACGAGGAGTTCGTCGCTGAGGCTAAGGCTAACCCGGAAGATATATTAAGAATCATAGTCAAATATTTCGTAAGTCATGGCCAATATCCCCATTCAGAAATATTCCCCTTATTAGCTTATATGCAGCATTTTGCCCCCTCAATCGCCCATTTTCGTATTTCAGGGAAAGTCCGATTTAAACACCATTTTAGTGATAGTTTTGGAAGATATATCCATTTAAGAACAATTGTTGAACATCCCCGGATTCAATCATGGCTGGCTGAAGAGGGCCCCCATACGGGGATGGAATTTGAGGCTCAACTGGATGAAGTTCTGCCAAGCTTGCGCAATGAAATAACGAAGGATGATCTCACAAATTTTATGCAGTTAATGAGGACAATCTTTGTGCCCAGGCCTGTCTCAAAAAAGGCCAGGCCGCCCAAAACCACAGCCAGAAGGCCTGAAAAAAAGCGAGCGGTTGAACGTCCAAAAGTTGAACGCCTAATAGTTGAACCACTAGAAGATGAGTTTAGTCAAACTGTCGTTCACGTCATTCAAAGATTGGTCAATGAAGAAGGAAAGACCGTGGGAACTATTGCAGAAGAAGCGGGTTTGAGTCAAGAAGAATTGGAACGTATTCAAAGGCCAGGGGCCAGGGTCGAAAGAGAGACAGTCGCTGCATTGGCTCCGGCGCTGGGGTTGGATGCTGATGAACTTTGGCTGCAGAAGGTGGAGTCGAGGTGCCAATTTAAAAGGACGGAACTCGATAGTTTCGGTCGGGCGCTTACCTTCTATAGATATAGAATCAATCTGACCCAAAAAGAACTGTCCGACGCAATTCAGGGTTTAAATTATAGAACTTACATCGGTCATTATGAAAACAACCGTAGTCTGCCTGCAACGCAACAGGAATTTGATGAAATCATCAGAATTTTGGAGTTAAACACTCAAGAACGTCAGCAGTTGGAGGCATTGTGGCATGGGGGATTAAAAAATAATTTTGGCGCATTAGTCCGCTACTATCACCTGAGCTCAACCTTAACGGAGCCCGAATTGATTGGAGCTTTGCGTTTGGAAGGAACACTGCCGCAATTTGCCCGTGTAGAGACAAATATATTCATTTTAAATGAAACCCAGGCAGAAGCCCTGGCCGGAATTTTTAGTCTTAATGAAGCCCAGAAAAAAGATTTTATGGAGTCTTGGCAGAACCAAAACCGTGCGATGGTCAGCAAAGTAAACACCCCTGATGAGGCGATGACAGAAAAAGAACAGGCGGCATTAAACAGGGAAACGTTGGAAAGGACAATGAAGACTTTAATGACTCAAGATCCATTCAGCCAGAGCGCACATTTATTTTATGACCCCGTCCTTGTGATGAGAAACAGTATCCCTGCATTTTTTGATGAATCTTTGGAAAGAGATAAGCGGGAGGCGGCATATAAAATATTGAAAGACGAATTAAATAAATTACGACTATGTGTACGGGAATTTTCCGTTTATGGTGATAGAAAAAAGCGAATAGAAAGGGCAAAGGCTGTATTAGAAAGAGATTATGAGAAAGAGGTGCAAGGGAAAGACCCGGATGAAATTCATGTCATCCTTTTAGCAAGGCAAATGGCTCAGTTTGAATTGCATGGGTTCTCAGAAGATTTTGCGAATGCCGTTCAGCAGTATGGCAGACTTTATGGCGGACTCATTGATGGTTTGGAAGAAATAATTGACCTTCATTACAAAGCCATTGAAAGTAAGGCGATGGCAATGCGGGGGGCGCATGATTCTGCGAACGAGGAAGATCCTAAAGAGAGCGGGGCGGGGCACAGTGAAGACGCGGCGATGACGACACCGGCGCTGGGAGAAAATGAAGGAAGAATTCGGGAATGGCTTTTAAATACCGCCAGGGCTTTTACAAATGCTTTTGGAACTTTCGGCATCGGCGATGATAATGTCATTTTCCAGGATAGACCATTGCGTCATATTTCAGTTAGAGGCACGGCCGGGCCAGGAGAAATTGTAGGAACAACGGGGGCCCTGAGCTGTTCTCCAATGGTTATTTATGAGATGAAAGATGGACAATTAATGATTCATATAATCCATTACTTAAGCTACAGCGCCTTAGAGAATCCTGGGGAACAGGCGTTGTCTTTTGAACGCCAGAGATTTTTTGAGAAAGCCAATGGCATCGATTTAAAGCGCAGCATTGTCATTATCCCGTATGACAGTCGATATAAGCCCCAGTACCAGACTATAGCGATGGCCATCGGCTCCAGGTTCTCTAACAGTAAAGTTTTAATGGTGGAAGGCAATGTGGATTTTGTAAAGTCTTCCATGGCAGCTCCTGAGGGTGTGGCCGTTATTGAAAACACTGACAGGGGGACAAGGCAAGAGGATCAGTTCATGGTTATGAGCAGGAGAGAAATAGAAGGGTTTTTTAGGGCGTCTCATTCTAATGTTTTGAAAATAATTTTCACGCCCAATGGCACGGTTGATGTGAACCATGTTGAGCCTGTTCCTGGACATCTTGTGGAAGCTATTCATCAAACACCGGGGGTAAGCACTCCGCCGGCCGGAAGGCCTGGTCAAGGGTCTGATAATCAAGCCATGTTAATTGAAAATCCGCACACAAGAGGTGGTATTGACATGAACTCCGCCAATTTGGCCATGACTATTAAGCGTGACGGTAATGGCGTGCCGTTGCCATTGGCCCAGCAAGATTTGGCCCAGTTAAGCAATATTGACGGTCTTGAGCCGCTCATCATTTCCATCGAACCTGCCAACCAGACGGCTGTTTTTGCGCAGCTTGTGGGTCATCCTTAAAGGCGTTTGCGCATCACGATCACCCCGTGATTATTGGCCCAGCCCGGCGGCTGGGTCCAGTCCCCGCCTATGCGCACCAAGGGAACAAAATCATCGTGCACATATCTTCCCAGCAAGGGGCAATAGGTATTGCCGAACACGCCCAGGGTCGCATCATTGGAAATGATCCGGTTGGACATCAGCACATAATCGGTGTGATGGTCCTGCAATTCCCTGATCACGGCGATTTCCTGCTGGGGCGGCACCTTGATATGGTTAAAAAAGATCAGCTGGCGCGTGGGGCTGTCCCGGCCGGTCAAATAGTAATAGAGGCAGTCATACGGCAGGGCCAGAAACACATCATCGGCCTTGAGCGTGCCGTTGAGATAAGCAGTGGCGCGATTGACCGTGTCTGTCCATTGCGGCTCATTCCCGACGTAAATATGGCCGCGGTCCATGCTCAGGTAATGATAGGGATTTTTTTGGCTTTCAATGACGCCGATATGCACCACAATGCCCCAGATACAGAGCCCTCCCAAAAATATCAGGATCAAGATGCGCAGGAATTGCGGCATGAACCGAAAAGCCAGGGCGATGGTCACAAAATGGAACAATTCCAAAAACGGCGCGGACCAATAGGTGCGATACCATATGCCGCTGACGATGAATTCATGGAAATACAGGGCAAAGAACAGCCAGATCAGGCCCAATGCCAGGACAATGTCCCGCCGCTCCCTGCGTTCCAATTTTCCGCTAAGCAGAATATAAAGGCTGTACAGGGTGCATCCATGCAGGACGAGGCCGATGGGAACCCCCAGCCGCGTCCTGACCAAGGTCAGGACATGCTGCATCAGATAGTAAGGAAGGACGGTCATGGGCGAGGCATGATAAGGCTGATCATCACCGAAATAAGGCATGCACTGGCGGATGGCATACAGCGGCAGACCGTGTAAAAACAGCCAGTACACCAGGCCCCAGACCAAAGGCGCCAGAACAACACAGCCAAGATAGAATTTATTTTTTTCACGGTCAAAAGGATATTGCTTAACATAATCGATGAGTACGACCCCTAAGACCAGACCTGCCAGGGCAGCCAGGCCAAAATTGATCTTGATCAATCCCAGCGTAAAGGCCGTCATCAGCGCAATCCAAAGATAACGTGTTTCTCCGGCGCGCAGATAGGCCAACAAGCACCAGACAATGGCCAATTCCGCGGCAATGCCGCTGACGTGATTATAGGTAAAGAAAAATTCCTGGCGGCTTTGGGTAAACCAGGTGGCGGCCAAAAAGGCCAGGCCAGGGGCCATCAGGCATTCTGCGGCCAGATAGAAAAATACCGAAGTAAGGACCACCAGCAAGGCCCTGCCCAAGAGCACGCTTGTGATGTGCACCCCGAAAATTTTAAAAAAGAGGCCGTAATAATACGGCATCAAAGGCCCGTACACCCACCAGAAATCCTTGTAAGGCAATTTCCCCCGCGTCACGGCATCAAAAGCATACAGATCACGGCCATGGTCGCCCTGGGCCAAGAGGTCCTGGAAATTCAGTTCAGGCCAGACATAAAGGCCGGCCATCAGGACCGTCAAAATCAGAAAAATCGTCTTGGCTGAAAACCGCATCAGATGCCTTTGCGCTTAAAAATGATGGTGCCGTGATTCCAGGCCCAGCCCGGCTCATTGGTCCAGTCCCCAAACCGGGCCACGGGCGAGAAATGGTCCTGGATATATTTGCCGATCAAGGGGCAATAGGTGCTGCCCAAAAAACCAAGCCCGTATTCCTGCCGGGCAAAGGCCCGGCTGGAGACCAGGACATAATGGACGCGGTTTTTTTCCAGCTCGGCGATCACTGCTTGTTCCTGTTCCGTCGGGATCTTGATATGCTCAAAGAAAATCAATTGCCGGGTCGGCGTCCTTTTGCCGGTCAGGTAATAATAAAGGCAATCATACGGAAGCGCGAAGAAAAGTTCGCCGGGCGCCAGGGTCTTGTTGAGAAAATCCGTGGTCTGTTCCACCGTCGTGATCCACGAGGGCTGATTGGCCATATAAAGGCGGGCCCTGGGCAGGGACAAAAACTGGCCGCCGGTCTTGTAGGATTCGACCACGCGCAAATGCGACCACCAGCCCCATACGGCCAGGACCGTTAAAAACACAAGGAGCAATTTGCGCAAGGTCAAAGGAACGCTTTGGGCGGCGGTATCAATCAGGATAAAGGTGATCAGCATGGAAATGGGCTGGGCCCAGAACAGCCGGTACCAGACCCCGCTTTTTAAATATTCATGGGCGTTAAAAAAATAAAACACGGTAAGCATGGCCAAGGAGAGGAGGAGTATGTTTTTGCGGGGGCCGGATAATCGTTGGCCGGCGAAAAGATAAAGCGTCCGCAGAAAACTGGCGATGATGATCAGGGCAATCGCGGCATTGGACCAGTTGGATTTGACTGTGCCCCAGATGATTTTCAGGAAATTCAAAACAGCGATCAAGGGATTGGTGTCATAGGGCTGATCGCCTTCCTTATAGGGAAGGCATTGGCGGATTTCCATGGCGGAAAGGCCGTTGAGCAAGGACCAATAGATGAGAAAGGTCAGAAGAGGGACCCCGGCCAGGGCCGCGATGTAAAATAATTTCTTCGGAGTTTCCACGGGCGTGCGCCTGAGAACATCCACAACAGCGACGGTGAGCATGGTCAGGACCAGGGCTGCCAGGCCGAAATTCACCTTGATCAGGCACAAAAGGAAAATAAAAGCAAGGGCGCCCCAGGCGGATTGTATGGATTGTCCCTTTATATAGGATAAAAGGCAAAGGGCCACGCCCAGGACCATGACAAGGCCGCAGAGATGATTGTTGGTAAAGAAAAAATCCTGCTGAAAGAGCAGGAACCAGCAGCCGCCCAAAAGGGCCATGGCCGGGGAGCTGATCTCCAGAAGGGCCAGGGCCATGATCATGCTGCCGATGACCTTGACCACAAGCTTGCCTATCAGCATGCTGGGAATTTGCGTGCCGAAGATCTTAAAAAAAAGGCCGTAATAATAAGGCGTCAAAGGCCCGTACACCCACCAGAAATCCTTGAAAGGTTTCTCGCCGCGGTAAACCGCTTCGGCCGCGTACAGGTCCCGGCCATGATCGCCTTGCGCCAGATAATCCTGAAAGTTTGTCAAAGGCAGGGCAACGAGAATGCCCAAAAACAGAAGGGACAGCAATACCAGGCACTTAGGTTCCTGTTTTGAAAAAAGCATAATGGCATTGTAAGGGAGTGCTACTTGCTTGTAAAGGCCTTACCCTGGATTGTTGGGGCTGGTTTTTATCCAGGAGGGCTGGTATAATGCCTCCCATGTTTTCTGCCCTGGCCTTTCTTGCTCCTTGCCTTGTCTGGCTTTTTTTGATGCGCGATTTTATCCTTGGGCCGGTCCCGGTCAACATGGACACCAATACGATCTATGGGGTCGTTAAATTTTATTTTAATAATATCCTAAACGGAGTGGTGCCTTTATGGGAACCCTTTATCAGCCTGGGCCGGCCTTTTTACGCGATCTCCATCTGCAATCTGTTTAATCCCGTCACCTTGCTCGTCCCCTTATTCAAGGTCCTTGGCATGGACTATGCCCATGCCTTTGCCGCCTATATCGTCGTTTATTTTTTTATCGGCTGTGCCGGGTTTTATGCCTTGGGCCTGGAGATTTTCAAGGACCGCGCCATGGCCTATCTGGCCTATGTGGCGCTGATTTTTTCCAGCCTGGGCGCCTCGATGTTTACCCAGCTGACCTTTGTGGAATTGGTTGTGCCCGCGATCTGGTTCTTTTTCTTTTTGCTGCGCTTTGCCCGACACCAGGACAAGGGTAATTTTCTGGGCCTGACTTTGACCGTGATGGTTTTGATCTCTTCCTATCTGCCGTTTTATTTTATGACGGTGTTTCTGTGTTTTGGCGCGGCCTATGTTCTTTTATATGCCGGGCAGGTGCCGGTATTTTTCAAGGCCTTGCTGGGCTTTATGGCCAAACATTGGCGGCTGTCCTTGTTTTGTCTGATCGGCGTTGCGGCTGCCGCGGCGCCCCTGGCAGCCTATAAAATATTGGATTCCAGCGGGGATGTGGTGGCCCCTGGACGGCATTGCCAGTATTCCTCGGCGCAGGAATGTTATGACAGGACCATGGGACGCCAGGGCGGGATGTTGTCCCAGGAGATCATCCGCAGCGGCACGCTGGGAGAGCGCCTGGACCTTCAATATCTTTTTGGGCACTTGGACAAGATTTCCTACGGCAGTGATTCCCTGTTTTTTTTGCCGGTCTGGGTCTATGTCCTGATCAGTCTTTCTCTTGTTCTGCCCTTGCGGCGCTTGACCGTGCTCTTAAGCGCCGTGGCCGTGCTCGTCGGGCTGATTGCCGCGGGAGGGGCCGGCGGCCTTTGGGGATTTTTGTACAAATATATCTTTTTCTTTGCCTACTTTCGCAATCTTTTTTTTCTGGGCGCTTTTCTGCTGCCCGTGGTCATTATGCTCGCGGTTTACCAACTGCAATTGCTTTTGAGCATCGACGTGCGCGCTCTTAGCGTCAAAAAATTGACGATCACCGGGGTGCTGGTCCTGCACGGCATCTGTTTTTGGTTTTTGAAACATTATGCCGGCGTTCCGTGGATCAGCTACGCGACCTTGGGTTTGTCAGCCGCAGCGTTCACCTTTTATTTCAGCGGCGTTGTGCGCGTCCCTCCGCAGGCCTGGACCGGGATCTTTGCCGTCATCCTGGTGCTTCAACCCATCTGGGTGCTCAAGGTCTATGCCATGAATGCCCGGGAATTTGCCACGGTATTGCCTTCCATGCATGTCACGCCGGTCTTTAGCTGGGTGCGGCCTTTAAAGCCTGCCGTGGCCAGCGGCCGGATCTACCAGTTTGTTCACTATGAAGATTTTTGGTATGACATGAGCATGACCGATGCGCCGCCGAAGGTGGGTTATCCTCAATCGGTGAGCCGCTGGACCTTTGACCTTTCCGAACGCACGCCCGCGGATACGCTGGCTGAGTATGCCCAGTATAAAATTGTGCTTTACGATGGCCTGACCCAGGAGGGCAGGCCTGTGTTCGGCCCCAGTCCGCTTTTGGATGTGGTCCATTTCGATGTCAATTCCTTGAAGCTTAAAACTGACTTTTCTCTCCCTCAAAAATTAGTCTATAACGACAGTTACACCAGTTCATGGAAGGCTTTTTTAGACGATAAACCCGTTGAACTGCTTAGGGTTAACGAGGCCTTCAAGGGCGTCCTGGTCCCGGCAGGGCAGCATACGGTGGAATTTTCCTATCATCCGCCGGGAGATGCCTGGGTTTATGGGGCCGCGACCTTGGCCCTTTTTATTTTTTTGCTATTAACAGTCTTTATGTTATATTGTTCAAATCTTTAATTTATGATTAAGAATTTCTTGGCGCGCAATATTGTCTGGTGGGTGTTCTTGGGCCTGCTGTTGTCTCTTAGCGTCAACTGGCGCCTCTGCACCATCGAGCGGGGTAAATATCTTCTCGGGATTTATTTCAACGGCTATTTCAAAAATGCGGCGGACGGCCTTGTGTATCAGGATTATTTAAAGACCCACGGCATTACCCATGAGTTCATTAAAGAAAATATTTGAACTCGGGACAGCGCCCTATTCTTTATATACTAAAAAGGATGGCTTAACGGTGTTGCGCAAGAAACGGGGTATTTTCGCCGTCGGCAAGGTTTTACAACCTCCACAACCCCGGAGGTTGTGATGGACTTCAAACCATCACAACCTCCGGGGTTGTGGAGGTTTCTGAAGCAACACCGTTAAGCCGTCCTTATAAAACATGAAGACTTATAATAAAAATAGGGCGCTGTCCCCTATTTCCCCTATTTAAATCATGTATTTAAGACGACGATTCAGGCTCCTGCGTCAGAAGATCATCCGCTGGTGGCGCATGCATACCGTGGTCCCGCGCCTGCTGAGGTATAATCCCTACACCGGGTTTATCGGCCGCAGGCTTTTTCAATACATCCCGTTTTTTTTGCCTCACGATAAAAGTTATTACGGTTTCGCTCATCTGGTGCATGAGGGCGACGGGCTTTTTTTGGACGTGGGGGCCAATGACGGCATCTCCGCCATCGGCTTTCGCCATGTGCACAGCGATTACCGCATCCTTTCCATCGAGCCTAATCTTTGCCATGAAGCCCACCTGAAAAACCTCAAAAAGCGCCTCAAGCGTTTCGACTACATGCTGGCCGGCGCCGGCCGCGAACGCCTGAAAATGACCCTGTACATTCCGGTGTACAACAGCGTGCCCATTTACACTGCAGCCTCTTTAAGGAAAGACCATGCCCTGCGCACCATGCTGGAACAGCATGTGACCGCCGGGGAAAAGAACATCGTGATCCTCGAGCACACGGTGGATATTCTGCCTTTGGATGAACTGGAATTAAACCCCGATGTGGTCAAAATCGATACCGAAGGCTATGATTTCGAGGTCTTGCAGGGCATGAAAAAGACCATCGAGCGCTGCCGTCCTGTGGTCCTGATCGAATACAGCCCGGACAATTATCCCTTGCTCAAAGATTTTTTCGATATCTACCGCTACAGGCTGTTGACCTATGACCATGCCCGGGACCAGTTCCTGGCAACGGATGAAACGCTGGAAAAAGACTTTTATGCGCGCCAGAAAATAACGCGCAACATCTTTTGCGTGCCTGGGGATAAATTCCCGGGCATTGCCTGACCTATGGCCTATCTCTTGCTCGTCCTTGTCCTTTTTTGCGCCTTGGTGGCGGCGCATGTCTTGTTTTGCCGCCGTACTCATCGACCAGGCCTTCAGGCCAAGGCCTTTGTGCAGATGGCCTTTGGTTTTTGGGGCCTCTACGCGCTGGCAGCTATTGCCATCTCACATCATCTTAATCCGTATTCTTTATGGGGACTGCCGTTTGTATGGGCCGGGGAAATCATTTTCATTCTCCTGGCGCCTGTTTATCTGTGTTTTTATGTGCTGACCCAATTGATGAGCCCCTCGAAAAAAATCCTGTTGGCCATCGCCCAAAAAGGGGAACTCTCCTACGACGGTATTGTGGAGGCTGTCCGCAAAGAAGATTTTATCATGACGCGTCTGCAGGATCTGTTAGTCAGCGGATGTGTGGAAGAAAAAGAAGGACGGTATGTCCTTACATCCGAAGGCCGCAAAATTGAGATGACCTTGAATCTGATGCAGCTATGTCTCGGCCGCAAGGTGGGAGGGTAGGGCTTGATGAGCATGGATGCCATGACGATCGGCGCGGGCTTTTTGTCCTTCGCGCTTTTTTTGGCGGTGCATTTTATTACTTTTCGCTGGGTCAGGCCTGAGCGCCTGCTAAGGTCCCTGCTCATAGGCACAGTGCTGATGCTGGCCCTGCCCGCGGTCCTGATCTTTGGGTTGTGGTCTGTCAAGGCCGCTGATTTGAGTTTAGGGGCCTGGGTTTGCGCCGCGCTTGTCTCGTCGTTGATCGAGGGCCTGCTTTGTTTTTTCTATGTATTGTGCATTTTCGGGCCCTATGAAACCTCGGTGCGCATGCGCCTGGTGCGGGAAATTGCGGCAGGAGGGGCCTGCGGCATTACGTTCAAAGACCTGGATCAGCGCTATAACGCCGAAAGCATCGTGCAGGTGCGCCTGCAAAGGTTATTGGGCTCAGGGGACATCGTTGAGCATAACGGGCTTTACCGGATCATCAGCCATAAGAATTTGTTTTTCATATTTGATGCCATCGCGGGAATTTTGAAAAAATGGATCGGACGATAAAACAGGTCTTTTGGCTTTGCCTCGCCGCCCTGACAGGCTATCTGCTCATTTTTCCGGAAGTCTGCCTGAACAATGCCGTCAGCTTTTTGACCTGGGGCGATTATCTCATCGATTATCATTCCACCTTTGCCCTGACAGGGTTCTTTTACCAGGGCGGACTTCAGCTTTGGGACTTTTTCGGCCAGCTGCCCCACATGTTTTATTTTGTGACCCACGGGATGTTTCAGGTCCCTGCCATTTTGACCGCGGCAGTCTATATCGTCGGCTCGCCCTTTGCCGACCATTCCGCGCGGTTTTTTTATCAAGTCTTTGCCTTTGTTTATCCTGGTTCACTGCTGGCCCTGCGGGTGGTGGGGATCTATCTTCTCTTGAGGCGCTTCAGCGACGATCCCTGGACCTTGCGGGCGGCCTCCGTCCTTGGCGCGCTCTTGTTTTCTCCGGCGGCATTTTATTTCGGCACCTTATACCAAAGTTTATTTCCCTTGATGATGCACTTTGTCCTTGAATACACCTTGACAGCCAAACGCAGGTACTTAGGCATGGGACTCTTGTTTCTATTATTGTCCTTCGGCCAGGGCATGGTGCATACCTGCTATCTTTATCTGGGCATCAATATGCTGATGGTCAGCTGTGCCATCTACAGCGCCATCCTGCACCGGGACAAATGGCATTTGTGGAAAGGGTTTTTCATCAAAAACAGCCGGGCCTTGAGGATGGGCGGGCTTTTTTTCCTGGTCTTGGGCCTGGTGATTATGGGGCCGTATATCTACATGCAGGTGATGTGCATGAAGGACTTGGATTTTGATGTCAGCCACAGCCGCCTGACCGGCATGTGGAGCATCGGGCATTATTTTCACGGCCTGATGCTGGACCAATCGCCTCCGTCGGATTTTTTCCGCCGCATGCTGGATTTTACCTTTACGCCCGGCCGTTCCTTCTTTTTGGGCTACATGGTCTTTTTTTTAAGCGGCCTGGCCCTGACCATGTCCCTGGACCGGCGCAAATGGATTTTTGTCATGGCTGTTTTGCTCGTCTGGTTTCTTAATTTCCCCAAGGAGGGTTTCTCCGTCGGCCTGATCGGCCACTGGGTCAATGTGCTGACCAATCCTTTGAAGGTGATGGTGCGCTCCTATCAGACCGCCATCAACGCTTTTATTTCGTACGCCTTATTGCCTTTGGCCTTGATGGGCTGGGGTGTGCTCAAGGACCTGGGCCGAAGGCCGGTGAGTTACTGGCGGCTGTTTTTGTTTGCTGTTTTTTGCGCGGTGTTTGCCGCCAACGGCTCCTCTGCCCAGCCTGTGATCGTCCAACATTATTTTGCCGCTTCCATGTTTTTTTCTCTGACCGCCATGGCCCTTTTGATCGCGACCCCGCACCGCGCTTATTGCGGGCGTTTGGCCCAATGGATCCTGCTGGCCTTGCTTCTGACCGATGCCTCCCTGGCCGCCTGGCAGATGAAACATTACTTCAAGGAATATTGCAGTTTGCGTCCGCATTTTGTGGAGGTGTTGCCCGCCGAAGAAGGGGCTGTGGGCCTGGATTTTCGCAATCCCAAGGTCCTGCCCTTTGTCAATAAGACGGACAGCTATGACATGGGCGATCAATCCTATCTTTGGACCCTGGCGGATTTGTCCTTGAATTTCAATACCCATATCAACCGTCAAAAATCCATTGAAGGCGCGGGTTTTGAGACGGCGCGCCATGTCTCTTTTATGGGCTGGCAGAAGAACGCGTCCATGAAGGCCTTTCTCGATCAAAATGACGACCTGTTCTTTTTCGCGCCTTATGCCGTACAGCAAGGGCCAGGGGTCTTTGAACATATGCTTAGGGGGGGCCTGGCCAGGGACGTGCTCATGGTCGACGGGACCGGCCCCTCCATCGGCAATGCCATCCCTGCGTCGATCCGGCCCAGGACCCCGGAGCCGGACCAATGGATGAGTGTAGTCAAGGAGATCAGGGACAGCTGGCCGGGCTGGGCGCATGAGAAGGCGATGGCGGTGTGGGACTTTCCCGTCGGGGGAGAGTTTCCGGGTTATTTCGCCACGGACATCATGGCCCATGATAAGTGGGTGAAATTTTTTATCCAGTCCAGGGACCAAAATTACGCGGAATTGTCCCAGGCCCAGGGGCAGTTGGTGAGGCCCATGACCTATGATGTGCAGAACATCAAGGAAGGCAAGGTCTATGTGGCCTTGCCGGCGGAGCAATCTTATAAGGGATTTAAAGGAGTGCTCTTGTTTAAGATGAGAGACAAAAGCGGCATCACCTCGGTGTGGCGGCACACAGGGGATGAGACCGGGATCAATTTCTGGGCGCCTTCCGACGGATGGCTGGGCATCCAATATCCCTTTGATCCCAAATGGCGGATTGAAGTAGACGGTAAACCCGCGTCCTTCTGGCGGGCGGACCAAAGCTTCATCGGCGTGCCGCTGTCTCGCGGCGAACACCGGATATTGATCCGCTATTGGCCGGACTCCTGGCTGCGCTGGGGCCTGCCGCTATCAGCCACGGTAACCTTTATCCTGTTCATCCTGTTGATCATCGCGGCCTTGTATGCATAAAAACTTTTTCGACAGAACAACGGTCAATATCATTGTCCTTTCCGTGCTGTCCTTGATGGAGGCCCTGCAGGTTTTGATCATCACGGCCCTGGTCTTTAGTTTCATCCCCATCAAGACGCCGGTGTTTGTGCAAAAATTGTATCCGCTTTCTTTATACGATGTGCGTCCGGAAAGAGAGGCCCTTTTTTACCATCTCTGGATCGCCGTTGGCCTTGGAGTGCTGGCCCTGCTCTTATTTTTGCATCGCCGCCGTATCGACGAGGATGGTTTGGCAAAAAATTTTTTGCCTTACATGGGCGTTACAGCGGCCTTGGTCTATGCCCAGATTTTCGCGGTATTTAAAATATTCCTGATGGGCGATCCCTGGTGGGCCAGGGACCTGCTTTATGCAGGCATTGTCCTTGGAATAGCGGCGCGGGTTTTTTGGCCTGAGCTTAAGCGCTGGCTCTTAGGGGCGGGGCAGTTTCTGCTGACTAAGACAATGCCGGCCAAGCTGGTTGGAGTGCTGGATGCCGGCGTCATTGTTTTGCTTTTGTTTTTGGTCTTTGCCCCTGATCTTGGCAAGGTCTTGGGCCGCATCTTCGCCTATGACCGGTTTTATCATTTTGACAGTTTTATCATGGCCCCGGTCTGGGGCCATCACAACGGTCTTGTCCTGAATAAGGACATGAACAGCGAATACAGCTTGATTGTCCCCATAGTTTTTCACAAATTGATGAGTCTGACCGGAGAATTCTCTTACGCGCGCGCGGTCCAAATCATGATTACGCTCAGCGCGGCTTATTATTTTTTGTATTACGGCCTGTGGCGTTATTGGACCAAAAGTTTTGCCCTTTCCCTGTTTGCCATTTTGCTTTGCCTTAAACTTCAATTTTTTCATTGGGGCGTGGTGCCCTTGGTCTGGATTTTTCCCAGCGCAACACCTTTAAGGTCCTTATGGGACGTGTTCTTGCTGTTGTGCATTCTGCGCTTCATCCAAAATTTTGACCTGCGCTGGCTTTTGGCCGCGTCCCTGTTTTGCGGCCTGGGCCTGGTCTGGACCCTGGATGTCGGGGTGTACATGTTCGGGGTCCTGGCTGTCACCGCGGCGGCGGCTGTGTATGAAAGGGGATGGAAGATGCTTTTTCCCGCAGCGGCGATTTTGTTATCAGCGTATGCACTGGCCCTGGGCATTCTCTATCATTTTTACGGTCCCCTCATTTGGGGCCATCTGTTTTGGGCCAATACCTTTGAATTTGCCTCGCTGTTTTTGCAGGGCTGGGGCGCCCTGCCCATCACCGACGGACTCAAAGACAAGCAGTTCTTTGCCTTTATCATGGGCTTGATGGTGCCGGTGGTTTATTTGGGGACCTTGCTCTATAGTCTGGGGCAGTATGTATTTCACCGCCGGCGGCCGCAACTTTTTATGGTGATCATCTGCTTTTACGGCCTTGGCCTGTACCATTATTTTATCCACCGCTCTGCTGTGACCAGTTATTATGCCGTGATTGTTCCGTTATTATTTGTCCTGCTGTTTTGGATCCAGGCCCTGCTGGGTTTTTTCAGCCAGCGAGGGCAGAGGGCCTTGAAGCTGTTTTTGTGCGCGTGGGCCTTGGGCGGCCTGTGCACCAGTTATCTGTTTACCTATTATCCCAATGCCCTTAATCTTTCCGGCCTGGACTGGTCCAAGGAAAAAAATTTTTATGACAGCCAATTTGATTACGCCAGGGACGCGGCCTTGATCGATCAATACACCCAGCCCCGGGAAGCCGTGGCCCTGGTGAGCAGTTTCGAGACCAAGATTTTAATGCAGGCCGACCGCCGGCCGTTTTTTTATTATTTCCCCATGATCGGGTCTGAGCATATGAACGAAAACAAATGCGGCAGCACCTACCTGCATACCTACGCGAGGCTGGACAGGACCTTGAAACAATTGCAGGACCAGAGGCCCTCCTATGTGTTTCTACAAAATTGCATGTATCAATGGGACCACACGGAGGTCGGATTAAAGGAATTAATAGGGTATATGCGCGACCATTACCATTATGAGGCCCAGGGCCAGTATTTAACAGCCTTGAAAATCAATCCATGACAGCGTGGCCGCTTTTTAACCGCAATTTGATGTTTCTGACGGCATTGAGCCTTATCTGGGCCTGGCAGTTGATGCTCGCCGCTGTTTTTGTTTTTGGCCATATTCCGGCGCCGTCTGATTTGATAAGCCAGGTCCTGCCTGAATGGCAGCATTTGCTTTATCCGGATTGGAAGCCGCTGGTTTTTCATCTGACCGCGGCTTCCGGACTCGGGTTTCAGCTGATACTGCTTTGGTTTAACCGCAAAGATTTGGCCATGAAGGATTTGATGCGTCCCTGGACAGCCTATTTAATCGTCGAGCTCTTGATCACTTTTGGCATGAGCAGTGCCCAGTTTAAATTGATCACCTGCGCCCAGCGTCCAGTACTTGCCCATCAGGCCTTGATCGTGTTCATGGCCGCGGCTGTGCTGTGCAAGGTTTTTAGCGACCGCTGGCAGGATTGGGGCCGCTTTTGCTGGGGCCTTGGCCTTCGGCTCGCGCAGGACCCGCATCAGCGGCGATGGGCAGAATGGGCCGTGCCCGCCGGTATTTGCGTCTTGCTGTTTATCCCCAATATCCAGGCCGTGGTGGCCAGGAATTTTATCGGAGAGCAATTCCATCATAATGACAGTTTTATCATGGGCCCGGGCCTGGCCTACACCAGCGGCCAAATCCTGGATGTGGATATCATCAGCCAATACGGCATCGGCTTTGTGGTCGTGATCAGCCGGCTGGCCAAGCTATTGGGGGGTTTTAGCTATGAGCATGTGATGACCGTGATGGTCATGGGCACGCTTTTGTATTATCTGGCCTGGTATGCATTGGTCCGCCGCTGGCTTGATTCCTTGCTTTTGGCCCTGGCCGTGACCCTGCTTGGCATCAAGTGGCAGATGTTTCACACCGGGGTCTTTCCCTTTGTCTTTACCTACGGCAGCCAGACGCCGATGCGTTTTGTTTACGATGTGTTTTATTTTTGGTGCATCTGGATGCATATCCAGACCGGCAGGAAATCATGGCTTTGGGGGGCAGGGGCTGCCTGCGGCTTTGGGATTTATTATCTGACATCAGAAGGCCTCTACGGCACGGCCTCGCTCTGGGCCTATCTCATCCTGCTGTGGGCCATGCCGGCCTGGCGCAGGCATGCGCGCCTGCGCCTCACCGATGCTGTCCTGCTGTTGTGGCCTTTGGCCGCGGCCTTTTTCCTTTTGTTCGCCACCGTCGGTTTCCATGTGTTCACCAGGACCTTTTGGGGCAATTGGGGGGAGTTCATCAATTATTTCGCCAGCGGCTTCGGCCTGGAGCCCATGTATAAATCCCTGCAGGACCGTAAATTTTTGGAATCCCTGATGGGATTTGTGATTCCTATCGTTGATTTTTTTACTCTCTTGATCATCTTGGGCAGATTGGCGTTTGACAAGGCCCGCAAGGAAGAGTGGCTGGCGGCTGTGCTGTGCTTCTATGGTTTGGGCACCTACCATTATTATGTGGCGCGCTCAGTCAGCACCAGCTACGACGGCGCCAGTTTTTCCTTTACCCTGGTCCTGGGCTTTTGGGCCCAAACGCTCATCGCGTCTTTGAAGCAAGGACAGCGCATGCCCGTCCGGCTCATCCTGGCCCTGGCCGCGGCCTGGGCTCTTTTGACCACGCACCTGTTTTTAAGTTATCCGAACCTGATCAATCTTTCGTCCCATCCTTTGACCGATCCCAAGGTGGCCTTGCCGCTTTCCGACGGAAGGCCGTATTTCAACCATCTTTTCAGGGACCAGCCGCAGGAGCTGTCGTTCAACTCCTTGGGTGGCACGCAGGTGGAATTTTTGTCTGAAAGTGATTTCAGCAGCGATAAGGGCCTGGTCGAGGACTACCTTAAAAACAGCCGGTTTGCGAAAGACACGGACATGATCAGGTCCCTGACCTCACGCGGGGATGAGGTGCCCTTGATCAGCAGTTTTGAGGTGAAGATGCTGATGGAGGCGGGCCGCAAGCCGTTTTTTTATTATTTCCCCCTGCTTATCTCCAGGCCCATGACCATGCGCAGTTTCGCGGCCTGCAGTATCTACACGACGCAACAGCTGGAGAAGACGCTCAGAAAATTCGAGGATGTCAAGCCGGCCTATGTGTTCTTGGAGAGGATTTATATGGTGAGCGAAGTGCCGCGCGATTATTTGTTCCGTTTTCCATCGCTGGTGCCCCTGATCAATTATGTGCGCACGCATTATGCCGCGGTGGCCCAGGGCGAATACCTGGTGGCCTTAAAAAGGATGTAACGCATGTTTCGACCTTGGACCAAGGACGACGATCATACCATCCCCAATATCCTGCTTTGCGCGTGGCTCGTCCTGCTGGAATCGGCCCAGCTGTTGATCGGGCTCGTCTTGATTTTCAGCTTTATCCCCATCCCTGTTGCGCCGGTAGTACATACCTTGTTTCCCCGTCATCAACAATTGGTTATGCCCGGGAGGGAAATGCTCTTTTACCGGGTCTGGGCCCTGCTCTTGATTGCAGGCCAGACAGCCCTGCTCGCGGCGTTTAAACATCAATTGAAAAGCCCCAAGCTCTTCAGGCGCTTATTGCCTTTGTGCATGGTCGAGAGCGTGTGGTCAGCCTTGATGGTCTTTGCCGTGTTTAAGATCTTTGTCTATGGGCATCCGGCCTGGGCCTATCATAGCTTGTACGTCTTTTTGGCAGGATCAGTGCTGAGCAAAATTTTCTGGAAAGAATTGAAATCCGGATTAAAGGCCTGCACCGCCTATTTTATGGAAAATCCTTCCAAGCTCAATCTTGGCGCGGATATCCTGGTCCCCTTGCTGATCGTCGCTGTTCTTTATGTCCCTGATTTAAAGGCCGCAGTGGCCCGCATGTGGATAGGGGATTGCCTGCACCATTTTGACACGGCCCTGATGGCCCAGGCCTGGGCGTATCTTAAGGGGGCCGCGATCAACATGGACGTGTATGAACATTATGGCCTGGGCTTCCCGATCGTGATGGGACTTTTGGCCAAGGGCCTGGGGCTTTTTTCCTACGAGGGCATGCTGGCGCTTTTGATTTGGATCAGCATTCTTTATTTTATCTTCTCGTATTTCTTTTTGCGCGCGTGGCTCAACAGCGTCCCTGCCGCTGTCGTGGGAGTGCTGTGGGCCCTCAAATGGAAAATGTTTCATCCCGGCGTGTATCCTTTTGTCTTTACCTATCCGGACACGACGGTGATCAGGCATGTGTTCGACCTTGCCTTTTTGTTTTTGGTTCTGCGGCACCTTCAAAGCGGCCGGTTTTATGCCTTGGCCGCGGCCGCGGCAGTCTGCGGCCTCGGCCTTTTCTATGTGTCTGATACCGGGGTGTATTTGTTTGTGGCCTTTGTGTTTTATCTGGCCTGGCTCCTGCTGGAAGCCTGGGGCAGTCCCAAATTCTTGCAGAATACTTTAAGGCCGGTTTTGATCTGCCTTGTGTCAGCCCCGGCCCTTGCCTTTGTCCTGTTTTGCGCTTTTCAGGGAGCGCATGCATGGTCCGGGGAATTGTGGTCCAATATGTACGAGCAGATCGAATTGTTTTTGGCCGGCCACGGCGATCTGCCTATGTACAAAAGCCTTTTGGACGGTGATTACATGGCCTCGTTCATGAGCTTTGCCATACCCCTGGCCTATGCCGGCATCCTGCTTGTCACCGTGAGCCTTTGCTATTTGAAAAAGATCGACCGCCAAAACATCATGGCGGCCGTGGTGGCTGTTTACGGCATGGGGCTGTTTCACTATTATGTCTGCCGCGCCGCGGACACCAGTTATTACACCGTTGGCCTTCCCTTTGCCTTTTTGTTGGGCTGGCTCTGCGTTAAAGCCGGGCCGTGGCTTAGCATCCGCGGCCGCCATGCCTTCTGGGCCGCGGCAGTGCTCTTGTCCCTGTTCGCGCTTTTGTCCAATCATTACGTTTTAAGCTATCCCAACTTACTTAATTTTTCCGCCAATCCCTATACCGCCTCAGACATCAGGCCGGTGGTCAAGGGCATGGATCACTATTTCAACAATATTCCGCTGGGGCTTTCCCCGGCCCTGAAACTGCCGGCCAATTCCCTGGGCGAACAGGAAGAGGAACTCAAGGTCGAGACGGATTTTAAAAACGACGCTGAGTTTAAAGAATTTTTCACGCGTGAATTCGATTTTCAGGAAGATGCCGCGCTATTAGACCGCCTGACCAAGGCAGGAGAGAAGGCGGCCTTGATCAGCAGTTTTGAAACTAAGATCCTGATGCAGGCGGACAGGGCTTCCCTGTTTTATTATTTTCCCGTCATAGATTCCCGGCCCATGCGCGCGCGCATTTTCCCGTTTTCGAGCTTACTGTCCACCCATCGGTTAAACAAAACCCTCAACGAGCTGGATAATGCCAGGCCGGCGTATCTGTTCATGGAAAAAATTTTGTTGGCTGAGGCTGTTCCGTCCTCGTATGCCTATCTGTATCCGGAATTGCTGGAGATACTCCGGTATGTCCACCAGCATTATGAACCTTATCAGGAAGGACGGTATTTGATCGCGATGAAAAGGAAAAGCCCTTGATGATGATCGCGGCCATGCTCATCAATTTGGTTGTGGCGGCCTGGCTTTATCCGGAGTTTTTTACCCATCTGGATTTCAGGCTGGTGGAAGGCAATGAAACTTGCGCGCCCATGCAGGGCGTCTTTTCCCTGATCAGCCAGTTTTACCAGGGCGGCCTTCAGCTTTTTGACCGGTATGATCTTATCAACGGCGCCTACACCCAATTGTCCGTCGGCATGTATACGCCGGTCTATTTTCTGATCGCTCTGGGATATATTATTTTGTCGCCCTTGGTCAAACAGCCGGCGCTGTTTTTCCACCATTGGGAGGTCTTTGCCTATTTTACCTTTGGCCTTTTGCTTCGCACCTTCGGCACCTATCTGCTGGCCTTTTATATGACCAAATCCCGGTTGACCGCTGTGATCACCACGGTCTGGGTGAATTGCTTTTGCGCCATTGCCTTGATCCATTTGGGCGGCCTGAGCATTTCCATGGTCCATGATTATCTGCCGCTTTTGCTTTTTTGCCTGGTTTATTATTGGGAGACGAGATCTTTTAAGGCCATTGTGGCGTCGGTGCTGGTCTTTTTGCTGGCCGTGAATAACGGCGTTTTATACGGCCTGGGCTATTTTTACCAGACCCTGCATTTATTCTTGTTTGACATGCTGATCATTTGGTTTCTTTTCCAGAGGGGGCGAAAGCCGCTGCTGAAAGATAAAATCAACTGGAACACGGTCGTCAAGGTGGCCGCAGTGGCCTTTGTCATTCTTCTTCCGGTATGGTTTTGGGCCCAAAGCCTGGTCCATGATTTTGAAATGGCCGGCTCCGGCCTGGGCGGCACCCAGGGACGTTTTAACCGGATCTATAATCCCGTGGCCATGATGCATGATCCTTTGCGTTATTTTGTTTCCGCCAAGGACATTTTAAGCCACGCCTATGATTTTACGGTCAGCGGCTGGTACTTGAATGCCACCTTTGTGGGGATCACGAGCATCGTCCTGGCCGTGATCGGCCTGACCTTGGCCAAGCACTCCTACAAATACGTCTTTATGACCTCGGCGGTGATGATGGGATTTTTGAATGTGCCTTCCACCCAGGGCGGATGGATGGTCTGGGCCCATTGGATCGACACGGTCACAGACCCGTTTTGTTTTTTGGTAAGGACCTTTCACATGTCCCTGCTCTTATGGTATCTGACCCTGGCCATTCCCATTTGTTTAGGCGTGCGTGCCTGCATCGCCATTGTCCGTCAGCAATTCGACAAGATTTACGCCAACCGCATCGATTATCTCAAAGGCGCCTTGCTGGGGCTTTTGGCCGGCAGTTTTTTTATCCCCAATCCCCAGATCAAGAATTATGCCGTGGACGTTTTGGGTTTGTTTCTGGTCTTTCTCATTGTCTTTGACACCCGCAAATTCAGCGTCTCAACCAGGATCAGGACCGCGGCCGTTTTGTTTCTGGTGATCATGGGCATTGAATTCAGGGCCTTGAACACCTACATCCACACGCCCAGCGTTGACATGAACATGATGTATTGGGACGGCTTAAGGATCAAGCCCAGGATTTACCAGCCCATGTATTCCCCGGCGGTGCCGATGGTCCTGGATTACCAAAACCCCAGGGTCCTGCCGGTGCGGTTTTTTTACCGAGCGGATTCCCAGGTGATTTTTCCGCTTCTGGTGGAACTGGAAGGGATGTTCGGCCAATTTTATGGCTATATGCCGCTGGCCACGCGCCTGGCCCAGGAAGGCTCTTTGTATGTGCCGCGCGAGAAAATTTTTAAGGGAGTTGATAAGGACGGGTTGATCCAGGAATATATCCATCGCGACGGCCGGATCATGTACATGGCCGATGCGGCCATTGCTCCGGACCCCCAAAAATTCGCCGCTATCCTGGCTTCCCATCTTGACCGCAGGGTGGTGCAGGCCGAGGGCGGCCATGCTGAGCTCATCCAAAATTTCAAGGACTTGAACCTGCCCGCGGCCTTGCCGCAGAATTTTTTGCGCCATGATTACGCTTTTACGCTGGAAAAAGCCAGGTCCCGTCGGCGGCCCGAGGGCATGGAGTACCAGTGGCCTTTGCCGAAGGATTTTCCTAAGTATCTGGCCACCGGCGTGTTGACCCCGGATGTGTATTTATGGCATTGCTTAGTCAACGGCAGGGAATTACTGCCGGCCCAAGGCGCCCTGGTTTATCCGGGGACCTTTGACGTGAATAATCTGCGCGACGGGTATATGACCGTGCTGTTGTCTCAAGATGATGTTCTTGGCCCAGAGCCCCTGCAGCTGCATGTGCTGACGCCTGCCGAGCTGAAGGAGGTATGGCGCAACACCGAGGACCAGTTCGGGCTCACCTACACGGCCGCGCGCGACGGCTGGTGGGTGATCCATATGCCGTATGACCCTCATTGGCAGCTTTTTGTCGACGGACTCAAAACGCCGGTCACGCAGATCAACCATTATTTCATCGGCACCCCCTTGAGCGCGGGGGAGCATAAGATCCTTTTGTCTTACTGGCCTGAAAGCCCTTTAAGGGCCCTGGTCCTTTTATCTACACTGATGGCCTGGGCTGTGATGGCATTTGTTTTTCGCACCACATACCGGTGGGGGATGGAGCGTTAAGTTTATGGTCTGGATAGTTTTGACGGCGATGGTTTTATCGATTGAACTGGCTTTTGCGGCCGCGGCCTTGCTTAGCCTCATGCCTTTTAACATCGACGCAGATTTTGTGCATTCCATTGTCTGGCATTACCAGAGGAATTTTCAGCCGCAGAGAAACCTGCTGTTGTATTTTCTTTGGGGGTCCATGGCTACAGTGGTTTACGGGTTCATGGTATGGCTGATCAAATTTTCGCCTTTCAAGGCCAGATGGGACTTGAAACCCTTCTTTGTCTTTCATCTGATCACAGCGGCCCTGATGACCCACGCGGGCTTTGAGATCTTGGCCGTCGGAAACCCGGTCTGGGCCTGGCCGGTGTTTTGGTGCGCCTTTGCCTTAGCCCTGTCAGCAACGGTTTTCTGGACGGAATGTCTTGCTGCGGTTTCTTTTCTTAAACTATTGCCCGCGCGTTTAAACTTAGACCCAGGATGGGGTAGCTTGCTGGGCTGTCTGCTGATTTTTCTGGTGATCTTTATGCCGGATTTGCAGGCCGTGGTGGCCATGGTGTACATGGGCGATTATTTCCATAATTGGGACGCCAGCCTGTTTGGCGGGGTGTATGCCGTCTATCATGGGGCAATCCCTTTTATAGACGTCAATATCACCTACGGCTTGGGCGCCTCGGTGATGCTGGCTAAGGTCCTTCATCTTTTGGGCGGATTTGATTACAGCAGGATTTTAGGGATTTCGATGTGGATAGAGATCATCTACTTTATCGCCTGGTTTCTGTTATTGAAGCGGTTTTACGCCTCGGGCCTGCTGGCCTTTGCCGCTGTGATCATGGCCATACGCATGCAGATGTTCAACAATATGGTCGAGCCCTGCATTTGGGTCGAGATTTTGCATTCAGCCTTTCGTGTCTGCTTTGATGCCGGAGTCTTTTGGATGATCTGGATGCATCTTCAAACCCGGCGCGCCGTGTATTTGACGGCCGGCGCTGTTTTTGCCTCTTTGGGTATTTTTCATATGCTGCAAACCGGGACCTACGCGTTTTTGGTCTTTGCCTTGTATGTTGTTCTGTCGGCCTTTGTGCCTTGCCTGGGCGGGAAAAAAGATTTTGTCCTTTGGCGCCGCCATGCCCTGGTCCTTACCGGAGTTTTTCTTTTGAGCGGCCTGTGGTTTTTCATGTCCGTGGGACCTCATGTGTTCGCGGCCTCTTTTTATAAAAATCTCACCGGCTACAGCTCTTATTTTGTCAAAGGCGCCTTTGAGGGGCCTTTAAGCGCCCCGTTTTCCGGTGTTAATTTAGGCTCTGCCATCGGCGGATTTTTCTATCCGGTTTTTTGTTTGGGCGTGTTTTTGTATGCGGCGGGACAGGTGGTCCTTGGCAGCGCAGGGAAGCGCGGTATTTTTGCCGGGCTCTTGGCCTTGTACGGCCTCGAGTCCCATTCCTATTACATGCTCATGGTCACGCAATGGTTTACCCTGGCACTGCCCGGGCTTTTTGTCCTGTATTATCTGGCCGGCAGGGGATTGGAAAAAATTCCCAAGCGATTGGCCCGAGGCATGGTCTGGGCCCTGGCTTTTGTTTCCGTCTATTGCCTTGTCACCTCCCGGCATTATCCGGGATATCCGAATCTATTGAATTTTTCCCGCAACCCCATTGTGGATGAGCGCGTCGCCTTTCGCGTCGGGCCGCGCCAGGTCCCTTATTTTCACCAGCTGATGGCGGATTTTCCCGAGGCCTTCAAATTGCCGCTGAACAATCTGGACCAAAAAGAGGAGGGCCTGAAATTCGAGAAGGACTTTGCCGACCAGAAAGAGCTTAAGGATTATTACGCCCAGGCGACCTCCTGGCCCGAGGATGTGCAATTGATCCGGAGGCTGACGCCCGAAGGGGGGTCTGCCGCGGTTTTCGGCAGTTTTGAGATCCTTCTGCTTCAGAGGGCTGACCGCAAGCCCTTCTTTTATTATTTTCCCCTGATCAATTCCCGGCCCTTGACCGTGCGCAATTTCATGGTCACCTGCCTTTTCTGTTATCCGCAGGTACAGCAAATCCTGGACCAATTGGAAAATCAGAAACCGGAATATGTGTTTATGGAGCGCATTTTCTTGACGCCCCAGATCCCTCAGGCGTACCTTTATGAATACGATGATATGATTTCGATTTTGCGCTACATTTTGGCCAAGTATCAGCCCTATGAAGCGGGAAAATATTTTATCGCCATGAAACGCAGACCGTGAAGGAATGATTTCAATGATGCCTCAAACTAAGCGTTGGCTTTTGATCTTTGCCGTGGTCTTGCTGTCCATCCAGGTTTTGGCCGTGGTCATTTATGTCTACAGCTTCATTCCCCTGGTTTGGGATGATACCTTTTTAAAAGGCCTGGAACCGACGAGGGACACGCTTTTTTATGGGGTCTTTGTGGCGGTAAACATTGCGCTTTTGGTCCTGGGCGTACTTTTGGTCCTGCCCAGGCTCGGTTCCCCGCAGGCCTGGCACGGCTTCCAATTTTGGCTTTGCCTGGAATCTTTTTGGTGTTTCCTGACGCTTTTTTGTTTTTTCAAATGGACCACCTATCAATATCCGTTTTGGAATGTCCTGCCTTTTGAGAACAGAGGGTGGCTGGTGCCGTTTTGGTGGGTGGTCTGTGTCCTGATGTTTTTATCCAAGGTCTTTTTTCCCGAAATCCAAAATTTTTACAATCGCCTCAAGGTCCTGGGTCATCAAGCGGCCTATCCCCGGCGCTTTATCGCTGTTTTACAGGCCGCATTCTGGGTCTTTGTCATTATTCTGTTGTACATTCCCAATCCCAAGGATGTGGCGGCCCTTGCCCTGGCCTGGGAACAATGGAACCATCTTGATCCCGTGGCCGGATGGTTTTTGTCCCAGGGCTGGTTTCTTTCCTATGAGCAGATCATCCAAATTTTGGCGGGCCTGGCCATGGCCTATATCATCGCCTTGTTTTATCTGGTCCGGTTTTGGCTCAAGAGCTGGCTTTTGGCTGCCGTCGGCAGTTTGCTGGTCTTGAAAATGGGCTTGTTTTATTATGGAAGCGTGCCCTGCATTTGGACCAATCCTTCCCAAACTTTTTTAGCGCACGGCTGGGACATTTTTCTTTTCTTCGGGCTTTGGTTTATCTCTGTTCATCAAGCCAAAAAGTTTTATCCGGCCGCGGCCCTGGCCGGCGTGGCACTGATCATCGCCTGGATCAAGTCCAACGGCTATCTAAACGCCTTTGGGCTGGATAATCAGCCCTTGATGGCGCCTTTGCGGGTCCGTCAATTTTTTCCTTTTTTCATGGGATTTTTCGTGCCGGTTTTTTATACCTTCAGCCTGCTTTTGCTTGGCGGCGCAAAAGACGAGGCCCAGGCCGGGCCGCGCCGCTTCCCTCAAGCGCTTTGCGTTTATGGGCTGATGATCTTCACCGATTATTTGGCGCACCCGCTGATCGGTTTTTACGGCTCCTTGATTGTGCCCGCGGTCCTGGTGATGCTTTGGTGGTTAAATGAAATTTGTTCATCCTTGAAGCTCTATGTCCGACGGGGGATTTATGCAGGGCTTTTGCTCTTGACCATCGGCGCCTTGATGACCAACCGTCTCATGCTTGCCTATCCAAATCTGATTTTTCAAAACAAGGACCGTTTCGCCCGCGAAAGGGATTTTTATGAACATTTCGATATGATCGGGCAATCCGCGTCCCTGATCAGCCAGTTGACCGCGGAAAACCAGAAGGTGGTGCTCTTAAGCAATTTTGAGACGGCCCTGCTGATGAAAGCGCACCGCCAGCCCCTTTTCAAGCAAGTGCCGGTGATGTTTTCAGGCTTTGCCAACAACCCGGGCGGACTGGATCTGCTGACCAAAAAACAAGGCCTGGACTTGGTCAACAGCATCTCGGAAGAAAATGCCATGTATGTTTTTGTGGACGTGCGGCTGCTGGGGCTGACGCCGAAGGATTTGGGCGAGAATGGATTAAAGCCGGTTTTAAATGAAATCAAGGACCATTATACACCTTTCAAACAACAGGGATTCTTAGTGGCTTTACAGAGAAAATAGGGGACGAAAATAGGGGACAGCGCCCTATTTTTCAGCATCTGGACAAAATAAAAATAGGGCGCTGTCCCCTATTTAGGCTGTATTGATGAAAAGTATCAACAAAGATATTGTATGGATGTCCATACTGGCCTGCCTCTGGGGCATACAGGCCGGCGTCTGCGTGGAGCAATTGACCTGCCTATGGCATGCGCCGGTTTATTTTAAGGACATGCTCCTGCAAGAAGCCATCAGCCGCATGGCCCCGAAATGGGACCTTTGCGTTTATCTGACTTTCATTACAGTTGCTTTGGTGACCGGTCCTGTCCTGATGCGCTTTCGGTCCAAGCCCATCAATCCGCGCTGGCTGATTTTTGAAGCCATTCTCACTTTTTTGATGGTCAGCGCCGTATTTAAGATCATGGTTTACGATAATAGCCCGCGCCTGGCCCAGACCTGCTTAGTTGTGATGATGGTCTTGGCAGTTTTAAGCAAGGTCTTTTATCCGGAGACGAAGAAATCAGCCCTTTGGATTTATCAGCGCGCGGCCCTGATTCCATGGGCCTTATTTGAAGATTATGCCTGGGCGGCCCTGATTGTCTTGATGATTTATATCCCGGATTTATCAGGCGTCACCGCCATGATCTACATGGGGGACTGGTTCCACCATCTTGATTATGTGATTATGTCCGTGGGCTGGGCCTCGCTGTGGGGGCAGGTGCCGTACGCGGACATCATTTCCCAATACGGGGTGGGGCTGCCGGTCATTTTCGCGAAGATCATCAAATGTTTCGGGACCTTTGACTATCTTCCGGCGCTGCGCGTCGTGATGTGGTTCGTGATTTTGTATTTTATCGGCGCCTTTTTCTTCGTGCGTTATTGGCTGGGCCCGGCCTGGATCGCAGGTGTGGCGTTTTTATTGGTATTTCGCCTGCAAATGTTCCATTACGGAGTTAGCCCCTTGATCTGGTGCACGGCTTCTGCCTCGCCGATGCGCTTCGGCTTGGACATAGCATGGATGACCTGTCTTTTACTGCATATGCGCACCAGCCGCTTAAGATGGCTTTTGCTGGCCGCCTTTTACAGCGGCTTTGCCGTGTACTATATGACCTCCAGCGGCATGTGCGTGATGGTGACCTTGTATGCGTACCTGCTGTCTCTTCTTGCCGTCCCGGCATGGCGCCAACAGATTTTGTCCCAGGGCCCTCAACGCACCGGGCTGTTTTGGTCCTGCTGGGTCCTGCCTTTTGTGTCCATGCTGCTCTTTTTCGGGGCGGCCTTGAAAGGCCATATTTTTCAAAAGGAATATTGGCAGAATTTGATCAATTATTTGGTGGCTTTTGAGCATATCGGCGCCTTGCCGATGTGGGAGAGTTTGAAGTACCGCCATTTCTGGGCCTTTTTCATGAGCATGGCCATGCCGTTGACGTATCTCGTGACCTTGATGTACATTGGGCTCTGCCTTTATATAGAGAAGGGACCCTGGGAGCGGGTTTTGCCTGCCCTACTTTCTGTTTACGGATTGGCCAATTACCAGTATTATGTGGTGCGCTCAGCGATCACAACTTATTACGTCAATGCCTTGCCCTTTGTGTTCATCGTTTGTTTTTGGTTTATGCAAATCCTTAAAATGCTTCCTTCTTCATGGCAGAGGAGGCTGAGGGCCGCGGCCGTGATCTTGAGTTTTTACGCGCTATGGACCAACCAGAATTTTCTGGCATATCCAAACCTGATGAGCTTTTCGCGCCATCCCTTGACGGACAATCTGGTGATCCAGCGCTTTCCGGACAGGCAGGGTTATTTCAACGTGATGTATAAGAACACGAAGGAAGACGATAAATTGCCGGTGAATGATCTCAATCAAACGCAGGAAGACATGCGTGTTGAGGATGATTTCAAGGATGACAGGGAATTGGCGCAGTTCTATCAAAGCCGCGCGGATTTTGCGCAGGACGCGTCCTTGATCGACCGCCTGACAGGGCCCCAGGAGAGGGTGGCCTTGATCAGCAGTTTTGAGACCAAGATCCTGATCCAGGCCAACCGCCCGCCGTTTTTCTATGATTTCCCGATGCTAAGCTCCAGGCCCATGACCTTCAGGTCCTTTCCTTCGGACGCGGCCCATTCCCTGAATTATCTGGACAATACCATAAAGGCACTGGAGGACCGGAAGCCGGATTATGTGTTTATGGAACGGATTTTCCTGCAGAACACCTTGCCGGCCTCGTATTACGATCACGGCAACCGGAGACTGACCAGGGTCCTGTCCATCATCGACTATATCCGGGCCCATTATCAGCCGTACGCAACAGGGCAATATCTTGTGGCGATGAAGCGGATTTGAGACCATCACAACCCCCGGGGTTGTGATGGTTCAATAGGGCGGACAGTCGTAATTTTATGAAAGGTAGACGATGATTTACTGGGTTGGATTGTTAAGCACCTTGATGGCCATCGAAAGCGTCTTCATCGGCACCTGTTATTTTCTGGTCTTCCCGACGCCCCAATCCGCGGTCTCAAAAGATTTCTTCACCACCTATCAGCATGCCATCCAACCCAAACACGATGTCCTGTTTTTAAGGCTTTTTATCCTCATCGGCGTCGGGAGCTTCATTGCCCTCATGCGGTATTTAAAAACAAGGACAAGCCTTCAGCAGGCCTTTTGGAAGAAGTTTACCGTACTTGAGGCCATGGTGATCGCGGTGCAAACCTTCTTTTTGTTCAAATACGCCATCTACCGCTATCCGCTGTGGCAGTACGGGTTTTACGCGGCCGTCGCAGCTGGCATCCTGATCAAAATTTTTACACCCGAGGTCTTTAAATGCGCAAAAAATTTCAACGCGCGTTTGAAGGAAAAAGTTTTCTTTCCCCAGATGTCCTTTTGGCTCACCTTATCCGGCATGGTGCTGATCCCTTTGATCATCTGGGTCCCGGATGTGGAAGGGGCTGTGGCCAGGATGTTTTTCGGCGAGCATTTCCACCACATGGACTGGCTGTTGATGTCTGCCGGCTGGGCGCACATGTCAGGGAATATCCTGGATGTGGACAATATCTCGCGCTACGGCAGCGGCGCGCCCATCCTTGTCTCGGAATTGGCCAGGCATGTGCTGGGCCGCTTTGACTATGTCAACGCCGTGATCGTGATGATGTCGATCAGCATCGTGTATTACTGGATATGGTTTCTTGCCCTGCGCGTGGTTTTAAAAGACACGGCCTGGGCCGTGATCGCCATTTTCCTTGGTTTACGCCTGCATTTTTTCAATGTGGAGACCTTTCCGTTTATATTCACCTACCCCCAGGACACGCCCATCCGCTTCTTCGGCGATGCGCTCTTTTTTCTGTTTTTGATTTTGCATCTCCGCTGGGGGGCCATGCGCTGGCTCTATGCGGCCTCGGCCGCGGCGGGATTTTATGTGTTTTACATCACCGGCGAGGGGATATATACCCTGGTGACTTTTTATATTTTCCTGGTGATGCGTGAGGCTTTTCTTTACCTTAATCCTGCCGGCGGTCCGCTGAAGCGTTTGAATTTAAGGCAGGCCGCGATAGCTGTCCTGCTTCCCTGGCCGGTGCTGTTTTTCTGTTTTTGGGTCACGGCAGGGGGGCATATTTTTACGTCCCTGTTCTGGTATAACCAGTTTGAGTTTATACGTTTTTATGCGGCAGGCAATCAAACGGCCCTGATGCTCAACAATCTGACAGCGCCTTTTGTAGACCGCGCCGCCATCGCCTTTTTGATGCCGGTCCTGTACATGCTGGCTTTGGTTTATTTTGTTGGGCAGATGCTATCCAGGTCCTTGAAGACCGACGGGCTGATCATGGCCTGTGCCTGCTTCTTTTTATTGATCAGCTATCATTACCATGCCACCCTGGCCAATAATATGCCCTCCTATCTGCGCAACGGCGTGCCCATTGCCATGCTTTGCATTTACGCGGCCAAGACATTCAGCGCCGGGCTTTCGCTTTATCATCAAAGGCTATGCAAGGTCCTTTGCGCCGCTGCTGTCGGCGTGATGATGGTCACCACCGACCAGTTTTTACTGCACCCGAATATTTTTAATTGCTCGCGCAATCCCATGACCCATCCGGTGGTGAGCGAAGTGCCGGTGGGGCGCAAAAGCTATTTCAGCCATTTGTTCATCAGCTATCCCAACGCCTTCAAGCTTCCCATCAACGGCCTGGGCCAGAAGGAGGAGATGCTGGTCACCGAGCAAGATTTTGCCGACGATCAACAGATGAAGGAGCTTTTCCGCAAGGAATCGGATTACACTCAGGATGCGGCCTTGATCCGGTCTTTGACCTCGGCCGATGAAAAGGTGCCCCTGGTCTCTTCCTTCGAGACCCTGATTTTGATGCAGGCCCTTCGCCGCCCGTTTTTTTACACTTTTTTCATGGTCAATTCCCAGCCCAGGCGCATGCGCAAATTTCCGGTGACCATTTTGTTCACCCACAGCAATTTGCAGAGGGAAATCGAGCGCCTCGAGCGCTTGAAGCCGACCTATATCTTTGTGGAGAGGACCTATTTGGTTTCGCCTTTTCCCGAGGCCTATTTATACGACAATGAGGATTTGGTCGCGCTATTGACCTATATCTTCAGCCAATATACGCCCTATAAGGCCGGGGAATTTTTAGAGGCATTAAAACACAGATGAGACAGGCCGCTGTTCCAGAATTGTCCGTGGTCATCCCGGTTTATAACGAAGGCCGGGTGATTTGCCGCAATTTAAAAAGCGTAGATGATTATCTGCAGACTTTGATGATCAGCTATGAGATCGTCATCGTCAATGACGGCTCCAAGGACAATACCTTGGAGCAGGCCTCCGGCATGGCCAAAGAGCGCATCCGTTTGATCAGCTACGCGCAAAACCGCGGCAAGGGCTTTGCGGTCAAGCGCGGCATGATGGAAGCCGGCGGCCGATTTCGATTGTTTATGGACATGGACCTTTCCACGGACCTGGCGGAAATCCCTAAATTTCTGCAACACATGCGGGAGGGGCTTTGCGATATCTGTGTGGGCAACCGGCACAGCGTCGGGGTATTGAGGCAGAAAAGGCCGTGGTATAGGGCTTTGATGGGCAAGAGCTTTGCCTTGATGTCCAAAGCCGCCAGCGGCTGCCCGGTGGATGATTTTACCTGCGGTTTCAAGATTTTTACCGGCCGCGCCTGCGTCCTGGTCTTTGCGCACCAGCGCATTTACAATTGGGCCTTTGATACGGAACTTCTGGCCATTGCCAACCGCCTGGGCCTGCGGGTCGGACAATTGCCGGTGGTCTGGCAGCATCACGCGCAATCCAAGGTCCGCATAGGCCCGGCCGTGGTCACGGCCATGATGGACCTGGGCAGAATTTGGCATTACAGACGAAGCATCAAGCCGGAGTCAAGTTGAAGATTGACAGGACCATCACAACCCCCGGGGTTGTGATGGTATCCATGCGTACCGTCGGGTGGCCGAGGGAGGGGCATCGCCCGTTGAGCGAGGCTTTTCGCGAGCGAAACGGGGATACCCGAGGCCAGGACCCGACGGTCTGCAAAACATATCCTTGCATGCTTCAAACGGCATTATGTCGAACTGGTGTTAATTTAAAAACAAAGGGGTTTATATGTTAAGCGTGGAAGATTTTAAGAAGGTGGAATTGATTGTCGCCCAGATCAAGGAGGTCAAGGAACATCCAAACGCGGACCGCCTCTATGTCCTGCAGGTGGACACCGGCAAGGACGTGCGCCAGATTGTTGCCGGGATCCGCAAGGCCTACACGCCGGAGCAATTGGTCCATCGGCGCATCATTCTGGTGGCCAACATGGAGCCGGCGCTGATCAGGGGAGAGACGTCCAACGGGATGTTGTTGGCCGCTTCAGATGCCAACGGCATGGCCCTGCTGATGCCGGACAAGGAGATGAGCTTGGGGAGCATCGTCAAATGAAAGGTGTTCAGACCGGGATATTTTTGTCCGCGGCCTTTTTGGTCTGCGTTTTGGCCAACATGTTTTTCTTTCCGGATATCTTGTGGAGGCACGATGCCCGTTTTTCCTATATTCCGGACTCGGAAATGAACTATGAAACCGTCTTTGCCATGGCCAGCCAATTTTTCCAGGGAGGCATTCAGCTGTATGACCGCTTTGACGCGGTGAATGTCGCCTATACCCAGATGGCGGACGGGATTTTTACCGTCGTCAATTTTTTGTTATCAGGAATTTATTTTTTGTGCTCGCCTTTTTTACAGTATCCGGCCAAGGCCTTCCATCTTCTGTATTCCGACGGGTTTTATCTGCTCAACATGCTGATCAGGACCGTGGGCGGCTATTTGTTTTTAAGGAAATTTTCCTCCAACCCTCTCGTTTTGCTGGCCACCCTTGTTTATTTTAATACCATTTTCATGAGTCCCTGTTTCAACAATAGTTTATTGACCAACAGCCTGTATGCCTATCTTCCGCTTTTGATGTATTTTCTCATCTGTTTTTTTGAGCGCTACAACATCGTTGATCTCTTGTGGTTTTTTATCTGCCTGGCCGTGGCTGTGGCCCATTCGCCGCTTTTGGCCCTGGGCTATTTTTACCAGTTTGTCCATGTGTTTATCCTGTCCCTGGCGCTTTTGAGTGTGTTGAGGCGCCACTGGCCCGTCTGGGAAAAGGGGAAGCTTTGGCAAAAGAACAGGCAGGCCGTGTTTTGGACGATCGGTGTTTGTGTCCTGATCCTTTTGCCTACGGTCCTGTTTTTGTCGTCGCTCAAGAATGATTTTTATATCCTTAATTCCGGGTTCGGGGACACCCAGGGCCGCATCAAGAATTTATTCAATGTCCAGGGGTACATGCATCTGCCCAACCGCTCCTACGCGTCTCCGGCGGATTTTGTGACCCTGCTCTTTGACTACACGCAGAATTTATGGGGCCAAAGCTGGTATTTCTTAGGGGCAGGTGCGGTCTTGACAGGCCTGGTCGGTGCCATCGTATCGAAGAACCCGCTTAAACAGGTGCTGGTCATGGCCACGGTATTTTTGCTGTTTTTAAACATCCCGCCTGATCCCGGCTCCTGGACCTGCTGGGCCCATTGGATCAATGTCCTGACCAATCCGTTCAGTTTTTTGGTCCGCAGTTTTCACATGTCGGATTTGTTGTGGCCGACGGCCATGACCGGGCTCTTGGCCCTTGGCCTGCAGGCCTGTGTCGATTTGGGCCAGGGGCATGGGGAGCGCATCCACGCCAAACGACTGGCGCTGACCATCGGCCTTTTGCTGGGCATAGGGCTCTTTTTTATTTTGGCCCATCTGGCCTACAGCGCCTATGTGGTGGTCTCATCCGGGATGATCTGCTTGTATTTGGCCTTGACCAGGACCAAATTGTATAAAAATTTTGCCGCGGCGAGATCAACCAGCCTCAGCGTTTGGGCGGTGATCGGCCTTTTTATTTTCAGCCTCATGGCATGGGATTTTAAGGTCTTTGTTCCCTTTATCCATGCCTATCCCTTGGGAGAAATCAAGATCAAACCCAGGCATTTTGATACGGTCTCGCCCGTTCCCTTGGTTTTGGATTATCAGAACCCGAAATTTTTTCCGTTCCGCTATTATTTCCGTCAAGACCCGCGCACCATCAATCCCGAAATCCAGACCAATGGATTTGAATTCGGCCGGTTTTATCAGTATTACAGTCTGGTCCCCCGCTTTATCCTTCCGCCGGATTTGTATCAGCCCAGGCCTAAAATTTTCAAGGAGATTTCAGACGACCGTCCCATCTGGCAATATTTATTCAAAGACAGCAGGATCATGTATTGGGCTGATGCCGCGGTCCTGGCAGACCAGGTCAATTTTCAGGATATTCTGGATTTGGGCTTGGACCGCCGGGTGCTGATGGTAGAAGGGGACCATGTGCCCAATTTAAGCGATGCAAGGCAATTGAAACTGGGGCCGCCAATTGAAATCCAGGACAATATCTATGAGCACCGTTTTGATTTTAATCAGGCCAGGCCCAAGGCCCGCGGTCCCCACGTCGAATACCGTTTTGATCTTCCGGATACCTTCCCCCAGTTTATTTCCACCACTGTTTTTTCACAGGACGCGGATCTATGGTCGGTCAAGGCCGGCTCTGTGCGCCTGTTTCCTGTCCAGGGGGAGCTTAGCGATGCCTTTACCTTTGATGTCAATAATGTGAAAGACCATGAGCTTCGCCTGCTTTTGCCGCGGGAAGTACCGATCCAGGGCCTGGGGCTTGATCTTCGCCTCAAGACCCCGGGCGATATCAAGCGGATCTGGCAAAACACCAATGATGCCTTGGGCCTGGATTATGCGGCGCCCAAGGACGGCTGGGTGATCGTCCATTTTCCTTTTGATCCCAAATGGAGCCTGACCGTCGACGGTCAGCCTGCGCCGTATTTCAAGGCCAACCGCTATTTCATGGCCTTTCCCATCACGCAGGGGGAGCATAAAATTCTCTGGCGCTACTGGCCGGGGACACCGCTTAGAATACTCATCGTTATATCGGTACTTTGCGCCGCCGCCGCTTTGGCCGCGGCCTTCAGGGAAGGACTGCGGCGGCTTCAAGTGCCGTCGACTTAAAAGATATCATGCCCAATCGCTATGATTATTGCATCGTAGGCGCCGGACCCAGCGGCCTGACCGCGGCGTATCAACTGCTTAAAGCGGGCAAAAGCGTGGTCCTGATCGAGCGCCATGAACGCGTCGGCGGCCTGGCCAAGAGCTATAATTACAACGGCCATATTTTCGACACCGGCCCCAAGCGCTTCCACACCGACGATCCCCTGGTGCTGGAATTCATCCAGGAAATCACCCAGGGGCATATCCATGAGATCGGCCGCTCCACCAAGGTCTTTTTTTTCGGACAATATTTCAAATGGCCGCTGGAGAGCAAGGACCTTTTGAAAATGCCCTTAGGAGTTTCCCTCAAATGCGCCGTGGAATTGTTGAGAAAGCGCCCCATCACGGACAAGGCCTCGTTTCATCAACTGATCAATTCGAAATATGGAGAAACGCTGTTTAAGGCCTTTTTTAAGCCTTACACGCAGAAATTCCTGCGCTGGGACGTGGAAGACATCCATTCCGACTGGGCCACGACCGGCATCAACCGCACGGTGATCGACAAGCGGGTCAAGGCCAACAGCCTCTTTGACCTGTTTCAGGCCATTCTATTGCCGGAGAAAATCGACACCAAATTTTTGTACCCGACCGAGGGCGGCTTCGGCGGCTTTTACGAGCAATTGTTGGATTTGTGCCGGCAATTTCCGGATTTCAAATTGATGCTCTCGGATACGATCATCCGCCTGGAAGACGACGGCCAAAAATTCGTGGCCTTCACAGGCAGGAAGGAGGGCCTGCAATTTACAGACCTTATCTGGTCCGGCAATTTAAACGCCCTGTGCGGCCTGACCGCGCGCCATGCCCCGCAGCTGCATTATTTAAACACTGTTTTTTACAATATCATCTGCAAGGAGGAGGGGATCGGCGCCCAGAAAGCCCAGTGGATCTATGTCAGCCAGGGGGACAGCCTGATCAGCCGCATCACCTGCATGAAGGAATTTGCGCCCTACACCTGCTTAGACGGCCATTATAATCTCATCTGCGAATTGACGGATTCGCAGGCCAATCCGGTATTTTTCCGCAATCCCCAGGCGTACAAGGACGGCATTCTCAAAGAATTGGTCCAGATGCGCTTTGTCAAAAATCTCAATGCGATGTAAGATGCCCATATTGTCCCCGTGGAAGAACACTATCAGATTCATCACCGCCGCTACAGCCGGGACTTCGCGGCCACGGCCGCCCAAATCAAAAAATTTTCCAAACGCATACATCTATTAGGACGCTGCGGCGCTTTTTGGTATAATAATTCAGATCATTCAATCCGCTTTGCCATTGAAATGGCCAAACAATTGATCCAATCTCCTGAACAAGAATTCAATTACCGGAATTATTTCGGCTGATCCAACGGATACGGCGCATGAAGGTATTGTTCATCCAAAATAACGGGATCCAGGAATCGATCGGTATCGCCAATATATCCGGCATGCTTAAAAGCCACGGCCATGAGACCGACCTGATCCTGATGACCCATACCCAAGATCTCGAGGAGACTTTAAGGGCGGCCAATCCCCAGCTGATCGCTTTTTCCGCCCTGACCGGCGTGCACCATTCCCTGATCGCCATTGCCCGGCGCATCAAAAAGACCCTGGATGTCCCCATCGTGATGGGCGGCCCCCATCCCACCTATTCCCCGGAAGTGATCAACAACGACGGCATTGATATCATCTGCCGGGGGGAGGGCGAGGAGGCCTTTTTGGAACTGGTCGAGAAGCTGGAAGCCGGCAAGAACATCACCAAGATCGCCAACCTGCATGTCAAGACCAAGGACGGCACGGTTTACCAAAATGAGATGCGCCCGGCCTCTGACCTGAACGCCCTGCCTTTTCCGGACAGGGAAATCTATTACAAATATCCGTTTTTGCGGGACGTGCCCATGAAGCGTTTTATCGCCAGCATGGGCTGTCCCTACCCTTGCACCTTCTGCCATGAGCCGGTGATCAGGGGCATGTACCGCGGCAAGGGCGATTATGTGCGCACCAAATCCGTCAAGAGGATCGTGGCGGAAATCAAATACATCAAGGACCGCTATCCGTTGAGGCATGTGCATTTTTCCGACGATCTTTTCTTTATCCGCAATTGCTACGATTGGCTGGAGGAATTTGCCGATCTTTACCCTAAGGAAATCGGCGTTCCTTATTCCTGCAACATACGCTACGATTCCGTGGTGGAAAAGTCCGCTGATCTTTTGGTCAAATCCGGCGCCTATGGGGTGGCCATCGGCCTTGAGTCCGGCAGTGAACAATTGCGCACCGCGGTGATCAAAAAGAACGTGAAAAACGTGCACATGGTGGAAGGGGCCGGGCTGCTGCGCGCGCGCGGGATCAAGATGCTCACCACCAACATGGTGGGCCTGCCCGGCGAGACCCTGGACCAGGCCTTTGAGACGGTGGAGTTGAACATGCGCCTGAAATCCAATTATATCCGGGCCAACACCTTTTTACTGTTTCCCGGCCTGCCGATGGTGGATTACGCGGTCAAAAACGGTTTTGTCGACCCTAACTTTGACATCCAAAAACATGTGGCTGAATCCACCGAGATCAATTTGATCACACCCTATGCCAAGGAATTCAGGAATTTGGCTTCGCTGTTTTGGATCTTTGCCAAATTTTCCCCTCGCTGGATCCCCTTGTTCAAGAAAATCGTGTCCTGGCCGGACAATGTGGTGTTTCGCGCCTTAGGCGCCATGACCATGACGCAGGAATTGTTGTTTTACCGGATCCGTCCCTTGTCCGGCCTGCGTTTTTACTGGGAAACCGTGTTCAAGTCCAAGGAAATGACCCTGCGCAATATCCCTGCGATCATCAAGAGGCATGTCCCCAAGGTCCCTGCACAACAGAAAGAAATTTTTGCCACGGACCGCGGTTATCTGTAAAACCTGTACAGCAGTTTGAAAGGTGCATGCATGTGCGGCATCATTGCCCATTTAGCTTTTGATCCGGGCTGTATTTTAAGCGAAGACCAAATCCGCACATTAAATGATTGGCACGCGCACCGCGGACCGGACGGCGCCGGCTTGTTTTTAGACGGGCCCGCGGCCTTGGGCGCCAGGCGCCTGGCCATTGTGGATGTCGAAGGCGGCCAGCAGCCCATCAGCACCCTGGACGGCCGCTTCACCATTGTCTTTAACGGCGAAATCTATAATCACAAGGAATTGCGGCAGCAGCTTGGCGCCAAAGGATACGCGTTTAAGACGTACAGCGATACCGAGGTGATCCTGAATGCTTTTGCCGATGAAGGGCCTGCCTGTCTGCGGCGCTTCAACGGCATGTTTGCCTTTGCCATCTGGGACAAAAAGCAGGCGTCCCTGTTTGTGGCGCGCGACAGGCTGGGCATCAAGCCCCTGTATTATGCGCTGGGGCCAGGACAGGCGCTGTTCTCGTCGGAATTGCGGGCCATCACGCACAGCGGCTTTTTTGAGCTCAGCTGGGACTTAAAGGCCCTCAGCGATTATCTGGCCTACTGGTATCTGTGCCAGCCGCGGACCATGTTTAACGAGGTCAAGCAATTGCCGCCCGGACATTATGCCTGGGTCAAGGACGGGCAGATGCGCACCCAGTGCTGGTGGCAGATGCCTCTTGAAGCTGAATCCGATATGTCCCTGAAAGAGGCCTCCTTGCAATTGGAGGCGCTGTTGAGAGACTCGATCCGTCTGCGCATGGCAGCGGATGTGCCGGTGGGGATTTTTTTAAGCGGCGGCATTGATTCAGGCCTGATGACCGCCCTGGCTGCCCGGGAGGGACATCGCAACATCAAGGCCTTCAGCATCCGTTTCGATGATCCCAGTTATGATGAAGGGCCCCTGGCCCGTCTTACCGCGGATTTCAACCAGGTCGAGCTTCACGCGACCTTGTTAAAAACCCTGACACCTGCACAGATCGAGGAGGTGATCGGCAAGCTGGATGGGCCCATCGGCAATGCCAGTTATGTGCCGGCTTATTTTTTGTCCAAATTGGCCTCTGGTTATGTCAAATCCGTGCTCAGCGGCGACGGCGGGGATGAGCTTTTCGGCGGCTATCCCACTTATCAGGCCGTGTATTATCAGGACCTGTGGCGGCACAGCCCCGGGATGGTCAAGGCAATGGTCAGGGCCTTGGCCCGCCGCATTCCCGTTTCCCATCAAAGAATCAGTTTCGATTACCGGATCAAGCAATTGATGAAGGGCATCGACGGGGATTATTGCTTCGGCCATTATGTCTGGCGCCAGATTGCACCTTTGGAGCGCCAGCGCTCCCTCATGCGGCCGCAGGTTTTTGACGCCTTGCAGGGCCATGACCCTTTTTGCGTTGCGCGCAATTGTTTTGAGAGGGCCGGCAAATTACAAACTCAAAACCAATTGATGTATGTGGACCTGAACACCTACTTGCTTAATGACCATCTTTGCAAGATCGACCGCATGAGCATGGCCTGCGGCCTGGAAGTGCGGCTGCCGTACCTGGATTACCGCATCGTCGAACTGGCCATGCGCCTGCCGGCCAGGCATAAGGTGGATTTTAGGCGTACCAAGATCATTTTAAAACAGATCGCGCGGACCTATCTGCCCGGCAAGGTCCTGCGCTGCCCCAAAAAAGGCCTGACCTCGCCCATCGCGGGCTGGCTCACCGGGCCTTTGAGCGCTTATGCCATGGACCATCTTTCGGGCGGGATCGCCACGGAATTTTTTGATCCGCGCCAGATCGAAACCCTCTGGCAGGAACACCAGCAGTTTAAATGCGACCACAGCCGTCTTTTATGGGCCTTGCTGACCTTGAATGTGTGGGCGGAATCATTGCCTGCCAGGACAGGAATTCGATGAACCTGCTTCTTGTCAAATCCTTTGTCCGGGTTTTCACCGGAGAGCTTGGCGGCCCGCAAAATCAGGCCGATGAAAAACAGCTGGAGGAGATGGCCGAGACCTTGCGCCAAAAAATCCTGGCCATGCCTTGGCTGATGCGTTTGGCCCTTTGCTGTTTGACCTATATCTTCGACTGGTCCGGTTTCTTGTGCGCGGGTCAGCGGTTTTGCGGCCAATCCGCCGAATCCCAGAGGCGCATGGTCAGATCAGGCCAGATTGCATCGCCCGGGCCTTTCAAGGAATTGCTGAAGTTTTACCAGAAAATGTCGGTCTATATTTATTATTCCTGATTTTTTATGCCGCAAGAATTTCAATGTGATGTGCTGGTCATTGGTTCAGGCCCGGGCGGTGCTACCACGGCCATGGTCCTGGCCGAGGCCGGGCTTAAGGTACTGGTCCTCGAAGAGGGGGCCCTGGTTTCAAATCCGCCCCAAGCATATTCTTTGCAGGAGATGAATACGCTGTACCGTTTTGGGGCCTTGAGCCTGGCCTGGGGCGATCCCAAGGTGGCCTATTTGGAAGGCCGCTGTGTTGGAGGCGCCAGCGAGGTCAACGCGGGCCTTTATCACAGGCCTTTGCCGCAGGTTTTGGAGCGCTGGGCCCAAGAATTTGACATCCAGGATTTTGGTCCGGCGCAACTTGAGCCTTTTTTCAAAAGCAATGAGGATGAGCTTGGCATCTGCACCATGCCCGACGGCGTGGGACCAGGCTCGCGCATCATCCAGGAAGGATCAAGCCGGCTTGGCTGGAGGACAGCGGAAGTCCCCCGAATGTGGGATTATGCCGCCAACGGCAAGGCCGGCCAGCGGCGGTCCATGGGGCGCAGTTTCATTCCCCGCGCCCTGGCCGCGGGCGCGGCGTTAAAACCGCAGATCAAGGTCCAGCGCCTCGTCGTGAAAGGGCGCAGGGCCCAGGAAGCGCAGGCGAAAGGCGCAGGGGAAGATCAGGAAGGTATCCGCGTCAAATTCAAGGATGTGTTCGTCTGCGGCGGCGCCATTCAAACGCCCTTGCTCTTGCGCCGCAGCGGCCTGGTCAAAAATATCGGCGAGCAATTGCGCATGCATCCAGCCATCCGGGTGGTTGCGCGTTTCGATTCCAAAGTCAGCGATCCAACGGAAGGGGTGCCGGTGGTGCAGGTTGCCGAGTTTAAACCTTCTTTGACCCTGGGGGGCGCCTACAGCAGTACAGCGTACCTGGCCTTGTGGCTCGCCGGCCGCAAAGATTTTACCCGGCTGATGAATGCGCCGGAGCAATTGGGGATTTTTTATGCCCTGATCACAGCCAGGGGTTTTGGCAAGGTGAGGCCCCTGCCCTGGTCAGCAGAGGCCATGGTGTCCATGCGCCTGGAGGATGAGGACCTCAAAGCCCTGGGCGAGGGGCTTTATCAATTGGGCCGGATGTTGTTTGCCGCCGGCGCCCGAGGGATATTTTCGCCCATCGCGGGGGACAAAGATTTTCAATCGCCGGCAGAGATGGAATCTTTAAAAAGAGGCCTGCCCCGGCGGGGCGTTGATTATTCGACCATCCATCTTTTTTCTTCCTGCCCCTTGGGCGGGGACAGAAAACGCTGCGCCCTGGATGCTTTCGGCCGGGTGCGCGGGCTGGACAATGTGTATGTCAATGATGCCAGCATGCTGCCGGATACGCCGGGCTCCAACCCCCAGGCCGTGATCATGGCCATGGCCCGCCGCAACGCCGGCCATTTTCTAAAGAACAGGCGCTAAACCTATGCTGTCTTTGAAACAATTTGTCCCCTCGGAGGTTTGCCTTAAATGCGACGGCTGTTGCCGCTACAAGCAGGCGGATTCCGTCTGGCGCCCCAAATTAGGGCAGGCGGAGGGCGCCCAGCTGGCTGAGATGATCAACGCCGCTGATGCACTGGATGCCAAGGGCTATGTGCAGACGATCCAGGAATGCGGGAAGCATTTTTGCCGGTTTTTAAACAGGACGGACAATACCTGCGGTGTTTACGGCAAGCGTCCTTTGGAATGCTCCTTATATCCCTTTGTCCTTTCCCAAACACCCGGTGCTGTCAAGGTCTATGTGCATTTAAGCTGTCCGTACATTCAAGATCATCTCGGGCAAAAGGACTATGAGGACCATCTTGCTTATCTTAAAAAATTTTTTCAGCGCGAGGATGTGCGCGCATTTTTGTCTGAAAACAAGGCCATGTTCCATGATTACAGTTTTTTTGCCCCGGAATTGCTGTATCTGTTTGACCTGCTCTATCTATGAAAGACCATGATCTGCTTGATCAAAGGCCGCTCATCGAGCGGTATCTCAACGCGGGGCCGCGGCCGCTGTCGAGTTTCTCTTTTGTCAGTCTTTTTGCCTGGTGCGATTTTTTTGAGTTTGAATGCAGGACCATGGACGATGCGTTATGCATTTTTGCCCGTACGGCGCAGGGTATTTTCCTTTATCTGCCGCCGTTGGGCCGGACTTGGGGCCCGTCGACGATCAAGGCCTGTTTCGGCCACATGGCCCGGGGCGGAGGGCCCCAAAAGCTTAACCGCATCGAAAATATTCCTGAAAATTTGTTGTCAGCCTTCGCCTCCGGTGAGTATAATCAATACACCAAACCCGCGGAGTATGTTTATCACAAAGAAAATTTAAAGGCCCTGGCCGGCCAGGCGTATAAGTCCCAGCGGCATGACTGCAATTGCTTTTTGGCCCGTCATGCCGACAGTTCTTTCGAAACTTATCTGGAGAAAGATTTTGAAGCGTGCATGGCCTTGTTCGACCGCTGGGCCGCTGTGCGCGGCGCGGCCCATCCGGAGGCGGTGTACCGGTCCATGCTGCAGGAAAACCGGCTGGTGCACGCGCGGCTTTTGAAATTTTGCAAGACCTTGGGGTTGGAGGCCAGGGTCTTGAAGGCAGACGGCAAGATCATCGGCTATACCTTTGGCTTCGGCGTGGATGTGCGTACTTTTTGCATCTACGCGGAAATCGCGGATTTGAACCACACCGGCGCCGCGGCGTATATGTTCAGGAGTTTTTGCGCGGACGCGGCTTTAAAAGATTTTGAACGGATCAATACCATGGATGATTTTGCCATGCCGCAGGTGGCCAGGACCAAGCAGGCTTATCATCCTTCGGAAATGGTCCAGTCTTATTCCCTCACCGTACGGTAAAGAAAGGCCGACATGAACATCAAACTGACGGAATTTGTGATTTTTGACGTGGAGACAACCGGACTTTCCCCCCTGGACGGGGACCGCATCGTCGAAATCGCCGCCCTGAAGGTCAAGGGGACGAAGGTGGTGGACAAGTTTTATTCCCTTGTCAATCCGCAAAGGTCCATGCCGGCGGAGGCGACCCTGGTGAATAATATCACGGAGGAGATGCTGGCCGCGGCGCCGGCGGCCGCGGATGTTCTGCCCCGGATGATCCAGTTTATCGGCGGGGCCTGCGTGGCAGGGCATAATGTGCGCTTTGATTTGAATTTTCTTTGTTTTGAATTGAGCCTGATCGGCCGGCGCCTGCATGATCAGACCCCGGCCATTGACACCTTGAAAATGGCCCGCGAACTGCTTCCCTATTTGAGCAATCATAAACTGGCCTATCTGGCGCGCTCGCTGGGTGTTGTCGTGCGGGAGACCCACCGCGCCATGGCGGACGTGGAGTTGACCGTCGCTGTTTTCGTGCGGCTGATGGAAATGGCCGGGGATAAAAACCTCCAGCAAGTGACCGTCTTTCTCGAGCAATTCGGCGTCGAGAAGCCCAATTTCAAACTCAATCAAAAGTCCCAGGAATCGCTGTTCTGATGCGCCTATGCGAGCGCGTGCTGCCCAATATTCCCTGCCCTGGCGCAAGGAGGCCTTCTCTCTTTTTGAGATCTTCAAGGACCGGCCCCAGGTATTTTTTTTAGACAGCAGCCTGCGCAGACCCCAGTCCCGTTTCTCTTATATAGGCTTTGATCCTTTCAGGATGGTCAGGGGCAGGGACCTGGCAGGCCTTCAAAAGGAGTTTGACCGCTATCGCCTGAAGCAGGGGGCGCTGTCCTTTCCCGCCGGTGCTGTGGGTTATCTGGGTTATGACGGCGAAATTTGTTTCGGCTTATACGATTCCATCCTAACTGTTGACCATCAGAAACAACGGCTGATCATTTCGAGTTTTTATCAATCTAAAATTAAAGATATCGTAAAATTGATCGGCGTATCGTTGGAAAATAGGGGACAGCGCCCTATTTTTGAAAAAAATAGGGCGCTGTCCCCTATTTTCAAAAGCAATTTTACCCAATCCCAATACATCAAAGCCGTTCGCCAGGCCCTGGACCATATCCGCCGCGGGGACATTTATCAAATCAATCTCTCCCACCGCATCCAAATGTCCTGGCCCCGGGGCGCGCAAGATATCAAGCCCGCGGACATTTACAGGCATTTAAGGGCGCTTTTTCCGTCGGAATTCGGGGCGTATTTCCATGACGGCCGCCAGGCGGTATTAAGCGCTTCTCCGGAGCGTTTTCTGAAATTGCATAAAGGGATGGCGCAGGTCAAGCCCATGAAGGGTACCAGGCCGCGGGGCCGGACCGCAGCCTCGGACCGTCGATTCAAAGAACAACTGCTTAAAAGCCCCAAGGAAATCGCTGAACTTTTGATGGTCACGGACCTTGAGCGCAATGACTTGGGCAGGGTCTGCGATTACGCATCCATCAAGGTCAAGGCCATGCGCAGCATCGAGACCTACAGCACGGTGTTTCAAGCCACCTCGACCATCGAAGGCCGTTTGCGCGGGGACTGCGATCCATTCGATCTTTTGCGGGCGGTTTTTCCCAGCGGTTCAGTCACCGGCTGTCCCAAAATCGAGGCCATGAAAATCATCCGGCAATTGGAGCGCTGCCCGCGCGGGCTGTACACCGGCGCGCTGGGGTACATGAGTTTTTCCGGAGACATGGATTTTAACGTGATGATCCGCACCCTGTTTGTACAGGAGAAGAAGATCAGTTTTCACGTCGGAGGGGGCATTGTGGCGGATTCCAACCCTAAGGACGAGTGGCGGGAGACCTGGGACAAGGCCAGGCCCTTGATGGCCGCCTTGCAGAAGACCTTTGCATGAGCACCATTTTTTTAGACGGAAGGATGTACAAGGTCAAGGCCCAGACCATCGAGGCCCTGGCGCCCGGCGCATTTGAGGCCCGCGGCGTTTTTGAGACCATGCTGGGTTTGGGAAGCCTGGTGCTTTATCTTCCCCTGCATTTGAAGCGCATGTGCAGAGGTTTAAAATGCCTTGGTCTTCAGGCGCCGTCCATCGGTCCTGCGGCGGTGCAGGAAGTTTTGCGGCGTAATCAACTGGCCTGTGCCAGGGTCAGGATCATGGTTTGGCAGGAGGGAAGGCGGGTCCATGGCATGGTCTCTGCTTTGCCTTATCAAATTCCGGGCCGGAAGATATTCCGGGCCTGTTTGATCAAAACCAACCGGCCGGCCGGCGCCCGTTGGGCCGAGGTGAAATCCTTGGATTACGCGATTTTTGCCCAGGCCTATGCCCAGGCCCGGTCCCAGGGATTTGATGAGGCGCTGTTGATCAATCAAAAAGGAAATATTTTCGAAGCCAGCCGCGCGAATATTTTCTGGACCGAGGGCAGGGCCTTGTTTACGCCGCCCTTGACCAGCGGCTGTTTAAACGGCATCACCCGTCAGCAGGTGATGCGCCAGGCCAGGCGCTTCAGAATTCCCGTAAAGGAAAAAAACCTGACCCCGCAGATGCTTCAAGCATCGGACAGCGCATTTTTGACCAATTCCCTGATGGGCATCAAACCCTTGGACATCCATTTGGGATAAGTTTGAAATTTTTTATTTAAATCAACCCCGTGGACAGTTAAAATAAAATATATGAGATACGCCGCAATCTTGATCCCGGTGCTGTTCGTCTTAAGTTTCAGCCCCCGGTCCCTGGCCCAGGACAGCCATGACCCCGCGGCCAATTATCAAAATTCTGATTATGACATTCCGGATGGGAACTCCATCATCATCGGCAATCCCAAGGCCCGCGTGACCTTGGTCGAATTCGCTGATTTGCAATGTCCTTATTGCCGCCAGCTTTTTCCGGCCATCCAGCAGATTATGGAGGCTTACCCCGATGATGTCCGTCTGGTGGTCAAACATTTTCCTGCTGCCTTCCATCCCAATGCCAAAGGGGCGGCCAAAATCGCCCTGGCCGCCCACGGGCAGGGCAAATATTATGAAATGATGGACGCCTTGTATCAGTCCGGCGCGGATATCAGCGAAGCGGCCGTTAAACAGAATTGCGCGTCCTTGGGGATCAGCTATGATCTATTAAAGGCCGATTTGCAAAAAAACGATGCGGTTTACGAGGGCCAGATCCAGGAAGATATGGGCCTGGCAGCCGAGATCAAGCTCCGCATCCGGCCTGATCTTTTTATCAACGGCCATTTTTCCTTGGCCCGGGACTTCCCTTCCTTGAAAAAAGAGATCGATGGGATTTTGCAGGTCGATGCGGCGTAGAATAAGATTGCGGAAAAGGCAGGATCATTGATATAATGCCTGCCATTCAACACTTACTTTTTAAGGACATGATGAAATTCCGTACCAAGTCCGTCCATACCGGCGTCAACATTGACAAGACCTTCAATTCGGTGATCACCCCGATCTATCCGACCTCGACGTTTTTTTTCGACGAGATCGGCAAGAACAAGGGCTATGATTATACCCGTTCCGGCAATCCCACCCGCGCGGCCCTGGAAGCCAATATCGCGGCCTTGGAAGGCGGCATTGATGCTTCGGTGACCGCCACCGGCATGGCCGCCATCACCGCCGCGATGTTTTTCCTTAAACCCGGGGACCATATCGTCACTGGCGATGATATTTACGGCGGCACCTACAGGCTTTTTAACGCGGTCCTAAAACCCATGGGCTTTGCGTTTTCTTTCATTAACATGCGTGATCCTGCCAAGGTCAGGGCCGCCATTAAGAAAAACACCAGGATGATCTGGATCGAAACGCCCTCCAATCCTTTGCTGAACATCGTGGATCTGGAGGCAATGATAGATCTGGCCAGGAAGGCCAAGGCCTTAAGCGTCGTAGACAACACTTTTTTATCGCCGTATTTTCAAAGGCCTTTTGATTTCGGCGCGGACATGGTGGTGCATTCCACGACCAAATACCTCAACGGCCACTCGGATGTCGTCGGAGGCGCGCTTATCTACGCCCGCAAGGAACTGCAGGAGCGCGGCCGTTATCTGGTCAATGCCTTAGGGGTGTCCCAGTCCCCCTATGATGCCTGGCTGGTTTTGCGCGGGGTCAAGACCTTGGCACCCCGCATGGAAGCGCACCAGGCCAATGCGCTGGAAATCGCCCATTTTTTGGAAAGGCACAAGAATGTCCGGAAGGTCTATTATCCGGGCCTTAAAAGCCATCCCCAGCAAGCCCTGATCAAAAAGCAGATGAAGGGATTTGGGGCCATGCTGGCTTTTGAATTGAACACTTCCAAGGTGCCTTTAAACAAGTTTTTCAAAAAATTGAAGTTCTTCGCGCTGGCGGAATCCTTAGGGGGTGTTGAGTCCTTGGCCGAGACCCCCTGGTTCATGAGCCACGCGTCCATGGGGGAGGCGGGGCTTAAGGCCTCGGGGATCACCCGCGAGACCGTGCGTGTTTCCGTCGGCATTGAAGATGCCGCAGACCTGATCGCTGACCTTGATGGGGCGCTGAAAGGATGATATGAGACAATCCGCCTTGGCTTTTGTGTTGTTTCTTATGTCCGGGTCCTTGGTGTACGCGCAATTGCCTGACATCGAGGCCGCGGTGATGGACAAGGATTACGCCAAGGCCAGGGACCTGGCCTCCGAGATCATCAAGGACAGCAATAATGCCGCGGACCGCACCCAGGCGCAGTATTATTACGGCCTGGCCCAGCTGAGGCTGGGGCAATATACTGATGCGCGGGATTCTTTTCAAAAAGTCATGGAGGACAAACCTGCGCAGGACCTTTATGACAAGGCCGGGCTGAGCTTGACCGAAGGCTATTATGTCGAAGGCCGCTATTCCGATGCCCTGGAGGCGGCCAATCATCTTCTGCGCAAAAGCCCGCACTCCTCGTTTTTGAGCCTGATTTATTTTAAGATCGCCGGCGCTGATTTAAAATTGATGCGATGGGAAGACGCCAATCAATTCCTCAATAAAATCGTGGATGAGTTTCCCCAAAGCCCGGAAGCGCCCGTGGCCAAACAACTGCTCGAGGAAAAACAGTATTTTGCCGTGCAGGTGGGTTCGTTTTTGGACAAGGGCAGGGCCCTGACCCTCATCGATGAATTGAAGGGCAACGGCCAGTACGCCTATGTGGTGGAGACCACGACCGCCAACGGCGAGAAATTCTACCGTGTCCGTGTCGGCCAGATGAGTTCGCTCAAAGATGCCCAGGAGTTGAAAAACCGTTTATCCAAGATGGGCTATCCTACCTTGATTTATCCTTGATGAAATCCCTGCCCCTGGTGTTTCTCATCGGGCCGACCGCCGTCGGAAAATCTGAAACAGGGCTTTGCCTGGCCGAAGCCTGGAAGGTCGAAATCATCGGCTGTGACGCCATGCAGGTCTATAGGGAAATTTCCGTGGCCAATGACAGGCCGGGGCAGGACGCCCTGGCCAGGGTCAAGCACCATCTGGTGGGCACGGTATCGGTGAGAGAAGAATTCAACGCGGCGCGTTTTCGGCAATTGGCCCTTGAGGCCGTTCAAAAAATCCAGGCGCAGGGCCAAACCGCCTTGATCATCGGCGGCACAGGGCTGTACATGTCGGTATTGCTCGACGGGATTTTTGAAGGCCCGGCGTCCGATGAGGATTTGAGGGAAGCATTAAACAGGGAAATGGCGGATCAAGGCCTGGAGGCCATGCATGAGCGCCTTCAAAAACTGGACCCGCAGGCCGCGGCCAAAATCCATCCCCATGATCCGCAAAGAATTATCAGGGCCTTGGAAGTGGCGCTGGTGACAGGGCAGCCCATTTCAGCCATGCAGGAAAAGCGCGAGGGCCTCTGGGGCAGGATGCCGGTTAAGATTTACGCATTGAACCGGCCGCGCGCAGAGCTTTACCAGCGGGCCGAGGCGCGTGTCGAGGCGATGTTTACCCGGGGGCTGGTCGATGAAATTCAAAAGGTGTTGGAACTGCCGTTGAGCCTCACGGCCCGAAAAATCATCGGCATTCCTGAAGTCTCCGGCTATTTGAAAGGCGCTTACGATCTTGAGCGTGCGAAATATTTGATGAAGCTCAATACCCGCCACTATATCAAGCGGCAGATGACTTGGTTTAGGAAGGACAAGAGGATCGAGTGGATTGACATGGCTTTAGGCCAATCCCCGGCCCACATTGCGGAAATAATCCGGGGCCGTTTAAAATAGGGGACAGCGCCCTATTTTATTTGGGTGTGATCTAAATAGGGCGCTGTCCCCTATTTCCCGGTATTCAACGATGAAAGAAAAAATTTTATTGGCTGTTGTGACGGAAAACCTGCACAGTTCCTGGTCGCCGGAGGATGAGGCCGCGGAAATGAAGCAGTTGATTGCAAGCTGCGGCGGGGACATCGTGCACACTGTTTTTTGCAAATGCATGCCGCCCACCGCGTCCCATATGCTCACCTCGGGCAAGGTGGCTGAGATCCAGGCCCTGTGTCAGGCCGGCGGCATCGACGCTGTCATCGTCAGCTGTGATTTAAAAGGCACGCAGCAGCGCAACCTGGAGACGGATTTCGGCACCAAGACCTTGGACCGCACCCAGGTGATCCTGGATATCTTTGCCCGGCGGGCCTCTTCCCAAGAGGGCAAGATGCAGGTGGAATTGGCCCAATTGCAATACCGCCTGCCCAGGCTGACCGGCCACGGCGAGGAAATGTCGCGCTTAGGGGGCGGCATCGGCACCTCGGGCCCGGGCGAAACCAAATTAGAAATCGACCGCCGCCGCATCGCCGAGCGCATCACCCGTTTAAAGAAGGACTTAAAAACCGTCACCCAAAGCCGCCAGGTCAAGCGCAAAAAACGCCAGGACCAAAAAATCCCCACCGTGGCCTTGGTCGGCTACACCAATGCCGGCAAATCCACCTTGCTCAACACCCTGACCGGCGCCGGGACCCTGGTGCACGACGGGCTTTTTACCACGCTGGATTCCCTCTCCCGCCAGGCTTTATTGCACAATAAGCAAAAGGTCGTCTTTTCCGACACTGTCGGTTTTATGCATGCCTTGCCGCATGGGCTGATCGAGGCCTTTAAGGCCACCCTCGAGGAGGTGCAGGAGGCGGATTTATTGCTGCATGTGCTGGATATCAGCCATCCGGATTTCCGGAAATTTTACGAAGCGGTGAATGCGGTGCTGGATGAGCTGAAGGTCCTGGATAAACCCACGGTCCTGGTCTTGAATAAAATCGACAAGCTCGAGGACAAAAGGCGCTTGGATAATTTTAAGCAAGAGGCTGAACACAGCCAGGGCATCTCAGCCTTGAAAGGCGAGAATGTCCAAAAATTGCTGCTGTTGATCGAAGATATCCTGGCCCAGGCTTCTGTGGAGGTGGACATTGTCCTGCCGTCTGACCGCATGGATTTGGTGAACCTGGCCTATGCCCAAGGCCAGGTGCATGAAGTGAAATTTTTGGCCGAGGGCATCCATTTGAAAGCTTCCCTGCCTGCCAAAACCGCCGGCGCCCTTAAAACTTAAGACAATCCTTTCAATGGTTTCCATATTCCTACAGCCCAATCGCAGGTTTATAGGCTGCTAAGACTTATCCCAAAAACGGGCCGATCCATTCCCTAAAAAGTTTTAGAGCGTCTGAGGGCACAACGATTGGGAAATTGACCAGTGAGGAAACGTCTTTTTTCATAAAATCGCGCGTGTTCCACGTAATGAATGCCGAAACCTTGGCCGCATGGGCAGAGCAGAGTATGCAAGCATCGGCTTGGGGCAATTGTTCACGGAACGGTTTGATTTGGCTGGGGGAGGGATCAGCCGTGATTTCAGGGGCAAGATGTTTCCAAAGCCGGCGGCTTTCTTGGATGAGTTCGGGGAATTTGGCGGCCAATACCCGATCAGCCTCTATGATGACTTGTTGGCAAACCACCATGCGCACCGCCCCGGCTTCCACTAATCGTAAAAGCTCTCCCGCAGCCCCGTCGGGAGAAATCAGGGCCGCAAGATAGACGCTGGTGTCGAAAAAAAGCCGGTAGGAAGGGACAGGCATTAAGGTTCTTTTCTTAGGTTTTTCAAGTCCTTTAACAGCCCCGCCAGGCTGATGTCTTTGAGTTTGGCTGTTTTGGCAAATTTTTTTGAAACGTCCTCAAAAACAGAGGGCTGGGGCGTCAAAAGAATCCCATTGCCCACCCTGGCTACGGATAACAGGGCATCTTCCGATAAATGCAAAGAGGCGCGGATATCGGCCGGGATGGTGATTTGACCTTTTTTTCTCATTTGCGTGACCATAGGGGGACCCTCCGGTTATTTCCAACTAATTCCTACTTTCATACATAGTATAACATGTATCTTTTCGATGGCAAGGCATAAAGTCTTCTGTCATTTAGGATAACTTCAATTTTTGGCAAAGAATGTATTCACATTGTATACTTTTATTATGCTTAAAAATTTAGATATAAAAAAAGGTATGCTCACAGGGATTCTGTGTGCATTTTTATTGAATTCCTTTGGGCCGCTGCCAGCCCGGGCGGACGAGTTTTTATTGCCTAAACCAGGGGTAGTAGTCCCCTTAAGCCCTGCCTTCAACCCGCCGATTCTTAAAGGCATTAAAGTCCACCCAGAAAACCCATTTCGTTTCGAGTTTATTCTTGATAAGGGAGATGGCCAACTGGATGATCGACAGCTCAAAAATGTATCAAGCAAACTGATTAAATATTTCCTTGCCAGTCTCACCATTCCTGAGAAAGACCTCTGGGTTAATCTCTCACCTTACGAGAAGAACAGAATTATTCCCCAAAGTTTTGGCCTGACAGAAATGGGCCGTGATTTGTTGGCGGAGGATTATATGCTCAAGCAAGTCACCGCCAGTCTGATTTATCCGGAAGGAGAGACAGGCAAGAAATTCTGGAAATGCATCTACACAAAGGCCATCCAAAAATTCGGCACGACCGATATTCCAGTAAATACATTTAACAAGGTTTGGATTGTTCCGGAGAAAGCAGTTGTCTATGAAAATGCAAAAGCTGGCGCGGCTTACGTGGTCGAGAGCAAGCTTAAGGTCATGGTAGAACAGGATTACCTGGCGCTTATGAAGAATGGACAAACCGCCAGGCCCCAGAAGGGGATTCCCTTAAAAAAGAAAAGCAGCGTTTTCGGTTCCCAAATCTTCCGCGAGATTGTCATCCCCCAGTTGAGCCAGGAGATCAATAACGGAAGAAATTTCGTCCAGCTCCGGCAGGTTTATCATTCGCTTATCCTGGCGGCATGGTACAAAAAGAAAATCAAGGACAGCCTATTGACGTTGGGGTATGCTGACAAACATAAGATCGCGGGGATTAAAATCAACGATGCTTTGGGCAAGCAGAGGATTTATGAGCTTTATTTACAGGCGTTCAAGAAGGGGGCATATAACTACATCAGAGAGGAAATTGATCCAGTGACAAACCAGGCCGTGCCAAGGAAGTATTTTTCCGGGGGTGTGCGGTTTGGGCTCGAAGCGGATCGAGCCATGACGATAATGGAAGGTGTGCCAGATATGAATTTATTGAATGGACATCACATCTTTATTATCCGGGCTCGATTGAATGCTGCTCAAGACAAGGCCGCGATTAGTCATCCTCATCCTAAATCCAGATCAGGCCAACCCCAGGGCTATCCCACGAGAGCGGATGCTCCCGATAGCTGGGGTGATATGGACAGCCACTACGTTCCTCCAGAATATACGGCGCCCGTTGTATTGGCAAACGATGAGACAAAATTTACTGCCGACGCATTGAAAGACCCCACCAAGGGCTGGGCGGACCCGGTCGATCCCACCGATGTAAAAAGTAAGTTTTTAAGCTACGAGGGTAAAATATTTTTTGATCGACTAGGAAGACCAAGAAATCCTAAGGGGCCAACAGGCATTGCCGGGCGGGGAAACTTGGGTCGCTGGGGCCCCAATCATGCGGTTGATCCTATTGTCACCCGCTATAGCGCCAAAACAGGGAAACTCCAAGTCCTGGCCGTGTTACGCGAAGATGCCCGGCAATGGGCCTTGCCCGGAGGTTTTGTCGATAGAGGTGAAGAGCCATTAAATGCCCTGACGAGGGAATTAAAAGAAGAGACAGGGGCTGTCGTAGACATGAGGCAAGGGGAAACGGTTTATAAAGGTTATGTGGATGATCCGCGTAATACCGACAATGCCTGGATTGAGACGGTAGCAATGCATGTCCACGTTTCTTATGAACAGTCAAGACAGTTGATTTCCTCGGACAGAAAGGAAGAGAATATCGTCGCCTCCTGGCTGGATGTGGAGGATGAAATGAATGCAGGTACATTTTATGCCAGCCATGGAGAATTCTTAAAAGCATTGCTGGAACGTTGGCCTCTGACCAGGACGCAAGAAACTGCATCCAATGTCCGGCGTATCGTTTCAAGCCCTATGGCTGTTAAGTACGATCAGAAACTTGACTTTAAGGCAAATACCTATGCCGGTTACAGCGCCGAATTGTCCAGACGGGAGAGGAAAGAATTCGAGCGGCATTTTATGGAAGATTTGGTAGAGGCCATTAAGGCCTATGAACAAAGCGGGGAATGGAAATATTATCATGTCGAAGGCCGGGCACAGTTGAGAAAAAGCTTTATCGAACCAGGTGAGGGCTTATTCGAGGCCGGCGGAGCGTTGGATAAAAATGGGTTTTTCAGTTCGCCAGAGTACTACATCAATAGAATCGTCCGGCCATATTTGCGGGCCACCCTATTGTCCGGAGATCATGTGGGGGAAAGGGTGGCGGTATATTTGGACCTAACGGCAAAAAAAGGGACCGGCGCCTATGAGGCGCAAATAAAGGCACGCAATCTTGTTCGAGATATTGTCAAGGGTGTCACCAATCGTTATTATGAAGGAGAACTTTTGCTGGATGTGGCCCCGACAAACCCGGTGTTGCGGTGGGCTTGGAGATTCGCTAATAGAGCCACGGTACCTCTGGTCAGAAGGACGACAAATACAGTGATGACAGTATCTGCGGGATACGCGTTATACAAAGTTTTCGGTCACTTACTGACGAAAAAATTGTTGGGTATCGTTTCTGCTTTTTTGGGCATCGTTGTTCTATATGTCGCCTATTATTATATTTCCGAGGCCATTGCGGTCAAACTCAGACCTTGGATATTTAAGAAGACAATTAAATATTATGACAATAAACTTTTATCCTATATTTTGGATTTCACGCCGTTTGAAAGAAAGCGGATCGAGGTCCAATACCATGATAATTTTCAGAAAATGAGAGGGCTTGATGAATCAGAGGCATCCATCGGACTTCTTGATGAGGTTGAGAAAATAATTTTTCGAGGATTAAGAGAACGGCAACAATATCTCTGGGCATCCAAGATCGGCTTGGAATTAGTTGAAAGTGGAATTTCTGTTGACGCGCGCGATATTAGTATCGTGATGTTAAAAGAATTGGCTGATCAAAATTCAGCATTTTTTAAACGCCTGGAAGAGGCCTGGAAGAAACGCAAAGAGAGGGAAGATTGGTTGTTTAATCTGATGGGATGGAGGCGGACAAAACCGACGCTGCCAGCGGTATTTTCTGAAATGATTCCGTTGATTCAGGTCCAGCAAAATGAACCGTACATGCGCGCAAAGGCGCATGAAATGGCGGAGCAGGTCAGGGCTGGAGCGGCGGCTCCCCAACTGGACAGTTATGGTCAAGAACCGGAATTTGTCGTCCAACTGCGAGAGCTCATCAGCGGCGATGGCTTTGATGCCGGTGATCATTTTGTGGACCATTTATATGTGCAGCTTAATGATATGAATGATGCCCACGATAGAAGATCTGTGATCTTGTCCTATTTTATGGCTGGCGGCGTGGCGAGATTGAGGTTGGTGAGGGAAAACCTTGAAGCAGGGAGGCCTTTTAACATTGAATACAGCGACAGCCTTAATCGATCTGCCAAATATCACTGGGTCAGGATTTTAAATAAAATTAAAGAACGGCCGGCCTTCTACGGGCTGACGGCTGAAGAGATTGACCTTATCATAGAGAAAATCGACGCACAGAGGATCTACACCACAGCTGAAACGCTCAGGCGAGAGATTTTAAGCCGGGTGCCGTCCTGGTTGTACCGGGGCATGACAGCCGAAATCGGTGTTATTGTCGAGAATGAGCTGAAAGGAAGGCCAGCGAGTTCCCCGCAAACCCCAAGCTATGCGTTATTTCAAAAGATTGTGAGCGCCAACAGTGAATATTGGGAAGAATTGGCAGGAATTTTTCATCAGGGTTATCTTAGGGCGCAAAAGGGGCAAGCTGATGCGGATGAGGTTCATAGCGCAGCTTATCAAAGGTCTATCTTGGTGGATGCTCGCCTTTTCGATAAAGAATACAATCCGGTTACTGCGGCAAAGCTGGCAGAAACCCTGGAATCGGCAGGTTTTGGAGATGTTAATATTTTTTTAGGAAACCTCTCATGGCCAGGCCACCCGATGGTTGCCGCTTACGGCGAGCCAGTTAAGTTTAAGATGTACCATTTAAAGCCGGTGCAGGAATATTTACGGGGCCATGTGTCATTGGCTGATGCGAAGGAGCAGGTTTTGGAATTTTACCGTTTGGGAAAGAGCGCGGCATCATCTGCGGGCTTGGATGCAGAATTGGTTAGAAAAATAAACGAGCAATTTGAGTACATCGAACGAATGAAAAGGCCGGGCGTTTCACCCGAAGCCGTAGAAAGCCTAAAAGATCAAATGGCGGTGATTATAAATCCTCTGGCTGTTCCCTGGGGATACTTGATGAAACAAGTCCCCCAATTCGGTGAGCATGCCCAGGAGCGGAAAGAATGGCTATTGTCCCTGCAAACATCCATCGTTGGGGTTATCGGTTTATTGCAAAATGAGCATTTTTTTGATGAATTCAATGGTATGGGGGATAGTCAGCGCGGAGATTTAAAATTGAAGAAGCTGCTTCAATATTATCATGTTTTACTTGAAATGAGGACCCGGTCCGCAGGACCGTCCGGACAAAATCAGCATTCCTTAAATTGGCTTGTCGGCGAAGGCGATGTCCTTGAATCCTACTGGTTTGTTATTAAAGAAATGATCACGGAACTTGGTCTTGCTGTGCAGGAAAGGTTTAAGGATATTATTGCGGCAGGGGATAGGGCTGCGCAACAACAGCATGTGCGCGGCGTTGGAGATTTCACGGATATTTTATCTGCAGACCTCGCCCAGTCGGCTTCTTTAAAAGGTGGTATTGATTTTAATTCCTCTAAGTTAAACTTGCAGGTTCAAGACGGTGGGCTCAAAATTCATTTTCAGGTTGATCCGGCCATGGTTGAACAAATCGAAAATGCTGCCGGCCTTACGCCCGACATCATAAGTATTCAGCCAGCCGCTGATATTAGGCCTTTTTTGGGTTTATCAAGATAAACCGCAATCCGAAAAGTTCTTTTTTTACTCAATCAGAACAAACCAGCCCGAAGATCCACTCACCCTGAAACTCCAGAAGCTGCAGAAGGTGGCATATATGACTTATATATTGTACACTTTCTTTATGCCTAATAGCTTGAAGTTATTGCGAGGAGCCCAAAGGGCGAAGCAATCTCTTTTCATTTTACTTTTTTTTACTTTAAATTCTTTTGGCCCTTTACCCGCGGCCCAAGGCCAGCTTGCCTCGCCTTCAGGCGGGGAATTTGTTTTGCCGGCACCCGGGACCGTGGTTGCGTTAAGCCCTGCGTATAATCCTCCGCTACTTAAAGGCCTTAAAGTCCATCCAGATAATCCCTTTCGTTTTGACTTTATCCTTGATAAGGGTGATTCCAATCCACAACACATGTCACCCCCGCAAGCTTTTGGCGGGGGTCCACAACAAGAACAACTTAAACAACAATCCACCAAACTGATCAAATATTTTTTAGCCTCATTAACGATTCCCGAAAAAGATCTTTGGGTCAACCTTTCACCTTACG
>CAZACW010000010.1:0-50115 GCA_964483785.1 uncultured Planctomycetales bacterium
CCGCAGCGTCATGAATGACAAAAACACCCTGATGAAAATCAATCTCATTGCCAACCAGTTTCAATATATTTTATCCAACATTGGCGGCGTTGATGTGCCTATGGGGGAAAAACTGCATAATTCCCATTTTTTGGAAAGAATTAGATTGTCGACCTTAGCGCGGAGGGTCCAAAGGACCCAAAGGATGTTGAATGTTTCACGGCGCAGGATCCTTGATGAGAACAGAGGACTCCCTTTACTATTGCGGATGACCAATGATTTGATGCCTGGTTTTTACAAGGCCCCCCAGGATGAGGATTATTATTTGTTTTCTGAAGATGATTTCGACCTTCCCGGCCCGTCGGAATCCGGGGACCCAAGGTACCAGGGTTTAAGTGAAAACCAAATTGTTTTGCAGAGAATGTGGGATTTGATTGCAAGAATCAGGGCCGGCGGCATCAGCGTCCCTGAACCAGACAAGGACGTCAAGGTCCCCATTGAAATATTGAATGATTTGATGACGGGACAGAACATCCTGGGTCAAGGGGATTCCTTGCTCAGCGAACGGGAACGATTGGGGCTCAAGAGACAATTTCTGGAAGAACATTTTCAAGCCCCTCCAAGGGTTGATATTTTCCAAGAAAGCAGGGCAAGGCTGGAGAGGAAAATTGTCCGCGGCAGTACGGCCTTTACTTCGACCTCTTTGGCCGGCCGTGTTGATCGGAGATTAAGCACCCAGCTCAGGCATATCTTGACGGTCTTAGGTATCTTTGTATTCGGCGGAATCATTGTCATGTCGCTTTTGGGGAGGGTCCAGACCCATATCGCTTTCATTACGGGTATTATTCCTTCCGCGCTTGCTTATTATTTTTACTGGAGGCCGAATAACAAACAAATCAATTTATACTGGTACAGGAACCTGGTTTTAGGGACAAAGAAATTGGACAGGCATCTTAATAGAATTTTGGATCCTGATGGCCGCTATAGAGTCATGGACGAAAGGATCGAAAATGCATTGGCGGCACAGGGCATCACACAGCCTTCTCAAATCCAGGATGCAATCATAGAAGATATGGCCAGGGAAGACAGCAGGATTTCCGAACAAGAAGAAGTCAACGCTGAAAACCCGGAATTTGATGGTTTAATCATCATTGCCGAGACCGAGGCGGAAGCCCGCCGCCTGCAAGGGCTGGTTGATATTATTCAGAATAAATCTGAGATAGGACATGATCCGCAACGTAAGATCAATAGAAGGATCCCGGTTTTTGTCCGGCATCCAGGGGCCAGGGCCAGCGGCAATGCTTTTTTAAAGACCGAACAGGAAGTCAGGGATTATTTTGATTCACCCGGATTCCGGGCCGATAATCCGGGGCTGAAATCCTGGGATGATTCAAAATACGGTGTCCTTATCCATGACAGTGCGCCTGACCCTGGCAATGAGAGATTCCTTGGGGGCTTGCAAAGGTTGTACCGCGGCCGAAAATTGGTCCCAGTAGGCGGTCAGTTTATTGTATTGGATGAGAAACCCAATCACAGCCCTGTCCAAAACATCCCTGGTTCTCCTTTTACCGTACACGCCACCAGGACCAACCGCAGGGGCCTCCTGGGTTCCATGTGGGTCCATACGGAATCTTCGGAAAACGGAAGTTATACGGTCCAGGAAATGAAGGAAAAAATGGACATTCAAAAGATGTTGTTTGAGTTGTTGATCCAGCCCCGCGGGGAAAAGACCATAAATGAAATGAGACGAAAAGGCTATGCTACGGGCAACAGAAATGCACTCCAATTTAAGTCCTTTGCCGACGGGGTGATAGTTGACGGGGAAACCGTGGACATGTTGATCAGTTTAGCGGACAGATCCGACGATCTGGACACTTTAAACGTCCGTTTTGGCGGGGATCTTCTGGCAGTTTTGGCCTTGGCCCTGTTTTACAGGGATAATCCAAGTTATCAGACGGAGGAAATTCGTTTGCTGGCGGAAAAAAGGGTTGATAAAAGACAGGAAGATTACCAGGCGCTGGTGGCGGATTACCAACGATGGTATAACATGATCGTCGACCGGGTCAATAATTTTTCTAGAGTGAAAATGAATGCCATAGTGCCGCACATCGGTGTGGATGGGTTTCGTACGCATTACACGCATCCCAGCGAGGCCATGATAAGTCCGGGCCGGCCGCACCGGGAGGGCGGTATTGATTTGAATTTCAAGCCGCAATTCATCCAGCGGCCTTCGTCGGAGTCGGGCCTGCCGGCCAGGGAAGAGATAATGGCCCGGATGCCCGTCGGATTCAGGGGATTTAATTTCAACATCGTCCGCCTGACCACCCAATTGACCGTGAGCGGCGCCTTCCAGCTCATGCTGAATTCCCATTGAAAATCCCAGGGCAAATGCTAAACTAAATTTCTACCTAAAGAAAGTGAGGGTCCGTCTATGCCGTATTTCGTCATACCGTTAGTCATCGTCTTGTTCATCTTTTCCGTCAGGATCGTCCAGCAGTACCAGACCGGCGTCGTGTTCCAGCTGGGGCGGTATTCCCGCACCCTTCAGCCGGGCCTGAATTTCATCATCCCCATCATCGAGGACGCCAGGGTCGTGGACATGAGGACCCTGACTAATGATATCCCCAAACAGCAGGCCGTGACCAAGGACAATGTGCCGGTTTCCATCAACGGGGTGGTGTATTTTCAGGTCGTGGACGCCCAGACAGCCGTGATCCAGGTGCAAAATTACATGTATGCCGTTTCCCAATACGCCCAGGCGGCCCTGCGCGATGTGGTGGGCGGCATGAGCTTTGATGATCTTTTGGCCGAACGCCAGAAAATCGGGGACGAGATCGAGAACATCATCCAAAAGCAGGCCCAAAGCTGGGGCTTGAAGGTCACAGCGATCAAGATCCTCGACGTGGACGTGCCGCAGGAACTGAAGGAAATGATGTCCCGCCAGGCCTCGGCCGAACGGGAAAAGCGCGCCACCATCACCAAGGCCGAGGGCGATAAACTGGCCGCGGTGAATCTCGCCGAAGCCGCCCGCCTCATGACGCAGTCGCCCGGCGCCATGCAGTTAAGAATTCTGCAGACCTTGGACGGCCTTGGCCCCACACCGTCCAAGACCATTGTCCTGGCCTTGCCGCTCGACACCCTGGAATCTGTCCGGGCCCTGGCCAATAAACTCTCCGAGACCAAGAACTGATGCGCAGCCCTAAGCGGCTCAAGAATGTTTTCATCTCCGCCATCCACCAGAACGCCGGCAAGACCACCCTGTCCTTAGGGCTGTTTAAAAATTTCCAGGAACGCAAGATCAAGACCGCCTTCATGAAACCCGTGGGCCAGGAGACCGTCACCTACGAGGAAAAGGCCATTGACAAAGACACCTATCTTATCGGCGAGGTCTATCACTGCAAAAAGCACATCAAGGACATGAGCCCGGTCACCGTGGGCCGCGGGTATACGGAAAAATACATTCTCGAGCCGCAAAAACAGCAGCTGCAGGATAGGATTTTCAAGTCCTTCCAGACCATCACCCGGGGCAAGGACGCCATCATCGTCGAGGGCACCGGCCACGCGGGGGTGGGATCGGTGATTGATTGCTCCAACGCAGACGTGGCGGCCCTTTTGGGCAGCCAGGCCATCATCATCTCCGGCGGCGGCATTGGCCGCGCCATTGATGAGATCATGCTCAATAAGGCCCTTTTTGATTTGCGCCAGGTGCCGGTGCTGGGGGTCATCATCAACAAGGTCCTGCCGGATAAGCTGGAGAGGATCAGGAACATCGTGAGCAAGGGCCTGGAGCGCAAAGGCATCAGGCTTTTGGGCGTCATCCCTGAAACCGAGCTTTTAAGCGCTCCGACGGTGGAGCAGATCCGGGAGCGCCTGGAATTGAAGGTGTTTTCCGGCGAGGAAAACCTGCGCACCAGGGTCTATGATGCCATTGTGGCGGCCATGGAACCGTATAACATGATCGGGCATTTGCGCGACGGGGCCCTGGTCATCACCTCGGGCGATCGGGTGGACAATATGCTGGTGGCGGTTTCTTCTTACTTGCTGCAGCAGGGCCGCTCGGTCAAGGTGGCAGGCCTGATTTTGACCGGGGGCCTGACCCCGGACCACAAGATCGCGGGCTTGCTCAAAGACAGCCGCATCCCTGTCCTTTACTGCGACCAGGACACCTATACCATCGCGGCGGCCATTGAAAACATGACCCCTAAGATCCAGAAAACCGACCGCGACAAGATCCTGGAAGCCCGGCGATTGGTCAAGGATTACGTGAATGTCGACATGATCTTAGAAAACTTGTAAGACCATCACAACCCCGGGGGTTGTGATGGTCATATTAATATTTGCGGGCTTGACTATTCGACGATCCTCATTTAGAGTATTGAGATCAAGACAATCATGAACCATATCCCCCATGCTCGACTATATCGCCGTCATATTTGCTTTTCTATTTGCCTTGGCGCTTTCGGCGCTTTTGTTGACCATCCCTAAGCTTTTAAGCCCGAAAATCCCCAGTGAAGTCAAGTCCAGGCCCTTTGAATGCGGCAAGGAGCCTTTTGCCCTGCCCGGCGGCCACATGCCCGTGCATTTTTACATTGTGGCCATGCTCTTTATCGTCTTCGACGTGGAGCTGGTCTTCTTGTTTCCCTGGGCCGTGCTGTTTAGGCAATTGGGCCCTTTTGGCCTGGCTGAGATGGCGGTTTTTTTGGGCTTTGTGGTGCTGGGCCTGTTTTATGTCCTGAAAAAACGCGCCCTGGAATGGGAGTAAGGCCATGTCTTTTTTAAGTTCACCTGCCAATTTTTTTACCTCTAAATTAAACGATGCCCTGGGCTGGGCGCGCAAGTTTTCCATCTTTCAATATCCCTTTGTCACGGCCTGCTGCGGCATGGAGTACATGGCCACCAACTGCGCCCATTATGACCAGGACCGCTTCGGCGCCGGCTTTCCCCGGTTCTCGCCGCGGCAATCCGACGTGCTGTTTGTGGTGGGCACCATTTCCCACAAGATGGCGCCGGTCTTAAAAACGGTCCATGACCAGATGTGCGAGCCCAAATGGGTGGTGGCTTTCGGGGTCTGCACCTGCACCGGCGGGTTTTATGATAATTACGCGACGGTGCAGGGCATTGACACCATCATCCCGGTAGATGTGTATATCCCAGGCTGCCCGCCGCGGCCGGAAAATGTTTTAGACGGCCTGATGAAACTCCAGGAGAAAATCCAAAAAGGCGAGCAATCCAGGACCTTGTATGATCCTACAACCAAGATCGGCAGGCCGGCCGAACTTCAGGCCGGCTATTCCATTGAAGCGCATATCAAACATATAGATTCGCGGTCATGAGCCCCTTACAGCAACTTCAGCAGCAGTTTGCGCCCCAGATCCTCGAGACCCATTCCTTCCGCGGCGACGAAACAGCGGTGGTCCGCCCCGCGGCCTTGCGGGCCGTGGCCGCCTTTTTAAAAGGCACGCCGGAGCTGGATTTTAATTTTTTGATGGATTTGACCGCCGTGGATTACCTGTTTTTCGCCGGGGGAAGGATCCAGAAGGAATGCCGTTTTGAAGTGGTGTACCATTTTTTGTCCACGAGGCACAATCACCGCCTGCGCCTGAAAGTCCCGGTGGATGAAAAGCAGGCGCAGATCGATTCGCTTTGTGATCTGTGGCCCTCGGCCAATTGGTATGAACGGGAAGTGTGGGACATGTTCGGCATCACGTTTCAGGGGCATCCCAATTTGAAGCGCATCCTGATGTATGAGGAATTCAAAGGCCATCCTTTGCGCAAGGACTATGCCTTTAACCATCGCCAGCCCTTGATAGGGCCGCTTAATTAGATGACACAGACCAGGTCCATGTTGTTAAATGTCGGCCCTTCGCACCCGGCCATGCACGGCGTGATCCGCCTGGTCCTTGAGCTCGACGGTGAAAAGATCAAGGACGTGGACGTTGAGATCGGCTACCTGCATAGGGCCTTTGAGAAAATGTGCGAGACCGTGATGTATGCCCAGTGCTTCCCCTACACGGACAGGCTCAACTATGTTTCCCCCTTGATCAACAATGTGGGCTTTGCCCTGGGCGTTGAAAAACTGCTGGGGATCGAGACCCCACAGCGGGCCCAATACATCCGGGTCATCATGAGCGAGATTTCCCGCGTCACCGACCATCTGACCTGTGTGGGCGCCTCGGCCATGGAATTGGGGGCCATGTCGGTGTTTTTGTACATGATCAAGGCCCGCGAATTTTTGTGGGAGCTCGTCGAGGAGATCACCGGCGCGCGGCTGACCATTTCTTATGTGCGCATCGGCGGGGTCAAGGCGGATTTGACCCCGGATTTTACGGACAAGGCCTTTCAGAAAATCGCGGAGGTGCGCAAGGTCCTGATCGAGGCGGACGAACTTTTGACCCGCAACCGCATTTTCTTTGACCGCATGAAGGACATCGGCAGGATTTCTAAGGAGGACGCCGTTGCCTACGGGATCACCGGCCCGTTTTTAAGGGCCACGGGCGTCAATTATGATGTGCGCAAACACTGCCCGTATCTTGTTTATGACAAACTGGATTTTGAAGTGCCCGTCGGCAGCAGGGGCGACAATCTGGACCGTTATTTTGTGCGCATGGCGGAAATGGAGCAGTCCCTGCGGATCATCGAGCAGTGCTTTCAGCAGATCCCTGAAGGGGCGGTGGCCGCGGACTTAAGCGGGGTGGTGGTGCCGGCCGCGGACATGGTGGACAGCGCCAAGATCGGCAAGACCGAGGAGCTGATCGAAGAGCAGGTGAACTTAGACCCCACCCTGGAAGGCAGCACCAAAAAATTCCATGAGGCCATTTATGCCGGCCGCAAGGACGTGGTCCTGCCGGCCAAGGAAAACACCTACGGCAATATCGAGGGCCTGATGAACCATTTTAAGCTCGTGATGTACGGCCACGGCATTCACCCGCCCGTCGGGGAAGTGTATATGCCGGTGGAAGGGGCCAATGGGGAGCTTGGGTTTTATATTGTCTCGGACGGCCGCGACCTGCCCTGGCGGGTGCGGGTCCATCCGCCCTGCTTTCCCATCATGGCGGCCCTGCCCAAATGCCTGATCGGGGACATGATGGCGGACTTGGTGCCGACCTTCGGCTCGGTCAACATGATCGCGGGGGAATTAGACAGATAATGAACAGCATAGAAAGGAAAACTATGAAACAGATGATGAAACTGCTTGCGGTATGGACGGTCTTCGCCTTTGCCGGCCAGGCCCAGGCCGATGTCGTCGGCAACAAGGCCTCAAAATTCTTTTTCCCGGAGAACTGTTTTTACGCCAAATTGATCAAGAAGGACAATGTGATGAATTTTAAGACCGCGGCCGACGCCCAGGCAGCCGGCTATAAAGCCTCGTCCAAATGCAAGGACGCCGCCGCGATGGCCTTTGTGGGCAATAAGTCTTCCAAGTTCTTTTTCCCGGCCAATTGTTCCTATGTGAAGCTGATCAAGGACGAGAACAAGGTGAATTTCAAATCAGCGGCCGAGGCCATGGCCGCGGGGTATAAGGCCAGCTCCAAATGCGCGGATGATCAATAAATGGCATTAGCCTATCAACAGGAACTGGACAAGATCACAGGCCAATACGAGCAGAAGCGCGCCGCGCTTCTGCCGCTGCTGCATTGCGTCCAGGAAAAAGAGGGCCTGATCACGCCGGAAGCGGAAAAGGAGATCGCCGCTTACCTGGACATTCCCGTGGTGCATGTCCATGAGGTTGTGAGTTTCTACCATCTGTTCCGCCAGCAAAAAGCGGGCCGCTGCCATTTTTCCGTCTGCCAGACCACGGCCTGCGCCTTGCGCGGGGCCGAGGAGCTCATTGTCTATATCCAGGACAAATTGCAGATCAAGGCCGGGGAGACGACCCCTGACGGCAAATTCAGCCTCGGCGTGGTGGAATGTTTGGGTGCCTGCGAGATCGCGCCCATGATGCAGATGAATGAGGAATACCAGGGCTTTTTGGATAAGCCCAAAATAGACGCCTTGATTGAGCAGAACAAATAAATTTTGGTGTCCCAAGGACCTATGGAAAAAATAGTTTCCCGCCATTTTGGCCAGGAAAATTCGCATCGTTTAGAAAATTATCTTAAAGACGGCGGGTACGCGGCTGCCCGCAAGGCTGTCACACAGATGACACCGCCCCAGGTCATCGAAGAGGTGAAGAAATCCAATCTCCGGGGCTTGGGCGGCGCCGGCTTTCCGACGGGCACCAAATGGAGTTTTATCCCCCAAGGCAACCCCAAGCCGAAATACCTGGTGATCAACGGCGATGAGGGCGAGCCCGGGACCTTCAAGGACAAATATATTTTTGAGCAGGACCCTCACGCGCTTCTGGAGGGCATCATCATCACCTGCTATGCCATCAACAGCCACAAGGCCTATATCTACATCCGCGGGGAATACACCAAGTCCCTGGCCAGGGTCAAGGCCGCGCTGGAAGAGGCGTATAAGGCCAATTATCTGGGCCGCGGTATTTTTGGCACCGGCTATGACATCGACGTGGTGGTCCATCCCGGCGCCGGCGCCTATATCTGCGGGGAAGAAACCGCGCTGCTGGAGTCATTGGAGGGCAAGAAGGGCTTTCCGCGCTTAAAGCCGCCTTTTCCCGCCGTGGTGGGCCTTTTCGGCTGTCCGACGGTGATCAACAATGTGGAAACCATCGCCTGCGTGCCGCCGGTCATTTTAAAAGGCGCGGAATGGTTCGCGAAATTAGGCAGTGAGAAAAACGGCGGCAACCGGCTTTTTTGCATCAGCGGCCATGTGGCCAGGCCAGGCGTCTATGAACTGCCCAACGGCACCCCTTTAAGGGAAATGATTTATACGCATGCCGGCGGGATCGCCAACGGCAGAAAGCTCAAGGCCGTGATCCCCGGCGGCATTTCCGCGCCGATTTTGACGCCCGACCAGATCGACGTGAAAATGGATTTCGATTCCTTGAAGGCCATCGGCTCCATGGCCGGCTCCGGCGGCATTATCGTGATGGATGAGACCACGGACATGGTCTGGGCCGCGATGGTGGCAGCCAGGTTTTTCGCGCATGAGTCCTGCGGCCAGTGCTCGCCCTGCCGCGAAGGCAGCGGATGGATTTACCGCCAGGTCAAAAGGATCTACCACGGCCACGCCAGGGAGCATGATTTGAGGAATTTGCCGGGCATTGTGAACAATGTCGGCGGCAACACCATCTGCGCCTTCGGGGACGCGGTGACCATGTCGATCGGCAGCTATGTCAGCAAGTTTCGCAGCGAGTTTGAAGCTAAAATGAATAGGGAAATAAATAGGGGACAGCGCCCTATTTTTCAGCATTAGGGCGAAATAAAAATAGGGCGCTGTCCCCTATTTAAGGTTGATATGCCGAATTTGACGATCGATGGAAAACAAGTGGAAGTCCCGGCAGGAACGACCATCATCCAGGCCGCGGACAAGCTGGGGATCAATATTCCCCGCTATTGCTATCATCCGGCCCTGCCGGTTTCCGGCAATTGCCGCATCTGCATGGTGGAGGTGGAAAAACAGCCGAAACTGCAGATCGCCTGCTACACGCCTGTTGCCGACGGGATGGTGGTGAAGACCAATTCACCCAAGGTGCTGGAGGTCAGAAAAACCGTCCTGGAATTTCTGCTGGTCAATCATCCGGTGGACTGCCCGGTCTGCGACCAGGCCGGGGAGTGCAAGCTCCAGGATTATTACATGGAACACGGCCAGTATGACAGCCGCTTAAGCGATGTGAAGGTCAGAAAGGAAAAGAAGGCCTTTTCCATCGGGCCGACGGTGATGCTGGACCAGGAGCGCTGCATTTTGTGCACCCGCTGTGTCCGTTTTGCCGATGCCATCACCAAGACCAGCGAATTCGGGGTGTTTAGCCGCGGGGACCATTCCCAGCTCGATGTGTATCCCGGCCGCCAGCTGGACAATAATTATTCCGGCAATGTCGTTGATATCTGCCCGGTGGGTGCTTTGACCGACAAAGATTTCCGCTTCAAATGCCGCGTCTGGTATCTGGAGAAAACCAAGTCCGTCTGCCCCGGCTGCAGCCAGGGCTGTAATATCACGGTGGAGTGGGACAAGGCGCGTCCGCACCAGCACAAAAAGGCGCGGGTGATGCGCTTGAAGCCCCGCCTTCATCCGCAGGTCAATGATTATTGGATCTGCGACCAGGGCCGCTACAATTATCATTTTATCGACGAGAACAGGATCCTCCACCCACAGCTTAACAACGACCTTATCCCCTGGGAGCGGGCGCTGGATGCGGTTTTAAACGTGCTTCAACCCCTTAAGGATTTAAACCGGCTCAGCCGGGTCGGCGTCATCGCCTCGGCGCAATTGACCAACGAAGATTTATTTTTGGTGCGCAAATTATTCAAGCAAACCCTGCAAGGCGCCCTGGTGGCTTTCAAGGTGCCGCAGACGCCGGGGAAAAGCGATCAATTCTTGATGAAGGCCGACAGAAATCCCAATACCGCCGGCGCCCAGCAGATCCTGGGTATGGAGACGGAGGCCCAAACGATCATCGACAAGGCCCGCGCCGGTGAGATCGATCTTTTGTATGTGCTGGGCCAGGATTTGGCAGCACTCTTTGGCAAGGAAGCCCTGTACCAAATTTCCAAGAACGTCAAGATGCTGGTTTATCAGGGCAGTAATGTCAACGAGACCTGCCGCTATGCCCATTTGAACCTGCCCTCGAGCGTGTACGCGGAAAAAGAGGGGACCTTTACCAATTGTCAGCCGCGGGTGCAGCGGATCTGGCCGGCTTTTGCGCCGATGGCTTTAGCCAAAGGCGATTGGGAGATTTTAAACTTGTTGGCCGCGCGCTTAGGCGCGCCCACGGCCTACGCCAATGCCCAGGACATATTCAAGGACATCGCCGCTGAACTGCCCGCGTTTTCTGAAATGACGTATGAGAAAATCTCCGATAAAGGAATGCTGTTAAAGGCCTGATCATGCTGGATGTGCTGATTAAATTCATTTTAAGCGCCGGGACCCTGTTTATCATGTTTAACATCGCAGGCCTTTTGACCTGGGTCGAGCGCAAGCAAAGCGCGGTGATGCAGGACCGCATCGGCGCCAACCGCGCCTCGATCTTCGGCTTTAAGGCCATGGGCCTTTTCCATGCCCTGGCCGATGTGCTGAAAATGCTCAGCAAGGAGGAATTCATCCCGGAAGGCGCCAATAAATTCCTGTTTAACATTGCGCCTTATCTCTCCGTCATCTTTGCCCTGGTCGGCTTTGCCGCCATCCCCATCGGCGGTACGCTTATGCTCAAGGACCACAGTATTGATCTTCAGGCCGCCAATCTCAATGTCGCGCTCATCTATATTTTTGCCATGATGTCCATGGGCGTCTACGGTGTTGTGCTGGCCGGGTTCTCGTCGAACAATAATTACGCTTTTTTGGGCGGGATGCGCGGGGCCGCCCAGATGATCGCCTATGAGATCACCATGGGTGCGGCCATCATGGGGGTCATCATGGTCTTTAATACTATTGACCTTCAGGCCTTGGACCGCGCCCAGGGCGCGTATCTTTTGGGCGGCTGGCTCCCCAAATGGGGCGTCTTTGTCCAGCCCTTGGCGTTCTTCCTTTTTTTGACCGCGGCCACGGCTGAGACCAAACGCACGCCTTTTGACCTGCCCGAGGGCGAGTCGGAGATCATCGGCTATTTCGTCGAGTACAGCGGCATGAAATTCGGGATGTTTTTTTTGGCGGATTTGGTGGAAACGGTCTTGGTCGCGGCCCTGATGACCAGCTTGTTTTTCGGCGGCTGGCAGGTGCCCTATCTGCACAGCGACGGGTTTTATTTTCCGTGGGGAGGGCATGCCGCGCTTGCCAACATCAGCGTGGTCCTCTTGGGTGTTTTATCTTTTTTTATCAAGGTGTCTTTTTTTATCTGGCTTTTAATGGCGGTGCGCTGGACCCTGCCGCGCTTCCGCTATGACCAGCTGATGAATTTAGGGTGGAAAATTTTATTGCCGGCGTCCCTGGCCAATATCGCCATTACAGCCATAGTCATCACTGTTTGGGGGCATTAAATCCTGTCATGGCCTTGGGCCATGACGCCAAAACACGATGGACAACACACTCGAGAAACGCAGACAGGAATTAGAAAAGTATTTCGACCCCAAGGGCCCTTTTGCCGCGCTTCGCGTCTCCCAGATGAAGCGCGCCTGGAAGCGGGACAACCGGCGGCAGTTGAATTGGTGGGAAAATACTTATTTTCCCATGCTTTTTAGCGGCATTTATCTGACCTCCAGGCATTTCTTTTATAATCTGACCTTTCATATTCTGCATTTATTCGGCCTTGCCAAAAAAACCAAGGGCGCGGTGACCTATCAGTACCCGGAACAGCCCAGGCCCCTGGCCTCGCGTTTAAGGACCAGGCACCGCCTCACCAAGCGCGAAGACGGCTCGCCCCGCTGTGTGGCCTGCATGATGTGCGAGACCGTTTGCCCGGCCAGGTGCATTGAGATCACGGCCGCGGAACATCCTGATCCTAATATCGAAAAATATCCGGCGGAATTTTTGCTGGATTTGGGCAAATGCGTTTACTGCGGTTTTTGCGTTGAAGTCTGCCCGGAAGATGCCATCCGCATGGACACCCAGAAGTTAGACATCGCCGAGTATTCCCGCCAAAGCATGATTTACGACAAAAAACGTTTGATGGAAGGCTAGAGCTATCTCTTGGGGGTCTGAAACATCAAGGGGCCGCTGGGGAAATCATCGCCCGGCGCCGTGTCATTGGGATCAAAGAAGAAGGTCTTGATCTTGTGGGCGGCGATTTTGATGCCGCGGTAGGTCTTGATATGCAGGCGTTTCAGATTGCGTTTGGTTTTTGTGGTTAATAGATGTTTGATCATGGTTAACCTCAAAACTTGGTCTTGTTTGCCTACTGTTTCAAGTGTGCCATATGCCAGGGCCCTTGTCAAGGAAACCATCACAACCCCCGGGGTTGTGATGGTTGAGCAAAATTCGACGATCGGCCTTCCATGGTGTATACTTTCCTTATAAAGAACAAATAAGCAGAGCAGACCAATTTAATCCCCCAAAAGGAGAAGGCTGTCATGTTGACAAAAAACGGTCTTTTGTTTTTCCTGTTCGTGTTGATCTTTCATATCAGCCAGGCCCAGGCCAAGCCTTTCGAGAAATTTTATATCTACAAGGACAAGCCTTCGCCCAGCCATTTTTCTCCGTCGGGCTTTATGCCGGACGGCCGTTGTGTTGCGATCAATGATGTTTGGGTCGACAATTGCGGGACAGGCAACCGCAGCTGCTACCAGGTCAAATTCGACCGCGACTGCACCGCCACCAGCACAGGCTGGGCCGGCATTTATTGGCTGGAGCCGGCCAATAATTGGGGCGATACCAAGGGCGGCTTTAATCTCACCGGCGCCCAAAAATTAGTCTTCTGGGCCAGGGGCGAAAAGGGCGGGGAAGTGGTCACCTTCAAAATGGGCGGAGTGGGCATGGGCCATCAATACCCGGACACGGATTCCGCCTCCTCGGAGCCCATCAAGCTCACCAAGGAATGGAAGCAATACGCCATTGACTTGAAGGGCAAGGACTTAAGCCATATCATCGGCGGCTTTGCCTGGGTGGGCACAGCCAAGGAAAATCAGTCCAATATCACCTTTTATCTGGCTGACATTTACTATAGTTAACGCCGTCTCAAACATTAACCGAAAACTCATCATTTTGTAATATAAATGACTTAGAGTGCCCAGTGAAAGGGGGTGCCCATGGAAAAACTTTTAAAGGTCATGGAGTACCGGGGGGAAAAATACGAGATCAGGATGGTGGAAAGCCTGGGCGGCACGTATTTTCTGAAGGACTTCAGAAACGGGATCCCATTTAGTCCGTATTACTACTGCGTCGCTGATTTGGGGTTTGTGGACACGGACGATGTGGATGATCTCAATGAGAACCCCATGCTGCGCTTTCTTTTGGCCCAGGCAGAGCAAGGCGCCCGCCATTGGGCTGACAATAAGCAAAGCATGCTGGCCATGGTGTAATATCTCGCAAAATTGTTGTCAGGTGTCCGGCAAGGTTGTATTGTATTAAGAATGCGGACACGTCCTTTAGTCTATATTTTCTTTTTAGTGTTTTTGTCAGCTTTGAGTGGTCCTGTCCTGGCCCAGGATGAGCGGACCGCCTTCCAATTCAGCATCTTCAATCCCGCCCAGCTTTTCCCGTCCGAATACACCGTCGATGGTTTAAGGATCAATCTTATATACGGCTCCAGCGCAGAAATCAAGGGCCTGGATTTCGGCCTGGTCAACATGACCCAAGGCGATGAACACGGCTTTCAATTAGGGGCGGTGAATCTGGTGGCCAAGGATTTTGGCGGCATTCAGCTTGGTCTTTTCAACCGGGAAGAGCGGTATTTCAAAGGCCTTCAATTAGCAGGCCTGGCCAATATCGTGAAGCTTTCCGGGCAAGGGGTCCAGGCGGCCGTGTTCTATAATGATGCCCAGCAGGACATGCGGGGCCTGCAGTTGGGGCTGGTCAACCATGCAGGCTCGCTTGACGGGGTCCAGCTGGGCCTTTTGAATTTTAACGATGATACACGGCATTTAGGCTTTTTCCCCTTTGTCAACGCCGCGTTTTGACGGAAAGTTGAAGGTCTTCATTGGTCAAAAACCCTAAAAAAATCCTGCTGGTGGATGATAATCCTGTGGCCCAAAAAGTGACGGCCAGGGTGTTTCAGAACGCCGGGTATCAGGTGCATTTGGCCTGGAACGAGGCCGAATGCCTGCGCATCGCCAAGTTCGAGCGGCCGGATGCCATTTTAATGGACATCATATTTCCCGACGGAGACGGCCGGGAGTTTGTGCGCAAACTAAAGATGGACGAGGCCACCCGGGACATCCCCGTGATTTTTGCCACCAATACCCTTAACCTCAAGGACGATAAGGGCCATTTGATCATCACCATCGGCACAGAGTCCTTCCGCGCCTTTGCCAAGCCTTTGCATTATCCCAAATTATTAAGCACGGTCCGCAAGGAAATCAACCGCTCACAAAACCAGCCGGACTGATCAGCCGGCGGCCTTCATGGCGGCATCGAGGAAGGGGCCTTGGAAGATGCCGATGAGCACAATCCCCAGCAAAGCCAAAACCATCAACAGCTGCATACCGGGCCCGACGAAGATCGGAGAGGGGTCGCGGGGCTCATCCACCCAGATGCGTTTGGCGACCATGAGGTAGTAGTAGAGGGAGATCACGATATTGGCCGCCGCGATCAAGGCCAGCCATAGATAGCCGCTGGAGACAGCGGCCAACAGCAGGGTGAATTTTCCAAAAAATCCAGCCAGCGGCGGGATGCCGGCCAGGGAAACCAGGGCCAGGAGCATGGTGACGGCCATGGTCCCATTGCGCCGCAAAAGCCCCGCATAATCCGCGATCTCATCACTTTTAACCGCCAGCGCAAAACACACAATCACCATAAAAGCCGCCAAATTGGTAAACAGATATCCCAGCAAATAAAAATTGATCCCCGCCACACCCAGGCCAGCCCCTGCCGCAGCACCCATCAATAAATAGCCCGCATGGGCGATGCTGGAATAACCCAAGAGACGCTTGATATTGGTCTGAAACATGGCCACCAAATTGCCGTAGGTCATGGTGACGGCTGAAAGCACGGCCAGCAAGAGGCCCCAGGACCCGTGCCAGGCGCCGAACACTCCCAAAAAAAGGCGGATCAAAACAACGAAGCCGGCGGCCTTGGACCCGACGGACAAAAGGGCGGTGACCGGTGTCGGCGCGCCCTGGTAAACATCCGCCACCCACATATGAAAGGGCACGGCCGCGATCTTAAAAGCCACGGCGGAGAAAATCAGGACCAGGCCAAAGAGCGGGAGGCGGGTCATGGGATTGGCCGCGGCAAAGGCCTGCACCGCGTCGAAATGGGTGGAATGGGTGATGCCGTAAATGTAACTGATGCCGTATAAGAAAAAGCCGGAGGCCAGGGCGCCTAAGATCAGATACTTCATCGCGGCCTCGATGGAGAGCTTGTCGCTTTTTAGATACGCGGTCATCACGTACAGGGAAATGGTCAAAATCTCGATGGCGATAAACATCATCAAAAAGTCGGCGCTCGAGGCTATCAGGCACATGCCGATGGCGGCCAGCCATAAAAGCAGATAAAATTCGTTTCGCCGCTCGCCCAAGCCCTTAAAAAAGGCCCTGGCCATCGCGAACACAAAGACCATGGTGATGAGGAAAAATTCCTTGAAATACCAGGCCAAAGGATCCATGAGGAACATGCCGCTGAAGGTGGTGCCTTGCAAGCCGGACTGGGTGAGCCAAAAAATGATGAGGCCGGCCAAGGACACAAAACTGATGATCCCGATCCAGTCTTTTTGGACATTTTTAGGCAGGACAATGTCCATCACGATCAGGATGACGAGGATAAGGGACATCAGCGATTCCAGGGAAACTAAGCTCCAATCAATGGCAGGGATCATCATTATCGGATGCTTTCTATAATGGGTTTGGTGCTTGAATCAATATGCCCCAGGATCAGGGCCGGCAGGCAGCCTGCCAGCACAAGCAAGGCCAGCAAAAGCACATAGGGAAATTTGGCCTTGAGGCCTTGGACATCTTTTAATTTGGACCAGCGTATGGCCAGCGGCCCTTGAAAGCCAAGGCGTATGGCCTTCATTAAATAGATGGCGGTGATGACCAGGCCGAACACAGCCAGGACAGAGAGCCAGCGGTATTGGTCCCAGGAACCTAAAAGCACCAGGATCTCGGCGACGAAATTCGCAAATCCAGGCACGCCGGCCGAGGCCAGGGCCGCCATCATGAAACAGGTGCCGATAAAGGGCATGCATTTAAGCAGGCCGCCTAATTGGTCCAATTGGCGGGTCTTGGCCTGCTCTTCCACATAGCCGGTCAGGGCAAAGGCCAGGGCCGCCATGAGGCCGTGGGCAAACATCAAATAAACAACGCCGTTGATGCCCATGGCGTTAAAACAAGCCAGGCCAAGCAGGATATAGCCCATGTGGCTGCAGCTGGAATAGCCCAGCAGATATTTCAAATCGCGCTGGACCAGGGCCACCAGGCCGCAGTAAACAATGTTGATGATGGCTAAGACAGCGATCAAGGGCATCCAATGATGGGCCGCTTGAGGCAAAAGCTGAATGGCAAAGCGCAGGATCGCATAGGCCCCCATTTTTTTTAAGACCCCGGCATGGAGCATGCTGATGGCGGTCGGCGCCTCGGCATAACCCACCGGCGCCCAGGTGTAAAAGGGCCAGAGGGTCAGGGTGATGCCGAACCCGACGGTGATCAGCAAAAATATCCAGTCCTGGGTCTCCACCGGCAAAGGGTGAAGGGCCAATTGCTGCTGGATCTGGACCAGATCAAAGCTCTGCAGGCCCGCGGCCTGGTACAAGGCGATCAAGCCGACCAGGGCCAGCGAGGCGCCGGCGGTCAAAAACAAGGTCAGTTTCATGGCCGCGTAGGCGCGGCGTTCCCAGCCCCAGATGGCGATCATCAAAAACACCGGCACCGCGGCCACTTCATGGAAGAAATAGAAAAAGAAAATGTCGACGGAAAGAAAGGCGCCGTAGGTGCCGATCACCGTGATCAAAAGCAGAATGTAATACTCCTTGATGCGTTGCTTGATGGAAGCGGAGACCAAGACCGCGGCCAGGGAAGCGGCGCCCAGCAACAAGAGCAGAAGCGAGTTGATGCCGTCAATGCCCAGATGATAGGAAATCCCTAAGGGCGCCACCCAAGGGATGTTCTGGACAAATTGAAATCCGCCCGCATCCGGGTCATAGGCGATGTAGGCCCAAACCGAAAGGACAAAGGGCGCTGCAACGGCGATCAAGGCGGTCCGGCGGATCAACAGGGTCTTTTCCGACGGGAGAACGCATAAAAACCCCAGGCCCAAAACCGGCAAAAGCAGTATCCAGGTCAAATTAGGCATCATCATAGATCACGCTAAAGGTACAGCCATAAAGAAAAAAACTAAAATCACGCCCAAAACAAAGATCAGGGCGTAAAACTGCACCAGGCCGCTTTGCAAATAGCGGAAATGCTTGCCGCCTTCGCGCGCCAGGCCGGTCAGGCCGCCAAGAAAGCAGCGGACGATCAATTCTTTTTCCACCTTGGCCAAAAACAAGGCCGCATTCTGCTGGATATGGTCCACATACCAGCCGTACATGATATCGAAATAAAATTTGTTCCTTAAAACCGCGTGGAACCCGCCGAGCCAAGAGATCAGCGGATCATGGGCGGCGCGTTTGCCGTAGATCAGGAAGGCGGCCGCAAGTCCGGCCACGGCAATGATTGAAGAGATCACAGCCACAAACAGGTTCAGCTCCTCGGGCATTTCCTGGGGAAAGAGATAATGCGGGATGCCGATAAAGCCTCCGACGGCCGAAAGCACGGCCAGGACAATCAGGGGAAGGGTCATGACCAGGGGGGATTCATGCGCCTTATGGCTGTCCTGGCCTGCACTGCCCCAGAAGGCCACGAAGAACAGGCGTCCCATGTAAAAGGCGGTCAGGCCGCTGGCAGCCGCGGCGATCAAATACAAGACAATATTATGCGTGTAGGCCAGGGCCAGGATCCCGTCCTTGCTCCAGAATCCGCTCAAAGGAAAGATGCCGCTTAAGGCCAGGGTGCCGACGAGAAAGGTCCAGCCGGTAATGGGCATTTGCCGAAAGAGGCCGCGCATGTTCCAGATATTTTGTTCATGATGAAGGGCGTAAATCACACTGCCGGCGCCCAAAAACAAGAGGGCCTTGAAAAAGGCGTGGGTGGTCAGATGATACATGCCCTGCATGGGCCCGCCCAGCCCTAAGGCCATGACCATGAGCCCCAATTGGCTTAAGGTGGAATAGGCCAGAATTCTTTTGATATCATTTTCCGCGATGGCCAGGATGGCGGCCATCAGAGAAGTCACGGCGCCGGTATAGGCGATCACGTTCATGGCGGTGGGCGATGGTTCAAAAATAAAGAAGACGCGGCTTAGAAGATAGATGCCTGCGGCCACCATGGTCGCGGCATGGATCAGGGCGCTGACCGGGGTAGGGCCTTCCATGGCATCAATGAGCCAGACGTGCAAGGGGACCTGGGCCGATTTGCCGATCACCCCGCAAAAAAGCAGAAGACCGACGATGGTCAAGAGCGTAGGGTCCATTTGGGGTACAACGGCGGTCAAATCAGAAAATTGAAAACTGCGGCCGCCGCCCAAATCGGAAAGTCCCCAGAGCATCAGGATGCCGCACAGAAACCCGAAATCCGAAAGGCGGTTGACCAAGAAGGCCTTGACCCCTGCGTCCGCGGCCGAAGGCTTGGCATACCAAAACCCGATCAGAAGATAGGACGAAAGTCCGACGAGCTCCCAGAACATGAACAGCTGGATAAAATTATTGGCAAGAACAATGCCGATCATGGAAAAGGCAAAGAGGCTTAAAAAAGCAAAGAAGCGGGGACTGCTGGGGTCCTCATCCATGTACCCGCGCGAATAAATGAAGATGGCACTGCCGACGCCCGTGACGATCAAAAGCATCATGATGGCCAGGGGGTTCATCAGGAAGCCGAAATTGATGATGAGCGTATCAAAGGAAATCCAGGTCAGGGACTGTTCCAGTGTCGCGGGCGGAGTAGAGGCAAAGATTTGCGAAAAGACCAGGCAGCTGCAGACAAAGGAGGTGAGGATCCCGGCAATGGCCAAAAGGGAGCTTACGGTCTTGGAGCGCAGGAAAAACAGGGTGATCAATACGCAGGCCAAAAGCGGCGCGAAAAAAGCGATCCAAACCAAATTTGGGTTTATCATAACAAAAGTAAATTTAAGATAAGAGGTTGGAATAAGCGAATACAACCATCACAACCCCGGGGGTTGTGATGGTTGTATTCGCTTATTCCAACCATAATAATTACCATTTCATATGTTTCAATTCATCCGCCTGGATCGTCGAGAGCCGGCGGTACATGACCACGATAATGGCCAGGCCGATGGCCACCTCGGCCGCGGCCACCAGGATCACGAAAAAGACGATCAACTGGCCCCCATAATCCCCGTTGAATTTCGAAAACGCCACAAAGGAGAGATTGGAAGAGGCCAATAAAAGCTCGAGGGACAAAAGCACTTTCAGCACATTGCGGCTGGTGATGACGCCGATGAGTCCGATGGTAAAAATAACGCCGCTTAAGGCCAGATAATTGCCGATGGTGATCATGGGTTTGGCGTGTCCTTGCCGGTGCTTAAGACCCCCTGGGCCAATGAAACAATCCCGAAAATCGCGATCAAAAGAAGCAGGGAGGTGGATTCAAAGGGCAGAAGATAGTCCGTAAACAGGATTTTGCCGATGGCCTCGATGGTCCCGCGCAGGGTGGAAGGGTCTAAGGTCTGGGCCTTGATAAAAGATTTGGCCGCCATGCCGAAGGAAGCCAAAAACAAGAGCCCGGCCGCGCTGCCGATCAGCTTGAATTTTCTCTGATCGCCGCTTGCCAGGGCCAGGGTGTTGAGGTTCAAGCACATCACCACAAACAGGAAAAAGACCAGCACAGCGCCCGCGTAAACGAGCAAAAGAATCATGCCCACAAAAAAGGCTTCCAGGAGCACAAACAGGCAGGACAAGGCAAAGATAGCGACGACTAAGCCCAGCACATTGTACAGGGGATTACGGGCCAAAACAACAGCGAGGCTGGCCGCGATCAAGAGCGCCGCGAATAAATAGAAGAAATAAACCGACATAGCGTGTCCATTCATCATAGAAATAAACCCCGTCTTGTCAAGAGGATAGTAGAGAATGGGGACGCCTCCCATTTTTAAAGCTCGGGTGGAGATAGGGCAGGGAAGGTATGGCTTTTTTAAATATGATTTTAAAATAGTCTTGACTTTTTTAAATAGTTATTTAAAATAGTCAGTATGTTAGGAAGATCATTAGCTCATATAGTATTCGACCCTTCTTGGGGACGACAGATGAGATTTATTGCCGGGCCGCGGCAAGCAGGAAAAACGACGCTCGCCAAAATGAAATTAAAAGAAGAGGGGACGCAGAAACTTTATTATTTATGGGATTCGCGGACTGTTCGTGAGCGGTATAAATCCCAAGAACTATTTTTTACTCAAGACGCCCCGCCGGTAAAGGGGAGAAAATCTTGGGTCTGCTTTGATGAGATGCATAAAATCAAAGGGTGGAAGAACATTTTGAAAGGCATCTTTGATGAAACCCAGGAGCATTACCAATTCATCGTCACAGGGTCATCAAAATTAAACATTTTGAAAAAAGCAGGGGACAGCCTATCTGGCCGGTACTTTACTTTTCATCTTTTCCCGTTGATGTTAAAAGAAGTCTTAGGACAGACAACGATTGGAGCAGGGGAGTGTCAAAATGCTTTGGATTTTATCCTCGAGCGGATGAACAAACACGACAATGCACAATCTGGTTTAAATGATCTTTTAGAATATAGCGGATTTCCGGAGCCGTTTGTGGAGCACAATACGGCCTTCCTTAGAAAGTGGTCCCGGGAATATTTAGATAAAGTGATCAAAGAAGATATCGGGCTTTTGACCCGCATCGAGGACAGAGAAAAATTACATGATCTGTACACGCTTCTTCCGGAGTTTGTAGGAAACCCGCTTTCTGAAAACTCTGTTGCTAAACATCTCGAAAGCAATCCCGTAACGATCAAGAATTACCTAAGGAAGCTGGAGGATTTTTATCTGGCCTTTAAAGTGTTTCCGTACAGTCGAAATATCAAGAGAGCAATTTTAAAAGCAGGCAAGTGGTATTTATTTGACTGGACGACGATCAAAGATCCGTATAGGCGGTTTGAAAATTTTATTGCGGTGCAGCTTTATTCCAGGCTTTCGGCCTGGCAAGATTTAACAGGGACGGACTTCAGGCTGGGCTTTATTCGGGATAAGGACAAACACGAGACGGATTTTGTAATTATTAAGGATCGAAAACCTTGGGCGTTGGTTGAAGTCAAATATTCAGACTCCTCAGTCGATGGCCACCATGCCGTTAATGCACAGGCGTTAGGGGGGATACCGGTTGTTCAAGTGTGCTATCAAGAGGGGATAGCAAGCCAGGAAAAAAAGAACATATTCCGCATATCTGCATCAAAATTTCTGCTTTAAAAAAACTGGGACACATTGAAAAAAACTGGGACACATTGAATTTTTTCAAAACAGAGTAATAAAATTCAATGTGTCCCAGTTTTTTTACCATGAGACGCCCTGATTTGCGCATTGGGGACGGATATGACATACTTAAATAATGGGTAAATTTAGACTATTTTATAAAGCAACCGCTTTTTGGATGGTCGTGGCCATGACCAGCGCTTCCTTGAGGCTGCCCCCAGCCCAGGCAGGGGAGTTGACAGCCCCTGTCCTGCCTGTGCCCGGGACCATGGTCTCGTTAAGCCCTGCCTACGGGCCTGCCCTGCTTAAAGGCCTGATCATGCACTCGGACAATGCCCTGAAATTTGATTTCATCGTGGCCAGGGGCCAGGGCCGTTTGACCGAGGATGAAAAAAAGCTCGAATATAAAAAGCTGGTGAAATATTTTTTGGCCTCCCTGGCTGTGCCGGACCAGGACCAGTGGGTGAACCTTTCGCCGTATGAAAAGACCAGGATCATCGAGGCTGATTTCGGCCAGACCGCCATGGGGCAAGACCTCTTGGCCCAGGATTATCTTTTGAAGCAGGTCAGCTCGTCGCTGATTTATCCCGAAAAAAGCCTGGGCAAAAAATTTTGGGACGAGGTGTATAAAAAAACCTATCAGGCCTATGGCCGGGCGGATGTTGCGGTGAACACCTTTAACAAGGTCTGGATCGTTCCGGACCGGGCAACGATTTATGAAAAGGGAAACACGGCCTACATTCTCGACAATCATCTGAAGGTGATGTTGGAAGAAGATTATTTGTCATTAAGAAAACATGCGTATGTCGGGGTGTCCGAGGGAGGGAAAACGAGGGCTCCCTCGTTTTCTGCCCCGCCGCGCGCAGGCTTTTGCGAGCACGGCGGGGAAACCCGAGGGCAGGACCCCAACATCTGCAAATTAGGTTCTGAAATGATCCGATCTATCATCCTGCCTGCGTTGGAAAAAGAAGTCAACGAAGGCAAGAATTTCGCACCCTTGCGCCAGGTGTACAGCGGCATGCTCCTGGCAGCCTGGTATAAGCGCGCTTTAAAAGAATCCCTGCTCGGCAAGGTCTACGCGGACAAGGACAAGGTCAAGGGCGTTGACCGGGACCCCAAAAATAACGAAATAATTTATGAACGGTATTTGCGGGCTTTCAAGAAGGGCGTTTTCAATTTTGTTAAGGAGGAAGCAGTCTCCCATGGAACAACGTTACCCAGAAAATACTTCTCCGGCGGGACCAGGGGGTACGCGGATTATGCCCAAATTGTAAAGGTCATTAGCATTCTTGATCCTGCCCAGACCGCCCTTGTTGCCCAAAACCTAAAATATGAGGACTTGGCCGCGGTGTCCCTCAGAGAAGAGAAGAATGCTGTGGATGAAGCCATGCTTATGCCAAGCGCCAAATATAATTTGGCTTATTTTCATTGGGACCGGTTTATCAATCATTGGGCCGATTATTTGAGCCGGTCGCAATTTCCCATGATGATGAGGCTCAATGACAGTCCCAAAAATATTCGGGGATTTTACCAGCCTTTCAGGAGTGTCGATATCCAAAGAATGCTGGCCATCGGTGACAAGGTCAAGTCAGACCCAGATCAACGAGGGGTATTTTTGGAATATGGGGCAGGCAGCGCCATAGGTTCATATCTGCTGGCATCCCATGGCCGGGTGGCCATCGCGGTTGAAGGGGATGACGAATACGTGGCGAGAATGGCCCCGTTGAACGATTTAATCGAGGTCCAGCCTGGCTCCAGGATTTATCTATCCGGCGATCATCATCTGCCCTTGATTTTCATGGCAGGCCGGGTGGAAGACATGGAATTTCGTTTAGATGAATTAAAAAGGGCGATCGCATTTAACAGGGAACCCAAGCTTGAATTTTGGAAACACCTTGATTTAAGCGAGGTGGATGTGGCCTGGGACGCTTATCAGCCTCAGCAAGCCAATTGGCTTGCGCTTCAAGAGGCTGTCCATCCCCGGGCGATTTTCCACATTTGGAACTGCACCACCGGCTCCGTCGAAGCTTACGCGGACACTCCAGCCTATCCATCCATCTTGTATTGGCAGGGGCCGTCCCAATATGTCAATTTATCTTCCTATTTTCATTTGCAGGTCAGAAGCGATCTTGTCCCTGAAATGGAAAGGCTGGATTCATCGGGTCTTGAAAAAATGCGGCCGCAGGAAGAATACAGCTATTTAAACGCTTACATAGAATTGGGCAAACAGGAAGGGTATACGGTTGAAGAAAGCAGGGTGTTTTTACAAAGGCCGGATGAAATTTTTGCCGGATCGCCATTTAGGCATAGAACACATGAACAGATGCAGGAGGAATTGATACGTCAATCGATCGTTTACGGATGGTCTATGCCAGGCAGGGACCATGTGATCATAGCGGCCCAATTAAAAACCGGTAGCAGAATGGTCGCCTATGTGCAAGTGTCTGACAACAGCATTCAGTTTAAGGATTGGGAAGGAAGCCTTCTGCCGCATGGGCTTTCGGATATTAAAAGTTTGGATCATTTGGAAATAGTCAGGCCAGAACAAAATGTCCAATGGGGCGCCCAGACCGCGAAGCAGGCCCTGGAAACATTGACAAAATGGTTGTATGGCAATATGGCCATGACGTCACAGGAGATGCGCAAGCACATGGCGGAATTGTCCGAAGGCAAAGGGAGTTGGGAAGATAAAAGGGGACAATGGGTCATTGGAAGCGTGATCTATTCTCCCGGCAAGATTCAAATGGCCGGCCTCATCGACCGCGAAGGCAGGGCCGTGCAAAAGGATGAATTCGGCGATTATCCTTCCTTTGTTTATACGCTTAGGAACAAATTAAACCACAGATTTGTTTATGTCGGATACGATGACGCTTTGAGTCTTTATTCAGACAAGTCTGACCAGACAGAAATAAATCGGTTAAGGAACGAAAAAGTAGCCCAAAGGAGTACTGTTTTCACGATTCTGGAAACCATCAACCTGCTGAGAGGCTTGTTGGGCGTATATCCCATCAATGAGGAGATCAACGGCATCATCCAGAACATCAAAACAGTCCGCAATCCCCAAGAACTCATCGGAGACAGGCATTTTGCCAGGATCCAGGAGGCCTCTGAGGTGTATGCGCACGCGTGGAAGGCAGATTTTCATGAGACCATGCCCCTGGAGCGGTTTTTAGTTATCGTTGAAGATTTGCGCAATGCGATCAAAATTCCCAGATGGGGCAGGATACCATTTATATTCAAGGAGGCGCAAGAGCAGGTTAGTGCTATTCTAACCAGGACCAGCCAGCCTTTGACGCCCAAAGAAGTGGAAATCCTGGCCGCAGTGCATCAAAGAATAGCTGACGTTAAGTACAGTAACGAGGAAGCATCAAGGAGATGGGCGCTCCGGCAGGCCACGAGGGTCAGTGAGGAGGATGAAACGCGAAGATCAGCCTTTCATGCCAATATCTGGGCGGCCCATTGGCTCAAAGAGCATTTCCAGGGGCAAACACCGCGCATCTTGGACGTAGGTGCCAACGACAGCGTGCTGTGGTCTATCCTGGGTACTTTTGATCCAACCCTGGCCGAGGGCGTCATTGATTTGGAAAAAGAAAAAGGCATTTATGAGACCGCGTCCAATCCCCACCGCATCCACGCAGACATAGCGGATTTGAATAGAGACGCAACACCGAGGATCCTGGCTTCCAGCGACCCGGGCACCGAGGATTATGTCAAGACCCCGCATCAAATGGATGTGATCACAGCTAATTTTGTCCTGGATTTGCTGGAGCCTAAGGAAATCAGGCAGGCCTTAAAGGCCTTTGAAATGGAATTGGCCGACGGAGGGCGTTTGATCGTCACGTCTCCGGAGGGCTCGCCCCTGCAAAATTCAAATATTGAGCGGGTCTTGAAAGAAATAGGCTATGACATTGAAAGCCAGGGGGCCAATTTGAGCAATGAATTGAGTCCTGAAGCCAAAGAGAGGATATCAAGAGAAGAGGGACCGGCCCAATTAAGGGAAATTGAAAGGGTTTTGACCAAAAAGATTTATCATGCGGCCGTTTATAAAAAAGTCCGCGCCGTACCGCTGGAAAAGATAGACCGCATAGATTTAAACCGCCTGATCATCCGCCAAAATCCCAGCCGCAGAAGGACCGTAGAAACAAAAACCCCCATTGCAAGGGACATGCGCTTTACGGCCCAAGAGTTGGTGAACTTAGACATTTTAGGCCAGGTCCATGAGGAGGATTTTGTAGTCCAGTCCCTGGGGGATATTGTGACCAGGCAGGAACTAAGGACCCTGCCTGAGTATGAAGGCTTTGCCCGGGATTTGACGACCTTGATTTGGTTTAGAGGGATATTGCAATCGGGTACTCAATCCGGGTTATCAGCCAGGTTAAGGGAATTAAGGTTTTTGAATGAAATCCAAGAACTTATAGATTCTAAAGCAGTTTATTTGCCTCGTCATTTAGTGGATTCTGTCATGAAACTTGCCACAAGAAATGATTTTGGCCTGACTTTTGCGCAAATCCAGGAGGTCCTGCCGCAAGTGGCTAATGATTCACAATGGATCGGTATCAGGGACAGGGAACAAAGACAGAAACGCAGGGACATTGTCGCGGAGACTGACCAGGATTACCAGCGGCAGGAAAGGGCCGTTGCAAGGGAATTTGAAAATCGAATTTATCCCCTGCTGGTCCTTACGGCCAGAGTGGAGCAAATAAACAAGGAGCGCAGGGAGCCCAGTCTTTTAAACGGAAACAATGTATTCAGGCAATGGGTGATGCAGGAATTTGAGGACCTTGTGGATGAAGAAGGGAAGGTGATTCCCGGGGTGCGGTTATCTCCGGATGCGCTGTCTGTATTGAGATTCAACCAGTTTACCAGGAAGGGCGATGTCATTACTCCACAGACCGAAAAAGTGCTCAGAGAAAAGGATATATGGGATGCGCCGGTTATTAATTTATTAAGAATGGGGAAAATTGGTCTGGCGCAAATAGGGATCAGCAGGGGCCCGATCGACCGGATCGAGACTGTGCTTAGACCCTATCGCCTGGATTTGGGGAATGAACATCAAGAAAGAGCGGAAGAAGATCAGCAGCCCAGCAAGGCTTTTCAGGATGCCATAGATGCCGAACTCCGTGATTACCTGACAGGTCCTAAGGAGAGCACGGATACCCCGGGAGACTCCCTGACCCCAGAAGAAATGGAAGCTGCCGTTGAAGCTGAGCTGGGCACTCAAGGAAGCCCGGCCAAACCAGCAGAGCCCCTTCCTAAAATATTGACAGATATGTTTGATGAAGATGGGAAACTGCGGCAAGGAGCGCCTGTAACACGTGCATTTCTATCCGAAGTGAGTTTTCAACAACTCGCTCAATCTGTGGGTTGGGAATTGACTGTAAGAACGGCCAATTGTTTAAAAAACGACGGTTTACTGGAAACGCCTTTGGAAGGATTGCTTGAAAAAACTGAAACTGAAATTCTTCGGACGCCCAATTTTGGCCGAAAATCCTTAAGAGAAGTAACGGATATCCTTGCTCTGTTTGGATTGGTATTGGCTAGCGTACTACCGACGGAGCCTCAAACTGTTGTCTCTGTGACAAAAGGATACCAAGTGCCCGTGCCGTCACCAAGACCAGGGCCTTCAGAACCGCAGGAGGGGGGAGGTAGGATTGAGCTTACAGAGGTACAAATGCGTGCAACGACAACTCAAAAAATATTTAGAGATTATAATATACAAGTAAATCGTAGAATCATAAACATCTTGAGGCGTTCCCATGGATATCTTATGCGTTATGGAGAAGCTCTGGATCTATGGAATTCACCCATTGCGGAACTTTTCGATACTTCCCTGGAAGCATTTTTGTTGATCAGGGATGCCGACGAGAGTGATTACAGGAAATTATCAGACGTGCTTTATGAAAAATTTGGAAAGAAATTGAGCTTTGACCTGGCCATGAACGGCTGGCAAAAGGCCGATGTTCCCGGCGGGATCGACTTGAACGCCGGGCATCTTGAGCTTATCATCAAGCGCGACGGACACGGCGCGCCCCTGCCCTTATCCCAGCAAGACCTGGCACAATTAGGCCAAATCCAGGGCTTTGAGCCGGATATCACCTCTATCCGGCCCGCCAAATAAAAAACTGGGACACATTGAATTTTTTCAAAACAGAGTAATAAAATTCAATGTGTCCCAGTTTTTTTATGGTGTCGCTGTCACCGTATTCGATGGAGCGCTTTCCCCAGCAGCATTGACGGCTGTGACGTAATACGTATAGGTCGTGCCGTGGGTCACAGGGCTGTCTGTATAAGCAGTAGCCGCTGATATGACCTTTGGTGATCCGGTTGACCAGGCCGGCGTGCGGTAGATTTTCTCCTGGGTGATACTGGCTGAACCGGATTGCGTCCAGCTTAAATTGACTTTATACGTTGGGTTTCTTTTGTTTCCAGATTTACCGACCAGGGCCCTTAAGCCGCTGGGGGCAGGGGGCACGACCTGCACAGGGGCCACAGGGGTCGCGCTGACCTGATTGGACATGCCGCTGGTGCCCGCGGTATTACCCGCAACCACAGCATAGGTATAGGTTGTTCCGTTGGCCGCAGATGTATCCATGTAGGTCAAGGCATTGACAGTGGCCACGGCGTTCATGGCTGAGCCGTTGCTGGAGCGCAGGACATTATAAAAAGTGGCATTGACGGAAGCCTGCCAGCTTAAAGCCACCTGGGCATTGCCTGCCGAGGCGGACAAATTCGCCGGAGCGGCGGGCGGCTGAGGAGGATTAGGGATTGCCGTCACCTGGTTAGACATAGGGCTTGTGCCGACGGCATTGACAGCTGTGATGCCGTAGGTATAAGCCGTGCCATTGGTCACTGCCGTATCGGTATAATTTAAGGAAGTGACCGAGGCAATGGAAGCCATGGCTGAGCCATTGCTTGAGCGCATCACATTATAAGAAGAGGCATTGCTTGAGGCCTTCCAACTAAGAGCGACCTGGGTATCGCCGGTAGAGGCGGTCAAATTCGATGGAGCACCAGGCGTTGTTGTCGAATAACCCGCAACGTCCAGCAACGTAATGTCGGTGGGTGTAAATGTATATGTTACCCCTGGATAGGCAAAGGCACTGGCAGCATCACCTGTGGACAACGCATCAACGGCCCAATCGCCAAGATCGCCGGAGGAGGCCGCATTATAATTACACAAGTCGGTCACACCGCCGTCGATGGAGAAATAGGCAGGGCCTGTGGTAAACATGGGCACACCCGGGGCGCTATATCGGAACATATCTGCAAGGTCCGGGGCCTGGGGAGTACCGGACATTCGGCCGAGCACCTCTGAAAGTTCATGTAAGGCCACACCCACCAGATCATAGGTCCCCCCGGCAACACCATTGGTATCATCAAAGGTGTAACTATATCCTGAAGCAAACCCTACGTAACCGTCTATGGAGGCGCTGTTGGCAGGGATCAGGCCTAACGTTTTTTGCTGAGCTGTTGTTAACCAGAATCCAGCGGTGCTGGAATACAAGGATGCCGGGGGAAAGTGCGCGTAAGCCAGGGTGTCATTGGAAGATTGCGGCATACTTAACAGAGCGTTTTCCATGGCACTCATGGTGTAATAACCGTGCCAAGACGCGTCGGAAGCGCCCAGCGAAGTCACAGTGTAGCCGAGGATCTCTCCCCAGCCGATTTGTATATTGACCGTGATGGGATTGCTATAGGTGCTTTGTAAAAATTGCGCGGCTTTATTGACAGCAGCCTGGATTTGTGAGGAATAAGGGCTGCTGGTGACGTAGCTATCGTAGATGAGATTTATGGTAAGAGCTTTGGCCTGGCTGGGGGCAAAAACCACCAGGGCACAGGCCATGACAATGCCTTTGTTGATGAACTTGAATATATTCATAGAAGACCTCCGTCTTCATGTTAGTGTTTGTCATTTTGTATTAAACTGCGTAAATCGTTCATGCTCCAATGGTCCTTGGGAGCGGTCTTGGTAAAAAGGGCATGCTGTTTGTCCGATTCAATGGCCGTGCCGGACAAATTGCCGCTTAAGCTGTCCATCCTGATCTTGCCCAGGCTCAACCCATGCACATCATAAGAGCCGTCGGGGTTTCTGGTATCCAGCAGGACAATGACATTCTCATTGATGCTAAACGAGGCAGCCCCGCTGGCCCGCAGGTTCCCGCCGCCCATTTGACGGATCACGATGGAATTGGCGCTCAAACTGCCTTTGAGCACCTCGGTGACATTGAACTGGTAATACGTAAACGGCAGAAGATTACCGGATAGCGTGACATCATTCTTGACCGCCACACTGATAATGGTGCCGCTGACGATAATGGGTGATTCATGGATGGTTTGACCCAAGGGCGCAGGCGCAAAGGTGGTGGCCTTGGCCCAAGTGCCGACGAGAATTGTGCTTAAGATGCAGGTTAAAGTTAAAAGGAATAGTTTCATAGTAAGCCTCCCTTAAGGTGTCACTGTTACAGTATTTGATGGGGCGCTTTCCCCAACCGCGTTGACAGCTGTGACGTAATACGTATAGGTCGTGCCGTGAGTCACTGGGCTGTCTGTATACAAGGTAGCCGCTGATATGAGCTTCGGTGAACCGGTTGACCAGGCCGGCGTGCGGTAGATTTTCTCCTGGGTGATACTGGCTGAACCGGATTGCGTCCAGCTTAAATTGACTTTATACGTTGGGTTTCTTTTGTTTCCAGATTTACCGACCAGGGCCCTTAAGCCGCTGGGGGCAGGGGGCACGACCTGCACAGGGGCCACAGGGGTCGCGCTGACCTGATTGGACATGCCGCTGGTGCCCGCGGTATTACCCGCAACCACAGCATAGGTATAGGTTGTTCCGTTGGCCGCAGATGTATCCATGTAGGTCAAGGCATTGACAGTGGCCACGGCGTTCATGGCTGAGCCGTTGCTGGAGCGCAGGACATTATAAAAAGTGGCATTGACGGAAGCCTGCCAGCTTAAAGCCACCTGGGCATTGCCTGCCGAGGCGGACAAATTCGCCGGAGCGGCGGGCGGCTGAGGAGGATTAGGGATTGCCGTCACCTGGTTAGACATAGGGCTTGTGCCGACGGCATTGACAGCTGTGATGCCGTAGGTATAAGCCGTGCCATTGGTCACTGCCGTATCGGTATAATTTAAGGAAGTGACCGAGGCAATAGAAGCCATGGCTGATCCGTTGCTTGAACGCATCACATTATAAGAGGAAGCATTGCTCCCGGCCTTCCAAGTCAGGGCCACCTGGCTGTTACCGGCCGAGGCAATTAAATTCGTCGGGGCGCCGGGGGCGGCTGTCGTAAACCCAAGGATATTCATGACTGTGACATCTTGGGGAGTAAAGACATTAGGGGTCCCGGAATTCGAAAAGGCCAGCATGGCATCTCCGGCATCGCTGTTGGCCCAGTCACCCGAATCACCTCCCGAAGCCGTGTTTAAATCACGCAGGTCGGTCACTCCTTGATCAATGGACAAATAACCGGCATTGCTAAACGTAGGTAAAGCGGGTCCGCTATAACGAAATAAATCCATGACACTGGTATACGCGGGGGCATTACCGTTGGTATTGATGCCTGACCAGCGTCCCATGATTTCTGTAATTTCATGTAAAGCAGTTCCTTCCAAGTCAAAGGTCCCGCCTGCAACGCCGCTGGTATTATCATAGGTCCAGGAATACATGGTTGCAAAGCCGACAAAACCGTCTATGGCCGTTGAATTGGCTGATACGGTCCCAAGCATTTTTCCTTCAGCTGTATTGACCGCAAAACCGCCTGGGGTTGTATATAAACTGGCAGGAGGGAAGCTGACATAAGCAGACAAATCACTGGACGATTGGGGTAAACTTTTGAGCATGGATTCCACGGAGCTGGCTGAGTACCCATTATAAAAATAATAGGCTGATTCACCCAGCGTGCCTGAACCCAAGGTGGTGCCATCAATTTCCCCACAGCCTACATTAATATTGATGGTACCGGGATTGGTATAGGTGCTTTGAAGGAATTGGACGGCCTTGTTGACCGCTGACTGGAACTGGGCCTGGTTAGGGCAGCTGCCGTTGGTGACACTGCTGTCCCAATTGATGTTGATGGTCAAGGCATGGGCCTGGCTTGAGACGGTGATGAAGGTGATGGCTGAGAGTAATAAAGCTTTCCTGACGTGGTGAAATGTTTTCATAGAGCCCTCGCTATATATAAAAAACCCAGTGCTGATCTGCCTGACTGGGTTTACGTTCATACTCTGCAGCTCGACTGCCATCTGCCGCTTGCGCGGCAGGTCAGGCCCGATCCTTTGCGTCCCTGGATTTCCCCAGGTTTGCCTTTTTTCTTATCCGTACTACCCTATCTAAAAGGTAACATATTCCGGTTTGTTTCGCCAGCCGGAGTCCATTGCCGCAACAAAGGGCTTGAGCGGAGTTTAAGCTTGTGGTATCGTAGTCATTCACTATGCCGGAGAAAATGAAAAACAGAAGATTGAGCGTGACCTCGGATCAGGAACTGCAGATCCTGCGCAATATCGTGGACATCGCCTCATCCGAACTGGATTTAAACCTCACCCTGCAGCTGATCGTCAAGATCGTCACGGAAATGACGGACGCGGATTCGGTGTTCATCTATCTTTTCGACGATACCAAGCAGAATCTGGTGCTGATGGCCTCCAAGACCGCCCACAAAAAAGAACTGGGCCAGGTGACCTTGAAAACCGGAGAGGGCATCACCGGATGGGTGGCCCGGGAAAACAAGACCGTGGCCATCAAGTCCCGCGCCTACCGCGACCCGCGTTTCAAAAGCTTTGATGTGCTGCCCGAAGACCGCTACGAGGCCTTTTTGTCCGTGCCCGTCATCTATAAAGGAAAGGCCATTGGTGTGGTCAATGTCCAGCACAAGAGCCAGCAGGATTATTCCCCGGAGACCGTAAACCTCATTGAAATGATCGCCAAGCAGGTGGGCGGCATCATCGACCATGCCAGGCTCTTTGAGGAAACCAAGAAAAAAGCCCTGCAGTTTGACTCCCTGATCAAGGTCTCGCGCTCCATCACCAGCGAGGATTATCTGGATGAGATTTTAAATCTGATCGTGGTGGTCACGGCGGAGATGCTTAATTCCAAAGTTTGCTCCATCATGCTGTTGGATGAGAAGGGGCTGGAGCTTTCGATCAAGGCGACCCAGTCCTTGAGCGCCGAGTACAAGCAAAAACCCAATATTAAGGTCGAAAACAGCCTTACCGGGTCTGTGATCAAGTCCAAAAAGCCGGCCATTGTCTATGAGGTCAGCAAGGACGAAAAATACGCCTACCGTGACCTGGCCCTTAAGGAAGGGCTGACCTCCATGGTGGCTGTGCCCATGATCGTCAAGGACAAGGCCATCGGCGTCATCAATGTCTATACCAAACAGCCCCATCATTTTGAGGAAGAGGAGATCAGCGTCCTGCAGATCGTGGCCAATCAGGCGGCCGTGGCCGTGGAAAACACCAAGCTGATGCAGGAGGCCTTGAAAGCCAAGGAAGCCCTGGAGACCCGCAAGCTCATTGACAGGGCCAAGGGCATCCTGATGAAGATGAACAATCTGACGGAAGACGCGGCCTACCGCCTCATCCATAAAAAGAGCATGGACACCTGCCGTTCCATGAAGGACATCGCGGAATCCGTGATCCTCATGGCCGAACTTCAAAAATAAAACCATCACAACCCCCGGGGTTGTGATGGTTTTTTTTATTGACAAAACAAAGACCCTGGGTGTAAAGTACTTACGTCAATCACCAGGGCAACGAAGTCCTCTCTTAAAACAGCGCCGTTTCAAGAGAGGTTTTTTTGTCCCCAAATCCAGGGAGGATCTATGAGACAAACGACCCCTATTAAAAGGACCCAGCCCAAGGCCGTCAGCCCCAAAAACAGGATTGAAACCCCCTTGGCCCAGGCAGATATGGCCCAGGTAGAATATTTCCAAAAAGTGCAGGAAACCGCTTATCAGCTTTTCGTCTCCCGCGGCTATGCCCACGGCTTCGACGTCCAGGATTGGCTGGCGGCTGAGCAAATTGTCAGAGGCGAGTAAAATATTTCTTGACAATTAGTTACGAGCGGATATACTTGATCTGTAGTTTTTGAAATGACAAGTCCGGGGCATGGATGTTTCGGGCAGAAGCACGGGCACTGATGGTCCTCTTGAGCGGTAGCACAGTTGTAGGCTTTAGAGGATTTTTTATTTTTAGAGGGCAGTGAAGTCCGGTTTTTTGTGCAATCGAAGCACAGCGAACCGGATTTTTTATTGCCAATAAAAAGGTCAGCAAGCGAAAAAAGGAGGGGCAATATGGTTATTTCCCCGTCAGAATCCATGAAAAGGTTTGAACGCGTGACAGCTTTGCTCTTCGGCATGGCCCAGGTGGCCATGGTTTTGGCCTTATTTTGGGCCTTTAAAGCACATCTTGTCTAACCAGTCATAACACACAGGAGGTAAAACGTAATGGGAACAACACCAGCACCAGCAAATCCTCTCAATAGTGGGGACATAGCATGGGTCCTGGCCTCATCCGCCCTTGTTTTGGCGATGACGGCGCCGGGCCTGGCGTTATTCTACGGAGGGATGGTCAGGCGCAAAAACATCAACAGCATGTTGATGCAATGTTTTATGTGTTTGGCCATTGTCAGCGTATTGTGGGTTGTCTACGGCTACAGCCTCGCTTTTGGGCCTGGCCATGGCTTCCTGGCCCCGTTTGTCGGCGGCTTGGATTGGTTCATGCTCAAGAATGTCTCCATGAATTTCCCGGAGCATTGGTCCGTGAACCCGCCCTTTGATCCGTCCACCTCCTATTCAGCAACCATTCCCAACCAAGCGTATATGATTTTCCAGTGCATGTTCGCGGTGATTACGCCGGCCCTGGTGATCGGTTCCTTTGCCGAGAGGGTCAAGTTCTCCGGCTGGGTCTGGTTTACCGTCTTATGGCTGACCTTCGCGTATTGCCCGGTGGCCCACATGGTTTGGTCCCATGACGGCATCGCAGGTTCCAAGTGGGGCGCTTTGGACTTTGCCGGCGGCACCGTCGTTCACATGAATGCCGGTATCGCAGGCCTGGCTTCCGCCTTGTATTTGGGCAAGCGCCTGGGCACCAATAAGCCCGGCATGCACAATGTGCCTTTTGTCATGATCGGCGCTTCCTTATTATGGTTCGGCTGGTTCGGTTTCAACGCCGGTTCTGCTGTGGCGGCCAATGGCTTAGCTACCAGCGCCTTTGTTGTCACCAACACAGCGACCGCAGCCGCGGCCATCAGCTGGGCCGCCATGGAGTGGATCTTTGCCGGCGCGCCGACCCTGGTGGGCGCCTGTTCAGGCGCTGTCGCGGGCTTGGTGGCCATCACCCCGGCTTCCGGTTTCGTGGATGTCGGCGGTTCGTTGTGGATCGGTTTCTTAGTCAGCGTGTTCTGCTATTGCATGGTGGCCTTTGTCAAGCCTAAGTTCGGCTATGATGATACCCTGGATGCTTTCGGGGTGCATTATGTCGGCGGGCTGTGGGGCGCCTTGGCCACGGGTCTGTTCGCCGTAAAAGCGGTGAATGGCAACGGTTCAGGCGTCTTTGACGGCAATCCTAAGCAGTTTATGATCCAGGTCCAGGCCTGCTTGCTGACGACGGTCTACACCTTCATCGTCACCATGCTGATCTGCTTTGTGGTGGACAAGTTCCTCGGCGGTATGCGTGCCTCAGCCGATGACGAGATTGTCGGCATTGATTTGAGCCAGCACCATGAACGCGCGTACACCATCTTAGACTAAAAATCGGACAAAGGAGGGTCTCTTACATGAAATTAGTCATAGCTATCGTTCAGCCCTACAAGCTCGAGGACGTCAAGCAGGAGCTTTATGCGGCGAATGTGAATCTGATCACGGCCTACGAGGTCCTGGGCCACGGCCGCCAGGTCGGCGTCGACGAGTATTACCGCGGCGTCAAGGAGACGGGCAATCTGCTGCGCAAGGTGCAGCTGGAGATCGCGGTGAACGAGGATTTCGTCGAACCCACGATCAAGGCCATTATCAAGGGGGCCCGCACCGGCAAGATCGGGGACGGCAAGATTTTCGTCATGGATCTGCCGCGCTGCATCCGTATCCGCACCGGTGAGGAAGGGTCCAAAGCCATCGGTTGATCCACCGGATTAACAGGGACGTCTCCCAAGTATTTTTCACTCGAGGGTTTAGAGGCGAAATGGGGAGACGTCCCTGTTTATCCGACGGTTTAAAAATCTTGACATTTTTGGCGTTAAAAGATATATTCAACTACATTTCTTAAAAAAGTCTAACCAAAATAGTAAGGCCACCGCAAAAGGCGGGGCAAGGGGGGTCTATGAGTCAAGCTCGCGAAGAGGTCATTCAGGCGGCTTGCGCTGAAGGCGAGACCTGCTGCAACGGTTCTTTCAGTGAGCATTTGCCTGAACATTTCGGAGAAAATGTATTTAGCCTCAAGGTGATGAAGGACATGCTGTCTCCGAAAGCCTATGTATCCATCGAAAAAACAATTAAAGAAGGCGGGAAATTAGATCCGTCCATTGCGGATGAAGTGGCCGAAGCCATGAAAAAGTGGGCCATTGCCAAAGGGGCGACCCACTATACGCATTGGTTCCAGCCTTTGACCGGCGTCACCGCGGAAAAGCACGATTCCTTTATCGATTGGGACAATAATGGGGGCGTTGTCTTAAGCTTCTCCGGCCAAAATTTGATCCAGGGCGAATCGGACGCTTCTTCCTTTCCGTCGGGCGGCTTGCCCGCCACCTTTGAAGCCCGCGGGTATACCGGCTGGGACCCCACGTCCCCGGCCTTTATCAAGGAAGGCCCGGAAGCGACCACCTTATGCATTCCCACCTTTTATATCGGCTATCACGGCGAGGCCCTGGACAAGAAAACGCCTTTGCTGCGTTCCATGGTGGCTTTAAGCAAGCAGGTCTGCCGCCTGGCCGCGCTCTTCGGCATTGATATCAAGGGCAAGCGCGCGTATTGCACCTTGGGCCCTGAGCAGGAATATTTCCTCATTGACAAGGCCCATTATCAGGCCCGCCCTGATCTGGTGCAGACCGGCCGTACGCTCTTCGGCAAAAAGCCGGCCAAGCATCAACAGCAGGAAGACCATTATTTCGGCGCCATCAAGCCGCGCATCATGGGCTTTATGGAGGATTTGGACCGCACCTTGTGGGGATTGGGGATGCCCTCCAAGACCCGCCATAACGAGGTGGCCCCGGCCCAGTATGAGATCGCCCCGATCTATGAAGATTTGAACATCGGGGTGGACCATAACATGATGGCCATGGAGCTGATGCGCACCATCGCGGACAAGCACGGCCTGGCCTGCCTTTTGCATGAAAAGCCTTTTGCCGGCATCAACGGCTCCGGCAAGCACAATAACTGGTCCGTGGTCGGACCCGACGGCAAAAACTGGCTGTACCCGGGCAAGACCCCGCATGAAAACGCCAAGTTTTTGACCATTCTCTGCGCGGTGATCAAGGCCGTGGATTCTTACGCCGATCTTTTGCGCGTGGGTGTGGCCTCCGCGGGCAATGACCATCGCCTGGGCGCCAACGAAGCGCCGCCGGCCATTATCTCCATCTTTTTGGGAGACCAGCTTACCGATATCATCGAGCAGATCGAGAAGGGCGCGGCCAAGTCCTCCAAGCAGGGCAGTTCCATCCATGTGGGCGTTGATTCCCTGCCCACCCTGGCCAAGGACACCACGGACCGCAACCGGACTTCGCCCTTTGCCTTTACCGGCGCCAAGTTTGAGTTTCGCGCCGTAGGTTCCAACATGAACCCTTCCGCCTCCAACATGATCTTGAATACCATCGTGGCTGAGGCGGTCTCGGATATCTGCGATCAGCTGGAAGCGGACAAGAAGGCGGGCAAGGATTTCAACTCCAGCCTGCAGAAGGTCCTTCAGGAGATCATCAAGAAGCACAAGCGGGTTGTGTTTAACGGAGACAACTACACTCCGGCCTGGCATGCCGAAGCCAAGAAGCGCGGCCTGCCGAATTTGAAGAACACCCCAGAGGCCCTGGAAGCGATCAAGGACAAAAAGAACATCAAGGTGATGGTCAAGCACGGGGTATTGACCGAAGTGGAAATAGCTTCCCGTTATGAGATCAACAAGCATGCCTATACAACGGTCCAGGTCCTGGAAGGTGATTGCGCCCTGACCATGGCCAAGACCCAGCTGGTCCCGGCGGCCATCGAATACCAGCAGCAGCTGGCTGAGACCATCAAGACCGTGGGTTCTTCAGGCAAGACCACGGGGCAGAAGAAACTGCTTAAGGACCTTTCTGCCTTGATCAATCAGGCCTTGGGCGACTGCGATGCCCTGGAAGCCAGCTTGGCCAAGCATGACGGCTTGAAGATTTTTGCGGCCATGGCCAAATTGCGTTCTTCCGTCGATGAGTTGGAGGCCTTGACACCGGCCAGCCTATGGCCTTTGCCAAGCTACGCGGAAATGCTTTTGATGAACGCGTAATTGCAGATGTGGTACGTTTTTCAAAAGGGACGGATGATGCACATCCGTCCCTTTTTGTTTTTGGACACAGGTTTAGGAATAATTATTAATTTGACTAAATTTAGTAATTATGATAAATTTATTCATAGACATAATAATTAATAAACTTGGAGACATTCATGCAACACGCTAAATTTGAAAATCCATTCAGACCAGGGGCAGGACATAACCCTCCTTATTTGGCGGGCAGGGATAAAGAGAAGAGAGAATTTTTTAAGATTTTAGAACAAAAGGTAGTCAGTGAAAATGTCATTCTTACAGGATTAAGAGGGGTTGGAAAAACTGTATTGTTAAATGAGTTTAAGTCATTGGCGATTGCCAATGGGTGGCTATGGGTGGGTAATGATCTTTCCGAAGCTGCCAGTATTTCGGAAGATACAATGGCCAAGAGGCTTTTGACAGACCTGTCTTTAGTCACTTCAGATGTGACTTTTCATATCGAAAAGCAACGCACCATAGGCTTTGTAGCAACAGAGAAATTAAAGCATAATAAATTAACCTATGAAAACCTGACGGTGCTGTATAATTCCTTTCCAGGTCTTGTGTCTGATAAAATTAAGAGCATATTTGATTTGGTTTGGCGTTTTCTTGCGCCACAAAGGTATAAAGGCATTATATTTGCTTATGATGAGGCCCAGACCATTTCAGATCAGCCCCAGAAAGAGCAATACCCAGTTGCCTTAATATTAGATGTGTTTCAATCCATCCAACGCAGAGAAATTCCGTTGATGCTGGTACTTTCTGGGTTGCCAACGCTGCATGCTAAGCTGGTGGACTCAAGGACGTTTGCGGAAAGGATGTTTAAAGTCATTTTTTTGACAAGACTTTCTAATCATGACAGTCAGGAGGCTATTAAAAGACCCATCCAAGATTCGAAATGCCCGATTGCATTTGACGAGAAGTCTACCGAAACCATAGTTAAGGAATCTGGGGGTTATCCTTATTTTATACAGTTTATGTGCAAAGAAGTTTTTGATATATTTATTCAGAAAATAGAAAAAAGCGAACCCGTAACAGTTCCTATTGAATCCATCAACGCAAAGTTAGACAGTGATTTTTTCGCGGGGCGATGGGCCAAAATAACGGACAGGCAAAGAGAGTTGTTATCGGTGATTGCCAGACTGGAGCATTGTCAGGATGAATTTACAGTCCAGGAAGTAGTTGAGGAATCCAAGAAATTACTTAAAAATCCCTTTGGAGGCAATAGTCAGGTGAATCAAATGTTATCATCTCTTGCGGAAATCGGTATTGTTTATAAAAATAGACATGGAAAATATTCTTTCGCAGTGCCATTACTTGAGAAATTTATTCTGAGACAAAAACTTAAAGAAAAAAGGTGAAAATATGGTTTTAATCATCAAACACATTGACATTGAAGGTCCGGGCACCCTGGGGGATTTTTTGAAGGCCCAGGGGGAGCCTTTTCAGGTCATCGAACTTGGCGCGGGCGATCCTCTGCCTTCGGACCCTTCGGTATTCAAAGCCGCGGTGGTCCTGGGCGGCCCCATGAATGTCGACGAGGAAGATAAATTTCCATTTTTGGGGCCGGAAAATGAATTTATCCAAAAAGTCCTGAAAGCCAAACTGCCTTATTTGGGGATTTGCCTGGGCTCCCAGCTCTTGGCCAAGGCCGCGGGTGCCCGCGTGGTCCGGTCACCGGTCAAGGAGATCGGCTGGTACCGCATTCAATTGACCGGCCCTGGAAAAAAAGACCCGCTCTTTGAGGGTTTCCGCGAGCAGGACCCGATTTATCATTGGCATGGAGACATGTTTCATGTCCCGCTTGAGGGGGAATTGCTGGCCACGGCCCAGGGCTGTCCGCACCAGGCCTTGCGCGTGGGCCCTAAGGCCTACGGCCTGCAGTTTCACGTCGAGGTCACGGATAAAAGCATCCGGGAATGGTGTGATGAGTACAGCGCCCAGGACCTGCCCGGCCGGGGGGAGCACGCCCGTGCCATGATGGACGATTATTGGAAAAACAAAGACCTGTTTGACGCCCAGGCCAAGCGCTTGTACCGCAATTTTTTAAACATAGCCAGGGCCTGACCTTCAAGGCCGACAGCGGAGGGCCTTTTGCTAAAGATTGCACTCGCACAAATTAATCCTACCGTCGGAGATTTAGCCGGCAATACGCGCCTCATCCTGGATTTCGCGGCCCAGGCCAAGCAGGCGAAGGCAGACCTGGTGGTGTTTCCGGAGCTGGCGGTCTGCGGCTACCCGCCTGAAGACCTTTTGCTCAAAAAACATTTCGTGGCGGACAATATCAAGGCCCTGGATGCCCTGGCCAAGAAATTGCGCGGCATCAGCCTCATCACGGGCTTTGTAGACAGCGACGCCAAAGGCCGCATCTTCAATGCCGCGGCTTTCATCAGCGAGGGAAAATTGCAGGACGTCTACTACAAGCAGGAACTGCCCAATTACGGCGTCTTCGATGAGAAACGCTATTTTACCAAAGGTACAAATAAAGGGATCGTGGCCGTGGCCGGGGTCAAGATCGGCGTCAATATCTGCGAAGATATCTGGGTCGATGAGGCGGTGTATCAGGCCCAGGTCGCCGCGGGCGCCAAGCTTTTGATCAATATATCCTCCTCGCCTTATCATGAGGGGAAATTGCAAATCCGCGAGGAGCTCTTGGCTAAGCGCGCCCGGGAAACCGGGACAGCGCTCCTCTATGTCAATGCAGTCGGAGGCCAGGACGAGCTTGTCTTCGACGGAGGCAGCATGGCCGTGGCCGCGGACGGCAAGGTCCTGGCGCGGGCCCCGCAGTTTGAAGAGACGCTTTTGCCGGTTGATCTTTCGGCTCCCCATAATCCCGTGGCCCCGGCCCTGGATAATTGCGCGGAGGTGTACAAGGCCCTGGTGATGGGCACCAAGGATTATGCGGCCAAAAACGGTTTTAAAAAAGCGGCCTTAGGCTTAAGCGGCGGGGTGGATTCATCCCTGGTCGCCTGCATTGCCTGCGATGCCTTGGGCAGCGGGAATGTGCTGGGCCTTTCCTTGCCCAGCCCGTTCAACAGCCGGGCGACCCGGCAGGACGCGAAAGCCCTGGCTGAAAATTTGCAGATGGACTTTAAGGAAATCCCCATCCAGAAAATCTATGCGGCGTATCTTAAGACCATGGCGCCCTCCTTCGCTGACCTGCCTGCGGACTCGACGGAGGAGAACCTTCAGGCGCGCATCCGGGGCAATATTTTAATGGCCATGTCCAACAAATTCGGGGGCCTGATTTTGACCACCGGCAATAAAAGCGAGATGGCCGTGGGCTACTGCACGCTGTACGGGGACATGTCCGGCGGCTTCGCGGTGATCAAGGACGTGTTTAAGACCAAGGTCTATGCGCTGGCGCGCTGGCGCAACAGCCTCGAGCGCCGGCCCCTGATCCCCAAAAGCGTTTTACTGCGGGCCCCGTCCGCCGAATTGCGCCTCGACCAGACCGACGAGGAGACCCTGGGGCCGTACGAGGTCCTGGATAAAATTCTGATGGCCTATGTGCAAGGGCATGCCTCGCCCCAGGAGATCATCGCTTCCGGGATGGAAGCCAAGGCCGTGGAGAGGACCATCCAGCTGGTCGACCGCAACGAGTATAAAAGGCGCCAGGCCCCGCCGGGCGTCAAGATCACCCCGTGCGCCTTCGGCAAGGACTGGCGCCTGCCCATCACCAACAGGTACAAGGAATGAGACTGCATCCCCATGTTTTTGCGGCCGTCCAGATGGCCCTCGCGGCCCTCTTGCTGGCCGGATTTTATATGGCGGCCCAGAACGTCATCGAGACCTTTCCCGTGGCCAGCATTTCAGCCCTGAATAATTTGCAGCCCAAACCCCCGGATTATTTTTTGGATTTAAGCGAGCGCAAGGATGTGCCGGACACCAACAAGGTCCATGCCTACGTGGATTATTTTGAGCATTTGCTTGCGGATTTTCCCAATCTGTGGGACGCCTACGGGATCCTGGGCTATTGTTACCATTATCTGCATGATGATGCCAAGGCCAAGCAGTATTTGAAGACCGCCATTCAAAATTATCCGGATTGTTTTTGGAATTATTATAATTTGGCGGTGATCCTGATCAATGAGGGACAGTACGCCCAGGCCTCGGATATTTTGAAGCGGGGATTGTCCGTGGCCCCGGTCACGACACTGAAGAGGCTGTTTACATCGCCCAGGGTCTATCTGCCCTTGCTGGAGCCGGACGAGAAAAGGGCACTGAGTTACACCTTCCGCCATATCCAGGAGACCTATCATTCCGTCTTTATTTTGGTGGAGGTCTTAAACCACATCAACGACCGCCCGCAGACAGCAGGGTTGCTTAAAAAACTCAAACTGGAGCTGTATGCGTTTTAACCATACCCAAAGCCTGCTCTTCTCTGCCGGGCTCCTGCTGGTTTTTCTTGGCATCGGCTTTGCATTAAGCGAACGCAAATTCCTCTGGAACGACGAGATCTTCACCCAGCAGACAGGCATTGATGCGCAGTCCTTGGGCGGCCTTTTGAAAGCGCAGTTTCCCGACGGCAACAAAAACCCCCTTTTTTATGTGGTCCAAAAGGCCGTGTGCAAGGCCTTCGGCTATCATCTGCCGTTTTATTATCCCCATGAATTGTATTCCACCCGCGATTTGACTGCGCAGATCATTTTGCGGATCCCTTCCAATGTGTACATGTCCCTGGCCCTGGCCATGATCGTTTACTTTTTCATGAGGTTCTATTCTTGGGGGGCCGCCTGCTTTGCCCTGGCCGTGGCCCTGGCCACCCCCATGGTCTGGACCTATTGGGCGGAGGCCAGGCCCTATCCGCTGTGGTTTTTACTGACAACGGCGCAGTTTTTGCTGTTCATCCATGCAGCCCGTTCACCCGGCATCCGTAAAACCAGGTCTTTTTTGGCGGTGCACGTGCTTTTGGCCCTGACCAGCCCGGCGAGCCTCATTCAAATCAGCGTGGTGACCCTGATGCTGGGGATCAAGGCGCGCTATACCTTAAAGCAGCTGGCCGCAGTCTGGGTCCTGCCCATGGCCGTGGCCCTGGTCTATTATTTCGTCGATAAGACAGCGACGATCAAGACCTATTTGTTCGCCTCCAATTTTTTCGACGCGGTGATGCCGGAGAGGCTGTTTACGGACATTGTCTATGCCCTGATGGCCTGGGTCCTGCCGCAAAAATACAAACAGGGGTCCTGGAACCTGTTTTTTTTCCCGGTCTATGCGCTGATTACGGCCAGCGCCTTTGTGGTGCTGTTTGTGGACATTTTTACCGTGAATTCCGAACAGGGATTTTTCAGCCGTTACTTGATTTATGCGGCGCCCGCGGATATCCTGATGTTTTCCCTGGCCGGCCTTGACCTGTGGCAATGGAGCCGGCCCAACCGCTGGATCTGCCTGAACGTCTCCATTGTGCTGGCGGGCTTGACGCTGGTGCGGGGATTGATGACCTACAGGAGCATTTTGGCCTCGGCGCTGTATTTACATACCCCATGACGATGACGCCCTTGCTTCGCCTGACCATAGCCATCACGCTCATCGGCCTTGTGCTGTTGAGGCCCTACAATATCCAGGACAGGGGGCTGTGGTATGTGGACGATGATTACGATTATTTCGCGCACACCAGCGCCATGGTCTTCGGCCAATTTCCGTCCTATCACAAAGAATTTTTCACGATCTTGAAAGAAGGCCCGCAAAGCCCCATCGGCAGCAGCATCCTGGCCGCGCCTTTTGTGGCGGTGTTTTCCCTGCTCGATCTGGGCCGGGACCCGACGATCTTTCAAGCCAGGACCCTGGCCAATATCACCGGCTCCTGGTCCCAATTCGGTTTTGTGGCGGCCAGCGTTTTTTATTTCACCCTGGCCTGTGTGCTGTTGTATGCCGGCGTGTCCCGCGCGGCCGCGCCCGCCTTTGCCTCCACCGCCGTTGTCCTGATGATGGTCTGCCAGGGCCTGCCGTTGTTTGTTTTTCGCCGCCCTTTTTTCAGCCATTGCTCCGAGTTTTTTCTCCAATCGGTTTTGACCTATCTGTTGTTGACCCAAAAGGACTTTTCCCGGAAATTCATGGCCGGCGTCATGGCCTGCGCAGCCCTGCTTTATCTGACGCGGCCGAATGATTTTGCCTTTGCTCTGCTGTGGCCGTTATTGATGATGGATTTTAAGCACGGCATCAACACCGCCCTGCACCGCTCCAGCGCGGGGTTGATTGTGTCCGTCGGGCTGGTCCTTTTGTTTAAGGTCTGGCCCGAGGGGGTCAATCACCTGCACCCGTATTCCTGGGCCGGCCAGTTCTTGAGCGCGCCCATGGACCAGGCGGCTTTTTTCCATAGGGTCCGGCATATCCTGGCAGGAGAGGATTGGGGGCTGGTGTTTACAGCGCCGTTTTTGCTCCTTGGCCTGGCGGGAATTCTATTAATCCGCAATGATCTGCTCAAAAAATATCTGTGGCTTTTGCTGCCCATGGCCATCAATTTTTATGTGATCATTTCCTGGGGTTCGCAGGGCGGCTGGTACGGCTACCGTTATTTTATCGCCTCTGCCATCCCGCCCTTGACCCTGCCTCTGGCCCTGGCCCTGCAATGGGCCTCCCGAAAATTGCGCTGGGGCGCAATGCTTTTGGTCCTTTTGATTTCCCTGCCGCCGCTATTGTCCATGACCGCGTTTGAAGGAGACCCGATCTTTAATTTGCAGCAGCAGCCGGTGGATTTTAACCGCACGGATTTTACCAATCTTTATCTTCAAACCAATGTGTGGGGAGCGCTGCGGCACATCCCTCTGGTGCTGGGCCTTATCATCCTGGAAGGCCCCATCGGGATCGTCTGTGCTCTTTTAGGCAAGACCCCGCCCTTGACAGCGGTGACCTGGATCAGGATTTTGGTCCTTTTGGCCGTGCCCTGGCTGGTCTATGCCTTTTACCGTCGCCGCGACATCTTCTTAAAATCTCATGCGACCATGGTGGGTTAACTGCGCCTTTGGGCTTCTTCTGGGGTGGTGGGTGTTTTTGTTTTTCACCACGGAATTCGTCGTTGTCTATGATGCCCAGGGCTATGAGGAAGCAGGGGGCATGATGGCCCGGGGCTGGGCGGACTATTTGCGCCACGGCCCCCAGCGCGAGCCTTTGTTCCCGTGGCTGGTGGCCCTTTCCATGCGATGGGGCCAGGCCTGGGGGATGTCCTATCATTATCCGCTTAAATTTTTCGGCCTTCTGTTTTTGGCGCTGACCCTGGTTCTGACCCGGCGCCTGATGGGCCTGCTTGAGATCAACCGTTTCATCGCTTATGCGGCCGTGCTCTATCTCGGCTTTTCTCCGACGATGAGCACCTCCTGCCTGCGTCTATGGTCAGAGTTTGCCGCGTATCCTTGGGTGGTTTTGGCCGTGATCTGGACCATCGAGGCCTGGGCCTATCTGGAACAAGAAAACCCTGCCGGATTCCAGGGCCTTCGGCAGGCGGCAGGGCACGGCGCGCGGGTGGCCGCGGCGTTTTTAGGGATCATGGCGGTCAAGGCCATTGCCGAGGGCGTCCTGCTGTTTTTTCTGTGGCCGTTTTATGCCGGTATTTTTTTGCATTGGCGCAGGAAGAATCGATTTAAAACAAAACAGTTTGCCGTCTTCTGCCTGTCTGTTGTTTTGGTCTTTGAAGGGGTCGTTTGCGCGTACAAAGCCGGCAATGCCCTCTTAAACGGCCATTTTGCTTTCACCAACCGCGGGGAATGGGCCTTGTACGGCAACACCGCCCGTCGGATGCAGCCTTTGACCCTGGGGCGTTTGGGCGCGGCCGCAGCCTATGCCGTGCCCCTGGCGCCTTGCGCCGCATGGTTCGGGGAGCCGGATTGCCAGTACTGGAGCGCCAGGCATTCGGACGATATCATCGATGCCAAAAGGGCGCAATTAAACGCGCAAGGCATCACCGGGGAGGCCGCCTCCCATTATTATCTTGGCCAATCCATTTCTATGCTGCTGGCCAATCCCGCGCAGGCGCTTTTGCTGATGTTCATCGAGGCCCATAAAATGTTTTTTTGGGAGCCGTCGCTGTCTTTCGAGGTTTTTCCTCACTGGCTGGAAAAAATATTTTACGCGCCGCGTTTTGTCGAGGTCCTGATGACCGCGGCGTTTTTAGCGTCGTGGATGGGCTTTTGGTTTGCCCTTTTTTTGCTGTGCCGGCGTTGGCGCCGCGGCTGGGCCTCTGGGCCTTCTGCGGCCGCGGGATGGGTGTGGCATTTTGTATTTTGGTATATGGCCCTGTATTCCCTGTATTTTGTGATTGACCGCTATGCCTTTCCCATCGTGCCTTTGTATGTGGCCCTGGCGGCCTTTATGGCGGATGCAATCAGGAAGGTTTTACGGCGATGCTTTCCAAGACGATGACACTGCTGAAAACTCCGCTGTGGCGGGCCCTGGCCTCGTCGGTGATAGGGCTTGGCCTGTGGCTGATTTTGGCCCCGGGCGGATTCAAGGCTTTCTGGGCGCAGACGCCCTTGATCGCCGAGATCATCAGGGAACATAACGAAGTCGAACAAAAAACCAGGAACATCACCATCCAGATCTACACGTCTTTTTTTCCTTATCTTGCCGGCATTGCCGCGGGAAAGGAACAGCCGGCCGCAGAGAAGATGGATGGCTATTATCAAGGGCAGCCCTATATTTTCCGTCAGTATTATCAGAAGGTGGCCCAGATGTACCCTGAGACCGATGCCGGGCATTATTTATTGGGCTATTGTGAATTTTATAGAGGGGACCCTGAGACCGCCCGCCGGGAATGGACCAAGAGCATTGTCTTGAATCCCGCCTTTTTTTGGCCGTATTACAATTTGGCGGTGATGGCTTTTCAAGAAGGAGACCTTGCAGAGAGCGCGGCCTACCTGGTCAAAGGCCTGAATGTGGACCCAGGAGCCACCCTGGAGGCCTTAAGACAGGGCGGCTTTTATTGGCAGATCTGGCAGCATATCGGTGATCCTGGCAGGGTCATTGAGAATAATTTGAACCAGGGCAGGCTGGATGCCCTGATGATGCTGGCTTTTGATTTCATGGATGCCCGCTCCTTTGCCCAGGCCGAGGGAATCATCAAGCTCATTTCTGTGCAAAACACATGGCACCAGCAGGTTTGGGACCTGTTAAAACAGGACCTGCGCGGCCATTTAAAGCCCTCCGCCCAAGAGCGCAAAATGCTCCAGCAACTGGTGCCTGTCCGCTTGTTTTAAGCCTCGATTGTGCCTTTGCGCCTTCAATTTTAGATTGCATTTTGCGTCGAAAACTTATAAAATAAACGCCTTTATGAATCCTCCGCGCAAACAAGGCCTTTACGATCCGCAGTTTGAACATGATTCCTGCGGGGTCGGATTTATCGCCCAGATCAAGGGCATTAAGTCCCATGATATTGTCCGCCATGGGGTTGAGATCTTAGAAAATCTGGCCCATCGCGGCGCCTGCGGCTGCGACCCGGAAACCGGCGATGGGGCGGGCATTCTCATCCAGATGCCGGATGCTTTTTTCCGCAAAGAGCTCTTTAAAAATGACCTCAACCTGCCGTCTCCGGGTGATTATGGCGCGGGGCTGGTGTTTTTGCCGACCTCGCTCGAAGACCGCAATACCATCGAGTCCTGGACCGAGCATATCATCCATGAGGAAGGCCAGAAATTGATCGGCTGGCGGGAGGTGCCGCACGAGCCGAGCAAGATAGGCCGTGTGGCCCGCTCGGTGATGCCGGCCTTCAAACAGCTTTTTATCGCCCGCGGCGCAGGCACAGCGACGGAAGATTTCGACCGCAAACTCTACGTGATCCGCAAGCGGCTCTGGAACAAGGTCTACAATTCCACCTTGCCGCAGAAAAATTATTATTACTTTTGTTCCCTTAACAGCCACACCATGGTCTATAAGGGCCAGCTGATGAGCGAGCAGTTGGACCGCTTTTTCCCTGACTTAAGCGATCCGGCCATGGTCTCCTGCCTGGCCCTGGTGCATTCGCGCTATTCCACCAACACCTTCCCCAGCTGGGCGCTGAGCCATCCTTACCGCTATATCGCCCATAACGGGGAAATCAACACCCTGCGCGGCAATATCAACTGGATCCAGACCCGCGAAAAGCAGTTTGTGTCCAAGGCCTTCGGCGATGATTTGAAAAAGGTGCTGCCCATCGTGGTGCCGCACGGCTCAGATACCGCGACCTTCGACAATGTGCTGGAGATGCTCATCCTTTGCGGCCGCAGCCTGCCGCATGCCATGATGATGATGATCCCCGAGGCCTGGAGCAATCACCAGGAGATGGACCGCGCCAAGCGCGCTTTTTATGAATTTCATTCCTGCCTGATGGAGCCCTGGGACGGCCCGGCCGCCATTGCTTTTTCCGACGGGCGTTATGTGGGCGCACTGCTTGACCGCAACGGCCTGCGGCCCAACCGTTATGTGGTGACCAGCGATGATATCGTGATCATGGCTTCCGAAGCCGGGGTCTTGCCGGTTGTGCCTGAAAAGGTGCTGGCCAAGGGGCGCCTGCAGCCGGGGAAAATGTTTTTGGTGGACACCCTGGAAGGCCGCATCATCGACGACCGCGAGATCAAGGAGACCTATGCCAGGCGCCGGCCGTATGAAAAATGGCTTAAGGAAAATATCGTTGACCTGCGTTCCCTGCCGGTGCCTAAAAAAGTCCGCGGACTGCAGGCCAAGACCCTGCTCGAGCGCCAGCGCGCCTTCGGCTATACCTTGGAAGACTTGAAGGTCCTGCTTGCCCCCATGGCCCAGGGCGAGGAGGCCACAGGGTCCATGGGCACGGACACGCCGCTGGCGGTCTTGTCCGACCGTCCGAAACTGCTTTATGAATATTTCAAGCAATTGTTCGCCCAGGTGACCAATCCGCCCATCGATGCCATCCGCGAGGAGATCATCATGGCCGAGGACATGATGCTGGGCCCCGAGGAGAATCTGCTGGAAGAAGGGCCGCAGCATTGCCACCGGCTGTGGATCCAGCATCCGGTGATCACCAACGAAGAATTGGAAAAAATCAGACGCGTGCGCCAGGGGTCTTTAAAAGCCGCGGTCCTGGAAGCTGTTTTTGACAAAAAAGACGGGCCGGCAGGTTTGGAAAGGGCATTTCTGCAGTTATGCGGCAAGGCTGAAAAGGCCATTGCCAAGGGATACAGCATCCTGGTCCTTTCAGACAGGGGCATTTCGCCTAAAAAAGTCCCTATTCCCTCTCTTTTGGCCTGCGCCGGCCTGCACCATCATTTGATCCGCCATGGCCTAAGGACCAAGGCCAGCATCATCGTGGAAACCGGTGAGGCGCGCGAACTGCATCATTTCGCTGTATTGATCGGTTACGGCGCCAATGCCGTGAATCCCTATCTGGCCTTCGAGACCATCGAGTCCATGCTGCAGGAGGAGATATTCGATTTGAACATGACCTTTAAGGAAGCGGAAAAGAATTTTTTGAAGGCCTGCCACAAGGGCCTGTATAAAATTAATTCCAAGATGGGCATTTCCAACAACACAGTCTATTGCGGGGCCAAGACATTCGAAGCCGTCTACGAGACGCCTTATCTCTCGCATTCGCCGATGGAGCCGATG
>CAZACW010000010.1:50125-52827 GCA_964483785.1 uncultured Planctomycetales bacterium
CAGTCCTATTGCGGGGCGCAGATCTTCGAGGCCGTGGGCCTGGGGCAGGAGCTCATCGACCTTTATTTTAGCGCCACACCTTCGCGCATCGGCGGCATCAACATCGCCACGGTGGCGCAGGAAGCCTTGATGCGCCATGAGAAGGGCTATCCGCGCCAGCCGGCGCCGGACCATATGCTGGAGGAGGGCGGGGAGTATGCCTGGCGCAGGGAGGCGGAATTCCATCAATTAAACCCGACGACCATCGGCCTGCTGCAGCACGCGACCCGTTCGGGAAATTTCAAGGTGTTCCAGCAGTATTCCAAGGCGGTCAACGAGCACAGCCAGAAGCTGGCCAATATCCGCGGGCTTTTGAAATTCAAGGCCGGACGTCCCATTCCCCTCGATGAGGTGGAGCCGGCCTCAGACATCGTCAAGCGTTTCGCCACCGGCGCCATGAGCTATGGTTCCATTTCCAAGGAAGCGCACGAGACCCTGGCCATTGCCATGAACCGCTTAGGGGGATTTTCCAACACCGGCGAGGGCGGGGAGGACGCGGTGCGCTATAAAAAAGACCCCAACGGCGATTGGCGCCGCAGCCGCATCAAACAAGTGGCCCAGGGCCGCTTCGGCGTCACCATCGAATATTTGGTCAACGCGGACCAGCTGCAGATCAAGATGGCCCAGGGCGCCAAGCCCGGCGAGGGCGGGCAATTGCCGGGGCACAAGGTGTCCAAGGAAATCGCGGCCACGCGCCATACCACGCCCGGCGTGGGGCTGATTTCCCCTCCGCCGCACCATGACATTTATTCCATCGAGGATTTGGCGCAATTGATCCATGATTTGAAAAATGCCAACCCGCAGGCCATGGTGTCCGTGAAGCTGGTTTCGGAAATCGGCGTCGGCACGGTCGCGGCCGGCGTATCCAAGGGCAAGGCGGACCACGTGCTGATTTCAGGCTTTGAAGGCGGCACCGGCGCCTCGCCCCAGACCTCCATCAAGCACGCGGGCCTGCCCATGGAATTAGGCATCGCCGAGACCCAGCAGGTCTTGGTGATGAATGATCTGCGCGGCCGCATCCGGGTGCAGACCGACGGGCAATTAAAGACCGGCCGGGACGTGGCCATTGCCGCCATGCTCGGCGCCGATGAGTTCGGCTTTTCCACCACGGCCCTGGTCACCGTGGGCTGCATTTTGCTTCGCAAATGCCATTTGAACACCTGCTCCGTCGGTGTGGCCACCCAGGACCCCGAACTGCGCAAAAAATTCGACGGCAAGCCGGAATATGTGGTCAATTTCTTTACCTTTATCGCCGAGGAAGTGCGTCAGATCATGGCCCAGCTGGGCTTTAAAAAATTCGAGGACATGGTGGGCCGCGTCGACATGCTCGACACCAGGGAAACCATCGCGCATTGGAAGGCCAAGGGGGTCGACTTGACCAATATCCTGCACCGTCCTGACGTGCCCAAGGGGGTGAGCATCCGCCACAGCGCGACCCAGGACCATGGCCTGGACAAGGCGCTCGACAATACCTTGATTGAACAATGCCGGACAGCCATCGAAGGGAAGACTCCGGTCAAACTTTCTTCGCCGATCCGCAATATCAACCGCACCGTGGGCACCATGCTTTCCAGCCAAATCGCCCGTAAATACGGCCTGGCCGGACTGCCGCAGGACACCATCCAGGTGCATTTCAAGGGCTCGGCCGGACAGAGCTTCGCGGCCTTTTTGGCCCATGGCATCAGCTTCACGCTGGAAGGCGAGGCCAACGATTATGTGGGCAAGGGGCTTTCCGGCGGGCGCATCGTCATTTATCCGGGCCATGGCCCTGCCTTTGTCCCGGAAGAGAACATGATCGTCGGCAATGTGGTCCTGTACGGCGCCATCCAGGGGGAAGCGTATTTCAGGGGCCTGGCCGGCGAGCGTTTTGCCGTGCGCAATTCCGGCGCCTGCGCCGTCGTCGAGGGTGTGGCAGACCACGGCTGCGAGTACATGACCGGCGGCCGGGTCGTGACCATCGGGCCCACGGGCCCAAATTTCGCGGCGGGGATGTCCGGCGGCCTGGCCTATGTCTTTGACCCTGACGGCCTTTTGCCTAAAAACTGCAATCCCGGCATGGTGGATCTGTTTCCCGTCAAGGAAGACAAGGACATCGAGGAGCTTAAGACGCTGATCACGCGGCATGGGCAATACACGCAGTCGAGCGTCGCCCGCGGGATCTTAGACCATTGGCCCAAGAGCCTGGGCCAATTCGTGAAGGTGTATCCGCGGGATTACCGGCGGGTGCTGGAAGAGGCCGAGGCGATCAAGAACGCGGATACGCCTTCTGCACGTGCCGTTGGTCTTGCCAAATAAATCGAGGATATTCAAGAAAGCATTTTCATGGGTGATATCAAAGGGTTCATGAAGTATGACCGGCAGGATTACAAGAAGGACGAGATCCCGCGCCGGATCAGGAATTTCAAGGAATTCACGCATCTTCCCGCGGTCAAGGCATTAAGGGAGCAGGGGGCCCGCTGCATGGACTGCGGCGTGCCCTTCTGCCAGTCCGGCTGTCCCATCGGCAATATCATTCCCGACTGGAATGATCTGATTTACCGCGACCGCTGGCAGGAGGCCGTCGAGCGCCTGCATAAGACCAATAATTTTCCCGAATTCACCGGCCGCAACTGCACGGCCCCGTGCGAAAATGCCTGCGTGCTGGGCATCAACGCCCAGCCGGG
>CAZACW010000011.1:0-37563 GCA_964483785.1 uncultured Planctomycetales bacterium
CGCCGCGCGGATTATGTCATTGACCTTGGCCCCGGCGCCGGAGAGCAAGGGGGAGAAGTGATTTACGCCGGCCAGGTGCAGGGCCTGATCAAGTGCCGCCGGTCCTTGACCGGCCAGTACCTGGCTGGCACCTATCAAATCCAAAGGCCCGCGGCCCGCCGGGACACGGTCAAAACACCGTTCTTAAAAATTTTCGGCGCTTCCCAGCACAATTTGAAAAACGTGGATGTCGGCATTCCACTGGGCACCTTTGTCTGCGTCACCGGGGTCTCGGGTTCAGGCAAGTCCACCCTGGTGTCCGAGATCCTGCATAAGGCCCTGGTCCATAAAATTTACGGCGCCAAGGCCGTCCCCGGAAAATACCGGAAGATCGAGGGGATTCAGCACATCGATAAGGTGATCGAGGTGGACCAGTCGCCCATCGGCCGCACCCCGCGCTCCAACCCCGCCACCTACACGGGCGTTTTCAGCGATATTCGGGACCTGTTTGCGCAATTGCCTGAATCCAAACTGCGGGGGTATAAGCCCGGGCGTTTCAGCTTCAATGTCAAGGGCGGCCGCTGCGAAGCCTGCGGCGGGGACGGGATCAAAAAAATCGAGATGCATTTTCTGCCGGATGTTTATGTGGAATGCGAGGTGTGCAAGGGCCGTCGTTTTACGGAGCAGACCCTGGAGGTGGCCTTCAAAGGCAAAAACATCGCCGATGTTTTGGGCCTTTCCGTGCTCGAGGCCCTGGAGCTTTTTGGCAGCATTCCCCGCGTGGCCCAGGTCCTGCAGACGCTCAAGGATGTGGGATTGGGATATATCCTCATCGGCCAGGCCGCGAACACCCTCTCGGGCGGCGAGGCCCAGCGGTTGAAGGTGGGTGGTGTTGGGTTAACCCGCATGGGCCAGGCGGGGTCAACACTTCCGGGGGGCGAGGACCAGCGGGTAAAATTGGCCGGCGAATTGGGTCAGCCCGCCACCGGCCGGACCTTTTACATTTTGGATGAGCCCACGACAGGCCTGCATTTTGCCGACGTGGACAAGCTGCTGCAGGTCTTACAGCGCCTGGTTGACCGCGGCAACACGGTCTTGGTCATCGAACATAATCTGGATGTGGTCAAAAGCGCGGATTATATCATTGATCTGGGGCCGGAAGGCGGAGACAAGGGAGGGGAGCTGGTTTTTGCCGGGACCCCCGAAGACATTGTGCGCCATCCCGCCTCCTATACCGGCCAGTATTTGAAACAATTTGTCAACAAACCAAGGTGAGATTGTTATAATGCTCACAATGACAGCAAGAGGAATACAAGGATATATGGACCATCACAACCCCCGGGGTTGTGATGGTCCATATATCCTTGTATTCCTCTTGCTTAGCATGTTGTGTATACCCTGTTTGACGTTTGCCCAAAGCACGGAAACCGATCTTTTGTCCGCGGCCCAGCAGGCCTTTAATGACGGATTCAGCGATATGGCCGTCAAATACCTGGAAGATTTTCTGAATAAGTTTCCCGAAAGCCCGCACATCGGCACGGCCAAATTATTGCTGGGCCAATGCGATTTTCTGCACGGAGACTATGACAAGGCCCTGGGGCTTTTCGGCGAGCTGAGCCAGCAGAGGGACAACAGGGACGAGGTCCTTTTCTGGAGAGGGGAAACCTATCTCAAACAAAACCACCTGCCCGAGGCCCAGGACGATTACCGGGCCGTGATCAGGGAATTCCCCAAGTCCGTCTATGTGCCGCAGTCTTTGTATTCGCTGGGATGGACCTTGTTCCAGGAAAAAAAATTTGATGAGGCCAGATCCGCCTTTGCCCGCCTGGCCCGGCAGTTTCCCAATCATCAGTTAAGCGAAGACGCCGTATTGAAGGTCGCGGAATGCGCTTATGACGCCGGACAGCTGGCCGGGGCCATCCAGGACTTTCAGGATCTTTTGGCCCAATTCCCTAAGACCAGCCATCAATGCGAAGCCTATTACAACATGGCCGAGGCTTCCTATGGCCTGGGCAGGCTGGAGGATGCGGCTGACCATTACGCCCAGGCCTTAGACAGCAGCTGCGCCGACGACATCAAGCTTGCCATCTACACCGCGCAGGGCTGGAATTTCATGAAATTAAAAAGTTACGGCGAGGCGCAGGCCGCGTTCAAGAAAGCCCTAAATTTCGGCAAAGCCAAAGGACTCTCCACCGAAGAAGTGCTGCTGGGCCAGGCCAATCTTTCCTATGAGCAGGGATTTTACGACGTGGCCCTGCTCTTGTTTTCGGACTTCATCAAGGACTATCCCCAGAGCCCCCGCTGGCCCCAGGGCTATTTGGGACGGGCCAATGTGTATTATCTTTTAAAAAGATACGAGGACGCACGCGGGGACTATCTGCGCCTTTATAACCAGGGGGATTTCGAGATCTTTGAAAAGGCGCGCTTCGGCCTGGGCTGGTGCGAGCTTAAAATGGGCAACCCGGCCCGGGCCAAAAAATATTTCCAGGAAGTCGTGGACAAAAGTCCCGACGCCAACGCCAAGGCCAATGCCATGGCCCAGCTGGCGGATGTGGACCAGGAGAACAGCCAGTGGGAGGAGGCGATCGGGCTGTATGAACGCGTCAAGAAAACCTATCCCGGCAACCCGGCCATGGATTATGTGCTATACCGGCAGGCCATCGCCTTTTTGAAATCAGGCATGACCAACAATGCCCTGGACAATTTCAAAAAACTCAAATCGGATTATCCCGACAGCCGCTACCTGGAGGATAGCGGCTATTACCTGGGGATCATCAGTTTCAAGAAAGGGGATTATAAGCAGAGCGCCCAAATGATGCAGGAGTATCTCAAACATTTGACCCGCCCCTCGGAATTCACCCCCGAAGCCAATTACATCCTGGCTTTGTCCGCCTTGAATGAGAAGGACGCGGACGAGGCCCTGAAGGTCTTCCAAAAAATCCTGCGCCTGTATCCCAATGACGCACAGATCGCCAAAAACGCGGACATCGGCATCGCCAAAAGCCAGTATGAGCTGGGCCAGTATAAAGAAGCCGTGCGCAGGTTCAAGCTCATCGCCTACAAATATCCCAAAACCGAAACGGAATTCGAGGCGCTGTTGTGGCTCTCCCAATATTACCTGAAAAGCGGGGACGCGGAATCCGCCGCGCAGTACTATAAAAACATCATCGACGAATTTCCCGACGCCCCGCAAATGGACCAGATCCATTATGAGCTGGGCCAGGCCTATGAGATGCTGGGGCGTTCGGATGAGGCCTTGGAGCAGTACCAGGCGATTTCCAACCGCGACGAGTCCTTGAAAGGCAAGACCCGCGTGGCCATGGCCGGGATCATGTCCCATGACCTGGACCCGCGCCGGGCCATTGCCGCGTATGAGAGCATCATGGCCACCAGTCCCGAATATGCCGGCGTGGCTTTTTTGAAATTGGGCCAGCTCTTTCGCAACAGCCAGAATTACGAGAAAGAACTGGAGCTTTACCAAAAGGCCCTGGCCGCGCCTCAAGGCACCGTGGACCGCGCCCAGATCCAGTTTAACCTGGCAGACACCCTGCAGCAGATGAGCCGGACAGAAGACGCCATCGCGGAATTTTTGAAAATCCCGGACCTTTATCCGTCGGAATTGGTTTGGGTGGTCAAGGCTTACCTCAGGGTCGCCAAGATTTACGAGGACGGCAGGGACTGGGAAGGGGCCCGGGTCACCTATCATAAAATCGTCCAATTGAACTCGCCGGAAGCCGCCTTTGCCCGTGAAAGGCTGGACTGGATCAAAAACAACGCCCGAAAGGCCAGGGATTGATGACGGTATCTTTTATCAACGCATGGGGGATCTTGATCAAAGGCGGGGCCATGATGTGGCCCCTGGCTTTGCTGTCGGTATTGGCCATCACCGTCGGGATTGAAAAATTTTTATACCTGATTGCCCTGGAGAAGGGGATGAAAAAATTTAAGGCCCAGTTTCTGCAGGCTGTGCGGGAAAACCGGATGAAGGACGCGTTCATCCTGTGCGAGGACGAACCCCTGGGTGTGGGCAGCATTTTCAAGGAAGGGCTGATGAAATTCGGGTCTTCCCCGGCCGTCATCAAGACCTCCATGGAAGAGGCCGCCGGTTTCGAGATCCATGGGATCAAACAGCGCCTCTCCTTGCTTGCCTTCATCGTCAATGCGGCCCCCTTGCTGGGCTTATTGGGCACCACCACGGCCCTGTGTGTCGTGTTTCACGCCGCGCAGTTAAGGTCCAATGCCTTAAACCCGCTGAGCCTGGGCGATATGTCCTCGGGGATTTGGCAGGCCTTGCTGACGACCTCGGCAGGCCTCTCGGTGGGGATCGTCAGTTACGCCATTTACGGGCTTACCTTAGGCCGGGTCAACCAGGCCATCGCGGCGCTCGATCAATCCATCATCGAGGCCGCGGGGATCCTGCAGGCGGCGGCTGAAACAACGGAAGCGCAAAGGGGCGAAGGCGCATGAGTCTGCGGCAGCATGAAATCAAGGGCCCTATTTTTCACCCGATCCTGGCCGTGGGGTATATCAATTTCGGCCTGGTGCTGCTGATGCTGGTGCTTTCCACGACGATCTTTGCCCGTCCCTCGGGCGTGCAGATGGAATTTCCCACGTACCGGGAAGGGGAGCCTTCCGCCGGGCAGCAGGTGGTGATCATGGTCACCAGCGAGAATGTCCTGTACATCAATGACCGGGTGGTCACCTTAAACGAATTAAGGCGGTTTTTGGCCGGGAGCCATGACCGAGCCCTGATGATCAAGGCCGACCCCAGGGCGTCCATGGGCCGGGTGGCGGATATCCTGGAATTATGCCGGGGGATCGCGGGGGCGCGCGTTAATGTCAGCACGATTCTTTAAAATCCTGGCCCTGGTGGCCGGGGCCCATCTTGTCTTGCTGTTTGTGATCTGGATAGGGTTTCCTATTCCGTATCCCAGGCCGCCGGCCACCTTTACCTATGCAGGGGCCCTGCCCGCGCCCTACTCCGGCCAGGCCAGGGAGATCTGGCCCAAGGGCGATGCCCTGGTTCCGTCGGAGCTGGACCATTTCGATGCTTCGGGCTTCAAAAACTGGATCGAATTGCGGGACCTTGCCAAACATTGACCTATGCTGATCTGGGACTTTAATGTCATCACGGCCTTTGTCCAAACAATCTGTTTAGGGGTTGTGATTGCCTTATGGTTGTTCTATACTTTAAATAAGGGCCGCCAGGACAAGGTCAGCGGCCGCGCCAGTTTTCGGCAGTGCGGCATATGCGGTTATCTGTATTTCGATTACGCGGCCAAGCCCCAGGGGGTTTGCCCGCGCTGCGGCAGTTACCAGGCTTGAAACGGGGAAAGGACGGCCATGTTCCCTCAATTTAAAAAACGCAACCATGAATCCGGGCTGGTCCTGTATCTGGTCTTGATCACCGTCATCATTATCATGATATTCAGTTTAGGCATATTGTCGCAATCCATGAACGAGACCAATTACGCCCAGCAGCAGGTCGACCAGATCGTATCCGACCAGCTGGCCAAGGGCTTGTACTGGAACTCTTATTCCAACTCCTTTTCCTCCAACGCCCTGACCAACATGTCCAATGTCGGCATCAGCACGGTGATGCAGGGAAGGACCTACTCCATTGCCATCAATTACCAGGGGGCCGCGCCTGCCGGCTACAATTGCCCCACCTGCACCACATGGACCTCTACGTCCAATTACGATACCTTCAATTAAGACCTTAAGCCTGCTAAATCTTTTCGGATAGGGATTGACAAGCTAAGTCTTCTCATGTGTAATAAATAAGATTATGGCTGCTTCCAAGAGAATAGGGTTTTTGTGGAGTCAAGAGAAGTTGACGCTGGTTGAGTATCAAAAAAATACCCCTCTTGTGGTCCACAGCTCTGCCTTGAGCACAAAAGCCAATTTCGACTCGCCCTTCAGCTCCAATCTCACCGAGGACATCCAGATCACCGCGCTCCTGCTGAAAATGCTGCAGGACAACATGATCAAGAGCCGTTCGTTCTATGTCTCCCTGCCCGTGAATGAGATCATCCTGCGTTCCTTTGTGATCCCTTATATTAAGCCCAGTGAAGCTTCCAATGCCGTGCGCTTCGAAGCCAAAAAATATTTGCCCATCGACATCCAGGATCTGTCGTTTACGTATTATTCAGTGCCTTTTACGGAAAACAAGATCAAACGCCTGCAGATCATTTTTTTTGCCGTGCGCAAGGAATTGCTGGAGCGCCACCAGCACATTTTCAAGCAGGTCGGCGCCGAGGTCTCCTGTTATGAGCCTTCCATGGTGAGCCTTTCCAAGGTCCTTTTGTCCCGCAAGGACATCGAGCCTAACGAAAATTTCGCCTTTTTGACCCTGGAGAAGGATTTGGGGCGGATTTGTTTCATCGACCAGGGCGTCCCCCAATTCATCCGGGAGTTTTCCATCGGGGCCGTTTCCCCCTTGGACGGGGCCCCGGAGACAGGGGGCTCCCTGAATGTAAAAATCGTCAATGAAGTGGCCAATTCCTTTGATTTTTACCAACGGCAGTTTACCGCCGAGCATATTACGCAGATGCTGGTGTCGGTTGAAGGCTTCGGCAGCGACCTGTTTGACGCGTTGGAAGCAGAATTGAAAATCAGCATCAAGACCATGGCCCCGGTCATCACGGCCTCCCCGCCGGAGGGCAAGGCCCAGGACATGGACATGGTCTATGCCATGGGCGCCTGCGTCGATGCTCCTTTGTCCTCATTGTCCGGGATCAATTTCAGCGGGGTCAAAAACAGCCCCAAGTTACAGATTGATACCAACTTCCTGGAGGTTTTTAAATCTTATAAAGAAATTGTCTTCATCGTTTTTATGTCAGCTATTCTGTTGATCGGCTTGAATGTCTTTTTCAAGGTCCAGTTAAATGTGGACAAGACCAAATTCGACCAGCTTTCGGCCAAGGAAGGGGCCTACCAGTTTTTGGCCGTGGAGAATGTCCAAAATAATGTCAAGGACACGACCGACAAGCTGGCCGCCTACAAAGGCATCCGGACCAGTTCCCAGGCGTCCCAGATCATGCTGCGCATCGCCGCGCACATCCCCAAAGGCGCCATGCTCACGTCCCTGGCGCTGGCGTACGGCGACGGCAGTGCCCCGGCCGTGGACATGCAGGGCAATGTCGTGGGCGACGGACCCAATGACCAGATCCTGGTCATTGACCAAATTTTTGCGGACATCAAAAACGACAAGGTGCTTTCCCAGATCCTGAAAAACGTCAGCCTGGGCCCCTTAAACCATAACGACAAAAGTACGGACTTCAGCATTCATTGTTCCTAAAAAGGTATAATGGACTTAGACAAATTAAACAGCCAGCTGGACTTGAAAAACATCGATTTCGACAAGGCCCTGAAGTTTTTGGCCGAGAACCAGAATACATTGATCAAGATCGCCCTGGCCTCGGGGGTCTTGGTCTTAGGGGTGGGGATGTTCAACGATTACCGCAGCAAGGACAAGGGCTTTCATACCCAGATGACGCAGGCGCAGGACAAGCTCGAGGTGATCAGGACCAAGGAAGCGGCAGAAGACGAGTTCAATAAATTCAAGGCGACCATGGCCAGCAGTCTGACGGAGTCGGAATTGATCGGGCAGATTTCCCAGTTCGCCAAGGCCTGCAACGTGAACATCGTCTCTTTATCTCCGGCGGACAGCAAGGACATGGGGTATTATAATGTGGTCAGCGTCAGCTTGGGGGCCACGTCCGACACCTTCAAGGACCTGCTGCTGTTTTTGCACAAAATCGAGAATTCCAAAAATTATCTCCGGGTGGATTCCTGGTCCGGGAAAGAGCAGGAGAAAGGCAAGATCAGCTTTGATCTGAAGGTCAGCGCGGTCTTGGTCCATTGATGATGAGAATGTTGATATTGTCCATGGTGTGGTTGGCCTTAGGCACGGCCCTTTGGGCGGAGGATGCGCCGCCTGCTGAGGACCAGGAATTTCTCAGTCAATTGGACGGCCTCAAGGACCCTTTTGACAACGGGATACCGCCGCCTCCGCCGGTGGTTGTACCGCCGCCTCCGCCTCCCGTGGTCCAGCCCCCGCCGCTGCCGATGGCCATGCCGCATATCAAACTCCCTCCCGTTGTCCGGCCCCGGATCGTGCCTCCGGTGCTGAATTTGCAGGGCGTCATCGTGGGGGAGGGGATTCAAAGGGCGATCATTGATGACAAGGTGGTCGCTGTGCACCAAAGGATCAATGGGGTGACCATCGCTTCCGTGACCACCAAGGGTGTCGGCTATGTGTATAAGGGCAAAAAATTCTTTTTAAAGATTGATTAGTCTTTCATTATCCGATAATCTAATTCATTGATGATAAGAACGCTCTTCTCCCTGTGGATGTGCTTCCTGATGTGCATGGCCTGCGGCCAGCGGGTTTGGTCCGTGGACTTGGAAGAACATTTCGCCGAACCCGACTCCTTTTCCTCCAAGAACGTGTTCATTGATGTCAAGGACGTGTCTTTGATCAATGTCCTGCGCATTTTTTCCCAGCAATCCGGCCTGAGTTTCGTGGCCACGCCGGACGTGGCGGACAAGAAAATCACCCTGTACCTGAAAAAAATACCTCTGGACAAGGCCCTGCAGCTGATGCTGGACTATAATGACCTGACCTATGTGATGGAGAAGGACACGGACGTGTTTGTCGTCAAGGCCAAGGATTTGACCTATAAAAACCTGATCACCAGGGTCTATCAGCTCAAATATGCTACGGTCTCCTCCTCCAAGCTCAAAAACACCATTTCCATCAGCTCTTCCACGATGGGTTCCGGCCCGTCAACCTCCAACATGACCTCCGCCAGTACATCGGAAGGCCTGGTGGAAGTGGTCAAGGAAGCCCTGTCTACCGACGGCAAGGTGATCGAAGATGCCCGTACCAACAGCCTGATCATCACGGACAAGCCCAGCCAGTTTGCCGACATCGAAAGTACCATCGCCAAGCTGGATGTGCCCATCCCGCAAATCCTGATCGAGGTGGAGATGATCGACGTCTCCAAAAGCACGGCGGACCAGATGGGGATCACCTACGGCGCCACCTTGATGAAGTTCACAGGGGGCCAAAGACTGGTGAATTATCCCTTCAGCAATACCAGGGCCACGTCTTCTTCCAGTTCAAGTTCCAGCTCCAGCTCTTCTTCCAACAGCATTTTCGTTAACGGCTTGTTTGACGCGACCAGCATGAAGGCGACCTTGGATTTTCTCACCACCAAGACCGATGCCAAGACCCTGGCCAGGCCCAGGATCCTGACCCTCAACAATGAGACGGCGCAGATCCAGATTTCCACCGACCAGGCTGTAGACGTGGTGCCCTCGACCTCTTCTTCCGGCACGGCCGGGTCCATCGAGACCTTTACCGTGGACCGCAAAACCACGGGCGTGATTTTAAAGGTGACGCCCCAGGCCAATTTGCTCACGCGGGAAATCACCTTGGCGGTCTCTCCCAAGGTCATCGACATCATTTTGTCCCAGGTCCAGCCCCCGGGAGGGATCGGCGGGACGATTTTCGACCCGGAAACCCGCGGTTCGGATTCCTATTTGAAGCTCAAGGACGGCCAGACCATGGTGATCGGCGGCCTGATGAAGACCCAGATGAACAAGACTGTCACTAAACTCCCCATCCTGGGCGATCTGCCGCTGGTCGGCGCGGCTTTTCGTTCCAAAAATTCCACCCAACAGGACCGCGAATTGATCATTTTTCTAACGCCCCACATCATCGACGACCCCAGCCAGATGGGCCTGAATATGAACGGGTCGTCCATGTCCGCGGATACGGCCCTGAATGTCCAGGACGCGGCCAACAGGGCGCAGGACGTCACCAATTCCCTGAATTCGTATGAAATGAATAAATGATCTATGGCGCGCATCAGGATCGGCGAAATATTGATCAAGCAGGGCCTGCTTACGGAAAACCAGCTGCAGGAGGCCATCAATTTACAGAAACAGCAAAAGGGCAGCCGCTTAGGCGAGATCCTGATCCAGGTCGGCACCATCAAGGAGGAAGATTTTGCCGTTGCCTTAAGCACCCAGCTTGGCGTGCCCTTCGCGTCCTTCCAGTCAGGGCTGTTGCGGCCCAAATACGACCAGAGCCTGGAAAAATTGGTGAGTTTCGATTTCGCCAAAAGGAACCTGGTCCTGCCCTTGAGCAAAAATTTGAATTCCCTCACCTGCGCCATCTTTGACCCGCTCGATTTTTTTGTCCTCGACAATTTGAAGATCCTCACCGGCTGCACCCTGAATTTGATCATTGCCACCAAGACCGATTTGATCAAGGCCATCGACGAGTTTTATGTCACGGGCAAGGAGGCGGGGGAGAGGGAGGGCGGGTCTATTCTGGACCAGGCCCTGCAGAAAAGCTATTCGGAAGGGGAACGCTCCACCAAGGCAGAGGACAAGCTAAGCTTTACCGATTCGGAACTCAGCATTGACAGCCTCATCGCCAAGGCGGGCGAGGCGCCGGTGATCAAGCTGGTGGATCTGGTCATCCGCCAGGCCATCGACGAGCGGGCCAGCGACATCCATATCGAGCCATTCAAGGACAGGCTGGAGATCCGCTACCGCATCGACGGGGCCTTGTACCAGATCCCGCCTCCGGCGGCCCATCTGCATCTGCCGATCATCTCGCGCATCAAGATTTTGGCCAAGATGGACATCGCGGAAAAGCGCCTGCCCCAGGACGGGGCCATCTCCGCCAAGATGGAAGACCGCGTCGTGGACCTGCGCGTGTCCACGATCCCGACGGTGTACGGGGAAAAGGCCGTGCTGCGCCTGTTGGACAAGGGGGCGGTCAAGCTGGAACTCATCAATTTGGGGTATGACACCAAGCAATTGGAGGCGATCCGCAAGGCCCTGCAAAGTTCTTACGGGCTTTTTTTTGTCACCGGTCCGACGGGAAGCGGCAAGTCCACGACCCTGTATTCCTGCCTGAACGAGGTCTTTGACCCGAGCCTGAACATCATGACCTGCGAGGACCCGGTGGAATTCAAGCTCGACGGCATCAACCAGGTGGCGGTGCGCACCGACATAGGGCTGACCTTTGCCTCGGCCCTGCGCGCCTTTCTGCGCCAGGACCCGGACACCATCATGGTGGGCGAAGTCCGCGACCTTGAGACCGCCCAGATCTGCCTGCGCGCGGCCCTGACCGGCCATCTGGTCCTTTCCACTTTGCACACCAACGATGCCCCTTCGGCCGTGGCGCGCCTCATTGATATCGGCGTCCCCAATTATCTCTTGACGCCTTCCCTGGTCATGATCGTGGCCCAGCGCCTGGCCCGCAAACTCTGCGCCAAATGCAAGGAGCCTTATGAACCCAACGGCCTGACCTTAAGCGGTTATAAAATCAAAAGCGACCTGATTTACCGGTCCAAAGGCTGCGACGAGTGCAGCCACACCGGATATAAAGGCCGCCTGGTGATCTCGGAGGTGATGGCCATCAATGACGAGATCCGCACCCTGATCACGCGTTCGGCGGGCTATAATGAGATCAAGGACGCGGCCAGGCGCAATGAAATGGACACCTTGTTTGAGTCGGGCATGAAAAAAGTGGAGGCCGGGATCACCAGCGTGGATGAGATCCTGGCTTTGACCACGGCCCTTTAAGACCTATGCCGAGTTATATTTACGTCGCCAAGGACAATGAAGGCAATACCAAGACCGACACGGTCCAGGCCTTTAATGAAGATGCCCTGGTGGAAAAACTGCAGGGCGAGGGGTATTTTGTCGTCAGCATCCGCTCGGCCGCGGAGGTTTCTTTAAAGAAAACCGAGGTCAAGGCCCAGGGCCAGAAATTCGACCATGTGCCGGTCAAAATCGAGGACCTTCTGGTTTTTTCCCGTCAATTAGCGACCATGCTGGAAGCCGGGGTGACCATGCTGCGCAGCCTGGATGTGATCAAATCTCAGATCCAAAGCAAACTATTGTATGAGTCTGTCAATCAGATCCACGGGGATATTGAACAGGGCTCTTCCTTGAGCGCCGCCCTGACCAAGCATCCCAAGATTTTTAACCAGTTTTGGATCAGCCTGGCCGAGGTGGGCGAGGCCTCGGGCACCATGCCCATGGTGCTCAATAAACTGGCTGACCATGTGGAGCAGGACGTGGCCTTCCGCTCCGCCATTATCTCGGCCCTGGTCTATCCGATCATCCTGTTCGTGGTCTGCATCGGGGCCGTGCTCTTTTTTGCCCTGGTGGTGGGCCCGCGTTTCGAGGACGTTTTCAATTCCATGCACGCGAAACTGCCGGCCATGACCGTATGCCTTTTGGCCACTTTTGATTTCATCAAGCACAATTTGATGCTGATGTTCGGGACGGGGTTTGGGCTGTTCGTGGTCCTGAAAGGGTATTTTTCGACGCCGACCGGACGCCTGCAGTTCGAAAAAATAATCTATGCCTTACCCATCGCGGGCGAGGTCACCCGATTGATCGTGGTGGAGCGTTTCGCGGCCCAGATGTCCATCTTGACCGAAAGCGGGGTCCCCATCCTTTACGCCCTGGAAATCACGGAAAAACTGGTCGACAACAAGACCTGCGGCCTGGTGGTGGCCGGCGTGCGGGAAGGGGTACGCGAGGGCCGGGGCATGGCTGATTCTTTGCTTGAGTCCGGGTTTTTTCCGATGATGGCCATCCAGATGATCAAGGTGGGCGAGGAAACCGGGGAGCTGGGCAAGATGCTGCGGCATGTGGCGGAATTTTATCAGTCTAATGTGCAGGCCTTTATGAAGCGGTTCGGCACCCTGATCGAGCCTTTCATGCTGGTCTTTATGGCCTCCATCATCGGCGTCATCGTCATTTCCATCTTTATGCCGCTCTTTAAACTCGGCCAGGGGGCCGGCAATTTCGGCCATTAAAAAATGACCCCCACAACCTCCGGGGTTGTGATGGTTATACCATCACAACCCCGGAGGTTGTGGGGGTAAAATATATTTTTCTGCATTTGACATTGATTAGGTGCATGTTATACTTGATTTGAGAGTTGCAGTTATTGTATAAATAAGATTAACTTTTAAGGAGAACATCATGAAAATCCTCAAGAATAAGAGTGGTTTTACCTTAATTGAAATTATTGTAGTTTTGATCATAGTAGGTATCTTAGCGGCCATTGCCTTACCTAACCTGTTCAGCAACGTAACCAAAACCAGGTCTGAAGAAGCCTTGGCCACCATCAGTTCCTACAGGCCGACTATTGAAGCCTGTATCATGAAGCAAGGCGGGGTCAGTGATAACGCCTGTAACTCCGCGAACTTAGGTAACCCAAGTGCTTCTGGGGTATTTACTTATACTTTGACTGGTCCAGCGAACACCGGGGATACCAATTATTCCATCCTGGCCGCTGGTACAGGTAATCCTCTGGCAGCTACGGATACCATTACCGTGTATCGCTGCTCGACTTCTGCCTGCGCCGCTTCAACTGGTTGGCCGGCTACAGCCGGTGTTGGGTGCTTTGGCGGCGGTAATCTTAAGAGCGCCTGCTAATTCAGAGGCCATTGCATTGTCATCAAAGGCAAGATCGAAATTTGATCTTGCCTTTTTTTATGTCTTTTATTGACCGGCAGGGGAGCTCGTGTTATACCTTAATTTAGGGAGGCTGACATGTTAAGATCCAAGAAGGGCATTAATCTGATCGAAATCGTGGTTGTTTTGGTCATAGTCGGCCTCCTGGCGACTTTGTCCATTCCTGTGCTCAACGCATCTTTCGAGCAGTCCAGGGTCCAGTCCGCCAAGAACAATTTAATGGCCATGGCCGCGGCCCAGCAGAAATTTGCGGAAGATTTCAGCGCGGGTTATTGCCTCAACGCGGGCGTAAACCCGTCTGGATTGACCGTCACCTGCGGGGATTCGAAAGCTGACCTTAACACTAATTTGCATATAGGCATCTCTGATAATTTTGCCTATGCCTGCGCCTCGCCTTTGGTTGGAGATCCGGCTGGGACAGTCTATAGGTGTACGGCCCAGGATGCCTTCGTCACCCTTACCTTGCTCTCCTCGGCCCAGGGCATTACCTCCATCAGCTGTGCCGGTCTTGCCAAGTATTGCCCTTCGTAATAAATGACCGGGCTTCATTTGACCGGCTATATTTAATATGTTATAAATTTAACAGGGGGCTATGGCCATGCGTAAGCAGGGGTTCACCTTGATGGAAGTCATCGTTGTGCTGATTTTGATCGGCATTGCCGCTGTCATGGTCCTGAATTTTTCCAATCCCAATGAAAAGGCCCTGGCCACGGTGGCCCGGAACAATTTGCTGGCCATTTACAGCGCCCAGCAGAATTACAATACCAGCATCAACAACAATCAAGGCTATTGCCTTAATACCGCCAACAGCGCGCAAGCCAACTGCACGGCCATCAGCGGCACAGTATGCGCCAATAACCTGGCCGCGATCAATTGCAATCTGTCTTTGGCCATTACGGATGACAACTCCTATACCTATGCCTGCTCTCCTCAGGCGTTCACCAATACACCGCTATGTCAGGCCACCCGCAACAACACTACGGGCCAGCCTTTGATCACCCTTTATTTGAACGAAGCCATTTTATCCACCAATCCGGTGTGCGCAGGAGGTACACAGTGTCCTTAAGTCAGGGCGGTTTTACACTGATGGAAATTTTGCTTTCAGCGGTGATTTTTATAGTCGCTGTTTCCGGCGTCTTTGCCACCTTGAATGCCGTGCGCGCGCCGGTGGTCACCAAGGAAAGCAATTTGGTCGCCGCGGTGTTCGGCAAGCAGGTGCTGGAAGCCCTGCGCACCCAGGTGACCGACCCGCAGGGTTCAGCCGCGAAATTATATTATCAGTGTTCCGCGGGTTTAGGCGCCAATCCTTGCCCTGATTTTTCCCTGTCCGTGGGCCATCACGAGGTCAGCGCCGCGAACCTGACAGCTTCGACCAATCCGTCTTTGAGCTGGCCCGGGACGATCACGGCGGTCAATACAATCACCTGCAACGGGGTCGCGAATACCGTATGCCTGGTTTATAATGTGACCTGTGCCAACGGCAGCGCCTTGTCGACATGCGGCAATACCGACGTGGCCCACCGGGTGGACTTGAACATACAATCGTAGGCCGGCCTATGCAAACGAAGATGACCGCTTCCGCTTTCACCCTGATCGAATTGATCGTGGCCATGGTCCTGGTGAGCATCGTCGTGATGGGCATCGTCTCAATCAATGTGACGCTCAACAACAACGGCCAGGATTACGGCCAGCGTTACCTGACGAAATCCCAGACGCAGACCACCTTAAACCATATTCTCAATAACGCCGGCCTGGCTGTGGGCAGCGCCAACACCAATGATGAGGGGATATTGATCGGCGCCCAGGTGGGTGATCCCAATTCATTTTGCATCCATCAGCCGTCGGGCGTTGGTAACAATATCATCAATTACGCGCCAGGGGACATCTGGCTATGCTACAGCTGGATCAATACCGCGGCCTTTCCTTATCAAATCGAATGGTGCGCCCAAAAATATTCTCCCGGCAATGACCCCAGGGGGGCCACCAGCTGTCCGGCCATGCTCAATCCCAATAAACTCAAAGCCGCGACCTTTTTGGGGGGCGCCTACACCATGACCAACCCGGCCCCGACCTTTTCCTCGACCAACGGCTTTTCCATCACGCTTTTGAATTGCTTTAACAACGCTTTGCCAAGCTGCGTCAACGGGGTATCAACGGACCAAGCCAATAATCCTTCAGTCTCGCTTTCAGGAACTGTATATCCGTCTTCCGTCAGCACCGGATAAATTGAACTTCAAGGAGGCCCCATGCCCCATGTTCAAGCCTACGGATGGATCCCGGACAGACCGGACCATAGGGATTTTCTCTACAGCGCGATTGCGCCCAGGGTCAGACTTCCAGCCAAGGTCGATTTAAGGGGCGGGTGTTCGCCCGTCGAGAACCAGGGCCGCCTGGGCTCGTGCACGGCCAATGCCCTGGCCGGGCTTTTGCAATTTTTGGAAGAAATGAACGGCCGGGCGGCCTACCAGGACTTGAGCCGCCTTTTTATCTATTACAATGAGCGGGCCCTGGAAGGCACGGTGGGCTATGATTCAGGGGCCATGATCCGCGACGGGATCAAGGTCCTGGCCAAAGACGGCGTATGTCCGGAATCCCTCTGGCCGTATAATATCTCCAGGTTCACCCAAAAGCCCGCCAAGGCCTGTTACCGGCAGGCCTTGAAACGGCGCATCAAAACCTACCACCGCCTTTTGACACTCGATGAGAAGCGCGGCTGCCTCGCCGAAGGGGTTCCGTTCGTGTTCGGGTTTACGGTTTATGAGAGTTTCGAGACCATGAAGGTCGCCGAGACCGGCATCGTGCCCATGCCTAAAAAGTCCGAGCGCGCAGTGGGCGGCCACGCGGTGATGGCCGCGGGGTATGATCAAAAAGAAAAGCGCTTCATCGTGCGCAATTCCTGGGGCAGTACCTGGGGCCAGGCCGGGTATTTCACGATGCCCTATGCCTACCTGGAAACCATGGCCGACGATTTTTGGACCATACGGCAATGAGTAAGCATTTCTTTTTATGAAAAAATGGCCCCAAGCGTTTCTTTTTTATTTTATTCTCGGCACAGCGGTGTTTTACAACAGTTTCAACCATCCTTTCCTGATCGATGATCTTGCCCTGCTTCACAATCCTGTCTTAAGCCAGCCAAAATACATTTGGTCTCAATGGGACCCCTATCAACAGCAATCTGCCCTGGATTTTGCCGACAGCAGGAACCACCTTTTATATTACCGTCCTTTGACCCACATGGTCTACGATCTTATGTATCCGGCCTTTAAGAGGGATTACTGGAAATACCATGTATTAAACCTCTTACTTTTGGTCATGTGTTCAACCTTGATGTTTGCCTTGATCTGCAGCGTCTCCGGAAGGTCTAAGCTTGCTTTTTTATCCGGCCTTTTATTTCTTGTACATCCTATCAACGGCATTTTAGTCAATTATATCTCTGCGAATGTATTCACCCTGCAAGTCATCTGCATGTTGGGGGCCATGTTCTGTCTTTGGGAGTTTTTGGTCAATCGGGGAAACGCTTGTTTCTATGGATTGGGCCTGGTCCTGGCCTTCCTTTCTTTGTTCTGGCATGAGACGGGAGCCATGCTTGTGTTTTATGTCCTGGCCATGTTTGCTCTCTTAAGACCTGGTTTGATAAAACGGAATTGGGTCGCTTTTTTACCATTGGTCGTCATGGAATTGGTTTATGGGGCATTCAGGTTGGCCTATCTCCATGTCTTCATTCCATCCTCGAATGCGGTGGAACATATGTTCCTGGCCCCGGGGGTATACCTGGCGAATCTATTTAATGTCTTGACCTGGCATCTTGGAAAATTGTTTTGCCCCCAAGGCATTGTCATGCATTGGGCCGCGCCTCTTCAACTCGATCATTTGCTGTTGCATTGGATCGGTTTTTTCCTTTTGGGCGCGGTGATCGTGGTTCTTTTGGCCCTTTATTCCAAAGATCGTCTGCTCCAGATGGCCCTGGTCTGGTTTTTGATCGGCCTTGCTCCGGTCTGCCTGGCCATGTTGAGGATCAGAAACGGCATTGAAATGGAGCCGCATTGGATGGTGTTCGGTAATATTGGCTTTTTCATTTTGACGGCCCATGGCTGTGCCAAGGCCTGGGAAAAATTTAAAACAGCCGGTCCTGTCCTTGTCATTGTTTTGGTCATGGTCTGGGCGGGGTTGTCGCATGTGTATAATCGCCTATGGTCTGATCAAAAAACTTATGCATTCTATTGGATGCGCCATGCCCCTTATGTTAAATTGGCCTATTATTTTCTTGCTGAAAGTTATAAGGATGAGGGGGCGCTCCATGTATCCGAACACTATTATAAATTGGCCCTGTCAGATCCGCAGGCGTCTCTTAACGAGAGAATATATAATAATTTGGAAGCCATGGCCGCTAAAGAAGGGCGTTTTAAGGAAGCTCTCTCCGACATTAACATGGCCTTGATGGTCAACCCTCATTCGGCCCTGAGTTACTATAACCGCGGGGTCCTTGATTTTGAACGCGGCCAATGGGAAGATGCCAGGGCGGATTTACAGCGGTCCTTGCAGTTAGACCCTTTGTTTTTAAAGCCCAGGCTTGGGCTCGCGACCATTTGTCTTAAAAAGCATGAATATCAAAAGGCGCTGGATTTATGCCGTGAAAATTTGAACACAGACCCCGCAGACGGGGACACCATCCTGTTGATGCTCAGCATATTTGCTTATCAAAAAGATGGCGCAGGCCTGACGGCCTACGCCCGTCAATTGATCCATCAAAGCTTTAGTCCCCCCGTTTTAATGACATTGGGGGGGATGATGGAGCGGGCCGGGTTGGACGGCCTGGCGCTGGAGAGTTACCGCAAGATATTGCTCATAGCCCCGGAGGATAAGGGTGTGTATGGGGCGTTAGTGTCCTTATTGCGGCGAAACGGACGAAAAGATGAGGCCATGAAAATGGAACAAATTCAGGCGAGGTAAATGGGCATGGTTTTCAAGAACAGCATGAAGGTTTTCGTGCTTTATTTTCTGTTCGGTTTCCTGATTTATCATAACAGCTTCAACAATCAATTCCTCATTGATGATTTTGTTTTCGCCAAGAACCCCATATTCAGCGGGTATAAATTTGCCCTCTCCCAATGGGACCCGTATCTGCAGCAGGCGTGGGGCGTGATGGACAGCCACATGGATCCGGGATATTACCGGCCCCTGGCCCATATCGTTTACGACCTGATGTTTCCCGCCTTTAAGGAGCATTATTGGCAATATCATCTCTTGAATCTTCTGGCCTTTGCTTTTTCCTCGTCGCTGATCTTCGCCTTCATCTTAAGGCTGTCCGGTAATCTCAATTTGGCATTCTTGACCGGGTTATTGTACCTCATTCATCCTGTCAACGGCATCATTGTCAATTATGTGACGGCCAATGTATTTGCCTTTCAGGTGATCTGCATGCTGGGGACCATGTTCTTTCTTTTGTCATCTTTGGATAAGTCCATGGACCGCGGGTTATACGCCATGAGCCTTGTTTTTATGTTTTTGTCCATGTTTTGGCATGAAAGCGGCATCTTGACTCCTGTCTATGTCAGTGCGGTGGTGTTCTTATTTAGGAAAGATCCGGTCAAAGCCAAGGCCCTCTGCCTGCTTCCGTATTTTTTGATCGGATTGGCCTATCTTGTGTTCAGGGCTGTTTTTTCCAGCTTTCAATTCAACGCCATACGGGACATCAGCCATTATCATATGTCCCTGGGCCAATACGCGGCCGCCTTGTTTCACGTTTTAAGCTGGTATATCGGCCAGTTGTTTTATCCCGTAGGGGTGGTCATGGTCTGGGCCACACCCATCATGCATGACCATACATTTTGGCCGGCCCTGGGACTGGTTCTGCTTGTCATTTCCTTTTTTGCTTTGCTGTTCAAATATGCCCGAGAGCCGGTCAATCTGCTTGCCGTCATTTGGATCATGATTGGTTTTGTCCCCGTGTTCCTTTCGGCATTTTTGGTCCAGGATGAAAACGTACGGATTGAACCGCATTGGTTTGTGTTTTCTTCCATCGGGTTCTTTGTCTTGGCCGCCCATGTCTGTTTGTGGGTATTGAACAAGTCAAAATGGATAGGGTCTCTGTTTCTATTGGTCTTGCTATTGGCATGGGGATCGATTTCTCATGCGAATAATTTGTTATGGGCCAACCAGAAAACCTATTCTTTGTATTGGGCCCAACAGGCCCCGGCCATCAAAGCAACTTATTATTATATTGCGGCCGCCTACCGCAGCGAAGGGGACCTGAAAAATGCCTACAAATATTACAAGCTGGGCATGACTGAAAGCAGTACGGATATCGGGATTGTGGATCTTGGTGTCTTGGCGCAAGCCCAAGGCCGTTTGGAGGAAGCTAAATCTTATTATTTAAGGGCCGTAAAATATTATCCTCAAGCCTCTTCCATTTTAAATAATTTAGGCTCAGTTTATTATGCCGAAGGAGATTTGACCAAGGCCGAGGAGTTTTACCAGCAGGCCCTGATCCTGAATCCATTGCTTCTTCAAGCCCGGCGGGGGCTGGCCGCGGTGTACATACGCAAGGCCATGTACCCTCAAGCCATGGCGCTTTGCCTCAAAAACCTTGATATCCTCAATGATGATCCCAAAACATTATTGGTCCTGATCAATCTGACCATGCTTCAAAGGAATTTTTCTTCATTAACAGATTATGCGCACCGCTTCATCCATCAGGAATCAGATCCTAAAAATTTGACGGATTTGGGGACTTATCTGGCCATCCACCATTTGGACGGGCTGGCCTTGGATTGTTTCGCCAAGATCATGCAAACAGATCCTGGCAATAAAGATGCCTATTGGCTGTCCGGAAATATTCTGGCGAATTCCGGCAGGTATGCGCAAGCCATTCGTATCTGGCGCATAGGGGAGGCCATCGCCCCCACAGACCTTCGTTTCAGCCAGAATATTCACAAAGCTCAAGCCCTGGAATCAAAATGAGTCAACCCATTAAAATCCTCTCAGCTCTGGCCTTGCTGTTGGCCCTGTGCCTGATATCCTATGGGGACATCCTGACCCATCAATTCATGATCGATGAGCGCGTGTATGTGGCCTCATCGCCCGACCGTTTCAACAATGCCCAAATTTACCAGGACTCCTCGTCGACGATTTACACCTATTACCGCCATTTTTCGGATTATTTCACCAAGTCCATGGGGCATCATTACATTCCTTTCAATTACCTGCTGAATGTGGGCTTGTTCAAAATTTTTCAAACGCCTTTTCCCCTGTATTTGATCAATGTAGGCCTGTTTTTTCTAAACTGCATCCTGGTCTTTCTATTTGTATTCTTGATTTCCAAGGATTTCGAGCTTTCTTTGTTGACCGTCGTTTTATTTTGCGTGCATCCGATGAGCGCGGACATGCTCCAGCATATAACCTTTAACATTCTTTTTATCCATGCGGTATTTTCCCTGGCGGCCTTGATGTCCTTGTATCTGTACGCAGAGCATCAGAAGGGGACTAAGTATCTTGTGTTCAGCCTTGTGATGGTCTTTTTGGCCGTATTCAGCCAGGAAACAACGGTCCTGTTTCCTTTGTATGCCCTGGCCCTGCTGGTGATATTGACGGATCAGGGATGGGCAAGGTCCATGAAGATCGCCGCGCCCTTTGCGGTCTTAAGCCTGGTTTTGCTCGGGCTTTGGGCCAAGATCATCAATCCCCATGTGCATTTGGAGACCATCAAGACATTGCAGCCCAGGCTGTTCTGGGAGTCCAACGCCAATTTTTCTCATGTGTTTTTTTGGTATTTGGGCAATATGATTTTCCCCAAGGACATTGTGTTTATGGCCAGCCTGCCGCCTCTGCAGGGTTCCATAGTGTTTTGGAACGCGCTTTGGTTCGGGTTTTTGATTCTTTGCGTGATCCTGATATTTTTTCATTACAAAAAATCCCTGCAAAGTTTTGCCCTGGTTTTTTTCCTGATCGGGGTCCTTTATGCCGTGCCCGGCGCACAGGCCAGGCTGCAGGACGGAGGGCAGTGGGTCTTTGAGCCGAATTGGATGTATTTTTCATCCATAGGCCTTTATTTGTTTGCGGCCCTAAAACTGCTTAAAATCATCAAACCTGTCCCGAGGTTTTGGGGCCTGATGCTATTGGCGGTTTTGTGCGCGGCTTTGTTGATCAACACCCTGAACATCGACGCCTCTGCCAGGACTGAAAAAAGCTATGCGGAAAATTGGCTGCGTAAATTCCCCGGAAATTTTTTGGCCGCGAACATCGTCACATCGTATTATTTTAACCATAAGGACGAGAAGATCCCGCCGGATCTGATCGGCGAGGTCCTCGGCCAGGTCAATGGGTATATCAAGGACAATGTGGCCAACACGCCTGCCCTGATTGAAAGGCTTCAAGCCAGTCCCCTGACAGCCGCACAGCACAGGGACCTGACCTTTAAACTGGCGGCATTTCACTGCAAAAATAACCATCCCGTGGAATGCCGGGGGATGCTGCGCCGGCTGGCCGGTCCCCAAGCCCAGCCTTATGATTATCTTCAACTGGCCTATACCATGGACCAGGCAGGAGAGGACAAGACGGCCCTGGCCTTGCTGGAGCAATGCATGAGGCAATACCCCCGCTACAAGGAACCCTATCTTTTGATCGGGGTCATTCTCGGCAATCAAGGCGATTTTCAAAAGAGCCTGCAGTATTGGCAGCAGGGCCTGGCCCTGGACCCGACGGACCAAAGATTTATCTTTAACATCAACCAGGCGAAATATCTGAAACCTTAAGGAGCATTGTTTGTTTCAGTCCAAGATCAAGGCCGACCAATGGTGCTTGTTTATCCTTTGCGCGCTGGCGGTGCTGTGTTACAGCAATGCCATTTCCAATGCCTTCATGATGGATGATTTAGTCCTCATCCCGATGGCGAAATGGATGAGCTACGATTTATCGTCCCAGTCCATATTCCTGCATCCGTTAAACGGGTTTTACAGGCCGCTGCCTAATATTTTGCTGAAAATCTGTGTTTCCTTGTTCGGATTTACTCCCGCCTATTATACGGTTTTCAATCTGGCCCTTTTTATTGTGATCTGCGCTTTGTGTTATGTGATCATCAAGCGCCTTTACCTTTTGTATATCCTTCAAGCTTCCGAAGCTGACCTGGCCCGCGCCAGAAATGTTGCCTTCATCACCGCGGTGCTTTATTGTGTCCATCCTATCAATGCCATGATCGTCAATTATAAAACAGCCAGCATGCTGGCCCTTTATGTCATTTTCATGCAGTTGAGCCTTTGGTTTTTTCTAAGGCACATCCAAGGAGAGGGTCTCAAAGATTTTGTTTTGTCGGTCCTTTTTTATATCGGCGCCCTTTTAAGCCATCAGATAGGCAGTTTTTTGGTCCTTATCGTGTTTTTCATTATCGTGTCTACGCCTGCAAAAACCATGAAGAAAGGATGGGCCCTGCTTTGGCCGTATTTGATTTTTTTTGTTCTTTATATGTTGATCTGGCCCCATTTTTCCAAAAGAGAAGAACATCTGGCCATCATTGGGCAGATCCCTTTCAAGGTCTATCTGGCGACCCTTTCCCTCTTGCTTCAATGGTATATGTCTAAATTATTTCTTCCCGTGCACTTGTTGTTTTTGTGGAATGTCCTGATCGAAGGGGGGCATGTATTCCTGCGCATCCTGTGGCTGTTCGGTCTTGGAATGTTTGTCCTGACTTTATTTTACGTATTCAAGAAATTCAAAAAAAGGTTTGAAGTGCTGTGTCTGGCCATTTTTGTTTTTGGTTTTATCCCGTTTTTTTTAGCGGCTTTTGCTTATGCGTGGTTTCCGACCAAATTCACGGCCTTGATTGAGCCGCATTGGTTCTATTTTTCTTCCATGGGGTTTTTTGCCTTGGTGGCCAGTGCCGGGCTTAAACTCACCCAGCATTGGAACACCAGGATCAAGGCCTTGGCATTGGCCTTGCTTGTGACGACCATGGTTTTAATGACAAGGCAGGGCAATCTCCTTTGGAAGGACACGGACACCTATTGCCGGTATTGGGCCTCTCTCAACCATTTTAACGAGGTCCCGTACACCTACATGGACAAGGATTTGGCCTATAAATATGTAGATGGCCAATGTCAAAAACAACACAGTGATCACTGCAGAGGCATCAGCGAGCGGATTTTTAACACGCAAAGGGATTATGACAGTTATATGCGCATAGGCTATCAGCTTTACAAATACGGTGCTCCTCAAACGGCTGTGGCCTTGCTTAAACAGTGCATCAGCCGGAATCCGGAAAATCAAGATCCGTATTTATTGGCGGGGATCATTTTGATTGGTCAAGGGGAAAAGCCGCAGGGACTTTTATTTTTAAACCGCGTCCATGATCCTTACGCCTATATCAGGCTCGGTGACAAGTTCGGCCGTGCCGGCGATGATGAAACAGCCGTGGCTTTGCTCAAAATGAGCCTCCAGCAGTATCCTCACTATAAAGAAACGTATCTCATGCTCGGGGTTTTATTGGCCAATAAGGGACTATACCAAGAAAGCATGGGCCTTTGGCGGCAAGGCGCGGCCCTTGATCCGGCAGACCCGAGATTCGCCTCCTACATCCAAAAAGCCCAAGGCCTGCTCCAAAAGCAAAAACCTTCGGGATAAAGGCATATTTATCAAAACAATCTTGCTTATTTAAAGGGATTTTATATATTAAAGCTATGGACCAAAAACATCTTTGCGTCGTGGGGGCCGGGTATTGGGGCAAGAACTTAGTCAGGAATTTTTTTGAATGCGGCGTTTTACATTCCATCTGTGATGCCAGCGGTGATGCGCTGAAGCAATACCAAAACCAATATCATTTGGATAAGACGTACAATGATTTTCAAGCTGTGCTCAAAGACGGCGCGGTCAAGGCCGTGGCCATTGCGACGCCGGCGGCCCTGCATTATGCCATGGTCAAGCAGGCCCTGCTGGCGGGTAAGGATGTGTTCGTCGAAAAACCCCTGGCCTTGGACCTTAAGGAATGCAGGGACCTGGCCGCCCTGGCCCTTCAGCACAAGCGCGTCTTGATGGTCGACCACGTTTTGCAATACCATCCGGCCGTGATCAAGCTCAAAAGCCTTATCGACGACGGGACCCTCGGCAAATTGCAATACATCTACTCCAGCCGGTTGAACATCGGCAAGCTGCGCCAAGAGGAAAATATCCTTTGGAGTTTTGCCCCGCATGATATTTCCGTGATTTTAAGCCTGACCGCCGAAGCGCCCAAGGAGGTCTTTTGCTTTGGTGAAGACTATTTGCAGGAAAAAGTCTATGATACGACCATGACCATCATGACGTTTTCCAATAAATTAAGGGCGCATATCTTTGTCAGCTGGCTGCATCCGTTTAAGGAACAAAAATTGGTGGTCGTGGGGGACAAAAACATGGCGGTGTTCAATGATTTGGAGGAAGAGCACAAATTGATTCTCTATCCCCATAAGGTCGAATGGATCCACCGGGTGCCGGTGGCTTCCAAGGCCAGTTTTGAATCCGTGGCCATAGAAAAGAAAGAACCTTTAAAGGAAGCCTGCCTGCACTTTTTAACGTGCATGGGCCAAAGAGCGCAGCCCAGGACGGACGGCCAGGAAGCTTTGTCCGTCTTGGAAGTCTTGGACAGCGCCCAGAAAGAACTGGATAAGAGGCATCGTTATGCAGCCACCCTATGAAGTCCACCCTTCCTCCTTTGTCGATGAGGGGGCCATCATCGGCGCCGGCACCAAGATCTGGCATTTCTGCCACATTTTGTCCGGGGCCCGGATAGGCCGCAACTGCAAAATCGGCCAGAATGTCGTCATTCACGGCTCAGTTAAAATCGGCGACAACGTGAAAATTCAAAACAATGTCTCGATATATGACGGGGTCGTCCTGGAAGACGAGGTTTTTTGCGGGCCTTCCTGCGTATTTACCAATATTGTGAATCCGCGCGCGGCCGTTAATCGGCGCGATGCCAAATTTTATGGAAAAATCTTGGTCCGCCGCGGGGCCACCATCGGCGCCAATGCCACCATTGTCTGCGGCGTTGAAATCGGACAGCATGCCTTTATTGGCGCAGGCGCTGTGGTCACAAAGGACGTCCCGGACCATGCGCTGGTCATAGGCGTCCCTGCCAAACCCAAGGGCTGGGTATGCGCCTGCGGGGAAACATTAAAAACCGCCAAAGGCCGTTGGCAATGTCCGGTTTGCAAGGCCGTTTATAAAAAAACCAAAGGCCGCATGCAGGCATGGTCATGAACATCAAGTTCTTTGATATCCAGAAGCAATATGAACATTACCGGCAGGATATTGACGCCCAGATCCGCACCGTAATAGAGGAAGGGACCTTCATCATGGGCCGGCAGGTCCAGGAACTGGAGGCCAGGCTGGCTGAATATGCAGGAGTCCCCTATGCGATCGCCTGCGCCAGCGGGACAGAAGCCATCCAATTGGCTTTAATGGCCCTTGAGGTCAAACCCGGCGATGAGATCATCACGACCCCGTACACTTTTTTCGCGACCGTTGAAAGCATCGTCTTATTGGGCGCCAAACCTGTTTTCGTGGATGTCCGCCGCGATACCTGGAACATCGATCCCGCCCAAATCCGGCAAGCCATTGGTCCGCGCACGCGGGGCATCGTGGCCGTCAATATGTTCGGCCAATGCGCGGATTATGACGAGATCAACCGGATCGCCAAGGACCATGCTTTGTTTGTGATTGAGGACGGTGCGCAGTCGTTCGGGGCCAGGTATAAGGGCAGAATGTCTATGACGCTCGCGGATATCGGCTGCACTTCCTTTTTTCCGGCCAAGCCTTTCGGCTGTTACGGCGACGGCGGCATGGTTTTTACCAAGGACCCCAAAACGGCAGACAGTTTAAAGTCCCTGCGCATGCACGGCTGCGGCCATGCCAAATATGAGCATGAGCGGGCGGGTTTAAATTCGCGGCTCGACACCTTGCAGGCGGCGATCCTGCTGGCTAAATTCAAACATTTTCCCGATGAATTGGAAAGAAGAAAAAAGATCGCGGCCTATTATACCCAGTCATTGAAATCCTTAGTCGAGACCCCGACCATCGCGGCGTCCCAAGAATCTGTTTTTGCCCAGTACAACGTGATCGTTCAGGAGAGGCCCAGGTTGGAACAACACTTGAAAAATCAGCATGTGCCCTTCGCCGTTTACTATCCCAAACCCCTGCATCTTCAGCCTGCCTTGAGTGCTTTGAAATACGCCCAAGGCGATTTTCCCAATGCAGAATATATTTGTGCCCATATTTTGGCCTTGCCCATGCATGCGTTTTTGACTCAAGAAGAGCAGGACTGGATCATCGGCGCCGTTAAACAAGGACTGTCCTAGACCGGGGGTCATATGAGCCTTAGAAATAAAAAAATACTGATAACCGGCGGGGCCGGTTTTATCGGATCCTATCTGGCCGAGCGGCTGGTGGAGCACAACCGCATAGTTGTCTATGACATATTGCACCGCAACGCCCTGGCCCATACCCCTTTGGCCAAACACAGGAATTTGACCCTGATCAAAGGCGATGTGATGGATGCGGCCCGCGTCCATAAGGCGGCCCAAGGGGCCCATATCGTAGTCCATATGGCCTCCATCGCGGGCGTGGACACTGTCTTGTCCATGCCGGTGAGGACCATGGAAGTGGCCATGATCGGCACCTACAATGTGATCAAAGCGGCGCTGAAGCAGCCCAAGGTTGAGCGCTTCATCGATTTTTCCACGAGCGAAGTCTTCGGCAGTTATGCTTTTCAAGTCAAGGAATCGGACACCACGACCCTGGGCACGGTGGGGGAAGCCAGATGGACGTATGCGGTCAGTAAATTGGCCACCGAGCATTTGTCCTTGAATTATTACAAGCAATACGGCTTGCCGGCCTTGTCCATCCGGCCGTTTAACATTTACGGTCCGCGCCAGGTGGGGGTGGGGGCGGTGCATCGGTTTATTGTCAATGCTTTAAAGAACGAACCCATGATGATCCATAACGACGGCAGTCAGATCCGCTCCTGGTGTTATATCGATGATATCGTGGAAGGCACCTTGCTGGCCATGGAAAAAAAAGGGGCGGTGGGCCATGCCTTCAATATCGGCAATCCCCGCAGCACCCTGACCATCTATAATCTGGCCCTGGCCATACGGCATTTGAGCAAATCAAAATCCAAGATCATATTCCAAAAAAAAGAAATGAAGGACGTTGAATTGCGGGTCCCGGACATTGAGAAAGCCAGGAAAATTTTAGGCTACAAGCCCCAGATCGATCTGGAGTTTGGCCTGTTGAAAACCATCCATTGGTATAAAAGCCATTTGCATGTTTAGACTTTCCCAGCCATCCGTTGGCATTGAAGAAGAAAAGGCCCTTAGGAGCGTTTTGCGGTCCGGTTTTTACGTCCAGGGGCGGCAAGTGGCCGCGTTTGAGGGCCTGGCAGCCCGTTACCTTAACGTTAAACATGCCATGGCCGTCAATTCAGGGACCTCGGCCCTGCATTTGGCCCTTCTGGCCCTTCGGATCGGCCCAGGGGATGAAGTGATCGTCCCTGATTACACATTTCCAGCCACGGCCAATGCAGTTGAGCTTTGCCAAGCCAAGGCTGTGATGGTGGACATTGAAGCCCGTACGTTTAATATTGACCCGGACCAGATTAAAAAGCATATCACCTCTAAAACCAAGGCTGTTATTCCGGTCCACTTGTTCGGCCAGACCGCGGACATGGACCCTATCCTGGCCTTGGCCAAAAAATACCGGATCGCCGTGATTGAAGATGCGGCCTGCGCCATGGGCGCCCAATCCAAGGGCCGCAAGGCCGGGAGCTTGGGCACCCTGGCTTGCTTTAGTTTTCATCCCCGCAAGATCTTGACAACCGGGGAGGGCGGCTTGGTGGTCACCGACGATCAAGCCTTGGCCGGAAGGGTCAAATTATTGCGTAATCACGGCCTGGAATCCGTCAACGGAAAAATTGACCTTGTCTGTCCAGGGTATAATTACCGCATGACGGAATTACAGGCGGCCATGGGCCTTGTCCAATTGAAAAAGCTCCCTTCCTTGATGATGCGGCGGCAAAATTTGGCCAAGGCCTATGCGCAGCAGTTGAGAAACATTCCCTGGCTGTCCCTGCCCGAAACCCTTGAGGGAAACAGCCATGCCTTTCAAACGTACATCGTCCAATTGGAAGAGCCTCTTGAGCGCGGCCGCTTCATCGCCTATCTCAAACGCAAGGGGATTGAGGCGAATATCGGCACCTATGCCATGCACCGGTTGAAGTATTATAAACATAAATACCGTCTTCAAGCAGGGCATTATCCCGTTGCAGAAAAGATTTTTCAATCGACGGTGGCCCTGCCATTCCATGAGGGATTGACCCTCCAAAACATCCGGACCATTGCTTCCATCATCCGAACATTCCAATGAGCGCATATCATGGCCATGTCCAAATTTAAAAAAGCGATCGAGCGCTCCAACATCATTTACCATACCCAATTATCCAGGCATTACGATCAAACCCAGCCGCATTTCAACAAGGAGAATGTGGTCCAGGTTAAGGCGCGCCTGAAAGGCCTTGCCCGCCGCTGCGGCGCTCAACGGCTTCTGGATATCGGCTGCGGCACAGGATTTGTCTTAGGGATTGCCAGGCCTTATTTTAAAGAGCTCTATGGGGTGGACATTACGCCGTCCATGCTGAACATCGCAAAAAAGAAATTTGATCGCTTGGAGCATCGGAACATCAAACTGTTTTTTGCCAACAGCGATGCCCTGCCCTTTGAAGACAGCCATTTCAATGCGGTCACGGCCTACGGGTTTCTGCATCATTTGCCGGATTTGCTGCCGACCTTCCGGGAGGCTTTCCGGGTCTTAAAAAAAGGCGGGGTTTTATATGCGGACCAGGACCCTAATTTTTATTTTTGGCAGGGCATGCAAGCGATACGGCATTTAAAAAATATCTCCGGGCCTTTGAAGCTCGAGCGTGATTCCATCTGCGCCCTGCCCAAACTGGTGCGGGGCGCCAAAGGCATCATCATGTCTGCCAGGACAATCAAGATGGCGGAATACCAAAAGACCAGGGGCGGTTTTCAGGAAGAACGCGTCCGGGCGCTTCTTGGAAAGGCCGGTTTTTCTAAAATCCATTATGAATATTGCTGGTTCAGCCAGGAAGGCCGGGTGATCAGGGACCTGTCCTTGAAATCAGCCTTGTATTTCGAAGAGCATCTGCGCGCGGCTTTGCCGTTGAGCCGGCCTTTGTTTAAATACGTCAGGATCATCGCCGAGAAAGCATGAAAAGAATAGCTGTCTTGGGGGCTTCGGGGTTTTTAGGAAAGCCGCTGTGCGCATACTTAAAAGAGCGCAAAGTCCGCCTGTACTTATGCAGCCGCAGAGGCGGACATTGGAAAGGTTTAAAGATAGACCGGGTCGATGTGAGGGAAAAGGGCGCCTTGCAGCATTGGCTGAAAGGTAAAAAAGTGGACGGTGTTTTTTATTTGTCTGCGGTTCTGCCCAATACGGGTTCCCGGCAGGATTGGAAACTTTTGCAGGATAATCTGGCCATGCACCACAGTGTGCTGGAGTGCTGGATCAAGCAAAGGTTTCATCTGATCTATGCATCATCAACGGCAGTTTATGGGCATGGCCCCTTGCCTTGGAAGGAGACCAGCGTCCCCAAGCCGGGGGATATGTATGCGCTTTCCAAATTGATGGGCGAACAGATTTTGACCCGCGGCTCCAGGATGGAGAAACTTCCTTTACAGGTATTGCGCATCCACGCACCCTATGGGATCAAACAAGATCACAAGACGGTCGTTAATATTTTTATGGAAAACGCTTTAAAAGATGCGGATTTGGAACTTTTCGGTACAGGGCAACGCGTTCAGGATTTTATTTATGTTCAGGACATTGCCCAGGCGTTTTGGAAAGCCTGCATGGCCCGGCACAATGGGGTTTACAACATCGCCGGCGGGTCATTGATCACCATGCGGCAATTGGCCAGGGCCATTGTCCGGATCACGGGTTCAAAATCCAAAATTATTTGTAATGGCCGGCCAGACCCGCAGGAAAAATTTAAGATTAGGATCAGCACAGCCAAGGCCGTCCGGGAACTTAAATTCAACAGCCAATATACACTGGAATCCGGACTCAGGGGGATGATGGCTTTGTACCGAGGGGGCAAAAAATCAAGATAGGCATTTTTTCCGATATCCACGGGAATTTCAGCGCCTTAAAGGCCGTGTTGGAGGCCTTTGACGCAAGGAAGGTTTCTAAAAAGATTTGTTTGGGGGATTTGGTGGGGTATTTTCATCAATCACTCCAGGTTTTGGAGGCCATGAGGACTTCGGGGATACCGACGCTGTTAGGCAATCACGATGCGTATTTAATCGGGACCTTACCCTGCCCGCCGCATCTATGGCCCTTGACCGGGCTTGAGGCGGTCAAGGACCGGATTTCCGCGGACCAGCGCCGGTGGCTGGCGGACTTGCCTTTGACCCTGCAAGAGCAGATTGACGGCAAAAAGCTCGCTTGTTTTCATGCCAGCCCGTGGAAACCGTTGGAAGAGTACATTTATCCCGACCACGCCTCCTTTGACCGTTTTGCCGCCTTGCCTTGGGACTATGTTTGTTTGGGGCACACGCATCATCCTATGTTCAAAAAAATGGGCAGATGCGCCATTGTCAATCCCGGTTCCTGCGGCCAGCCCAGGCACGGGGACCATCGCGCCTGCGCCGCCATCGTTGACATGGCCCGGGACGCTGTGGAATTCTTGACGGTCGAATACGATACGTCCTCCTTTATCCGGGAAGCGCGGCAAAACGGCGTGTCTGAAAAAATCATCCATGTCCTGGAGCGTTCACTGACATGAAAACAAAGATCAAGGTGCTGATTGCAGGCGCCGGCGGAGGGGGAGTCGGCGTTGAAGTGATGAAGGCCTTAAGGCTTTTGGGGCCGAAATATGTCCTTTATGCCGCTGACATGTCGCCTCTAAGCTTCGGGCTGCATTTGGCTGACAAGGGATTTCTTGTGCCGCCGGCCACTTCCAGGACCTATGTCTCAAGCTTGTTGTCAGTCTGCCGAAAGGAAAAAATCCGGGTCCTCATCCCAGGTTCTGATCCGGATTTAAAAGCGATATCCCTTCATCAAGCCCGGTTTGAAGCAGAGCATATCTTGGCGGCGGTCAACTCGCCTCAAGTGATCCGCATCGGCCTTGATAAAATCAAGACCATGCAGACCCTGAAAGACCATGATTTCCGTGTTCCTCAAACGGTTTTAGTCCAAACGCAAAAAGACATCTCCAAGGTCCATTTTTTTCCATGCGTCATCAAGCCCAGGGCCGGCAGCGGCGGGTCCAAATTCACCTTCGTGGCCCAAGACCGCAAGGAACTTGAATTTTTTTGTGCGTACAGCTTGAAGTATGGGCAAAAGCCCCTGGTCCAGTCCTACATCGGCTCGGCAGATGCCGAGTATACGATCGGCGTGCTTTCAGACCGGTCCGCCAAGATCTTATCTACCGTCGGCATCAGGCGGTTTATCAAAAGCGGGCTTTCCAACCGTTTCAGCATCGCCGCGCGATCCAAAAAAGGCGGGTCCTTGTGCGTCTCATCCGGTCTGACGCAGGGAGAAATTATTTTTAACCAAGCCATCTTGAAAGAAGCCGGCCGCATTGCCGCGGCCCTTGGTTCCCGCGGGCCCTTGAACATCCAGGGACGATGGGCCGGCGGCCGCCTGTATACCTTTGAAATCAATCCGCGTTTTTCTGGAACGACCTACATGCGGGCCTTGGCCGGGGTCAATGAACCTGACCTATGGATCGATCATCATGTCCTGGGCCGGCCGCTTCCTCATGCCATCACTCTTAAGCCCGGGACCATTTTAAGAGGATTATACGAAAAATTTATCCCGGAAAAGAAGTCTTTTAAAACACCATGAACAATGTCTCAGTCGTTATTTACGGCGTGGATGAGGGGAAGAATTTCGAGTCTGTCGTCGTGGAAGCGCAAGCATGTTTGAAAACCTGCGCTGGGCAGTATCAGTTTATACTGGTGGATGACGGAAGCCGCGATGACACCCTCCGGGTTTTGTCCAAGCTTTTGGCGGGCCTGCCGGATGCCAAGATCATCACCCATGCGAAGCGTCGAGGCATAGGGGCGTGTTTAAAAGACGGATTTCAGGCCGCAGACCTGGATCTGGTCACGTTCATGCCCGCGGACGGACAGATTGATCCAGGGGATTTGGCCAGGATGGTGCAGGCCATGGAAGGGGTTGATTTTGTCACCAGTTATTATGAATCGACTTCCTTTCCCCTGGTCCGGCGGATCATGTCGAAATCCGTACGCTGGCTGGTCTTTGTCCTGTTTGGCCCCTCTCCCCGCATCGAAGGTTCCTACATGTTCCGCCGAAAAATTCTGCAAAACATCACGCTCAAATCCGATGCGTTTACGGTCAATTTCGAATTTGTCATCAAAGCCCATCGCCAGGGCTTTACCTGCAAGGAAATCCCCACCCAAAGCCGCAAGCGCCTCTCCGGCGAGTCCAAGGTGGTCAATACCAAGACCATATTCAATGTGTTTTGTGAGATTATAAAGCTACGGTTGGACCGTTAATCTTTGACGGATGGATTTGACGGGCTTGCTGCACTCCCAGGCCGTGATTTTTAATTTCCCCTTGCCCGTAATGACAATAAAAAATTCCTGGTCGATGGCGCAAATTTGACCAGGTACGGCGCAATACAGTTCCCGGTCTTTGTACAGCTCTGCCTTCCAGATTGTGATTCTCTCTCCCTCCAGGAAGGCATATGCCCCTGCAAAAGGTTTGCTCGAGGCGCGGATAAGCCGATGGATTTGGGCGGCCGGATCTTCCCACCGGATCAGGCTGTCTTGCGGTCTGCGGGGATAACAGCGCATGGATCCCTTGCCCTTGATATCCGCATATTTGAGGGCGTATTGAGGATTTTTTTGCAAGGCAAGGATGGCCTTGTTAAAGAGAAGGGGAATTTGGCCTTCGGCCCATTGATACACATCACCGATAGAGGTCGTATTCTTAATCGGGATTTTGTTTTGCGAGAGGATACGGCCGCAATCCAATTGATCAGCTTCGACGAGATGGATGGAGAGGACAATGTTCTTTTCGCCTTTGATCAGGGCCCAGTTGGCGCAGGCATTGCCCCTGTAGCGGGGCAGATCTCCCAAGTGCGCGTTTAAGATCCCGTGCTTAAAAAGGCGGATGTCCTCCTTGGTAAAGATATGCGTCCAATTGACGCTGACGGCGATATCAGCGCCCTTGATCGCCTTGAGGATTCCCGGGTCCATCAGGCTTTTTGCCATAAAGAAGGGAAGGTTATGCTGCCGGGCCAGGTCTTGAAAATCCGCTTCTTTTTTGCTGTATTCCGGCGCTGCCTTGGTCGTGATGATGGCCTTGATCTCATGGCCCGCCGCCGATAAAGCGGTGATGGCATTCCAAAGAAAGGATGTTCTGCCGATGGCCGCTATTTTCATAGGCCCGCCGCCGTGGATAACCGGTTGATCTTGACGTTTTTATGATTTAAGAGCTGGAGCAAAAAATCTTCCGTGCCCAAGGTTTTGTTCTGCCTGTATTGAAAAATTTGCATCAAATCCAACTCGGAGAAATCGGCCTTGTGTTTCTTTTTCAGGGCGCGGTAAGGGGCCATGTCCGCGCTGTTTAAGGCGATATGGATGGGGTGGAAATTAAAGATCTTGATGCCGGTCCCGGAAAAACGGCGCGGGTCAAAATGAAAGTCAGGCCGCGGGACATTCATCGCGTAGGCATCTTCCCATATGTAGGGGGCCCTGAGCATGGACCGGGTCCGGCCGCCGGACTCCAGAAAATAATCAAAGGGCTGGACATGCTTGGCGTAAGGCATTAACAGCGAAACATCGAGTTTGACGGCCGGGAAAGCACGCATGATCCTGGCCAGCAAGGGGGTGGATTGGACCAGGGAATGGGTCCTCATCATTTTGGCTTCCGGGCAGATTTTCAGCAATTGAGCGACGATTTCTTTCTCTGTCCTGCCTTGGGTTGAATGAGGCAGAAAATTGGGATGGATCCCAATATCAAATGATGGTTTCATGGCCCTGATTCGCTTCAAGCCGCCGCTGGCATGGGTGATAAACCAGGTGGCCTTGGCCTTGTGCCTGGCCAGCAGGTCCATGCAATAATCCAAGGTCTCATCCGAGGCCCAATCCACGTCCAAGGTGATGGCAGCTTGAAGCTTTGTGTGCATATGTGATGTTTATGCTAATGATCGACCATCACAACCCCGGGGGTTGTGAATGTTCATAGGTGTATGCCGAACTGATGTTTATGTTAATTATTTCTTAAAAGCTTGTCCATCAAATCTTGGCAATTCACGGAAGTGCGGCCGGTGAGGACTTGATAAGTATTTAAAAAATCCGGCCTCTCCGGTGAATGCCAGCCCTCCATGCACAGGAGTTTGTTGAGCGTGTCCTTGGCCTGCGCCGTATCCTTGGCCAACAGGTAGTATTTGACAAGATTTTCCAATGCCACTGGATCATGGCGGTCAAGGTGTCTGACAAAGTCCCAATAGTAGATGGCCGTATCCACATTGGTGCCCTGGGTGCTTTTGACTTGGTCCAATAAGGCGAACCTGCACCGGTAATGGATGAGGTGAAAATCCGTGATTTTGAGCATTAATAGGCTGGCCAGAAGATAGACCATAAAGGTGCGTTTAAGGACCATCAAGGCCGCCTCCTGATAAGGTCATAGGTGTAGAGTCCTGTAAGGGCCAAAAAAGCACAGCCCAGGCCCATCATCACCAAAATATAGATCCATTCTCCGCCGTAAGGGGCATATCTGAACTCGACGATACTTTTGCCTGCCGGGACAAGCACCCCTTTAAAGGCATATTGGGTCAGGTGAATGTCGGCTTCCCGGCCGTTGATAAAGGCCTTCCAAAAACGGGAATAAGCGTCGCGGTAAACTAAAAATTGCTTTTTCGGAAAATGGGCCGCCAGCGTCAGGGAATTCGGATCAAAGTGGGTGATGTTTAAAACATCGGAATCATCGAGGAGAGGACGAGGGACAATATCAGGGGATCCGGTTTCATTGTCATAAAGGGCCAATTTATAGCGGATGGTAGCGGGTATCTGCCGCAGGGGAACATGGCAATAAAAATCCGCGATGGACTGGTGGATAAAATCAGGCGGGAAGGTGATTTTTCCGGAGCTGTCCTGCAGGGAAGCGAAAATAGGGTACATGGAATCCGCGTAAGGGCCATAAAGCTGGTCCACAGGATCTGCCTCAGGCCTGACATAATGAAACCGGAATGGATCATGATGATAGGGCAGGGGATAGGACGGCATGGCCGGTGTATTGGCCTGGAAATATTTTATAAACATGGCCGGCTCCAGCATCAGGACGGCCCCCAAGCCCATTAGGAGGAGGATATTCCTGTTTTTGAAAGCGCCCAAAATCACGGCTGTAAACAAGAGCAGGCTTAAAATCACCGTGATATAGGAAACCGGGAAAATACAGCCATAGGACCTAAGCAGAAGATAAAAGCCAAGATGGGCCAGGGTGATATAGACAATGTAGGTCCATCGGCGGGCAGGGTTGGAAAATTGTTCCTCCATGCTTTTAAGCTGCGCGCTGGCAAAAAGGGCCATTAAGGGCATCACATAGGCCAGGAAAAAGAAAAGGTTCCTGAAATATTTAAAAAAGAAGATATGCTCAAAAAGGAATTTATAGACGGGCGTTGCACCGGCCAGCCCGATCAAAAATAACATCAACGCCATCAGGAACATGGCCAGTTTTTTCCGGTCGAAGAGGACGGGAAGACTGATCAAGAGGATCAGATAACAGAACAAGGGCATATAGGCCACTTCCTGCTCCAGGGTAAGATAACTAAAATGCGCGAATTGTTCCCCGCTGCCAAAATCATTGGCCAGGGAATTTTCATAGGCTATTTCGTTATATTGCATGGCCGCGCTGGAAGGGGCCTGACCGCACAATTTGAGGCTGTGCCGGCTGGATGAATTGATTTCTCCGGCCGCGTTAAGCCGTTGGACCAAAAACAGGGGGGCCATGGCCAGGACAATGCCCAGGATGCCAGATAACATGGGGATTTTATGCCGTCGGATGAAATGGAAGAAACCCTTGGCCTGCTCCAAGACAGCTTGAGGGAAAAGCAGGGCCGCGACGATCAGAAAGACAGAGATAAGACAGATGAAATAAAAAGGGTAATAGGTGGTTTCAGCCAGCATCAGGGTGAAAATCATGCCCCAAAAGTCTTTCAAGGTGAAAGTGGAAAAAAATTTTAGGAAAAACACAAAAAACCAAACGGCAGTTATAAAGAGCAGGGTGATGTAAATTTCCCTGAAAAGCATGCAGCCGAAACCGGAGAAGGTGACCAGCCAAACGAAGATCAGAGCATAGCTGTCATGCTTTAAAATGATGCGTCCGAGGAGAAAGGACCCCAGGATCCCGAAAAAAAAGCACACAATCAGATAAATCACATAAAGCTGAACGTAATTAAGTCCTAGAAAATGCAAGGCAAAAACCAGCAACGCCACAGGGTTGAGCATGCCCGCGAGGCCAAGGGACAAAAAGGGCCTGCCTAAGAACAGATAAGGGTCCCACAGGGGGATGTGTCCGTCGAACAAGCTGTTAAAAAAATATTTGAAATAACAGAAATTGGTATAGGAGTCTTTGTAAAAATTGACGTGGATGAAAATGAAGTCCTTGAAAAGGGCCAGCCAGATGAAACAGGTGAGGATTAAACTATAAAACAGGAAACGCCTGGTGAGCAGTGAAGGCATTATTTTTACAATAACATAAATAAACTTGCCGGGCCGTATTTTCTTGTAAAATTTTAGGTCCTTTGGTACTATTAGCATTCAATTTTGAATGGGTAGGGGGTTGGGCCGCTTTTCTTTAAGAAGACATTGTGGAAGCGGCACAACGACCCAAATTTTTCTTAGATTATTTGAAAAAGTTGGTCTGTGGCGAGGGGTCGGGTCGCTTTTCTTGAGAAGGTATTGTGGAAGCGACACAACGACCCAAATTTTTCTTAGATAATTTGAAAAAGTTGGTCTGTGGCGAGGGGTCGGGTCGCTTTTCTTGAGAAGGTAT
>CAZACW010000011.1:37663-52812 GCA_964483785.1 uncultured Planctomycetales bacterium
TGTGGAAGCGACACAACGACCCAAATTTTTCTTAGATTATTTGAAATAGTTAGTCTGTGGTAATTTGGGTCGGTAGCTCAGTTTGGGAGAGCGCATCGTTCGCAATGATGAGGCCGGGGGTTCGATCCCCCCCCGATCCACTTTTAATTTTTTTTGCAATCGGTCTACTGCCAATAAGTTATCAAAATTTTCATTGTTACGGCTTATCACGCTTTGCTACAAATTGCGTTTTTTTATAGCACATTTTTAGCACATAAAGAAATATCGGCATGGTATAATTTTAATAAGGATATGCAATGGCTCTATCCTTTGAGTGGAATGAAATAAAGGCAAGCGCAAATTTAAGAAAACATGGTGTCTCTTTTGAAGAAGCCACGACTGTATTTGGGGATATCTGGTCAATTACGATCAATGATCCGCTGCATTCAGACGCAGAGGACCGCTTTATTATCATTGGCCGCTCGTATAAAAATAGGTTAGTGGTGGTTGTTCATACAGAACGAGGCGATAAAGTGCGCATTATTAGTGCCAGGCTGGCCGCCAGAAGGGAAAGGGATTTTTATGAAAAGAAATAAAAAGAAAAATGGTGCAGAGATGCTTCGCGAATATGATTTTAACGGTGGTATAAGAGGCAAATATGCCAAACGTTACCAAGAAGGCACCAATGTTGTTATTCTCGATCGTGATGTTGCAAAAGTTTTTCATACCAGGGATTCTGTCAATCGTGCCCTCCGTGCTTTGGTTGGTATTATCCATCATCAAGTACAATAATTTTTTAATCTCCATTTTAAACATTCATTCCCAATGTACCGATTCTATTGCCCCGCAGCTGATTTTTCCAAACCTTCCGTCGACATTGCCGACCCCCATGAAATCCACCATATCCGGGACGTGCTGCGCCTGAAAAAAGGCGCCTTAATCAAGATCTTCAATGCCCAATCCCGGCAGGCGGAAGCTGTCATAGAAAAAATAAGCGCATCCTCCATCCAGGCGCGCATCCAATCCGTCCAAGAGCTCGCGCAGGGCAGGGGCAAAATCATCCTGGCCTGCGCGCCGCCTAAAAAGGGCAAATTTGAGTTTATCATCGAAAAGTGCACGGAACTGGGTGTGGATGAGATCATCCCCTTGAAAACCAAGCGCACGCAAGTCATTTTTAAAGACGAGCAGATGCCGGCCAAAATCAAGCGTTTCGAGGCTGTGGCTGTTAACGCGGCCAAACAATCCCAAAGGCCCAGGGTCCCGCAGATCCATCCCATGACCGCCTTGCCGCTGGCCTTAAAGGCCTTGGACCCCCAAGGCCTTGCGATTATTCCATCACTGCATCAGCATCCTCAGCATATCACCAAGCTCCTCTTGGACGCGGACAAAAACAAGACAGTGACTATTTTTATAGGCCCGGAAGGGGATTTTACCCCGGATGAAGTGGGCCTGGCTGTCCAACATGGCTGTGTTCCGGTCTCCTTGGGGGAGTCGGTGCTGAAGGTGGAAACCGCTGCCATGGCCGCCGCAGCCCTGGTCAAATTCCTATACAAAAATTGATTTTCATTATATACTTAAAAACTATTGAAACTCCCCCTTTAATACTGTCGGAGGACCTATGGCTCAAGAGAAATCAGTCGCAGACAAAGTTGAAAAAACAGGCGGTGACAAGGCCGCGGAGGCCTTGCGCGATAACCGTTTGAAGGCCTTGGATTTGGCGTTGGCGCAGATCGAAAAGCAGTTTGGCAAGGGCTCGATCATGCGTATGGACAGCAATGTTTCCGCGGAGATCCCGGTGATTTCAACCGGGTCCCTGACTTTGGACATCGCCTTGGGCGTTTGGGGCATTCCGCGCGGCCGCGTCATTGAGATTTACGGCCCGGAATCTTCGGGTAAAACGACCCTGACCTTAAGCATTATCCGGCAATTACAGCAAATCGGCGGGGTGGCGGCCTTTATAGATGCTGAACATGCCTTTGATGCCCACTATGGCAAGACCTTGGGGGTCAAATTGGATGATCTTTTGGTGTCCCAGCCGGACACCGGCGAGCAGGCCCTGGAAATCGCCGAGACCTTGGTGCGTTCCAATGCCGTGGATTTGGTCGTCATTGACTCGGTGGCGGCCCTGACGCCCCGCGCTGAAATCGAAGGCGAGATGGGCGATGCGCACATGGGTTTGCAGGCCCGCTTGATGAGCCAGGCCCTGCGCAAACTCACCGCGGCCATATCCAAGTCCCGCTGTTGTGTTGTCTTTATCAACCAGGTCCGCATGAAGATCGGCGTCATGTTCGGCAATCCTGAGACCACCACCGGCGGCCGCGCCCTGAAATTTTACGCCTCGGTGCGCATTGATTTAAGGAAGATCGAATCCATCAAGTCCGGCGAGGACATTATCGGCAACCGCGTCAAGGCCAAGGTGGTCAAGAACAAGGTGGCCTCGCCTTTTAAGGAAGCGGAATTCGAGATCTATTTTAACGAAGGCATCTCCGAGGCTGCGGATGTCCTGGATTTGGCCGTGGCCCATGAAGTCCTGCAGAAAAGCGGGGCCTGGTTTTCTTTTGAGAACGAGAAGGTAGGCCAGGGCCGGGAAGCCACCCGCAAATACCTTAAGGACAACCCTAAGGTGATGAGCAAGATCAAGAAGCAGGTGATCGAGAAGATCAAGGCCAAGCCTAAAGTTTAAATGGCTGGCATGGCCAAGGGTGCGGCCTTGCGGTTTCTAAAGATAAGGCCGCGCAGTATCGGGGAAATAAAGGAAAAGCTCAAGACCAAGGGCTTTTCCTCGGCAGAGATTGATGACGCTGTCAAGGATTTGACAGCGTCAGGATTACTGGACGACCGGGCTTTTACGAAAAGTTGGATCCATTATCGTTTAGCCCGGCCGTTTGGTTTTAGAAGGATCATCCAGGAGCTCAAGGCCAAGGGCGTTGACCCTGAAATCATCAGCCAGGCCGCGGCTGAAGTCCAGGGCGCGTATACGCCTGAGAAAGCCGCCATGGACCTGGCCCAGCGGCGCTGGCAAAGGATGCCGGACCTTGATCCGCAAAAGAAGAAAAAGCGTGTCATGGATTTCTTGATACGCCGCGGGTTTGACGCCGCTGTAGTCATGAAAGTAATCAAAAAATTGCAGTAACCACCACAACCCCCGGGGTTGTGATGGTTTTTATTTATGATGACTACAAACGAAATTAGAACAAGGTTTTTGGAATTCTTTAAGTCCAAGGGGCACAGCATCATGGCCAGCGATTCCTTGGTGCCTAAGGATGACCCGACCGTGCTGTTTACCACCGCGGGCATGCAGCAGTTTAAGCCCCAGTTTTTGGGGCATACCGACGGGCTTGCCCGCGCAGCCACCTGCCAGAAATGCCTGCGCACGGATGATCTGGATGTGGTGGGCAAGACGGATTTTCACCACACCTTTTTTGAGATGCTGGGAAATTTTTCCTTCGGCGATTATTTCAAGAAGGAGGCCATTCATTGGGCCTGGGAATTTTTGACTAAGGAGATGAGGATCCCGGCGGACAAGCTTTGGGTATCGGTTTACCAGGAGGACGATGAGGCCTACGGCATTTGGCTCAACGCAATCAAGGTCCCGGCCGGCCGTATCGTTCAATTGGGAGACAAGAGCAATTTTTGGCCCTCCAATGCAAGGCAAAACGGCCCTAACGGACCCTGCGGACCTTGTTCTGAGATTTTTTACGATTACGGGGTCAATCCCAAATGCCCTCTAAAAGAGCGCTGTAATCCGGATTGCTCCTGCGGCCGTTTCTCCGAGGTGTGGAACCTGGTCTTTACGCAATTTAACCGTAAGGATGGGGGGATTTTAGAGCCTTTGCCGGCCAGGAATATTGATACCGGCATGGGCCTGGAGCGTCTGGCGGCCGTGGTGCAAGGCAAAAAGAGCAATTATGAGACGGACAATTTTGCAGCCATTGTGCAAGTGATCAAAAATGCTTTTAAGGCCCGGGTCGCTCAGGCCACGGAAAGCGAATTTCGCATTATCGCAGATCATATACGCGCTGTAACGATGGGTATTGCCGACGGGGTAATGCCTTCCAATGAAGGCCGTGGTTACGTGATTCGTAAATTGATTGTGGACATGAGTGATGTGGCCGTGCGTGCGGGCATTGAACAACCCATTTTCGGCGCCTTTGTTGAGACCGTCATTGAAGGCTTGAAAAATCCTTATCCGGAATTGCCGGGCAAGGCCCGTGAAATCAAGGACCTTATTCAACGGATTGAAGAAGGCTTTATAAAAATCCGCAAAGAAAAAATACCTGAATTAAAAGCCTTGTTGATGAAAAACAGGAATGATGCCGCATCTTTGGGTGAAATTATTTTTTTATACCGCGATACGCATGGACTCTCTCTTTCGACCATTGCAAATGTTGCGGTGGAATCAGCCATTCCCGATGCATTGATGCACGAAGCCAAAAAGATTTATGAAGCTAAGATGGAGGAGCAAAAAAACCGCTCCCGCGCCGGCAGTAAGATGACCGGCGATGTGTATGCGAACCAGGATTTGGCGGCCAATATTCCTAAGACAGAGTTCTTGGGTTATAAGGAAACCAAGGCCGAGGCAAAAGTCTTAAAAGTTTCCGGAAATCAAATAATTCTTGACCGTACACCGTTTTATGCGGAGGCAGGCGGCCAGGTGGGTGATACTGGGACCATCACCGGGCCTAAAGGCAAAATGAGGGTGGAAGATACGCGAAAGACCAATGATATTTACGTCCATTACGGGACCATGGAAGGTCAGATCAGCGAGGGTGATCAGGTGCAGACCGTCATAGATGAACCCCGCCGCCGGGCGATCATGCGCAATCATACAGCCACCCATTTATTGCAATCTGCCTTGCGCGAAACCCTGGGCACCCATATCAAACAGCAAGGGTCCCTCGTCGAAGAAGGCCGTCTGCGTTTCGATTTCACCCATCCTAAGGGCATCAACCCTCAAGATATGGAGAAAATCGAAAACCGGCTGAAAGCATTTATCCAGCGCAAGGACAAGGTCATAACCGAAATCCTGCCTATCGAAGAGGCCAAAAAAAGAGGGGCCCTGGCCTTTTTCGCGGAAAAATACGGCCAGACCGTGCGGGTGGTATCGATCGCCGATTATTCCCGGGAATTTTGCGGAGGCACCCATGTGGCCCAAACAGGGGAGATCGAGGCCGTGAAGATCGTTGCAGAAGGCTCGGTGGCCCAGGGCATCCGGCGCGTTGAGGCCTTGACCGGACAAAACACCGTCGAGGCCTATCTAAAAAAGAAACAGGAGGATTCAGCGGTCCTTGAAGATGCCCAGCGCAAGAAACAGGAAGCCAGAGACCATCAGAAGCAGTATTTTGAAAAGGTCAAATCTTCCGTGGATGAGATGATCAAATCCGGAGAACAGATCAACGGGGCCAGCCTTATTATCCGCACCCTGGAAAATATTGATATCGCGCTTTTGCGCCAGCTCTCTGATTTATTGAAGCAAAAAGTCAAATCAGGGATTTTTATCTTGGGCTCCAAGGGGCAGGAGGATGCGTCCTTGATCCTTTCTGTGACCGATGATCTGGTGGCCCGCGGGGTCAAGGCCGATGAATTGATGGGCCAGATCACGCCCCTGATTGAAGGCAGCGGCGGCGGAAGGCCCCAGATGGCCCAGGCCGGCAGTAAACAGCCGCAAAAATTGGATGGGGCCCTGGCCCGCGCCCGCGAGATCGTGAAGGCAAAATTATGAAACTGATCAAGCAAACAGGCATGAACATTGAAAAGCTGTACAACCGCAGCCGCATCGCGCGCAAAAAATACATCGAGGAAAAGGTGCGCCTCATCATCGATGATGTGCGGCTCAACGGCGATGACGCGCTGATCAAATACACCCGCCGCTTTGACGGGGTCAAATTAACGCCCAGGGAACTGAAGGTGGCGGAAAGCGAAATTTCCGGCGCCTTTCAGAACATCACGCCGGAATTTGTGGGCCATTTAAAGACCATCATCCACAATGTCTCGACCTATTACAAAAAACAGCTGCATAAGCCCTGCAAGGTCAAAGGCCAGTACGGCGTGCTGTTAAAGGAAGAAATCCGGCCCCTGGACTCCATCGGCATCTATATTCCGGCGGGCACCGCGCCCCTGGTCTCCTCCGTCTACATGACCGCGGTGCCGGCCATTATCGCCGGTGTGGAGCGGGTGGTGATTGTGACCCCGCCTAACCGGGAAGGCAATGTGAACCCTTACATTTTGGCTGTGGCCAATTTATTGAAGGTCAAAGAAATTTACAAGGTGGGCGGGGCCCAGGCCATCGCGGCCCTGGCCCTGGGGACCAGAACCATCACCAAGGTGGACAAGATCGTGGGGCCGGGCAATATGTACGTGACCGAGGCCAAGCGCCAATTGTTCGGCTATGTGGACATTGACATGCTGGCCGGTCCGACGGAACTGGTAGTGATCGCCAACCGCTACAGCAATGTCGATTTTGTGGTGGGCGATTTGGAGGCCCAGATGGAGCATGTCGGCGGCTTGTCGATTTTGTTAAGCACCTCCCGGCAGTTGATCAAGGACGTGCGCAAGCGCGTGGCCAACGGTTATTGCATTTATTGCAAGAACATGGATGAGGCGGTCGAGATCGCCAACCGCATCGCGCCGGAACATCTGCAGATTTTGACGCATAACGCGGTCAGCATCGCCCGTCAGATCAGGCATGCCGGCGCAATCTTCATGGGGCCGTACAGCCCCACGGCCCTGGGCGATTACGCGGCCGGGCCCAGCCATGTGCTGCCGACGATGGGTACCGCACGGTTTTTCTCAGGGATATCACTTTCGAGTTTCACCAAGAGCAGTCATATCATCGCGTATTCCAAGAAGGCGCTGGAAAAGGTCCGCGAGCCCCTGGAAAAGGTGGCGCATTTGGAAGGCATGGTCAAGCACGCGGAATCTGTGAATGTAAGGTTTAAGTGACGGCTGGTGTCATGTATTATTCCCGAAACCACCACAACCCCGGAGGTTGTGATGGTTTCAAACCTTCACAACCTCCGGGGTTGTGAAGGTCAGCCATCAAGAAAGGTCAGATATGCAACGCACAGCAGAGATTGAACGTAAATCCAAGGAAACGCAGATCAAAGGTTCGATCAACATTGATGGGACCGGCAAAACCAAGATCAAAACGCCTATCGGGTTTTTAAATCATATGCTCGAGCTGTTTGCCTTTCACGGATATTTTGATTTGGAACTCGAGGTCAAGGGAGATACCCATATTGATATTCACCATACCAATGAGGACATTGCCATCGCTTTAGGAAAGGCGTTTAAAAAAGCCCTGGGGGAAAATGTTCTCGGGATAAAACGCTTTGGTGCGGCTTTTGCGCCGATGGAAGGCACGGTGGGCCGGTGTGTCCTGGATATATCTGGCCGTGGATATTTTAAAAGCGCAATGCCTGCCCAGCAGCATACGGAGGGTTATGATTTTGCGCATGCGGAACATTTTATGGAAAGTTTTGCGCATAATCTTGGGGCCACCTTGATTTTGAGTGTAGAAAATCCGAGTACGGATTTACATACGAATTTAGAGACTTGGTTTAAGGCATTAGGCCTGGCCCTGGACCAGGCAACGACCATTGATCCCCGTCGAAAAGGCCAGGTCCCTTCGACCAAGGGGATTATAGATTAATGGAGCCCTATGATCGCCATCATTGATTATGGCATGGGAAATCTGCGCAGCGTGCTCAAGGCCTTTGAGGCCGTGGGCGCGCAGGCCAAGGTGACGCATGTGGTCGGCGATATCATGCAGGCTGACAAGGTGGTCCTGCCGGGCGTCGGCGCCATGGGCCCGGCCATCCATAAATTGCAGGAACTGGCCCTGACCGGCCCCATTCACAAGATCGTCCGCGACGGCAAGCCCTTTTTGGGCATTTGCTTAGGGATGCAGTTATTGTTTGAGCGAAGCTCGGAAGGCGGATTTTCCGACGGGCTTAGAATTTTGAAAGGCAGTGTCGAGCGCTTCAGCGCCCTGAAGGTCCCGCACATGGGCTGGAACCAGGTCCAGCTCACGGCCGGCACCGCGCGTTTGTTAGATGGCATCAGGCCGCTGGAAAATTTTTATTTCTGCCATTCCTATTATGTCAAGCCCATGGATCCGACTGTGGCAGCCGGCACAACCAACTATGGGATTGATTTTGTTTCTGCCGTGGCGCAAGGGAATGTCTGGGGCGTGCAGTTTCACCCGGAAAAAAGCCAGAAAGCCGGCCTGCAAATATTGAAGAATTTCGCCCAGCTATGATCCTGATCCCAGCGATCGATATCAAGGACGGCCAGGTCGTCCGCTTATACCAGGGCAATTTCGGCCAGCAGACGGAATATGACGCTTATCCTCTGGTGGCGGCCAAGCGCTGGCATGATCAGGGCGCCCAATGGCTGCACGTGGTGGATTTGGACGGCGCTCAAAGCGGCGTCATGCACAATAAGGAGCACATCGTTTATATCGCCGAGCATCTGCATATTCCGGTGCAGGCCGGGGGAGGCATCCGTGATGCCAAAACCGTGGAAGATCTGATCAAGGCCGGGATCCGGCGGGTGATCTTAGGGACCAAGGCCATTGATGACCGCTCATTTTTGAAAGACATGATCGGCCTTTACGGCGAGAAGATCTGTGTCAGCCTGGATTGTTCCGACGGATACGTGGCCCAACGCGGCTGGGTCGCCAAGACCAGCATCAAGGGCACGGACTTGGCCAAGGAACTGCAGGCCTTAGGCCTGCAATGGATGGTGTATACGGACATCGCCCGCGACGGGACCCTGACAGGCCCGAATTATGACCAATTAAAGACCATGACCAGGACCGTCCCCAAGATCAATCTCATCGCCTCCGGCGGCATTGCCACGATCGAAGATGTGCTGCGCCTGGCCTCAATGCCGGGCATTGCCGCGGCGATCACTGGCAAGGCGATCTACGAGGGAAAATTAAATTTTAAGGATGCGGTCAGAAAACTCAAAGAGATTTAAGAAGCATGCTCAACAAGCGCATTATTCCATGTTTGGATGTGAAAGACGGCCGGGTGGTCAAGGGTGTTAATTTCGTGGCCCTGAAGGACGCCGGCGCCGTGGTGGACTGCGCCCAAGCCTATGATGAGGCCGGCGCGGATGAGCTGGTCTTTTTAGACATCACCGCCAGCCATGAAAACCGCAAGATATTTTTGGACGCGGTGAGGCAGTGCGCCGAGCGCGTATTTATGCCCTTGACCGTCGGCGGCGGCATCAGCAATGTCAGCGATATCCGCAACCTGCTCAACGCCGGCGCGGACAAGGTCTCCATCAACACCTCGGCGGTCCGTGAGCCCGGCCTGATACGCCTGGCAGCCAATCAATTCGGCTCCCAATGCATTGTGGTGGCCATCGACGCCAAGCAGGTCGGCGGGCGCTGGGAAGTGTTCACGCACGGCGGCCGCACCGCCACGGGCCGGGAGGTGATCGCCTGGGCCCAGGAAGCCCAGGCCAAGGGCGCCGGGGAAATCCTTTTGACCAGCATGGATGCCGACGGCACTAAAAACGGATTCGACCTGCCTCTGACTAAGGCTGTGGCTCAGGCCCTGACCATTCCTGTCATCGCCTCCGGCGGGGCAGGGGCCCTGGAGCATTTTTATGATGTGTTTGCGCAGGCGGGCGCTGACGCGGCCCTGGCAGCCTCGGTCTTTCATTACGGCGAGATCCCCATCCCCAAGGTGAAAGAATTTTTAAAACAAAAGAAAGTGAATGTGCGATGAGCGCCAATCCGGAAATCGAAACGATCCAGATCACCAAGGACAATCTGGACAAATTGAAATTCAATGCCGAAGGCCTGATCCCGGCCATCGTCCAGGACCATAAAAATCATGAGGTCCTGATGATGGCGTGGATGAACATAGATTCCCTGCGGGACACCCTGAAAAGCGGCAAGGCCTCGTATTGGTCCAGGTCCCGCAAGGCCTATTGGGTCAAGGGCGAGACTTCAGGGCATTTTCAATACGTGAAGGAAATTTATTACGATTGCGACTGTGATGTCTTATTGATCAAGGTGGACCAAATCGGCGCCGCCTGCCACACCAACAAGCGCAGTTGTTTTTACAGGAAGATCCAATGACCCAGGATGAATTTTTAAAATTCAGCGCCCAGGGCAATCTGGTCCCGGTGTACAAACAAGTGCCGGGGGATTTGGAAACGCCGGTTTCAGCCTATTACAAATTGGCCGCGGGCCGCGCCTATTCTTTTTTGTTGGAATCCGTCGAGGGCGAAGAAAAGGTCGCCAGTTATTCCTTGATCAGCCGGGACCCTGAACTGGTTTTTACGAGCAAAGGCCAGGAGGCCGGCATTCTGCGTTTTGCCAAGGGTGGACCTAAGCTGCAGAAGGTTGCCTTCCAAGGTTCGCCCTTGTCCGTGGTGCGGGATTTGATGAAGGGCTATCACGCGGTGAATGTGCCTGGCCTGCCGCGGTTTTTCGGCGGCATGGTGGGCTATTTAAGCTATGACTGTGTGCGCTTTTTCGAACATCTGCCGGATAAAACCAAGGACGATTTGAAAATGCCGGACATTTGCCTGGCCCTGGCCAAGGACTTGGTGGTTTTTGACCATCGCCGCCATACCCTCAAGATCGTCAGTTGTGTGCATTTGGCGCCCGGGGACAGCCGGCAGGCCAAGATTAAAAAATACAAGGCAGCGCTGAAGGTCATTGATGCCTTGACCGCGGATTTGCAAAAACCTCTGCGCAAGGCCCGTCCCCGCAAAAGCGGCCCCAAAATCAGCCCGGTGTCCAATTGCTCCCAATCCCAATATGAGGCAATGGTCATCAAGGCCAAGGCGCATATCAAGGCCGGGGACATTTTTCAGGTGGTGCTTTCCCAGCGCCTGACAGCGGCTATCAGCGTCGATGCCTTTGAGATTTACCGCGCCCTGCGCGTGCTCAATCCCTCGCCCTACATGTTTTATCTGAATTTCGGCGGCCTGCAGCTGGCCGGCGCTTCGCCCGAGCTTTTGGTGCGCTGTGAAAACGGCCTGGTGGAAACCCGTCCCATTGCCGGCACCCGGGCGCGCGGCAAGGACGAAGCAGAGGATGCGGCCTTGATGAAAAGTCTTTTGGAAGATCCCAAGGAAAAGGCCGAGCATATCATGCTGGTGGATCTGGGCCGCAATGACCTTGGCCGCGTCTGCGAACAGGGCTCGGTGAAGATTTCCGAGTTTATGGACATCGAAAAATATTCGCATGTGATGCATATTGTCAGCAATGTGCAGGGCCGATTGCGCGGGGACATGGATGCCCTGGATGTTTTGGAAGCCTGTTTTCCGGCAGGGACGGTTTCCGGCGCCCCCAAAATACGGGCCATGGAGATCATAGAGGATTTGGAAGGCCCTAAACGGGGCCCGTACGCCGGATGTGTCGGAATTTTGAGTTTTTCGAAAAATCTTGATACTTGCATAACTATACGTACAATAGTGGTTCAAAAGGGCAGGGCTTTTGTGCAGGCAGGGGCCGGCATTGTGGCTGATTCAGACCCTGCCTTGGAATACGCAGAAACCATGAACAAGGCCATGGCCCAGATCAAAGCGATCGCATCCGCGCATCTGTGAAGTGAAATAGGGGGAAATAGGGGACAGCGCCCTATTTTTTTACTCTACGCTGAAAATAGGGCGCTGTCCCCTATTTAAGAAAGGAACCGCATGGAAGTTAGAATACGTTTGCAAAAAGCAGGAAAAACCTCCAACAAGGCTTATAATTACCGCGTGGTGGCCATGGCGCAAAAAGAAGGCCGTGACGGCCGCACCCTGGACATCCTGGGGTATTATGACCCTGCCAAAAAATCCTATTACCAGATCAATAAAGAGAAGGTCTCGGCCTGGGTGGCCAAGGGCGCGCAGTTAAGCGATACCGTCCGGTCATTGATGAAAAAATCCAAATAACCGCCTGCCGCAGGCAGGGAAAGGACCTTCATGCCTCAACAGAACATGCTGACCTTTGTGGTGTTCCAGGTCATCCCCATTCTCTTGATCTTTTATTTCCTGATCATCCGTCCCCAGCGCCAACAGCAGAAAAAAACCAAGGACATGCAGGACAGTTTGAAGAAGAATGACGAGATCATCACTTCTTCGGGCATTCACGGCACCGTGGTGATCGTCAAGGACAAGACCGTGGTCATCCGCGTGGATGAAGGGACCCGCCTGGAAATCCTGCGCGAGCATATCTCCACCATCAGGCAGCCGCAAGCCGCCAATGCCGAGGTGGTGAAATGAGCCCTGATCTTGGTAAGCGTTTCTTGGTGATCCTCGCCGTGATCGCGGGCTGTATCGCCTCCTTGATCCCCATTCATAAGCGCATCAATCTCGGCCTTGACTTGAAAGGCGGCATGCACTTAGTCCTGAAGGTGCAGAACGAAAAAATGCCGACCCTGCAGGCCAAGGAAGACGCTGTCTTGAAGTCCATGGAAGTGCTGCGCAACCGCATCGACGGCCTGGGCGTCGGCGAGACCCTGATCCAGCGCCAGGGGGAAAATCAGATTTTACTGCAATTGCCCGGCGTCACGGACCGCGAAAAAGCCATCAATATGGTCGGACGCGTGGCCCATTTGGAATTCCACCTGGTGGACACGGACGATACCAAATTAAAGGACGCCCTGGCCGGCCATGTGCCTGAGGACGATGAGCTGATGATCGTCAAGAAGGAAGGCGGCATGCCGGTCCTGATCAAAAAAGATGTGGCCATGGGCGGGGAAGGCATCAAGGACGCGCGGGTGGATTTTGACCGCACCGGCATGCAGCCTAAGATCACCATGACCTTTAACGATAAGGGGACCAAGGATTTCGGGGACCTGACCACGGCGCATGTCAATGAGCGCCTGGCCATTGTTCTGGACAATGAAGTGCTTTCCGCCCCCAATATCCGCGAACCCATTTTGACCGGGGACGCGGAGATCACCGGAGAATTCAAATTTGAGGAAGCCTCTCTTTTGGCCCTGGCCCTGCGCACCGGCGCCCTGCCGGTGCCCATGACCATTGAAGAGGAGCGCACCATCGGCCCCTTATTAGGGAAGGATTCCATCGAAGCCGGCATCAAGGCCACGATCTTGGGCGGCATCCTGATCGTGGTGTTCATGGTGGGCTATTATTTGATCGGCGGCTTGATCGCTTCCCTGGCCTTGTCCATCAATCTGCTGATGGTTTTAGGCGGCATGGGCCTGCTGAACATTCTTTTGCCTGATTCCCAGGTGACCCTGACCCTGCCGGGCATTGCCGGCATCATCTTGACGCTCGGCATGGCCGTGGATGCCAATGTCCTTATCAATGAGCGCACCCGCGAAGAAATTGACAACGGCAGGCCCTTAAGCGCGGCCATCAGCACCGGCTATGCCCGGGCCTGGTCCGCGATCCTGGATTCCCACGTTACCTCGCTCATCGCTTCCTTCTTTTTGTTCCAATTCGGCTCCGGGCCGATCAAGGGTTTTGCCATCACCTTGTCGATCGGCCTCGTTGCCAGCCTTTTCACGTCCATTTTCATCACCCGCGCCCTGTACAATTTTCTCTTGGAAAAGCGCGTGCTTAAAAACCTGCCCATGATGCATATTTTCACCAAGCCGAATTTTAATTTTTTGGACAAGCGGACGATCTGTTTTATTTTTTCCGTCGTGATCCTGTCCTGGGGCATGGTCAATCTGGCCATGAAAAAGGACAGCGCCTACGGCATCGATTTTGCCGGCGGCCAGATCCAGGAATTCAAGTTTGACAAGCCTGTGGCCACGGATCTTCTGCGCACCATTTTCAAAGAGGCCAAGATGGAGCATGTGGTGATCCAGAGCTTTGCCAATGCGCCCAACAATATCATCCTGCGCACCCCGCAGGAAAGCGATGATACCCATGCCCAGGTCCTGGCGCTGTTTAAGGCCAAATTGCCGGGAAATCATTTCGAGGTGCTTCGCGTCGAGAAGGTGGGGCCGGTCGTGGGCAAGGCGCTGCGCACCAAGGCGGTTGAGGCCATTCTGCTGGCCTTGCTGGGCATGCTGATTTATGTGGGGATCCGCTTCAAGCATTATGATTTCGCGGCCGCGGCGGTGATCGCCATTTTCCATGACGTGCTGATCACGCTCGGGCTGATCGTGCTTTTTGGCCGGCAGGTGGACCTTCTGGTCGTCACGGCCCTGATGACCGTGGCGGGATATTCGATCAATGACAGCATCATCATCTATGACCGCGTGCGCGAAAATGTGCCCAAGGCAGACCGCCGCAAGACCCTGGCCGACATCATCAATGACAGCATCAACCAGACCCTGGGCCGGACCATCCTGACGACCTTCGTGACCCTGCTCTCCGTGTTCGCGCTGTATTTTGTCGGCGGGGAAGTGCTGAATTCCTTTGCCCTGGTGCTGATCCTCGGGTTTATTTTCGGGACCTATTCCACGGTGTATATCGTCTCGCCGCTTTTCTTGTTGTGGCATGGGAACAAGAAATGGTAGGCTTGCCATGATCCATGTTCAAGTCCCTTGAATTTTTGGTTGGGCAAAAGCTCAACATCGATCAAGTCCTGCAGATCCTCGTCGCCTTTGGGTATACCCGGGCGACGAAGGTTTTTAAGGAGGGTGAATTCGCCCTGCGGGGCGGGGTGCTGGACGTGTATCCGGCCAATTTCGAAATGCCCCTGCGCATCGACTTGGACGATGAGACCGTCCGCGGCATCCACGGCTTTGACCCTGTCAGCGGGGACTCCATTGAAGCGCATTCCATTGTCCTGGTCCTGCCGTTTAAGACCTCTTCCAAGTCCGTTTTTTCTTCCGATGTTCCTTTAAACAATTTTGTGGATATCGCCCAGGGCGATTATGTGGTGCATAATCACCACGGCATCGGGCGCTTTGTGGGCATCCGGGAATTTGACGTCGATGCCAAGAAAAAAGAGCATCTGGTCATTGAATACAAGGACGGGGACAAGCTTTTTGTGCCCAAGCACGATATTCATCTGGTCCAGAAATATGTGTCCTTCACCAAACGTCCGGCCAGGATGCATAAATTGGGCAGCAAGGAATGGCTGGCCACCCGCAGGGCCGTGGAAAAAAAGCTCAGGCTTTTGGCCGCCGAACTTTTGCGCACCCAGGCCCTGAGGGCCCAATTGCCCGGATATGCCTTCAGCCAGGACACGGAATGGCAGAAGCAGTTTGAGGCGAGCTTTCCGTTTCAGGAAA
>CAZACW010000012.1:0-52712 GCA_964483785.1 uncultured Planctomycetales bacterium
GTGGTAACATGGGGGGGGTGGCTCAGTTGGAAGAGGGGAAGAATGTGGCTCTTGAGGTGCGGGGTTGAAATCCCGTCACTCACCCCATATGTTAGTCTCATGCGAACCGCGGATAAGCCAGGTTATAAACCGGCTCGCATGGGACATTGTATTTGTGATACCCTTCCCAAGTTTACTCCTGTAGAAATGCTTGCCTTTGTAAAGTATGTCCAAAGTTATGGGTTGGAACGGCCTAGTGTAATGACCCCAGATTTCCTAGGTCCATACCGGACCCTTGTGACTAAAAAGTTACAGGCGTTTTTTATTTTAGAGTTATAATGGGGACACTTCTGCTAGACACTCACACCTGTCTCAACTCAAACTCCTTGACTTTCATGACTCTTAGTGGCAGACTTAAAATATGTTAAGAAAGTTATTTTCTTTCATAATTGTTTTGCCTTTAATCGCGGTTCCACTTTTTTGTTCCTGTACCTCGGCATTTGCAACTATTATAGGGGGAGAACATTTTGATGATGACAATGATAGTTCCAAGGTTGTCAATCGGCCTCAAGGTCCCCACGATCAAGGACATCATTCCCATCAATGCAGTTGTTCTCATTCTCTAATACCAGGTGAAGTTCCTGTTTTAAGTCATATTTCTTTTGCTTCGGCAGGTCATTTTTTTTTAGAATCAAACATTAATGCACTGCAATCAGCAATTTTTCCTAAAGGTCCTATAGATTATTCTTATTTAGGACCGCCTTTAGGCATATCAACGGTAGTTCCTCTTTATATTCAACAACATTCTCTTCGTATCTGATCTACTAGCTTAACCTTGGAGCCCTTCGTGTGTTTTGCCATGGAAGGGTGTGTTTTTTTGTCTTAATTTTTCCTAAAATAGGAGGAAAATATAATGAATACAAAATCATTAATTTTAGCGTTAGCAATTTTAGGAGTTTCTGCAAGTCTTGTATTGGCTCAGGAGAGCAGTGATAAGGCCATAGGTAGTTCAAAGATCGTTGTCGTTGATGATTCTGATCCAACCAAGGCTGTGGAAGTTGGCAATAAAATTTGTCCTGTCAGCGGTGATCAGGTTCCTGCGCCGGGAGAAAAAGGGGAAATGGGGGATCATCCTGTAAAAATCGTATATAAGGGCAAGATTTATAACCTTTGCTGCCCAATGTGCATTAAGGATTTTAAGAAAAATCCAAAGAAATACAGCGCTATCGCTGACAAGGAAGTAAGTGGTCAGAAGTAAAACCGAGGAGAGTGCTTATGGACAGTTCATTAATCAATGTTCTTTATCCAATACACCCCAAACTTGTACATTTTCCCGTAGCGTTGACCATCAGCGCTATGGGGATACAAGTCCTAGGGATAGTTTTTAAAAAAGATGGCTGGTGTAAAGCCGCTTGGCTGATGTTCGTCCTCGCGGTGATCGCCATGCCGATAGTTATCTTCGCGGGTCTTTTTGAAGCAGCGCGCCTGAATTTACATCATCCTGTTCTCAATGCGCATAAGACATTCGCATTCTGGACGGTTGGTGTGGCTTTCACTGGTTTGATGTTTCTTTGGCTTAACCATGAAAGCAGATTTTTTCGGGCAATTTTTTTAATTTTATTGTTCGTAGTCTCTTGTCTTTTGACCATGACGGCTTATGAAGGTGGCAGAATGGTCTATGAATATGGAGTAGGGGTCAGTCAATGATCAGGAAGGATCCTATGAGAAAAATAATGATAACTATTTTGGCTGGATTATTGTCAGTGGGTCAGGCCCAAGCCTCAGATCAAAAAAATACAACGGAGGTTAAAGCCTTGGTTCAAAAGCAGACAGGCTATGATCCTGTTTCTATGAACCAAGACGATCTCCAGAAAGAAATGGAAACTCTTTTGAACCAACCATTAACCGAGGATGCGGCCATTAAAATAGCTATTTTAAATAGCCCATTAGTCAAAGCTGAACTATCTGCGCTGGGAATTTCAGAAGCGGATATGCGAGAGGCGGGAATTCTACATAATCCAACGGTTCAATTCACTTCGCGTAGATCTAATGAAGCAGGTTCTAAACGGGATGATGAGATTGAGATTAAACAAGATGTGTTAGATATATTATTCTGGCCTTTACGCAAATCAGCAGCGGGTACGAGGTTTAAGGCCGTCCAATATGAGTCTGCGCATAAGATTACTGAATTTATTAAAGGGGTACGCTTGTCTTATTTGGAATGGTTAGCGGCCATGCATAAAAAAAGCCTGGCGCAGGACTACTATAAATCTCAGGAAGCTGCTCTAGAGATTTCTCATCGTCAAAAAGAGGCAGGTAATATTAATACACTTCAGATGGATGCTGTTCAGGTCATATTCCAAAGAGCTAAGATCGAATGGTTGAAAACCCAGCAAGATACGCAAACGGCAGCAGAGCGTTTAAGAACAGTCCTTGCTTTAAAACAGGATCAATCTTTCTTAGATGAAACTAAACGGATTCCGGATTTACCAAGGGATAACCTCGATCTTAAAGAACTCGAGAAACAGGCCCTTGATCATCGTTTAGATTTATTAATGAAGCGTCAAGATATTAAAGCTTTAGAACAGTATTCCAATTTAGCTGATCTGGGAGTCTTACCAGAGGTTCATGTAGGCTATGACCAAGAACGTGAAGCTTCAGGGAATAAACTAAAAGGTGTCGTTGTTGAAGGCCAGGTGCCTTTATTTAATCGCAATCAGGCTGGGCAAATGGGAGCTAAAGCGGCCATTGAGACTGCTAAACATCAATTGGATGCCATGCAAGGGCAGGCTTTACTTGAGGTGCGTTTGGCTTATCAGAGCCTTACAACGAATCGTCAGATCGTAGAATCCTACCAAATACAAGTGCCTTTATATCAGCAAATGATCAAAGAAAGGCTGCATCAATATAATTTTATGTTAACCGATGTATTTCGGGTGCTTGAGGCCAAGCAGGAGGAGTTAAAGACCCAAAAAGAATATGTTGATGCCTTAAAAGACTACTGGGCTTCTCGAGCTGAACTTGAGTATGCAACTGGTTTGATATTACCGTCTGGATCATAACATGGAGGAGAAAATGGTTGGCACAGATCAATTGAAAGTATTTTTAATAAGGATATTTATTTTTATCAGTTTTACTTATGGCCCGTTTGTTTTTGCCCAAACGCAGAATTTACCTTACACACCTGTCATAACGCCCAACGGTTCTACTATGCCATGGACCTTAGATAAAGATAGGGCAAAGGTTTTTCATATAACAGTAGATCAATGTAAACATGAGATAGCGCCAGGGATGGTGATCAATGCTTGGTGTTATAACGGCCAGACGCCAGGGCCTACGATTGAAGTCATGGAAGGGGATTTATTACGCATTTATGTGACTAATAAACTTCCTGAAGCCACGGCAGTCCATTGGCACGGGGTCTTTGTGCCCAATGGGATGGATGGGGTAGCAGGTTTAACCCAGAAAGCCATTGAGCCAGGGCAGACATTTAAGTATGAGTTTCGTATGACCCAGCACGGGACTTTTATGTACCATTCCCATGGCGATGAAATGGTACAGATGGGTTTAGGCACTATGGGATTTTTAATTTCCCACGCTAGAGATGAGAAAAAAGTCGATCGTGATTTTGCTATTTTTTTAAACGAATGGTTTGTTGAGCCAGGAACAAAGACTCCGAATCCTAATATCATGACGGATTTCAATATCTTTACGTTTAATAGCAGGGCATTTCCTGGAACGGCACCATTAGTGGCTAAAACGGGAGACCGCGTGCGGATCAGAATTGGTAACGTGGGACAAGAATCACATCCCATACATTTACATGGCTATAGTTTTAAGGTGGTAGCAACCGATGGTGGAGATATCCCTGAATCAGCTCAATGGCCGGATACAACTGTAGCCGTTTTCCCTGGACAAACCAGAACTGTAGAATTTGTAGCTAATAGGCCAGGTAACTGGGCTTTACATTGTCATCGACGGCATCATCCGATGAATGCGATGGGGCATGATGCAGCCAATGTGATAGGAGTTAATCAGGATGATGTCAAAGACACGGTGCGCGATTTAGTTCCAGGTTACATGGCAATGGGTGAAGCAGGAATGGATGAAATGAATTATATGCAGATGAAAGGCCCTGAGAACACTCTTCCTATGATGGGAGGTCAGGGTCAGTTTGGCCCAACAGGAATGGGGGGGATGTTTACTGTTTTTATGGTACGGGATAATTTAAAAGATTACGATCATCCTGGCGATTATCCGTATCCTAAAGGTACTGTTGCCAGTATGGTTGAAGACGATACACAATAAAAACCCTTGACTCTCCAGTATGCTGGAAGGTGTATAGTACAACTGAAAGAGAAAAGGAGAAAATAATGTACATCGGAGAAATAAGTAAGAAAACAGATACACCTATTAAGACAATTCGGTATTACGAAGATTTGGGTCTTTTACAGCACCCTAAACGCACAGTATCTAAATATCGGATTTATAACCAAAAGGATATCGAAAAATTAATTTTCGTTAAAAAAGCCAAAGATTTAGGCTTTACTCTCGCAGAGATCAAAAGAGTCATCAAAAGAAGCAGTCGTGGAGTAGAGGCCACCTGTCAGTTGGTGCATGAGATTTTTGAAAATAAAATTACTGAGTATGAACAAAAAATCAAAGCGCTTACTGCAACAAAACATCATTTAAGCGCACGGCTTCATCATTGGGTTAACCCTAAAGATGCAAAGAATATAAAGTTTTGTATTTGTCCACAAATTGAGAAAGACAGCGATACGGACGAATGTCCTGTCCATGGGAAGAGAGGCCGATCGAAATGAAAAATCAATCATGGCTAATGCTCATTTGCTGCCTGGGACCTTTATTGTTCTTTATTGTAGTTCCATCATTAGGACTGAATAAAGGGAATGCAGGGTTAATTTTTATTTCAATTATGCTTTTAGCTTGTTTCATGATGATGGGCAAAGGCGGAGGTTGTTGTGGTTCACATCACTCCAAAGAGGAAGATTGTAAGGATGAGAATAAAGATAATCAACAAAAAGACGGCCACCAAGGCTGTCATTAGAAAAAGGAGAGGATACGCTATGAAAGAAATCTTAATCACAATTGCAGTAATCATTATTGTAGGGATATCGGGGTTAGCTTTAGCCAATATGATGGGAATAGGTGGAAGCTGTTGTGGTACGCATCAATGTATTTTTCATCACCACCAAATACAGTAAAAAAATAATTAAATTATTTTTAACTTAGAAAGGGAAAAATATGAAAAGAAGGTTGATAGCAATCGTCACAGTTTTGGTTATTGGTACAACGGGATTAGCTTTAGCCCAGATGGATGATAAAGGCAAAGAAATGATGGGTGGAAAAGGTATGATGGGAGGGAAAGGAATGATGGGCATGTGCCCTATGATGGGGGGCATGATGTCATCCATGATGAACAAATCGATGGTAGGCACGAATGATGGTGGGGTCATTGTCTTATCAGGTAACAAACTTACTAAATATGATAAAGACCTGAATATTGTTAAAGAAACGGAAGTCAAGACTGACATGGAAGGCATGCAAAAGAACATGATGGACATGATGAAAAATTGTCCCATGATGGGTAAGGGTATGATGGGCGATGACGTGAAAGACTCTGCTGATAAGGCAGCTGATGCTGATGAACATGCCGCACATCATCCCGAGCCATAGGTTGAAGCATGGAGTATAAAGACCCTGTTTGTGGAATGACGGTTGATCCTCAAAAGGCCATTCATGTTAAGGTAAATGGTAAGGATATTTATTTCTGCAGCCAACACTGCAAGGATAAATTCTTAGAGCAAAATAAACAGGAATCTTTAATACCCAAAGTCAAGGGAAGGGTCATTTATACCTGTCCCATGCACCCCGAGATAGAACAAGATCATCCAGGAGACTGTCCTAAATGTGGGATGGCTTTAGAGCCAAAAGGCTTACCTGAAGCCGAAGGCTCTGAACAAAAAGGAATTAGAACACTCAGCCGTAAATTCTGGATGGGAGTCATCCTTGGCCTTCCTGTGGTGTTGTTAGCCTTAGCAGAGATGGTTCCAAGCATGGGGCTGGGATTTATCCCACGTACTGTTTCGCCATGGTTGCAATTGATCCTCTCGACCCCCGTTATTATCGGGTCGGGAGGATTTTTATTTTCTAAAGCATGGAAATCAATCATGAACAAAAGTCTCAACATGTTTACCTTGATAGCCATGGGCGTTGGAGCGGCTTATGTCTATAGTGTGATTGCCGTAGTTTTCCCTCACTTATTTCCGGACTCTTTAAAGATGGAAGGGAAACTGAATCTTTATTTTGAAGCAGCAGTTGTAATTACAGTTTTGGTCATTCTTGGGCAGTATCTTGAAGCCAAGGCTAGATCACAAACAGGACAAGCCATCAAGGCCCTTTTGGGCTTAGCAGCCAAGAATGCGCACAGGGTAAGTGGTAATCAAGAGGAGGAAGTTTTAATTGAAGAAATCCAAAGAGGGGATTTATTACGTGTTCGACCAGGAGAAAAAATACCACTGGATGGCATAGTTATTGAAGGGACAAGTACTGTGGATGAATCGATGATTTCCGGGGAACCTGTTCCTGTTGAGAAAAAGCAAGGGGATAAGGTCATTGGGGCTACTGTTAATCAAACAGGGACTTTGATTATGCGAACTGAGAAAGTCGGCCCGGAAACATTATTGTCTCAAATTGTTCACATGGTCGCAGAAGCCCAGCGCAGCCGTGCACCCATCCAGGGATTGGCTGATCAAGCAGCTGGTTATTTTGTGCCAGCTGTTATTCTGATATCTGTCTTAACTTTTTTTATTTGGTCTATCTGGGGGCCTGAGCCACGATTAGTTCATGCGTTAGTGAATGCCATTGCTGTTTTGATTATTGCTTGTCCTTGTGCGTTAGGTCTGGCGACACCGATGTCGATTATGGTGGGTGTTGGGCGAGGTGCGCAGTCAGGAATTTTAATTAAGAATGCAGAGGCCATCGAAAAGGCTGAGAAAATAACGCATGTTCTAATTGATAAGACAGGGACACTAACCGAGGGGAAACCCCGCGTTATTGTTGTTATTACATCTCAAGGCATCCATGAAAAAGATTTATTGTTTACCGCTGGATCATTGGAACAATCCAGCGAACATCCTTTGGCCAGAGCTGTCATCGATTATGCTAAAGACAAAGGTATTCAATTACATAAAGTATCCGATTTCGAGTCAGTCACGGGGGGCGGGGTCAGAGGCAAGTTAAATGGAAAACAGGTTTTTTTGGGGAAGGGGAAATTTATTGAAGAAGCGGTGGGAAGATTACCTGAAAGTCTAAAAAGCAAGTCAGTCGAATTACAAGAAAAGGCGCAGACAGTTATATGGATTGCTATTGATAAACAAATTATTGGTATTTTAGGGATTGCCGATCCGATTAAGAAAACAACGCCACAGGCTCTTGAAGCCTTGCATAAGAAGGGCTGCAAAGTCATCATGCTCACTGGTGATAATAAGAATACAGCGCAAGCCATTGCCAGGGAACTTAATATCGACGATGTTCGGGCCGAACTGGAACCTCAAGACAAACAAAAAATCGTTAAAGAGTTCAAGCAACAAGGGGCATTGGTCATGATGACTGGTGATGGAATCAACGATGCTCCTGCATTGGCTGAGGCGGGAGTAGGGGTTGCTATGGGTACTGGAACGGATGTTGCGATCGAGAGCGCTGGTATGACATTGGTCAAAGGTGACCTTAATGGAATTGTTAAGGCCTTGACTTTAAGCCGTTCGGTCATGCACAATATCCGACAGAACTTGTTTTTCGCTTTTATTTATAATGTGCTCGGTGTTCCAGTTGCTGCTGGTGTTCTTTACCCTTTCTTTGGGATACTCTTAAATCCCGTTATTGCCGGGGCAGCCATGGCTTTTAGTTCGGTTTCGGTGGTGGGGAATTCCTTGCGGTTAAGAAAAATCAGGTTATAATTACCGATATTCAGGAGGGAAGCTGTATTAAAGAGGTTCTAACCTTCCCCCCAGCGACCCTTCCGCATTCAAACTACGCGTTATGCAAAAGTAAACGTTGAATATGAACAGCGGGTCCGGGATTTGAACAAATAAATGGTGAAATAAATGGTGTCAGACACCGTTTATTTTGCCACCGTTTATTTTAAGGTTAATCTAAGATAGGCAATCATTTGCAACTCCTTTTTCCTGCCATTCTAGCAGGTTAAGTGTTGCATTAGACTCTTGAATCTAAGGAGGTCACTGGGAGGGGACAGGTCCCTTTAGAGGGACCTGTCCGTTTTAGGAGACGGAGTTACACCACCTCCGGTGCCAACGCTCGGATTTTAGGGATCTTGACGTTCGATGATTTATCGGATATACTCATGGCGTTATTTGGAATTTGACCTGACAGAGAAGCCGGGTCAAATTTAAGACAACGATGTCCTGTACAGACCCAGTACAGGATTTTTTAATTGCGGGCATTGAAGCCCCCACGATTACTGCCATGTTATGGGGCAGGCAGGAGTGGGGGCTTTTTTTATGGGTTTTTACAGGAGGTGGGTGATGAAAGCGGTCCTTTCTGCATCCCGAGCGCCGATATTTGGCTCATATAATCTGGATAATTTCTATGATGAGATGGTCTTAGACCAGGGAAATGTGAGGCCATGGTGCCAATTTTTTACCGACAGCATCAGCCATTTGGGCTTTAAAGAGATCGTACAGCGCCAGCGGGCCGCCGAGAGGGCGTTCATTTCCATGGGCATCACGTTCAATGTTTACCGTGACGGGGCGGGCGTTGAAAAGATTTTCCCTTTTGACATCATTCCAAGGATCATTGATACCCAGGAATGGGACAAAATAGACAAGGGCTTGAAACAACGGATCAAGGCCCTTAATTTTTTTATCCAGGACATCTACGGCCCTAAAACTATCCTCAAAGACGGCATCGTCCCCTCCGATATTGTTTATTCCAGCGCCGGATATCTTAAGCCATGTGAAGGGCTAAAGCCGCCGCTCGGCATCTGGGCGCATATCAGCGGCATTGACATCATCAAGCACAGCGATGGGATCAATTATGTCTTGGAAGATAATTTGAAGGTGCCCTCGGGTGTTTCCTACGTTTTGGGAAACCGTGAGATCATGAAAAGCACCTTTCCTGAAGTTTTTGAGCATCTGGAAGTCAGGCCGGTCAACGATTATCCTTTGCGGCTCCATGAGATATTGGAACACCTCTCCACCAGGGAAAAGCCGACGGTGGTCGTACTGACTCCTGGGATTTATAATTCGGCCTATTTTGAACATTCTTTTTTGGCCCAGCAGATGGGCGTTGAGCTGGTGGAGGGCCGTGATCTCATCGTCCAAGACGGGTTTGTGCATATGCGCACGACACGCGGCTTTAAACGCGTGGATGTCATTTACCGCCGCATTGATGATACATACTTGGATCCTGTCCATTTTAACCCAGACTCGGTCCTGGGTGTCCCCGGCTTGTTCGATGTTTATTTAAAAGGCAATGTGGCCCTGGCCAATGCGCCGGGCACGGGTGTGGCAGACGACAAGGTCATCTATGCCTATGTGCCTGCCATGATCAAATATTATCTTGGAGAAGAGCCTCTTTTACCCAATGTCCCGACCCATTTGTGCTGGCAGGAAAGGGACCGGGAGCATGTTTTGGCCAACATCGGAAAGATGGTCGTCAAGGCCGCCAATCAATCCGGCGGATACGGCATGCTGGTGGGGCCGCACGCGACCAAAAAAGAACAGGCGGCCTTCAAGGAAAAAATCCGTAAATTCCCCAGGGAATATATCGCCCAGCCGACCATGGCCTTGTCCCGTATTCCGACCCTTATCGACGGCCAATTCAAAGGCCGTCATGTGGATTTGCGCCCTTACATTTTATGCGGCCGCGACGTCTATGTTCTGCCAGGCGGTCTGACGCGTGTGGCTTTGCGGGAGGGTTCACTGGTGGTTAATTCTTCCCAGGGCGGAGGCAGCAAGGACACCTGGGTCTTACGTTAGGACGACAAAATGCTTAGCCGCGTGGCCAACACCATTTATTGGATGAACCGGTACATTGAAAGAGCGGAAAACTACGCCCGCTTGATTGAGGTGGACTATAATCTGGCCATGGATTTACCCCCGGGACTTGTCCAACAGCAGTGGCGGCCTCTGGTTTTGACCACGGGTGATGAAAAACTATTTCAAGATATCTATGGCGAATTCACCAAGAAGAACGTTATTCGTTTTTTAGCTTTTGATGTCAACAACCCTAATTCCATTTGCTCCTGCCTTTTTTCCGCCAGGGAAAATGCGCGCACCATACGGGAGGTCATTTCCAGTGAAATGTGGATGCAGGTCAATGAAATGTATTTGTTTGCGCGCGATGTGCTTAAGGAAGAAGACTGGAGCCAAAAATCGCTCATCCGTTTTTTTTATGATACCAAGCAAGGCAGCCACGTTTTTTCAGGGATCATGGATGCTACGTTTTCACGTTCTGAGGGCTGGCATTTTGGTAATATCGGAAGGTTTATTGAACGCGGCGATAAAACGGACCGGATTTTAGACATGAAGTATTATTACCTTCTTCCCAATCCCGATTATGTGGGCACACCGTTGGATTTACTGCAGTGGTCGGCCCTATTGAAGTCAGCCAGCGCTTTTGAAATGTATCGAAAAACATTTGGGAAATTAGATGTGAGCAATATAATTAAATTTTTGGTTCTTGACCGTGAATTTCCCAGGGCCATGCGCTATTGCCTGATCCAGGCCGAACAGTCCCTGCATTCCATCGTTGGAAGCGAGCGGTTCACCTTTGAAACCAAGGCGGAAAAAGAGATGGGGCGGCTGCGTTCGGAACTGGATTACACCGACATCAATGATATTTTTAAGTTTGGATTGCATGAATATTTGGACCAGTTCCAGCTGAGGTTAAACATGGTGGGGGAAGCCATCGCGGAGACATTTTTTGCGGACATTCCGGTGGAAAAATTAGTTTAATCAAACCAAAGAAAGGGGAGTTATGACTTTTTGTCTGGCAATGAAGGTGCAAGACGGCCTGGTGGGCATCGCGGATACGCGTGTGATGAGCGGCAAGGAATGCATGACGGCCAAGAAGGTGACCATTCACCAGAATTCAGGGCACCATGCCGCTTTCATTATGACCTCGGGGTTGCGTTCCCTGCGGGACAAGGCCGTTACTTACTTCCAGGAGGTGATTGACACTCAGGACAAATCATTCAATAAGCTTTATAAAATGGTGAATGCTTTCGGAGAGCAGGTCAAACGTGTGGCCTCGGAGGACAAAAAATCTTTGGTAGAAAACAATCTGGCGTTTAATCTTTATGCGCTGGTTGCAGGCCAGCTGGAAGACGACAAGGAGCCGATGATCTATATGCTTTACCCGGAGGGGAATTGGGTCGAGGTCGGTGAAGCGTCCCCCTATTTGATTATCGGCAATACCGGCCACGGTAAGCCGCTATTGGACCGGGCCCTTAAGTACGAATCCAGTCTGGAATTTGCCCTTAAAGTCGGTTTTTTGTCTTTTAATGCCACGCGCGTCAGCGCCAATGATGTCGAGTATCCGATTGATGTCGTGGTCCTCAAGAAGGATGATTTCCATATTGTCCACAAGCGTTTTGACCACCAGGATATGCAGCAGTATTCCCTCTGGTGGCAGGAAAGAATCACTCAATCCATTCACGATATGCCGGATGAGTGGGTCAATACAGTTTTAGAACAGGTGGTCAAGCTCGGAGGATGAGCGATCAGCCGCGAAACAGGTTCTAACACGGTCCCGCAAGCGCCCCCCAGCATCTAAAACCCTATGCAGATCAATGAGTTGCATAGGGTTTATGTATTTATAATTGTATTTACATTTGTAAAATGATATAATCGTCTTGTGCATAAGTTCTATTGGAATCGTAAGAAGAATGGGCTGTTAAAGAAAGTACGGAAAGTTACTTTTAATGATTTGGTTGATGCGCGGTTTATCGGCATAGAGAATCATCCAAAGAGGTCACACCAGAAGTTAATGTTAGTTGAGTATAGGAAACAGGTTTGGGTTATCCCGTATGTTGAAGGTAAAGATTATTATTTTTTAAAGACGGCGTTTCCGAGCCGTAAACACACAAAGAAATATTTAGGGAGGTAAAGCAATGAAAAAACAATATCTTGATCAAGAAGAAAAAGAAATCATGGAAGCCATTGAGCGGGATGAATATGTTCCAGTGACTGGCCCTGAGTTAAAGAAGATGGCTGATTCCATAGCTGCCAGAAAAAAGGACATGACGTTGACCATTCGGGTCAACCGTAATGATATAAACCGGATCAAGAAAATGGCCCAAAAACGCAGGATCCCTTATCAGAGCTATATTTCAGAGGTGATCCACCGCGTTGCTCAAGCCGTGTAAAAAGAACAAAAATAGAACGGACCAGGTCCGTTATATGTTTTTGCAAGGAGAGAGGGGATACCGTCGTAAAAATGAGAACAAAATTGAGGATCAAACGGATCTATGAGCCGCCTGAAAAAACAGATGGTTATCGTGTTCTGGTTGACCGGTTATGGCCAAGAGGGATTTCAAAAGAACGAGCTGCCGTGGATGTGTGGCTTAAGAAAATAGCTCCCACGCCCGGGTTGCGTCTTTGGTTTGGACATGACCCCGACAAATGGGCCGAGTTTAGAAATAAGTACCTTAAAGAATTAAAGGCCAATAAAATTGCAACAGATGAGGCAAGAAATTATATCAACGCCCACGATGTTGTGACGCTCCTATACGCGGCAAAAGATCCCGATCATAATCATGCATTGGTTTTGAAGGAATTATTGAAGTTTCCAAACAAATAAATGATGTCAATAAATGGTGTCAGACACCATTTATTTCTGCTATCAAGAAATAAATGTTATACTAATTTTGGAGGTAAAAATCATGAAACTATTAGCCGTTATCGAACAAGACGAAACGGGATATTATTTTGCGGAAGTGCCTGCTTTACCTGGATGTGTTTCCCAAGGGAAAACCATTGCGGAAGCAAAGGAAAATATAAAGGAAGCAATTACCGGATGGCTGGCGGTCATGAATGACAAAGCCAGGCACCGCCATGCTAAAAAGGTTGAGGTATTGGTGTGAGTCATCGCCTGCGTCTGTGTTCAGGCGCTGAAGCAGTCAAAAAATTTAAAAGAGCCGGCTGGACGGTTGATCGTCAAGCCGGCTCTCATGTTATGTTGGTCAACCGGACTACATGTACACACTATCCGTTCCTCAACACAAAGAATTGGGTATTGGTTTATTGAAAAGTCTTCTTCGCCAAGCGCATTTAAGTGTCGAGGAATTTAACGATTTATAAGACTGCAAAATACTAGATCAAAAAATTCGACGACAGGTCGAAGAGATCACACGAGCGCTATTACAGGGGTAAAGGATGAATGCCAAAGAATTGACATTGAATATTGCAGTTAATTTGGGCCGTTTGTGCCGCTGGTCTATGGAGGGGCGCAGGACCAGGGTGGATCAATTTTTAGCTGAGACCCAAGAGTATTTAAAGGCGTTGGAAGCGGCCCCAAAATCGGTGCGGTTCTTACCGACTTATGAATGGTTTAAAAAAGATTTCGAGGTTCTCAGCCATAACGTTCAGATGGACGCGGATTGGGCAGAGTCCATGTTGACTTGGGCAAATATTTTGACCCACAGGGCGTCATTAACATGAAGCTTAAGCCGGAAGAAATAATTCCTATGACATCGGCTAATGAATCAAAAACACTGCCATGCAGTTTAAAAGAGTTCTTTTTGTATTTTTTACACTTAGGAACATTTGGTTTTGGCGGTCCTATAGCCTTGGCTGGTTATATGCAGCGGGACCTTGTTGAAAAGAAAAAATGGATTTCTAAAGAAGATTATGTCGATGGCCTGGCCCTTGCCCAGCTTGCTCCAGGACCATTGGCTGCTCAGTTAGCCATGTATTTAGGATGGATCAGAGCAGGGGTTTGGGGGGCAACCATTGTCAGCGTTGCGTTTATTCTGCCGTCATTCTTAATGGTATTGGTGATTTCAGCGTTCTATTTGCGTTTTGGCGGTCTTGCCTGGATGCAAGCTGTCTTTTATGGAATCGGGGCCGCTGTCATTGTCATCATCGCCCGTAGTTCATACAAACTTGTAAAACTGACCCTTGCCAAAGATAAGGTTTTATGGGGAATTTTTATTGTCAATGCCGCTGTAACCGGTTGGACAGAATCGGAAATCATCTGGGTCTTCTTATTATCTGGTGTGGCAGCACTCTTGATTAAGGCCCCTGTTCGTTTTAGTCATAAAACATCTGTCTTGGCCCTATTCCCACCATGGTCTATGCAAGGCTTGCATGGTGCAGCTTCAGGTGGTTTATTATGGAAAGTATTGGTCTACTTTGCCACGGCGGGAACCTTTGTTTTTGGAAGCGGCTTGGCCATCGTCCCGTTTATGCACGGGGGAGTGGTCAATCAATATCAATGGCTTACCGAACAGCAGTTTATTGATGCGATTGCAGTGGCCATGATAACACCAGGCCCCGTGGTTATTACCGTTGCCTTTGTAGGTTATCTTGTTGCGGGGCCTTTAGGTGCGGTCATGGCATCCATCGGTATATTTTTACCGACCTATTTATTTGTTGTTATTCCAGCACCTTATTATAAGAGGTATGCCAAGAACGCGCGCATCAAAGCTTTTGTTGATGGGATCACGGCATCAGCCACCGGGGCCATTGCTGGAGCAGCGTTTGTATTAGGGAAAAGGGCGATTGTGGATGTTCAGACAATCTTAATTGCCATAGTTACGTTTATCATATTGTTCAAGACCAAAAAAATTCCAGAACCTCTTGTTATTGGATTGGCTGGTCTGGCAGGGTTATTATTATTTCACAGATAATCAGACACCATTTATTTTTAGGATTGGAGATCTTTTATGCCCTTTGATACGCAATTAGCAGACCGCATTCGACAAGTTTTAAAGAACAAACGGCATATTTCCGAACGTAAAATGTTTGGAGGCGTTTGTTTTATGTTTCAAGGGAAGATGTTATGCGGGGTTGAGAAAAATAACATGGTGGTGCGTGTGGGGCCCAATCAATATGAGGCTGCATTGAAAGCATCCCATGTTCGGCCCATGGATTTTACAGGAAAACCTTTGAGAGGATTTATTTATGTTTCTCAAGAAGGCTTGAAATCCGATAAAAAGCTTTTAGATTGGATAGATCTGGCACGGACATATGTGTCAAGCTTGCCTCCAAAATAAATACACTTCACGCTTGTTTTCATCAGTTCTTACATTTCAATCCGATGAGCACAGATGAGCACTATTTTGCTAATAATACGACATTTTAGTTTTGCATTGACAATATGAGCACTATTTTTGGCAAATATGCGAATAGTATGTTATCCTTTCTTTATTCCGCCATTTAAAAGAGGTTTTATGTTTAAAAGGACAATTGTCTTCATTTTGTGTTGGGGCCTTTCTCTGAGTAATCTTACCTATGTCAAGGCCCAGGATTTTAGCCTTAATCAGCTTCCATTGCCTGGAAGCATGCTATCGCCTTCAAACACCTTTGCACCCACCTTGCTCAAAGGGCTGGTCATTCACCCGGACAAGCCTTTTAATTTTGATTTTATCGTGGATTCCGGCAATGATCCCAAGGACCAGGCTTTTATCAGAGAGCAGTCCCAGCGGATGATCCGCTATTTTCTGGCGGCCTTGACCATCCCTTCCAATGATTTGTGGGTCAATCTTTCCCCTTATGAACATGACCGGGTCATTACCAATGAATTGGGACAAACGTTTCTGGGCCGTGACATGTTGGCCCAGGATTATGTGCTCAAGCAAATGACCGCTTCTCTCATATACCCGGAAAAAGATCTGGGTAAAGAATTTTGGAACAGGGTTTACAAGAAGGTCAAAATCAAGTCAGGCAGGACGGATTTATCGGTCAATACCTTTAATAAGGTATGGATTTTGCCCGATGGGGCAGACGTGTTTGAGAAAGGCAATACAGTATTCATCACCAAGGCCAGGTTGAAAGTCATGCTGGATGAGGATTATTTGGCTGCGCACAAACATAAGGAAACCCCGACGGATTTGTCCGCCAAAGGGGCTGGGCCTAACGCGGGGGCTGCTCAAATTGTCCGGGAGATCATTCTTCCTGAACTTGAGAAGGAAGTCAATGAAGGCAAGAATTTTGCTGTTTTGCGCCAGATTTATTATGCGTCTATCCTGGCCAAATGGTATCGTGAGGCTGTTCAAAACACGCTTTTTTCCAAGGTGTATTTTGACCAAAATAAAATTGCCGGGGTGGATTTGGAGGATAAAACGCTCAAGGAAAAAATATACCAACGCTACATCGCCGCGTATAAAAAAGGGGTTTTTAACTACATCCGGGATGATGCGGACCGGCTCACCGGTGAGATGGTCCCCCGCAAGTATTTTTCAGGCGGGGCATTGATGAGTCCGGCGATGATCAGTTTCAGAAAAAATAAGGGGCCTTCCCGGAGAGGATTTTTAGGTGGGTTTTTGTCATTAGTCTCAGTTGGCGCGAGCGTTGTTAAAGCACAGGGAGCGGAAACTCCAGCAGGGCAGACAAAAACTTCGCATCCTGTCCCTATTGAAGTGCCGAGATCCGGAGATGTGGAGCCGCATGATTTAGCGTATGTGAAAGCAAATTATAAGCTTAATAGAATGCTTTGGTTTTTAAACCGTGCGAAGAGAGAATTTGATCCTAATGGGACTTGGTATTTTAAGGATGGGGATGTCTATGTGCATCAACCGGAATTCGAGAATAATAATACAACGATAAGTATTGATTTTAAGAATCCAGGATTTTTTTACCCTCGAGGGAATGTTTTTTTGATTGCTATTTATAACAGAAAAAGACCGAGCGACCCAGACGCCCCCGCAAGTCCCATCAAGGCGGTCGTGCATTATGAAGTTGATGGCGAAAAGGGTGAAAAAGAATCAAGATATACGTTATTAAGACCCAGCACCAGCACACATATGAACGATGCCAGCAGGTACTTATTCATTCCACAAGACGGTGAGAAGCCTAATAGAATTAAAATAACTAAGGTAGAATTGATCATTGAAGGCGAATTAGACGGCTCGGTTGCCATCGGTGATATCTGTATATTTAATCCGATCGTTCCGCCCGTTTATCCGCCTGGCTATCCTCCTCCTGGTTATCCTCCTGCTGATACGCCTCCTCCCGGTACTCCACCTGTTGATAACTATCCACCAGGTAGTCCGTATATTTTATATCCGCCGGCAGAAGGAGCTGGCATCCTCCCTAAGAAAATTGTACCAGCGTCACCAGCTGGTGCTGGTCCGAATACTGTAACAAATGCGCCTGAACCAGCAACTATAGTTCTTCTTGGAACAGGAGCAGCTGGTTTGGGATTGGTAAAGCGGTTGCTTCGTGGGAAAAAAGTCTCCTCTGGTAAAGACGGTGGTATCGACCTTAATCAAATTGATATCAATCATAGAGGCAAAGCGGACCGTCTTTCCTTTGATGCCGCCCAAATGAGTGATCTGATGCAGGCCGGTTTTAAAGGGCTTAGCCCCAGCATCATAAAAATCGTTCCCATTTCAAATCCAACCCGATTCTTTGAAGAACATGAATAAATAGTGTCAGACACCATTTATTCATGCCCCACGCCCCAACTATTTTCCTTTTCTTTATGCGCCTGCAGTGATATGTTGTATTTCCCATCACAGTATTGGAGAAATGGCCTATGAAACTGCGCGTCGTTGTTCTGGGTACCGGATTTGCCGGACTGGAATTCAGCACCATCCTTTCAGAAAAAATCGGAGACCGTTTAGATTTGACGCTAATCGATAAAAACGATGCGTTTATTTTCGGTTTTTCGAAACTCGATGTGATGTACGGAATCCAGAAGCCCGAAAGCGTGCGGCTCGAATATCGGCATATCCGCAAACCTGGAGTCAAATTCCGGCAAGAGGAAATTCTATCCATCGATCCAAACTCGAAAACAGTTAAAACCGACCGAGGCACCTATGAGGCCGATATTCTGGTGATTGGCCTGGGGGCGGACTATGATTTTGCCGCCACTCCAGGATTGGCCGAATTCGGTCAGGAATTTTATACCATGGCCGGGGCCAGGCGGCTGGCCGAGGTGCTGCCTAAATTTCACAAAGGCCGGGTGGTCATTGGCATCAGCGGTACGCCCTACAAGTGCCCGCCGGCGCCCTGTGAAGCGGCGCTTATGCTCCACGACTATCTGACCAAGCGGGGGGTGCGCAAGGATTGTGTAATCACCCTGACCACACCTTTCGGCGTTCCCATCCCGCCTTCACCGGAAACGTCCAAAGCGCTCATGGCGGCTTTCGCACAACACAATATCGATTTTGTTCCTAAAAAGACGGTGATTGCCCTTGACGGCGCAAAACGCCTGGTGCTGTTTGATGACAACACCTGTTTGCCTTATGATTTGTACATGGGCGTTCCGAAACATTGTGTGCCGGCTGTTGTGGCCTCCAGCGGCCTGACCGAGGGGGGAGAGTGGATAACCCCGAGTGTCAAAAATCTCAAAACTAAGTGGCCGGGGGTGTATGCCGCCGGAGATGTGACCAGGATTGGCCCCCCTAAAGCGGGATTTTTCGCCGAGGGTGCCGCGCGCGTGGCCGCGCTGTCGGTGCTGGCAGATATTCAAGGCGGCCCGCAGCCTGCGGATTACACCGGAGCAGGGACATGTTACATTGAGTTTGGGGCAGGCATGGTCGGACGGGTGGATGTCGATTTTCTATCCGGGCCCTCACCCACAGGACGATACTTTGAGCCGTCGCTCGAGCTGGTGGCTGAAAAGAAATATTTTGGGTCCAGCCGCCGGGAGAGATGGTTTGGGTTGAAATAAGCGCCGGCATATCATAGGTTCTAATACGGTCCCGCCGGCGGCCCTTTGTTTGCCGTTAAGGTGAAACCAAGAGGCGCCCAAGCCCTGCCCGACTCTACTGTCGGGGCAGGGTTTTTTGCTGATTTAATACAATGAAATTAGAAATTGACATTTTCGTATTTCATGATATTATTATAGCATGATCAAGCGGGACCACTACAAAGAGCAGGTCAAAAGAGCCTTGGGCCGGAGCCGGGCCGTGTCCTTATTGGGGCCGCGTCAATGCGGCAAGACGACCTTGGCACGGCAGTTTGTTGATCTGGATTCTCCCAATTATTTCGATCTTGAAGACACGTCCAGCTTGATTGGTTTGTCTGATCCCAAGACTGCGTTGGCCCCCTTGAAGGGGTTGGTTGTTATTGATGAGGTTCAGCGCCGGCCTGAAATATTTCCGGTCCTGCGGGTTTTATTGGACCGTACACCGTTGCCTGCCAAATTCCTAATTTTGGGAAGCGCTTCGCCTGATTTGCGCAAACAATCTTCAGAATCTTTGGCCGGCCGTCTTGAGTTGATCGAGATGGATGGTTTTAATTTGTCCGAAGTGGGCAAGAGGAAGTCGGAAACTCTTTGGACACGCGGTGGATTTCCGTTGTCATTTCTTGCCAAGAATGATGCGGATAGTTTTGCTTGGCGCAATAGTTTCATTAAAACATTTCTGGAGCGTGACCTTCGCGAAAAGGGAATCGATGTGCCGATCGTTACGCTTCATCGCCTCTGGACAATGTTGGCGCATAGCCATGGGCAGATATGGAATGCCGCTCCGATCGCGGCTTCGTTGGGGTTGAGCCAGCCGACGATACGACGCTATTTGGATATTTTGACGAGCTTATTCATGGTGCGGCAAGTCCAGCCGTGGTACGCGAATATCAAAAAACGGCAGGTGAAGGCGCCGAAAGTTTATATGCGCGATACGGGGATCCTTCATGCATTGCTTGGCATCAAGACAGAAGCCGATCTGCCGCGTCATCCTGCCTGCGGTGCGTCGTGGGAAGGTTTCGTTATTGAGGAAGTTATTCACGCGACCGAGCCCGACGATGTTTATTATTGGGCGACGCATCAAGGCGCACAGATCGATCTGGTCTTGTTCAAGGGGGCAAGGATGTATGGCGTTGAGATCAAACGTCAGGATGCGCCGATCATGACGCCATCCATGCGGATTGCTTTGGATGACCTAAAGCTCGAGCACATAGCGGTCGTCTATCCCGGATCAAAGCATTATGGACTCCATAAGAAGGTTTCCGTGGTGCCGCTTGATCAGGTGGTGGGTGGGATGAAAACAATTTTTCGATAGTTATGATACCTGATGCGCCTGTCATTGGCCTTCTTTGCATTCAGGAGTCAGGCAAGCCATCATCATCTTTTTTTGGTCCAACGATGATTTTGAGCCAAGGCAAGTAAGGAGATCAGAAAATGGACATCAAAAGAAGCGGCGCCCAGCCTTCCACCAAAGGCCCTGCGGATTGGTTTACTGGCTCGGTGCGCATAGATCCCTTATTTCAAGTCAAAGAACCCGCGCGTGCGGCTGGAAACAGTGTTACCTTTGAACCAGGCGCTCGGACCGCATGGCATACCCATCCGTTGGGCCAAATCCTCATCGTTCTATCTGGATGCGGCCGCGCGCAATGCTGGGGAGGCCCGATTGAAGAAATCCGCCCGGGGGATGTGGTCTGGATTCCGCCCGGAGAAAAGCACTGGCATGGCGCATCTGCGACTGCAGCCATGACGCATATCGCCATCCAGGAAGCACTCGATGGCAAACTCGTCGATTGGATGGAAAAAGTCAGCGACCAACAATACCAAGGGTAGGGCTGGTCAAACATCTTCGAACCTGCCTGCGCCAGCGCCCTCTGTTTTGTAAACCCCTGCAATTAGGCAAAGTTGCAGGGGATGATGCCTTGCGTTATTTAGGAAAAGGCCGTTGCGCTGGCCCTTAAGGAGGTTAGAAAATGGTCCGTAAAGTATCTGACAATTATCTTAAAGTTGTAGAATGGTCGCAAGAAGACCAATGCTATGTTGGAACAGCCCCTGGCTTGATCATTGGCGGAGTTCATGGGCAGAGCCAGGACAAGGTGTTTAAAGAATTGTGCGTTGCAGTTGAAGAAGCGGTTTCGACACTGCGTCGAGTATATTGCTGAAGGCCTGAGCCGTTCAGTCTGCATTTAACATCACTTAAACCTCTGTAACTCATAAGTTACAGGGGTTTTTTATTTTCATAAGATTATGGCCTTTGCCTCAGCTGGGTGGATTTTAATCAATTTTTCATCCTGAATTAATGCGCTTTGCGTTATGCTTTCCAACACCATCAACAGATTGCCCTTTGGGTGCATGTCCATCACTTGGCCCAATCAAATGAGGAGAGACCCATGGAAAATCTTTCTCAATGGTTTAAAAAGACGGTCATTTGTGTTTTGGTTTTCCAATTGTCCGGATGCGGTACCCTGCTTTATCCGGAACGGCGGCAGCAAAAGTCAGGGCGTTTGGATGCGGGGGTCGTCATTCTCGATGCTGTCGGCTTATTGTTTTTTATACTCCCCGGCATCATAGCCTTTGCCGTGGATTTTAGTACGGGATGCATTTATGTGCCTGCTGAAAATCCCAAAACATCATTCAGGGAGATCAAATTCGATCCTAAACACACGACCATGGCCCAGATCGAACGGACGATCAAGGACCAAACAGGGCATACGTTAAAACTGACCCAGAGCGACATGCGCGTCATCAAGCTGAGTTCTAAAAAAGAAATGGTGCAAATGTTTGCTCAAATCATTCCTAATGATCGTTTAGCCATGAATCCATATGATCAGAGAATCTAAATGTTTATGGTCCTTTATGTCCATATTGATCATAGTTTTATTGGGCTTGATCTTCGCAGGCCGTGCGTGGTTTAAAAACAAGGTCAGCAGGGAGAATCAAGTCAGTGCGCAGGATATTGCCTCGGATCTTAGGTCAGCAGGACGTAATGTGGCAGGCGGCATAAGAAATTTGATTGAACCTTAAAGGCCAGGGGTAGGATTTGATTTAAAATTCTGCCAGCCTCGGGGCCTGTGGCCAAAGGAATAAGAGGCAGGATGCAGGATTTCCGCGAGGATTTCAAGAGACTCCACCAGGCGGGGCCCTGGGCGGTTAAAATACTGGTTGCCGTCGGTCAAATACACCTGGTTTTGGGCAACGGCCTTTAACCTGGCCCAGCCCTCGTGTTGCATCAAGACCGGCATTTCCTGCCCTGCGCGCTCGATGTCCCAGCCGCAAGGCATCACAATGATCACATCAGGATCAGCTTTTTGCAGCTGCTCCCAATTCATCCAGGGGGAGTGCTGACCAGGGGTCCCCAAGGTATCCTGCCCGCCGGCCATGTGCACTAACTCCGGCACCCAATTGCCCGCGCACATCAAAGGCTCAATCCATTCGATGCAGGCCACCGACGGCCTGGCCAGGCCTTTGGCTTTTTGGCTGATGGCGGCCATCCGGTCCTGGCAGCGGCGGATGAGATCTTCTGCCCGCGCCGAAACCCCTAAAGCATCAGCCACCTTCCGGATATCCTGCCACACATCGCACAAAGCGTTGGGCCGTAAAGTCACGATTTTCACACGGCTTCCAAACCAATCACATACGGCCTGTTCCACGTCCTTAAGGCTGACCGCGCAGACCTCGCAATGGTCTTGGGTGACAATGACATCCGGTTGCAGGGCCTTTAACCGTTGGGCGTCCACCCGGTACACCGACAACGATTCGCGGACAATGGCCTTGACCCGCTCATCGATCTGGAGGCTGGTGCCGTGGACATCCAATTTGGGCTCTGAACAGGCCGGCAAAGAATGCACCTGCGGCGGATAATCACACTCATGCGAGCGGCCGACCAGGGCATCCTGAAAGCCTAAGGCAGAGATGATTTCCGTACCGCTGGCGATTAAAGAGACGATGCGCATGATAGTTTTGGGATGAGATCACAGTACCAGAATCCAGTGTGCACGTCCGGGCTCTGGGTCGTGGTTGCATAACAGCGGTGGACGACGTCTCCGAAGTCAAAAACGATCGGGTGCTTAAAGATGGGTCCGTCGTAAACAAAGGAATGGAATTCCCCGTTTTCCCCGCAAGGATCGGCGTGAGAGGGCAGGTCTTTGAGCAAGGCCCGGTCAAAGACGCGGCCTGCAAAAGATTGGTCCAATACTTTTTCATCCACGCACACCAGCACCGCTTTAAACCCCAAATCTATGAACTCCTGGGCCAGTTCCAGCGAAGGCCTTTTCCAGATGGGGAAGGCGCCTTTGATGTCCACCCTGGCCAGCCGCTCTTCACGGTATTTTTTGAGATCTTCCAAAAAGATATCGCCGAAAATGGAGTAGTCAATGCCCTCGGCCTTAAGTTTTTTAAGGGTCTGCTCCATCAGTTCATTATAGATTTCCATGGTCGGCATCTCAGGCACCATGAGCTTGTGCAGGGGAATGCCGATGCTTTGCGCCTGGAGCGTTAAAAGCTCCTCACGGACCCCGTGCATGGAGATCCGGTTGAATTTGGCGTTGACAGACGTGACCAGATACCGGACATCATAGGCCTTGGCCCTCAGGACATGATACAGGGCCAGGGAAGAATCCTTGCCGCCGCTCCAATTGAATATGGCCCGAGACATATCTAAAATTTAACCTTCCCGCCCCGGAAAGTCAATGCTTTCATTTTTTGGATTTCCATAAACTGGCGGATTTCTTTGAGATGGTGTAAACTCTTTTTAGTATGCCTAAAAATCATCCGTATGCCCGATGCTATATCGTGACGTTTTGCGTTACGGTCCTGGCCGTTCTATCGACGGTGTTTGCGCTCAATCTCACAGTTGATCCTTACAGAATGTTTGAGATCATCGACGGCAAGGGCTTTAACCATTATAAACCGGCGATTTATAACCGGGTCCGCCTGCTGAAAGCCTACGAAATCAGGCGTCTTCAGCCGGATTCCATATTGCTTGGCACTTCGCGCTGTCATATCGGGTTTCGCCCGGACAATCCTTTTTGGAAGGCCGCGGCCCAGCGGCCTTATAACGCGGCCTTTGACGGCGCCACCACCAAGGAGATGTATTATTATTTGCGTCATGCGGACAGCGTGCATCCTTTGAAGCTTGTTTTGCTGGGGCTGGATGATTACCACCCGACGGACGCGCCCGGCAGCGCCCGCCCGGGTTTTGATCCGCAAATGCTGGGCCGCGGCCGGACCATGGTGACAGGCGTTCAATTTTTATTGGCGGATATCAAGATCCTGACGAGTTTTGACACCTTCTTAGACAGCTTCAAGACCCTGCACTCCCAAACGGATGAACAGCCGGTATGGCTGTCCAGATCAGGCCAGCGTCTGGGCGAGACGTTTTTTAGGACCTGGGAACAGGACTATTTTAAACAAGGGCCGCGTTATTATTTTGATGAGATTGACCGGATGGAGGTGGACAATAGGCTCAGCTGGCAGGTCCCTATGAAGGAAATCAAGGTGTATCCTCCTAAAAAAGAAGCCAAGGATGCCAGGACCTCTTTTGACTATATCCGCGACATCATTGATTTTTGCCGTCGGAAAAATATCAAGCTGGTCATTTTTTTCTCGCCTTCGCACGCGCATCAATTGGAATTGGACCAGGCCAGCGGGTCCTGGGGTTGGATCGAGTCCGGCAAGCGCAAACTCACGGCCCTGTGCGATCAATTCAGGTCTTTGGGATATCCGGTCAAGCTTTACGATATGAGCATTTATTCACCCGTCACCACGGAAATTTTGCCGCCTGCCGGCAGCCACGCTGAAATGAAATATTACTGGGATTCTTCGCATTTTAAACAAGAGGTGGGCGACATGGTGTTGGGCTGTATTTTGTCTTCCGGCGGGGATTGCAGTATAGGAGAGGCCTTGACCGGTGCCAATATCGATCTTCATTTAAAGAAGGTCAGGGAGGGGCATTTAGGGTATGCCCGTCAGCACCCTGTAGACGTTGAAAATATTCGCCGTATGCTGGTTGATTTTAGAATGAAATATGGTATACTTTCCACGATATAAATTTTAGACAGCCCTCGGATACAGTTTCATCCCCAGCGATTGCCGTCTTCTGTATTATCCGTAACTTATTACAAAATAATCAGTTATGAATAATTAAAAGCCTTGTTGAGGGCCATTTTTGTCTCAAAGATTAACTGAAAAATGTTCGTCCCTTAACGGGCATTTTAAATTCGAATTTTATACTTTCATCGACAAAATGGAGTCAGATGGTTTTTAATGGTAGTTTCATTGGTTTTTAATTCACCATCTGTTATAAAAAATGCGCCTCTTATCCAAAGGAATGGAAAATGATAAATACGACTCATCAAGAGACTTTTTCAGATCATGTCCTGGGCACCACCCAGGATAAGGACATATACCGCAAGCCTATCCACTTCAATCGAGAGATCGCCTTGACAGTGCTGGGCCTGCTGGTGACAGGCTTGGCCACCGTGTTTTCAGTAACGGATATTGTCAAGGTCATGCATGCATCCCACGGCCATATTTCCAAAATCGTTGAACAGATTGTTTTTATGGTGCTGGTTTTGGCCTTGGTGTACGGCAATTTTCTCTATCAACTGACGAGAATCGGATATTTTTTAAGATTGAAGAAACATAGGCCGGCGGACTGGAAATCCCTGGACCGTTTTTTTGCAGGCCAGGCGCCGAGTTTGACCATCCTGCTGCCTTCTTATAAGGAAGAACTGCGGGTGATCCGCCAGTCCATTTTATCCACGGCCCTGCAAGAATACCCCAACAAACGCGTGGTCTTGCTGATCGACGATCCTACCCATCCTAAAAATCCCGCTGATCTGGATAATTTGACCGCCGCGCGAGAACTGCCGAACCAAATCATGGACCTGCTTTACAATCAACATGCGCGCATGGAGCAGTTTTATGCCGATTATCTGCGGCGCAAACAACATGCGGGATTTATCCGGATTTTTGAGGCCAGTTATTTGAGGAAAATATACCTCCAAGTCGCGGATTGGTACCGGGACATGGCTGTTTCAACCGAGGTCCTGGACCATACCGATGAGCTCTTTGTGGCGAAGGTATTTCTGGAACCTGCCCGGCATTATGATGCCAAGGCCATGGAATTAGACCGCCTTTTGGACCAGGAAATCGGCGGCTGGGAAGAGAAAGATTTTGACCTTGCCTTTCGCAAGCTTACCGCCCTGTTTAAGGTGGAGATCACTGCGTTCGAGCGCAAGAAATATGAAAATCTTTCCCACGAATCCAATAAGGCCATGAACCTCAACAGCTATATCAGCCTGCTGGGGCAGGACTGGGTCGAGGTCAAGCGCCGGGGAAAATGGTATCTCGAACAAGGCGATGCCGCCGCAGCTTCCCTGCGCGTGCCCGCGGCTGATTATTTGATCACCCTGGATGCGGACAGCCTCTTGAGTTTTGATTACGCTATTCGCCTCATCGCTATTATGGAGGAGCCTGGCAACGAACGCCTGGCCGTGGCCCAGACCCCGTACAGCGCGGTCCCGGATCCGTCGAGCCTTTTGGAGAGGGTGTCCGGCGCCACCACGGACATGCAGTATCTCATCCACCAGGGCTTCACCTATCACAATGCCACCTATTGGGTCGGGGCCAATGCCTTGCTGCGGGTCAAGGCGCTCGCGGACATTCATGAGACCGTCATGGAACGGGGCCACAAGGTGTCGATTTTCATCCAAGACCGCACGGTCATTGAAGACACGGAATCGAGCATCGATCTGGTGGTCAAAGGCTGGCACCTTTTCAATTATCCCCAGCGGCTTTCCTACAGCGCCACACCTCCGGATTTCGGGGCGCTTTTGATCCAGCGCCGGCGATGGGCCAACGGCGGCTTGATCATTTTTCCAAAGCTGGCCAGATACCTGGGCCGGGACTTTAATTTCCTCAAAAAGTTTCATGAGGGGTTCATGCGCACCCATTATTTGATTTCCATCCTGGCGGTCAATCTGGCCCTGCCCATCCTGTTTCTGCATTCTTTTGACAATAATTTGGGCAATCCCTGGCTGCCGTTGACAGCGCTGCCGTATTATTTTTTCTACGGCCGCGACCTTATCCAGGCGGGATATGCCCTCAAAGACCTTTTCCGCGTGTATGCGCTTAATCTTTTGCTTGTGCCTGTTAATCTGGGGGGTGTGTTCAAATCCATCGAACAGGGGATTTCCAAGAAAAAGATCCCGTTTAAACGTACGCCCAAGGTCATGGGCCGCACCGCCGCGCCGGCCGCCTATATTGTCCTCGAATTTTTGATCCTTGCCAATTTTGCTGCCGGTGTTATTGTAGATTGTGCCGGCCATCGTTATTACCAGGCGGCCTTTGGCTTGATCAATGGCTTGTTTTTTCTCTATGCGATTGACCGCTTTATCGGGTTTAAAGAAGCCTGGGAAGATATCCAGGTCGGGATCTATGCTTGTTTTTCCAAAAAAACGGCAGAAAATTCCCTTTGCCTTTGTTTAGAATGTCAAACCAACAGGGGGGCAGTGCCTGCGCAAGGTCTGCCTTCCGTTTTAGTGGCTTCCTAAGGAGCTTCCGATGCTTCTGACAGCGCGTCTTCTGGCGTTGGTTGCTCTTTTGTGTTTTCATCCTGCCTGGGCCTCTGCTCAAGGGGTCTGTGTTCTCCTTTACCATGATATTGTCGATTCTGAAACTTCAGGCAGGGCCCCTGGCTTGGATGTTATCACACTGCCCAAGTTTAAAGAGCAGATGGACTATTTGGCGGCACAGGGTTTTACCACTCTTTCCATGCAGGAATTGGTTGATTTCATGCAGGGAAAAACCAAGGTCCCTGGCAAGAGTGTGGTCATCACCTTTGACGACGGATGGCGCAGTCAGTTAAAAATCCTCCCCATTTTGGCCCAGCATCATTTTAAAGCGTCGTTTTGGATCATTACCGGCGAGGGTTTTGGAGACTCCTATATGACCGACCAGGAGCTTTTGAAAATAGACGGCAATCCGGATTGGCAGATCGGCAGTCACACCAAGACCCATCCCTGGCATGTTAAGGACAGTTTATTGACATGGTTAAACGGCCAGCCCCAGGGCAGGTCTGCGGACGATGTCCGCCGAGAATTGGTTGATTCCAAGGCCAAACTGGAAAAATTACTCCACCATCCCATCACCATGCTGGCCTGGCCTTGCGGCTGGTATAATCAAACCTTGATCAAGATGGCCCAGGAAGCGGGGTATACTGCGCTTTTGACGACAATCCCTAAGCCGAATTATCAAGGCACGGATATCCTGCAGGTCCGCCGCTTCGATATCAATGGATTATATACCGTTGAGGATTTAAAACGGATCCTGGCTCAAAGCAGTGCCTGAGCCATGGCCTGGCGATACACGCAAAATAAAAAGTATGGATTTTGGATTTTTTCATGGTAAACTCTAAAGGTATGGGAAAAATATTTAAAATTTTGACCGCAGTGTTATTGACGGCCTCCGTGGGTGTTGCCACCGTTGTCTGCTGCTGTATGAGCTCCGTCGTGACCGCACATTTCCATAAAGTGTCCAAGTGCATCGATTGCGGCTCCAAGCATTCTTCCCATAAACATTCATCCGTCCCTGATGGCGGCTGTACGTTTAAATTGCCTAATGCCGAAGCTTTGTATGGGCAGACCGGGCCTTTGCTCATGGTACCTGTCCATACGCCGCATTTCATCTTTATCCGGCATTCCCCTAAGCCCTTCGGACCTTCAGCGATCATTCCCTATCCCCGCGGCGCTCCGCCGTTGTTCCCAAGTTTAGCCCCTCCTTACCTCAGGACCTTTAATCTCCGCATTTAATTCCTTGTTTTAAAACGCCTTTGCCTTTCAGGCGCGGTGCCTGAAGGGTTTTTACATTTTTTAAACCAAGGAATGCGTATGCAAAAAACCAAAAATTTGACCTTCATCATCATGCTGGCCGTTTTCTTCGTCGGGCTGGGCTGGTATTTTATCAGGGAACGCAGGCCTTCAAGCGGCCAGGACCTTCAGGGCCAGGGGCAGGCCTGGTATTGTCCCATGCATCCCTGGATCAAAAGCGACAAACCCGGCGTTTGTCCCATCTGCGGCATGGCCCTGGTTCCCGGGCACCAGCACCAGGAAGCCGCCAAATCAGATATACCGGGCTATGTTTCATTTGATATCACAAAAGAAAAACAGCAATTGGCCTCTCTACGTACCGCCATTGTCGACCAAAAGACAGTTGCCAAGACCATCCGCGCGGCCGGGACCTTGGGGGATATCAAAGGAGAGGTTTTTGCGGAAGTTTTTGAATCCGATATGCTTCTTATCAAGGCCGGACAAAAAGCGGTGATTGAAATACCTTCCTATCATGAAACTTACAATGGAACGGTGATCAGCATTGATCCGGCCATCAACCCGGATTCCCGCACCGCACGCGTGCGCATGTACGCCGATATCCCTGGCAAGCCCCATGCCAATATGTTTGTCAGCGTATCCATGCAAGTTCCAATCAAGGACGCCGTTATAGTGCCCAGAGATGCGGTGATGGACACAGGTTTGCGTAAGCTTGTATTTGTGGAAAAGGAAGAAGGCAGATTTGAACCCCGTCTCATTCAAACCGGCTGGGAAACCGACGACGGCTTTGAAGTCAAATCCGGTTTAAAAGAAGGGGAGCGTATCGTCGTCAGCGGCAATTTCCTGCTGGATTCCGAGGCCAGGGTGCAGGCGGTGTTGCAAGAAGGAGGCGGCAATGCTTCCTAAAATTGAAAAAAAAGAGGGCATCATAGAGAAACTTATTGGTTTTTCCGCCAAAAATAAATTCCTCGTGCTGGCCTGCGTGGCCATTGCCTTGGCAGCGGCCATTTGGTCTGTCCAAAATATTCCCTTGGATGCCATTCCTGATCTTTCAGATTCCCAGGTGATCATTTATTCCCGCTGGGACAGAAGCCCGGATATCATCGAAGACCAGGTCACCTACCCGATCGTCTCTTCCTTATTGGGCGTGCCCGGAGTCAAGGCCATCCGCGGCTTTGATGATTTTGGCTATTCCTATATTTACGTCATTTTTAAAGACGGGACGGACATTTACTGGGCCCGCAGCCGGGTGTTGGAATATTTAAGCAAAATCATACCGCGGCTGCCGGAAGGCGTTCAAACCGAATTAGGGCCTGATGCCACAGGCGTGGGCTGGGTGTTCCAATATGTCCTGGTGGATAAAACGGCCAAGCATGACCTGCAGCAATTACGCAGTTTTCAGGATTGGCATCTGCGTTATGCCTTGCAAGCTGTCCCAGGGGTGGCAGAGGTGGCGTCTTTGGGAGGGTTTGTTAAACAATATCAGGTTACCGCCGATCCAGACAAATTGCTTGTCTATAAAATTCCTCTCTCAAAATTGATTGAGACCATCAAGAACGGCAACGAAGAAGGGGGAGGGGATTTAGTCAATTTTGCCGGTGCCGAATATATGGTGCGGGCGCATGGGTATTTCAAATCGGTCGGTGACATTGGGCAAACCGTTGTCAGCGCCGATAAGAATGGCACGCCCATCTTAGTCAAGGACGTTGCCCGTGTCGGCATAGGCCCGCAAGAAAGACGGGGCTTGTCGGATTTGGACGGCCAGGGGGATGTGGTGGGCGGCACCGTGGTCATGCGCTATGGAGAAAATGCCCTGAGCGTCATCCAAAGGGTCAAGCTCAAGCTCCAAGAATTAAAGAAGTCTTTGCCCGACGGTGTTGAAATTAAAGTCACCTATGACCGTTCCGACCTGATCTTGCGGGCCATTGAAAATTTAAGGCATCAGCTGACCGAAGAAATGATCATCGTAAGTGTTGTGATTTTGCTGTTCCTATGGCATTTTCCCTCGGCTTTTATTCCCATCATCACGATCCCGGTGGCCGTGGTTTTAGCTTTTATTCCGTTGTTCGGCATGAAGCTGACATCCAACATCATGTCCCTGGCCGGCATTGCCATTTCGATCGGGGTGCTGGTGGATGGAGCCATTGTGCAGATGGAAAATGTTTATAAACACCTGGAATATTGGGAAGCAGGAGGGCGGAAGGAAGATCACCGCGAAGTGTGTTTGAAAGCGCTCAAGGAGGTGGGCCCGGCAGTGTTTTTCTCGCTGTTGGTTATAGCGGTCTCTTTTTTACCGATATTCACGCTTGTTGATCAGGAAGGGCGGTTGTTCAAACCCATGGCCTGGTCTTGGGTCTTTTCCATGGCCATTGCCTCTGTCCTGATTGTGACCCTTAATCCCGCCTTGAGGATGTGGCTTTTGAGGGTCAAGCCGCTTCGTTCTAAAGCGGCCAATGTTTTATTGGTCGGTCAATATTACCCCGAAGAGCGGCATCCGGTCAGCAGGGTTTTGTTCCGTATGTATGACCCTGTTTGCCGTTTTGTGTTGCGTTACCCCAAACAGATCATTATGGGGGCCATTGCGGTCATGTTGATAACGGTCCCGGTTTATTTAAAGCTGGGATCGGAATTTATGCCGCCATTGTGGGAAGGCGATATTTTATACATGCCCATCACCATGCCGGGGATTTCAGCGCCGGAAGCAGGAAAGCTGCTGCAAACCCAGGATTACCTGATCAAAAGTTTTCCGGAAGTAGAACGGGTCTGGGGCAAGGCCGGGCGCATGGCAACTTCAACGGACCCGGCCCCTTTGTCCATGATGGAAACAACCGTGCTTTTAAAGCCGGAAAGCCAGTGGCCTAAAATCCATCGCTGGTATGCCGGTTTGCCGGAATTTCTTCAGGAGCCGTTTAAGGCGTTTTGGCCTGACCATATTTCCCATGAGGAATTGATCACCCAGATGGACCAGAGGCTGCAGATCCCGGGCAGCACCAATGCCTGGACCATGCCCATCAAAAACCGCATTGATATGCTTTCAACCGGCGTGCGCACGCCCATTGGCATTAAAATCTTAGGGAATGATATCAATGAGATTGAGCATATCGGCACCCAGTTAGAAAAGATGATCAAGAATATCCCCGGCACCAGGAGCGTCTACGCCGAGCGCACCGCCGGAGGGTATTTCCTGGATTTTGATCTAAAACGTGATCAACTGGCCCGCTACGGCCTTTCGGTGCATGATGCCCAGATGACCATCATGTCAGCCATCGGAGGAGAGGATGTCACGACAACCGTTGAAGGCCGGGAGCGCTATTCGGTCAATGTCCGTTATCCCAAAGAACTGCGGGACAGCGTGGATAAACTTAAAGATGTTTTGGTTGAAACACCTTCGGGGGCGCAGATCCCGTTGGGGGATGTTGCCGATCTTGCATTGCGTTTGGGGCCGTCCATGCTGCGCAATGAAAACGGGCTCTTGGCCGGCTACGTTTATGTGGATGTAGCGGGACGCGATATCGGCTCCTATGTCGATGAAGCCAAGCGGGTCGTCGAAGAGAATCTGCAATTGCCGCAGGGCTATCAGCTGCTTTGGAGCGGTCAGTATGAAAATATGCTCCGGGTCCGTGAGCAGCTGAAGGTGGTCCTGCCTTTGACGCTGTTTATCATTGCCTTTCTTTTATATATGAATACGCGGTCCATGGTGCATACAGGCATTGTGCTTTTGTCCGTGCCATTTTCGTTGGTGGGGGCGGTGTGGCTGTTGTGGGCGCTGGGGTATAACATTTCCATCGCGGTATGGGTGGGGATGATCGCGCTTATGGGGCTGGATGCTGAAACCGGCGTCTTGCTGCTTTTGTTTATGGAATTGGCCTATAAAGATGCCATTGAGCGTAATCAAATGAATACGGACAAAGACTTAAAAGACGCCATCCTTATGGGCTCTGTGCGGCGTCTTCGTCCCAAGATGATGACGGTGATGGCGGCTTTTGTGGGCCTTTTGCCCATTATGTGGTCAACAGGTTCCGGTGCGGATGTGATGAAACGCATCGCGGCGCCGATGGTCGGCGGGCTGGTGACATCGTTCTTGCTGGGCCTGTTGGTTTATCCGGCGCTTTACTATCTCTGGAAATCGAAATTTGAATTAAAGGGAAAACTTAAAAATTAAATCACCAAACACCCAAGGAGGTCGTATGAACAAAGTCACATCATTTCTATTAGGCGCAGTTGTGTTGACGGCAGTACCGGTTTTTGCCGAGCCAATGCCGGCCGCGGAACAAAGCCAGGTCCAGCTTGTGGAAGTCGGCAATAAAACCTGTCCGGTCAGCCATGAGAAGGTGGGGGACATGGGGCCAGCTGTAAAGTTTGTCTACAACGGCAAAATCTATAATTTGTGCTGTCCTATGTGTAGAAAAGATTTTCAGGACAATCCCGAAAAATTTAGTAAAATTGCAGAGGATGATGCCGCGGCCAATGGCCAATATCAAGGCCGATAACCAAGGAGACCGTGCATGGCTCTTCAAAGAGTTTTATTTGTCTGCATTCACAATTCAGCCCGCAGTCAAATGGCGGAAGCATGGCTGAACAGGATTTGCGCTAAATATTTTGAAGCCCATAGCGCCGGCCTGGAGCCTGGCTTGCTCAATCCGCTGGTTGTTGAAGTCATGCAAGAAAAAGGCGTGGATATTTCCCAAAAGAAGACCCAGTCGGTTTTTGATGTGTGGACAAGGGGCGAGCGGTTTGATTACGTGATCACCGTCTGCGACGAGGCGAGTGCACAAAGATGCCCTGTTTTCCCAGGATTTGCCCAGCGGCTCCATTGGAGCTTTAAAGACCCTTCCAAGGTCCAGGGCGCGGCCAAGGAAGAAAAGCTTGTTCAAATCAGGGCAATCCGCGATGCTATCCAGCAAAAAGTTGAAGCATTTTGCGCTTTACAATGCGCGCCTGCCGACACTTAAGAGCGGTCCATCATTCGTTTTCCCTTCTGGCCTCAATCGATACGATCTCTTCGCCCCGGGTTCTGATGGTCAGCTGGATCGGCGCACAGCACACCTCGCAGTCCACGATAAACTCCTGCAGAGGGCCTTGCGTGAAATCCACGGCCGCTTGATTGCTTTGGCCGCAGTAGGGGCAGAGAAAATTATCAAATTCTTCCAGACTCATATATAATTAGTTTACCACACGCAAAGGAGCTCTGTATGAAACTTAAAAGCAAAAGGATCCTGATCTTTGTTGACCATATGTATGAGGACATGGAACTGCTGTATCCCAAATACCGGCTCATTGAAGAAGGGGCCCAGGTGGTGGTGGCCGGTCCCAAGCCCGGGGAGCTGTATAAGGGAAAGCACGGCTATCCCTGCCGTTCGGATGCGGAGATTGCCCAAATGAAGGAAGCGGATTTCGCGGGCCTGGTGATCCCAGGAGGTTTTGCGCCGGATCAATTGCGCCGGGACCCCAAGGTCCTGGAATTGACGCGTCAATTCCATTTATCCGGCAAATTGGTGGCCCACATCTGCCATGCGGGGTGGGTGCCTATCTCAGCCAAGATCATCAAGGGCTTCCAATGCACTTCCACGCCCGGCATCAAGGATGATCTCATCAATGCCGGCGCCATCTGGCTGGATGAGCCGGTGGTGATCGACCGCAACCAGGTCTCAAGCCGCAAGCCGGATGATCTGCCGCACTTTTGCCAGGCCATCATCAAGGTTTTAAGCAGCCATTAAGGTTTATACCCTATGACAGAAATTAAGAAAAAAATGGCCGTGGCAGCGTCGTTCTGCCTTTTCTGCGCAGTTATCTTTCAGTCGACCCTGGCCTGGGCCCATGTGAAATGGTTCAGCCAGTTCAGTTTTGCCGACAGGCCAAGGACGGTCCCTGAAGCAATGGACAGCACCTTTTGGGGACTTTTGGCTTTAAGCATTGTCAGCATCGGCGTGTTGGTTGTGCTGGATCATCGATTATCCTCTGTCCAATGGACCAAAAAAGTGGCCAGGTGGCTGGAGGGATACAAAGGACATAGTCCCATCATTATGCGCGCGGCCGCAGCCGCGGTCCTGCTCCTTTCCTTCCAAGCAGGCACCTTGTTCGTGCCTGAATTGGCTTGTTCATCGAAAATCGGATGGGTGCAATTTGCCCTGGCCGTACTTTTGTTGTTTAACCGCACGGTCATTGTTTCAGGGGCAGGCATCATGGCCCTGTATTTTTTCGGCGTGGCCAGGTATGGGTGGTTTCATATGCTGGATTATCCGGTCTTTGCCGGCGTCGGCTACTATTTGGCTGTCACTGCCTTGCGCAGTGAAAGGATCAGGGCCACAGGGCTGGTGATGCTTTATGTGACGGTCGGCTTTTCTCTGGCCTGGGTCGCCATTGAAAAATTTATCTATCCCTCCTGGGGGCTTTACCTGCTGCAGCAGAATCCCCAGCTGGCCTTAGGCCTGGACATCAAGTTCTTTTTGACAGCCGCTGGTTTCATTGAGATCAGCCTCGGGTATTTGATCATGATCTGTTTGCTGCAACGGCCGCTGGCCTTGGTCATTACCTTTGTTTTCTTTTTGACCACCCTGGTCTTTGGGAAAACAGAGGTGATCGGGCATACCATTATCCACGCTTCGCTCATCGTATTTTTAATCGAGGGGCCGGGGACTTTGTATAAGGCCCCCATCGACTGGCACAAACATCCTGCCCTGCGCATGGCTTTTGCGTGCGTCAATTTCATCCTGTTCGTCTTTGCCCTTCTGGTGTGCTATGGGCATTTGGCCATGGCCCAGTATCAATCCACCCTGCGGCCAATGGGCCTGGCGTAACAACTCTATGTTTTTCATTGTTGTGTGGGGACAACGAAAATCAAGGGCAATTAAAGAATTACTTAAAAAAAGTCACATAAATGATTGAAAGCGGTGTTTAGGATGATAATATTATTGTAACGCCTTTTCATTGCGGGAGTTACCCTCTTTGTGATTGTCATGAAGCAGAAGAGGTTTTAAGGAGGTCCATTGCAAAGACCTGTTATCTTATGCCTGATGCTTCTTTTGGGACAATCCCCCCTTTCCATCGCCAGCCAAGCCGTCATCGTCAATATCGACGGTAAAGTATTTGTCCGCAATAAACCCCAATCCGATTGGCAGGACGCTAAGCTAAACCAATCTGTTTTAACAGATTGGGAAATCAAGACCCAGGGCGAATCTTCCTGCACCCTGGCCTTTGATTCCAAAAGGCAGAATATCGTCACGGTCAAGGACCATTCCCAGATCAAGCTGGAAAGCATCATGCCCGGTAAGGTCTTTCTGGCAGAGGGCAGGGTCTTTGCCCTGGTCAAAAATCTCCCTGAAAACAAGAAATTCGAAGTCCGCACCCTGACCGCCATTGCCGGGGCGCGCGGGACTGGATGGCTGACGGAATATATCGCCGGGGCCACCAATATTTCCTGCTTTAATGATATTGTCTATGTCAACAGCCTGAACCCTTCGGGGGTGGTCACCGGTCAGCTCGATTTGAACGAGGGCCGCCAGATCAATGTCGAAGACAGGGCGATCAATGCCGCTGATGTCAAAGATATCAAAGAAGCGGACAAGAAAGAGTGGAAACAGTTTGAAAGCACCGCCCAGCAGCATGCGCTTGTACCTGCGACGGACAAAAACAGCACGCCTGCCGCGCCAACGGCCGCAAGCCCGACTGCCGGCCAAACTCAAATCGGCACAAGTTCAAACAGCACCGGCGGATCTGCCCAGCCGGCCCCGTCATCCACGGACACAGGGGGCCAGACGCCCGATGCGACCCAGTCAGACCAAAGCTCCACGGACCAGTCGATGGCCGGTGATGACACGTCCGGAGATTATAATCCGGACATGTCCTATGCAGATTATGCGTCCACGGATTCAGGTGTTGGTTATGACGCCTCCCAGCTCGAGGCCTTGCAGACCATTATCGATACGACCCTGACTCAATGCGGCCATCTGTGCTGTCCGTATCCGAACTGCTGTGATGATTTTTCACCCACGGCCTGTACGACATACGCAACCTGCCAATTCGGAGGGACAGATCAGCAATTTTGTTTGGCGCATTAATGAAGGCCTAAGGACCGGGATCATTCATGAAATCATTGTCTAAACAGGGGATGTTCGTTCTTGCACTTCTTGTGTCGGCAGGGCCATCGGCCCTGGCCCAGGTCAAAGAACAGGTCGAGGAGATCAAGCCGAAAAAAATGGCCATTGATACCGCGCTGACCAGGACCAGGGATTTTAACAATCATAAAAGGGATCACCTGCTGGATTCTTATATTCAGCTTTCCGGTGGCTATGACACCAATCCGCGCCTGACTTCTATAAGAAAAGGGGATTCTTCCGGGGATTTACGGTATACCCTGTTCTACAAACAGCGGCTGAAGCACGAATTTTATTTGAATTTCAACTACAATGTGGACATCACCGGCTATTCCAAGTTCAAAGAACTGAGCAATCTTTTGAATGACGTTGTCCTCTCCGTGGATAAGGTCATCAACAAATATTTCGGGTTCGGCGCAGGCTATGATTATTCCGATTTCTTTTACCCTTCCGGCAAATTGAGCGATTATTATTTTCATAAGGGCTTTATTTACCTGCGCAACACCATCACGAAAAATTTCTATCACCAATTGACCCTGGAATACGGATACAAGGTCTATACCAACCAGAAAGCCCTGGCCTACACCATAGACACCTATCAGGACATGTACCGCCATGATTACCGTCAGGCTGTCAATTACACCATCGGGGCCCAATGGGCCCAGAAAGTTTTTGTCAATTTCCACACCAAATTTTCCATCAATGATTCCAACGCCCTGTTTGAGAATTATTATGATTACAAATCCTGGGAGTTTTCACCGTTTGTCAATTACCTGATCAATGATAAATTTTCCGTCTATCTGACGGTCACGGACAAGGCCTGGTATTACAAAAGCCGGCAGGTGTCCAACCAAAGCCTGACCCGCTGGGACAATACCCTGACCGTTTCCACGGGTCTGCGCTACAAGCTCAACCCCAAAAACACCCTGATGCTGGATTATTCCTACAATGACAATGTGTCGGACGATCAGACGGCCGAATATTTAGGCCATACCTTCACGGCGGGCTGGCAGCACCGGTTTTAATCTTTGGGCATGTGGATCAAGCGCGTGTATGGCAGAGATCACAAGGGAGTTTAATTCGATCAAGGAACTGGTCCCCTCCGCCGTCGAGGACCTGTACAAGGACCTGGCCCGGAAGGTGAAATGGAGTGAGGAAGAGGCCTTCCAGGTCCGGTTGATGATGGAAGAGGCCATCGCCAACAGTGTCTGCCACGGCAATGCCTATCAAACCGCGCTGAAGGTATATGTGACCATCCAGGTGGACGCCAATAAGATCAAAATGTCCATCCGGGACGAGGGCAAAGGGTTTAACCATCGCAGCATCGCCGATCCGGTCAAAAACCCCGAGGAACCCTATAAACAAAGCGGACGCGGCATTTATTTGATCAAAGCATATGCGGATGATGTGGCCTTTAACGACAAAGGCAACGAAATCATCATCACCAAGAGCATAGGCCAGACCCCTTGAAGTTCCCTTCCTATCTTCGCAAAGCGCTTCTTTTTACCATGTCCCTGGCCGCGGTCGCCCTCCTGTCCCAGTTCCATGTCTTTGAGCACTACGAGCTTTTGGCCTATGACCTGCGCCTGCAGATGAGGCCCAAACTGCCGGTGTCGGACAAGCTGGCCGTCATCGAGATCGATGATCAGACCCTCCAGCAATTGAACGAGTGGCCCCTGCCGCGGGATTTCCATGCCAGTCTCATCGACGTGCTGAATGATGCCGGGGCCAAGGCCGTTGTCTTTGACATTATTTTTACCGATGAGACGCCCCAGGATAAGGATTTGGCCGCGAGTATCAAGCGCTTCGGCCGCGTATATCTGCCCAAGGTCTTTTATCTGCCCGCGGCCGCTGATCCCATCAAGGCCATGACTGCGGACACGCCCTTGATTGCCTCTGTGGCCAAGAGTCTTTTAGACAGCCGTCCCATCACCGGCCACATCAATGCCGTGGTTGATCCCGATGGAAAGACCCGCCGGGCCCTGCTTTTTATCCGCCAGGGCCGTCAGCGCGTGATGCAATTGGGGTTAAAAGCGGCTTGCGATACCCTGGCCCTGGACTGCAGCCAGGTGGAGATCAACTCCAACAGCGTGCGGCTGGGCCATCGGCTTAGCCTGCCGGTCATCAATGACAATGAGTTGATGGTGAATTATCCCGGGACTTGGGAAAATTCCTTTGAGCGGTTTTCGTATCTGGAGGTCCTGAAAGAATACCAGGAGTGGAAGGACAAGGGCAAGGTCCCTGCCCATCTGGCGCGTTTAAAGGGCAGGGTGTGTTTTGTGGGCCTGACCGCCGCGGGCACGGTTGATTTAAGGCCGATTTCAATCCAGAACATTTACCCCATGGTCGGCATGCAGGCCAGCATTTTTAATTCCATTGTGCAGAATCAATTCATCCGTCGGATCACGCCTTTAGGCAACGCCACGCTAGCAGTTTTGATCCTGGCGCTGTGCCTTTGGATGGGATTCAAAGGGGGGCCGCGCCTTTCCTTTTTAGGGAGCGTTTGTTTGGGCCTGTTCTATGCCTTTCTATCCATTGTGCTGATGGACCGCTGGGGGATTTGGATCGATCTTTTCCTGCCTTTGCTGGTCATTGTCTGCGCCTATTTAGTCTGCATTTCCCTGCGATGGCTTCAGGAAATCCAGATGCGCAAGGTCCTGGAGAAAGAAATGTCCATCGCGGCTGAAATCCAGCGGCAGTTCTTGTTCAATAAGGAATTGGATTCCATGGGCGTCACCGTCGATGCCTGGTTTTCGCCGGCCAAATTCGTCAGCGGAGACCTGTATGAAATGTTTAAGCTCGACGATCACAAGATTGGGCTCATGATCGGGGACGTCAGCGGCAAAGGCCTTTCCTCGTCCCTGTTGATGGCCCAGGCCATTTCGTATTTCCGCATTTTTTCGCGGTTTCAATTCACCGAGCCGGGCCAGGTCCTGCAGAATTTGAATTATGAGCTCAGCAGCCGGGCCGTTGACCGGTTTGTGACCGTCGTCTATTGCGTGGCGGACAAACAGCAGCGCAGGATCCAGGCAGCTTCCGCCGGCCACGGGTCGATCTATAAGCTGCGTAAACGGCAAAAAATTTTTGAGGAGATCCCGATGGAGGGCAGCACGCCCTTGGGCATCATGAACATGGTCAACTACAAGACCGTTACCCTGGAGATGGAAGAGGAGGATGTTCTGATCTTAGTCAGCGATGGGGTGCTGGAAGCCAGGAACGCCCTGGGCCGGGAATGGGGCGTCGAGGGCTTAAGGAAAACAATCACAGACAACGCTGGAAAATCCGCGCGGGAGATATTAGAATGTATCAAAGCGGCCATGGCGGCTTTTTTGGAGAGCGCGGAACAGTTTGATGATATCACATTGATCATTTTTTCTTTTAAGAGATAGGCAGGGAGCGGGGATGAAATTCATGAATATCAAGGTCAAGGAGATGTCCACCGGGGTCTTTATGGTGGAGCTCTTTGGCCCTTTGGACACCTATAACCATGAAATTTTCAACATGAAAATGGAATCCCTGGAAACAGCCTCGGCCAAGGCCATTATCCTGGACATGGCCGGGGTGGATTATATCAGCAGCATGGGCATCGGTTCCATCTTCAAGGTCCGCAAATACGCCAAGGAAAACAAGGTGGAGTTTGCGGTCTTGAACCTCCAGCCCCAGGTCAAAAAGGTCTTCGACGCGGTCCAGGCCATGCCCAAGGAAGCCATTTTCAGCAGCATGGAAGAGATCGACGCCTACCTGGACCATCTTCAAAAAGACAATGGATGAAGACCATCACAACCCCCGGGGTTGTGATGGTCTTCTCAATTTTTGTTTGACAAGTTATAATGTTACTGTTATATTAACAGTATGCGCAAGGACAATGTCCAGTTTTCCATTGCCATCCATCTGATGACGGCCCTGGCCTACCTGGAAGGGCGGGGGCTGGTCTCCCATCAGCTGGCGGCCAGCGTCAACACCTCGCCGAGCTTCATCCGCAGGATCTTGGCCCGGCTTTCCAAGTCCGGTTTGGTGAGGGCCACCGCTGGCAAAAGGGGTTCCTGCCAATTAAATAGAGAAGCAGCGGACATCTCTTTGCTGGACATTTACCGTGCCCTGGGCGCGCCTTGCCTGTTTACCGTTCATGATTATCCCTGCATGAACGCCTGTCCGGTCAGCCGCGGGATCAAGCCCACGATGCAAAAAATTGTGGGCAAGCTGCAGAAAGCACTGGAAAGGACCCTGGAAGGGATCAGCCTAAAAGACCTGGTCAAAGACATCAAGGCCAAGTGATTTTTTTTAAGCTGAATTGTTACCAATTTATTAACATTAACATGCAGTTGGTAGGAAGGAAGGAGAGCGGTATGGCACTATCCATGTATCAAGCATCAGTCCCTGTTTTTGTCCATGAATTAGAGGTTTTGTCCAACATCCTGGAGAAGGCGCAAGGGTATGCCCAGGAAAAGAAAATCGACCCAACGGTGTTCATCCATGACCGCCTGGCCCCGGACATGTTCCCTTTGTCCAGGCAGGTGCAGATCGTCTCCGATACGATCAAGGGCGCGGCCGCAAGGCTTGCCGGCAAGGAGGTCCCCAGCTACGAGGACAAGGAACAGTCCTTTGATGAATTGCGGGCCCGCATTCAAAAGACGGCGGAATTCGTCAAAACCTGCAAGGCCAAGGACATTGACGGCACGGAGGACAAGAAAATCCATTTAAAATTAGGCGGCCATGAAATGGAGTTCAAAGGACAGCCCTATTTGCAGCACTTTGTGCTGCCGAATCTCTATTTCCATATGAGCATGACCTATGCCATATTGCGCCATAACGGCGTGCCGCTCGGCAAGAGGGATTTTTTAGGCCAGCTTGCATGAAAGGCTGAGTTTATAGAGAGGAGAGATCTATGGAGCCCCATCGTGATGCAGACATTTTGGACCATTATTCACAGACCGTCTCGGGCGTGTTTGATAAAACATCTTCCGCGGTGGTGAATATCGAGGTGCGCAAGGAGGGCCAGGGCGGGACCGGTTCCGGTTTTGTGTTCACCCCGGATGGCTTTATCATCACCAACAGCCATGTGGTGCATGGGGCCCAGCGTATCGACGTCGCCTTTGTGGACGGCCGTAAGGTGGAGGCCCAGCTCATCGGCGATGACCCGCATACAGACCTGGCCTTGATCCGGGTGGGCGTCCTGAATTTGAATTATGTCAAATTCGGGGATTCCAGCCGCATCCGGGTCGGCCAGGTCGCCATTGCCATCGGCAATCCCTACGGGTTCCAGTGCACCTTGACCGCCGGCGTCATCAGCGCCTTGGGCAGGTCCATGCGCTCACAGTCCGGCCGCTTGATCGAACAGATCATCCAGACCGACGCCGCGCTTAATCCCGGCAATTCCGGCGGGCCCTTGTTTAACAGCCAGGGAGAGGTGATAGGCGTCAATACCGCGGTGATCCTGCCGGCCCAGGGCATTTGTCTGGCCATTCCCTCGAACACGGCCCAGTTTATCGTGGGGGAATTATTGGCCGTTGGCCGCATCACGCGCGGTTACATTGGGCTGATGGGCCAGAATGTGCCCCTGCCCAAGGGACTGCTGAATGTCGGCCAGCAGCCCGTGGAATCCGGCATCAGCATCGCCGGCATTGAGCCTGATTCGCCGGCAGAGCGGGCCAATCTTAAAGTCGGGGACATTATTATCGGGATCAATGACCAGCTGGTTTCCGGCATTGATGATCTGCACCGCTTTTTGACCCGGCAAAGCGTCGGGATATTAAGCAAGCTGACCATCATCCGGCAATTTGAAAAAATCACGGTCTTTGTGACCCCGGAAGCCCAGAAATAGCAGAGGGACAGTATCTAAAAAACTCAATATTTATAGATACAAAAAAAGAACAGTCGATTATAATATTTACCGTCCTTAACCATTGGAGTATTTAAGGAAAGGTAATTATTGAAGAAAAAATCCCTCACAGTTCTTCTGTCTTTTTTCCCTTTCTTTGCTTTTTCGGCTGTCAGCCACGCTTCTGAAGTTTATTATTTGAGCCATATGGGCAGCAGCGGGCCACCGGTGATGAACCCTGCCTACGGCCTGGCGAAAAGATTCCACGATCTGGTTGATTTTGCCAACTTCGGCAATTACGGCCCGGACCGGTCGGGCCGGATCAGCGGCAATTTCCTTCAGGAAATCGACTATAACGATATCGCCGGCAACAGGACCCAGTCTTTTTTAAGGGAACATACAGAATACCTCAGCGAAATGAGGCTGAACCTTCAGGAAAAATTGTGGAAGGACTATAACCTGGAAGGCCAGATGTTTTTGCGCAAGACCGATAATCCCAATATCGAATTGCGCAAGGACGTGCGCGTCAAGAAATATGATGTCAAAATCCTGAATGCCGACAATCTATTTGAAGCGGGGAATTTTTACGCGGAATTCAGTCCATTTTCCCTGGGGACCAACCTGGAGGGGATCGGCGCGGAATTCGTCCCTGACAATCCCATGTTCAAAGGCAAGGTGGTGGCCGGGCGCTCCATTGAGGATGATCCTTCCAAAAGCCGGTTACAGCGCAATGTCCAGGGCGGCAAGCTGGATTTTTCCCCTTTCCAGAAATCGAACCTTTTTTCCGAATTCAGGATCGGCGCCCAGGTGGTCACCTCCAACGATGACCGCAAGTCCCTGGACTACAACTACAATGTCACCGAACTGCATAACGTCGTGGCCAGCATCGACGGGGACATTGCCCTGAAGAAATTCGTGTCCTTGAACTTTGAGGCGGCCCGCAGCGCGTACCTGGCCAACGCCAATGTTTCCAAAGATTATCTCTACGGCAATGCCCTGAGGCTGCAGCCCAGGTTCGATTTCGACGCCCTGCAGGTCCGCTACCTCTTCTATTACGTGGAACCGCGGTTTTATACGGATGCCGGCTCCGCGGCCTGGGACAAGCTGCAGCACCAGCTCAACGTGGACTACACCCTGAACTCCAAGATCTCGATGTCCGCCACGGAAAATTATTATTGGGACCATCTGTTGGACAGCAACCGGACTTTCAGGACCACAAACAACGAGAAGAATTTCAGCTTCAACATCAAGCCCTTTACCAGCCGCAGGGACTTTACCTTCAGGCCCTATGCCAATTATCTCAAGACGGATTCCAACGACGCCGCCAGTTCGGTGATGTCCAGGACCGGGACCTTCGGGTTTACCCTGAATGACAGCTTCGGGCCCTCGGTCAATTATGGGCTCAGGTATGAGTACAAGAATTATATCAACCGTTCTGACAATTCCCAGAATGAGTACACCAACCGCGCGGGATTCAATATCAGCCGCGAACAGAAGCTTTTCGGCCGCAGGTTGTATTATTCCTTTGAGCCGGGCATGGAGGTGCGCCGCAACAAAAGCAACAAGGGCAAACCGGACACGAACATCACCTACAGCTGCAACGGGCAGTATAATTGGACGGACAAACTGCTTTCCAATGTAGGGTACAATGTCCAGACCACCGACCAGTCCCTGGCCGGCTCCGACGCGTTTACCACCAGCAGTTTTTTTGAGTTTGATTTTTTGGTTGCGCCCAAACGCAGTACGCATTTTATCCTGAGATTCGAGGAAAACCGCAACGTCTATGAGGACGGCTCCAAGTCTTACAAAGAAACCAGGGTCATCAGCAAATTGTCGACGGATTTTTGACGGGGCCGCGCGGCCCAACATGCAAAGAGGTGATGCCATGAATCGTAAAGCCTTTGTTTGGATTGTGTTTGCCATCTGCGCCTTGACCGTCCCTGCGGGCCCGGCCCGGGGGGATGAAAACAATAAATTGGCGGCTTCCTACGGGTATGCCCTGATCAATCCCAGGATCAACACCGTCTCCTATGCCGGGGCAAGCGGAGACATTGTCCTGCAGGAAGGGGAGCTCTCCCAGGGCCAGGCCGTGATCACGGTCCGCTTGTCGAATTTGGACAAGGTCGACAAATTGCTTTTTTCCGAGGACGACGGAAGGACCTGGAATGAAATCCCCAAGACCCAGGACATCACCTATGCCTTGACGCCCTTGCCTGATAAAGCCTATCAGCCTGTGCTTAAAATCAAGACAACGGACATTCAGGAGCTGGTGTTAAAGGTCTTCCCCAACGTGGACCACATCCTCTATAAAACCATTGATGAGGGGGCCGTGGTGCAGGCTGTCAAGGCCATCGCGGATGCTTACGAGATGCGGGATCTGGGCAAGTTCACGGGCCTGATTTCAAGCGATTTCATGGGGGACAAGAACGCCCTGGAAGACGGGGTGAGGTTTGACTTTGAACTGTTTTCCAATATCCATCTGGTGATTTACATCGACCGCATCGACAAACGCAACCAGGAGTTCTTCGTCGATACCTCCTGGCAGAAGCACCAGGCGCCCATCAAGACCGGCCAGCAGCAGGCCACCACCGGGGAGACCAAGATGACCTTCGCGCTGGAGCAGGGCCAGCTGAAATTGAAAAATTTGAAAGGCAACCTAATTTACGCCACACTTTCGCCGGACATTGCCAAGACCTCGGGCCTCAACGCCTTTGTGGTGAGCGAGATCATCAACGCAGCCAATACCCGCAATCCCATCCAGCCCGGAGCCGCGACCTCGTCCGGGTCTTTCGCGGCGCCGTCCAATCCCGGAGGCGGGCAAAGCGCCGTAGCATCGGTGAGCCTGACCAACCCGCACGGAGGGGAGTTCTGGTCCATCGCCACCAATCACGCCATCACCTGGACGATCGTCGGCAGTGTCACCAATGTCAAATTGGAATATTCCACCGCCGGCTCAGGAGGGCCCTGGACGACCATCGTGGCCTCAACGCCTGCCGCGGCCGGCACCTACACGTGGAGCATTCCGCCGACGCCTTCCGGCAATGTCTTTGTGCGGGTCACCGATGTTTCAATTTCCAGCGTCACATCCATGAATTTTATCCCCTTCAGCATTGGTTAGGCACGCCTGCAGGTGCTTGACGGCCCATGGACTTGAGCATAGAATAGGGTCGCTTCTTTATCCTGTCATTCAATCATCATTTTTGGAGGCCCTTCATGAAAGCAGCTGTTGTTATGCTATCCCTGTTGTCCATGTCCACAGCCCATGCCCAGGACATCCCGGGCGTGGATTGGCTCAAGAGCAAGATGGGCGCGGTGACCACCACCAAGCTTAGCGACACCGAGGTGGGTTCCGGCCTGAAAGAGGCCCTGAAGGTGGGGATCGAAAATACAATCAAATTTTTGGGCAAGCAGGACGGCTATATGGGCAACCCGGCGGTGAAGATCCTCTTGCCCCAAAGCATCCAGAACATGCAATCCACCCTGCAGCGGGTGGGCCTGGGGCCGAAATTGGATGAGTTTACCCTGAGCATGAACCGGGCCGCCGAGAAAGCCGCGCCCCTGGCCGCGGATATTTTCGCCTCGGCCATCGCGGACATGTCCATCGATGACGCCCAAAATATTTTAAAAGGCAGCAATACCGCGGCCACGGAATATCTTAAAAAAACCACTTATGACAAACTGCTCAACACCTTCAAGCCGACGGTCAACAACGCCATGAATGATTACGCGGTGAGCAAAAAATACCAGGAGATCACGGGCAAGATCACCAGCATTCCTTTCATGAGCCGGTATGCCGGCAACCTGGACATCAGCCAATATGTCTGCACCAAGGCCTTAAACGGGCTTTTTACCGTGCTCGGCCAGCAGGAGACTGAAATCCGCTCCAATCCCTCGGCCAGGGTCACGGACGTGCTCAAAAAAGTGTTCGGTTAATTTTGTGCATGGGTTTAATCATTCTTTTTTTGATTTTAATCAATCATAAACAATCCGGGAGGAAAATTTTAAGACCTGTGTTTTGGGGCGCTTTGATCTTGATGGTTTGTTTCGCCTTCTCCAAGGCGCCGGCCATGATCAAGGGTGCGATGGATCCGCAGGGCTACGGCCGGCGCTGTCATGATCTTTTTTAATGATGCGTGAATCGGTAAATTACTGCAAGGAGGTGGTTATGTTGAGATTGTTGATGGCGTTGTTATGGGCAAGCATGATGGCACAGGCTTGGAATGCCCGGGCCAGCGATACCCCGCCGGCCCAGATGGAGCAGAATACGCAAAACAAGGCCGCGGTGTCGCTCTACGATCAGGGGGTCGCGGCCAGCCAAGGCAATGATTTTCAAAAGGCCTTGCCGCTTTTTGAGCAGGCCCTTCAGAATGACCCGAACAATCCCGATGTTTTGAACATGCTGGCCCATACCCAGCGTAAACTCGGGCGCTTGGATGAGGCGCTGGACAATTACAAGAAGGCGCTGAGCTTAAGGCCGCATTTTCCGGAAGCGCGGGAATACCTGGCCGAGGCGTATATTGATGCGGCCATGCGGGAAGCAGACACCCTGAAAGGGTATGATGCCGACGGCAAGGAACAATTGGAAGATATTGAGCACGCCATCAAGGAAGCAGCTGAAAAAATCTAGCATGTTTATCAGACCATCACAACCATCACAACCTCCGGGGTTGTGATGGTTCATCACAACCCCGGAGGTTGTGATGGTCGTATTTACAAAATCTAACCTAGGAGGATATATGATCGGATACGTCACGCTGGGGACCAACAACAAGGCCAAGGCCGAGAAGTTTTACGATGCGCTCTTAAAGGAAATCGGCGCAGGCCGTTTTATGGAGACCGAGCAGTTTACAGCCTATTCCGCAGGGGACAATAAGCCCGGCATAGGGATCACCACGCCGTATGACAAGAAACCAGCTACCGTAGGCAACGGCACCATGGTGGCCTTGCAGGTGGACAGCCCTGAGAAGGTCCAATCGTTTTACAACAAGGCCATGTCCTTAGGCGCTAAGGATGAAGGCAAGCCCGGCCCCAGGGGAGACAGCGGCTTTTACGCGGCGTATTTCCGTGATTTGGACGGAAATAAACTGAATGTTTTTTGCTTCGCGAAGAAATAGTGTCAGTTCTCCCGAAAGTGAAGAGTCATAAGTAGTTAGGTAAAAAGTCAAATAATGCGCGTCACCAAAACGATGCGATCATTGCAAAATGAATGATTCGTATCTTATTGATAATAAATATGTTGTGGCTAAGAAATAAAATTTTGATTCATTTTATTGAAGTCTACTTGCAAAATGGCATCACCCATGCTATGGTTTAAGTGGAAGTACGCAGTATGCTATATCAGGGCTTATAGAAGCCTCCGGCAAACCCGGTGAAAACCGGGGACGCAAAGGATCGGGCCTAAAGCCGGCTAAAGCCGGCCATGGCAGTCGAGCTGCATAAAGGTCTATCAGAAGCAAGGCAATATTTGATAACCCGAATGTCAGCTCATTTTTTTTAGAAGAGCGGCATTTGGGTTTTTTATTGAAGTATCAAAGGATGGTTTAAATAAGGATCATACCAGGAGCTGATGATGAAAATGAGTTCCTTAAAAATAGCAGGCCGAAAGCTGGTCACAGGGATCGTCATAACGGCATTTGTCATGTCCATGACCGGAAATTCTTTGGCGGACGTATCTTCCGGGATCCAAATCAAAAATAATTTAAACGGGAGCCAGATCCTCAATGGCCATGTGCCTGCCGAGATCAAGAGCTCCTCTGCGGTCTTCAAATATCACGCCAGCCAGAATATCAGCGCCCAAATCGTTTTACCTTTGCAAAACCGGAATCAGCTGGCCGGCTTGTTAAAAGATATTTATGATCCCAATAGCCCTAATTTTCATCAGTTTTTGACCCCTAAACAGTTCACCCAATCTTTCGGCGTTTCTTCGGTGGATGTCCAGTCCATCAGCTCCTTCCTTAATAATCAAGGTATTACCGTCATAGGCGATCCGAATGCAGGCGGGGTCCTCAATGTCAGCGGCCCTGTTTCGGCTTTTGAGAAATCTTTTGGAATGCATATTAATTATTACCAGCGCAAGGACGGGTCGATGTTTTTCGGGCCGGATGCCGAACCCACCCTTCCTGCGACACTGGCAGGAAAAATATTGGCGATCGGCGGATTGGACAATCTGCCTCGATACCAGGCCCACCGTCACTCTGCTGCGATGACGGCCTTGCCCAAGTTGGTAGGCACAGGACCAGGAGGGTTTTTGGCCCCCCAGGACATACTGACAGCCTATAACATGAGCGGGATATTGGCCGCAGGTACCGGGCAGACCGTCGCGCTGTTTGAACTTCAGGGATATGCCAATAATGATATTAGCGCCTATGAATCTAATTTCAACCTTCCTCAAGTCCCTCTTCAGAATGTGTTGATGGATGGTTTTAACGGCACGCCCAACTATCCCTCCGGGGCCGATGAAGTGACCCTGGACATTGAAATTGTAGCGGCCATGGCCCCCGGCAGTTCGATCATGGTTTATGAAGCACCCAATACGACCCAGTCCTGGATCGATGAATGGACCAAGATCGCCACGGATAATAAGGCCAAGGTGGTCAGCTGTTCATGGGGCATGTCGGAATTGTATTCTCCGACCATTAATTTTGACTATAACATCTTCCAGCAGATGGCGGCCCAAGGGCAGTCTGTCTTTGTGGCCTCCGGTGACGCCGGGGCTTTTGATAGCGGGGCAAGTACCCCCGATGTGGATGAGCCTGCGGATCAGCCGTTTGTGACCGGGGTAGGAATCAGCAAGCTGACCACGGGGGCCGGTAGTGCGTATAGTAGTGAAACTGCCTCCCTTGACGGCGGCGGCGGAATCAGCGCGGTTTGGCCGATCCCCTCTTATCAAACAACCATGGCCTCCAAAGCCAATGCGGCATCCAAGGTATCAACAACTATGCGCAATATGCCAGATGTGGCCCTTACGGCAGATCCAGGCACTCCGTATTCATTTTATATCAATGGAGCATGGGGCGGATGGTGGGGTTCCAGCATTGCAGCGCCGGTTTGGGCCTCCTTTATGACCCTTGTCAACCAGGCATTGGGTCCCATAGGTCTGGCCAATACCATGCTTTATCAATTGGCCCAAAACAGCACAAGCTACGCGAATGACTTTCATGATATCAGTACAGGCAATAACGGCTATTATCCGGCTGAACCTGGCCTGGATAATGCCACAGGCCTCGGGTCTTTCAACGCCGGAAACTTGATGTATGACATCCAGGTGAACAGTGTCAAGACTCCGCCTTCAGCACCTACGGGGCTTCATGCTTCTCTTATTAATGGGGGTGTTTATTTGTACTGGACATACAGTCCTGGATTGAACACATATAATATCAAAAGGGCCACGGTCAGCGGCGGTCCCTATACGACCATAGCTTCAAATGTAAACTCCAACGTTTATACGGATACAGCCATATCAAGCGGTACAACATATTATTATGTTGTTTCAGCCGTTAATCCGGCAGGGGAAAGCCCCAATTCTTCCGAGATTTCGGCAACGCCGGTACTGACCATACCCGCTGCTCCTGCCGCGGGGGCGGCAACGGTCGGTCAAGGCTCGGTCAATTTTTATTGGTATGCCGTCAACGGGGCAAGCTCCTATAACGTCAAAAGGTCCTTAGTCAGCGGCGGTCCTTATACCACTCTGCAAAACGTCAGCATAACTGGGTTTCGGGATTTTACGGTGACCAGCGGTACGACTTATTATTATGTCGTCAGCGCCGTCAATGCCCTTGGTGAAAGTCCCAATTCCTTCCAGTTTACGCTTGTACCAGTATTTTTTATGCCTCCTATGGCGCCCACCGGGCTTTTGGGTGCGGTCAATCCGGGCCAAGTCAGCTTGTCATGGACGGCATCGGGCGGGGCCACGTCTTATAACGTCAAAAGGTCATTAGTCAGCGGCGGTCCTTATACCATCCTGAAAAACGTCAGCACAACTTCGTTTCAGGATCTTACGGTGACCAGCGGTACGTCTTATTATTATGTCGTCACAGCTATTAATGCATGGGGAGAAAGCGTAAATTCCAAAGAGGTCAGTACAGCACCTAACCCTCTTCCCGCCCCCACCGGACTTTCGGCCACGGATTCTAATGGAACGATCCAATTAGGGTGGTACTATATGAGCAATGCGGCTTCCTATAATATCAAAAGGTCCGACGTCAGCGGCGGACCCTATACGACCATTGGCTCTGCAACCACCAATCTAAACTGGTACATGGATTATAGTTTTACCAAGCATACAGAATATTATGTCGTCACCGCTGTCAATGCTAATGGTGAAAGCGTCAATTCAGCAGAAGTCACTGCAACAGTTCCTCTTCCTGTGACTCCCACGGGAGTTTATGCCAAAGGCAGTAATCCGCCTGCGCCTGCAGGGAACACCACAGTGTATGTCAATACGGGCTGTGATAATAATTACACTGCAGCTTCATACAATATTTACAGGTCATTGACGAACGGAGGACCATATACCCTGCTGACTTCCACTGCCAGCAATTCATATACCGACCAGGCTGTTACGCCTGGGACGACCTATTATTATGTGTTTACGGCGGTCAATAAATTTGGGGAAAGCGCCTACTCGGCGCAGGTCAGTGCAGTGCCGATATTTCTTTCTCCCACACCCACCGGGCTTACTGCAGTCCCCGGAGATTCTCAGGCAACATTAACGTGGAATTCCTCTACAGGAGCCGTTTTATACGGGATATGCAGAGCAACGGGAAGCCCCGGGATTTATTCCACTTGTCCCAGTACCAGCATTTCAGGAACATCCTACACGGACACGGGATTGACCAACGGAACGACCTATTATTATGTTGTGTTTTCCATTAATGCTAATGGTTATTGGAGCCCGTACTCTTCGCCCGTTGCAGTAACACCTCCAAGTAATGTCCCTACAACTCCTGCCGCTCCCACTGGATTAAGAGCAACACCCGGTACAACTCAGAACTCTTTGTCGTGGAATGCAGCCAGCGGGGCCACCAGTTATAAGCTCAAAAGGAGCAACACCAGCGGCGGTCCTTATGCCACATTTTATGCCATACCCGCCACATCCGTAACAGATCCCAATGTAGGGTATAACATGACTTACTATTATGTCGTATCGGCTGTTAATGCCGGAGGCGAAGGCCCAAACTCCCCTGAGATCAGTGTTACCACATTATCTTCTTCGCCTCAAATCACTGTTCCGTCAAGCGCAGTAAACCCAGGCGGGACATTCGTTGTCATTGTCAACAATGGGCCGGGCTTCCCGATGGACGAAATTCGGTTGTTTCCTGTAGGCTCAACATCTAATCAGCCCGTGTCCTGGGAATATATTAATGGCAGTACAAAAACTATTCCTCAACCCGGGTTGACCTCGGGGAGCATGACCTTCACCGCGCCTTCAACAACCGGCCAATATGAAGCTCGTTTTTATTGTAACGATTCAACCGGAAGGATCTTATTATTGGCCACCAGCAGTCCGATTACTGTGAGTAATGTACCACCTACAATCACCGCTACACCAAATCCTGTGAATACGGGAGGGGCGATTACTGTCAGCATCAGCAATGGTCCTGGCCTGGCAGGTGACTGGGTTGGGCTGTTTCCTGTAGGCGGTGCTCCTAATCAATGGGTAGCTTGGAATTATCTAAGCGGTACACACGCATCCCCCGCGACAGGGGTAAAATCTGCGACCCTGACATTTACCGCTCCTTCAACAGCCGGCCAGTATGAACTGCGTTTTTATCAAAATAACAGCAACACCTTATTGGCCACCAGCAGTGCAGTTACCGTAAACGGTGCTTCATCTACCATTACTGCTTCTCCCGGCACAGTCAGTGCAGGCGGGACGATTACCGCCACAATCAGCAATGGCCCGGGCAATACAGGGGACTGGGTTGGGTTGTATGCTGTAGGCGGTGGCGCTAATTCATGGATTGCATGGTCTTATTTAAACGGTACACACGCATCTCCCGGAACAGGGGTAAAATCTGCGACCCTGACATTTACCGCTCCTTCAACAGCCGGCCAGTATGAACTGCGTTTTTATCAAAATAACAGCAACACCTTATTGGC
>CAZACW010000013.1:0-50250 GCA_964483785.1 uncultured Planctomycetales bacterium
GCGTCTGGCCGCTCATGGTAAAGAACGTAGTTCTAATTGTGCCTGTTACATCCAAGGTCTGGCCCGGCGCTGTGGAGGCAATCCCCACATTACCTTCAACCAGCAAGCCCTTGGACGGAGCTATGGTATTGGCAAAGTTGGTGGACCCAATGGCCGCGGCCCCAACAACAGCCAATTGATTCGGCGCTGTCCAGGTGCCGATGCCTACATTGCCGTTATTGACCGCCAGGGCGCTTTGCGGTGTCAGGGTCCCTAAACCGACATTGCCGAGATTGGTTACGGCAAATGGTGCTCCTGTCGGCTGATTTATCTGGAATTCTGTTACAGGTGTCCATGTACCGATACCCACATTACCATTGGTGACAAGCAAGGCGCCCTGGGTCACGGCCGTGGTTCCTATCCCAACATTGCCGCTGTAGGTTTCATACACATTGTTGCCGACCAAGGTCCATCCGCCGATGGCGCCGGGTGTTGTCCAGGTGGTGTCCCCTGCGCTGTCACTCGCTGTCAGCACAAATCCTGCCAACGGCGTCTGGCCGCTCATGGTAAAGAACGTAGTTCTAATTGTGCCTGTTACATCCAAGGTCTGGCCCGGCGCTGTGGAGGCAATCCCCACATTACCTTCAACCAGCAAGCCCTTGGACGGAGCTATGGTATTGGCAAAGTTGGTGGACCCAATGGCCGCGGCCCCAACAACAGCCAATTGATTCGGCGCTGTCCAGGTGCCGATGCCTACATTGCCGTTGGTGACAAGCAGGGCTCCCTGGGTCACGGAAGATGTGCCTATCCCGACATTGCCGCTGTAGGTTTCATACACATTGTTGCCGACCAAGGTCCATCCGCCGATGGCGCCGGGATTGGTCCAGGTGGAATCCCCGGCGCTGTCCGACGCTGTCAACACATAGCCCGCAAATGGCGTCTGGCCGCTCATGGTAAAGTAGGTTGTGCGGATGGTGCCTGTCACATCCAGGGCCTGGCCCGGGCTCAAAGACCCGAGGCCGACATTGCCTTGGACGAGCAAGCCGTTGGCCGGCGCAGCCGTATTCGCAAAAAGGGTATTGCCGATGGCGGCCCCGCCCACAACGGACAAATTATTCGGGGCCACCCAGGTGCCCACGCCGATATTGCCGTTGGCCACCACAAAGGCGCTTTGCGGGGTCGCGGTGCCGATACCAATGTTCATGTTCACACTGGTATTAAACGGGAAATACGACGCGGCCGCCATCGAGGCAAATCCCATGCCCCCGATCGCGGCGAGCATCAAGGCCCGCCCAAGGCTTTTGACCCTTATGTTTATCTGCTTTTCTCTTGCCATTTTTTACGGTCTTCGTCGATCAATTCCCTCAGAATAGTCACAAAAGACGGGTCCAGACCCTTCATCTTCCTCTCCAGCGCCTTGATCTTCAGGTACTGGTATTGGTCGACGGTCAGGTCTATCGACGTCTTGATCATTCTCTCTTTGGGTTTATTCTTAGGCATGGCTTCGCCTGCCGAAACTTACTGCGTTTTCGGTTTTTCCTTCCATTTTTTACGGTCTTCGTCGATTAGTTCACGGATGATGGTGACAAAGGACGGGTCCTGGCCCTTCATCTTGCGTTCCAGGGCCTTCATTTTCAAAAACTGGTATTGATCTGTGGTCAGATCAATAGAAGTTTTGATCATTCTCTCGGGGGGTTTGTTCTTAGGCAATCAGGCCCCTGTCAAGTAGGTAAATCATTAAGGATAGACCTTTCCCTTTTTTATATAATTATCTAACACTATAATTATATAAAAATCGAAACTACCTGCAATGAATAAACAAATTATTTAAAACCATCGGAAAACACGCTATTTAGGACACGCTTGGCCGCCATAAGCGCCCCTGTCTTCCCTTCTCTAAATAAGGAGCGCAAATAAACACGCCAAGACACAGTTCTTCCCTCTGTCTTGCGGCCAAGATTATGTTCGTTTTTAAGGTCTATGGGTATTCTCCCTTAGGGATATCCTCTACTCTTGCATAATGGGCCTGTCATTTTTATATAATTATTGCTTTATTCTATTATTTCTTTATTTATCTATTTATTTATTTCACTATTTATTTATCTAAATGCTTATTTATCTAACTATTGCATTATCTTATTATTTAACACAATAATTATATAAAAAATTAGGCACGATTCTATCAAAAACTAAAAAATTTTAGGGTCTTTAAAAAACGGCTGGAAAAACCATCACAACCCCCGGGGTTGTGATGGTTGACCACCGCAACCCCGGGGGTTGCGGTGGTTTATTGCGGGGGGCGGGCCAATTGCGTTAAACAGGCCTTGATGTTCTGCGCGGCTTGCTGGCTGGTAGGTTCCAGGGCCAGGGCCTTGGAAAAATCCTGAAGGGCCAGATCATATGTTCCGAGGGCATAGTATACAGCCCCTCTTTTTAAAAACAGTTCATAATCGCGGGGCTGTAAGACCACCGCCTGCTGAAAATCCGGCAGGGCCTTTTGTGGCTGGTTTAAGGCCATCCACAAAATGCCCCTTTCCACGTAGGCGTCGACAAAATAAGGCTGCTGGCTGATCACATAATCAAGATCAGCGAAGGCTTGGCTGTATAGATGCAGGGACTGGTAGATCCATGACCTTTTCACATAGGTCGATAGATACCCCGGGTCCATGGCAATGGATTTATCCATATCTTCAAGGGCCTCATGCATGCGGCCCATTTGCCCGTAAATGATCCCGCGGTTTTCATAAGTGATATTGTCGGGTTTAAGGGCAATGGAACGGCTCAGGTATTGAATGGACTCATCATAACGTCCCATGGAACCATAGACCCGTCCCAGATTCGCGTTGACGCGCGCCTTGTTGGGCGAATTCTGCACGCCGTTTTCCCATACCAATAATTCATTGGCCCAGATTTGATTGCGGTGAAAACTCATCAGGGCCCATAGGGCGGCCAAACAGATCAGGAGCCTGACCAGGACCCCGCGATAGGGGGGACGCCGGCTGAATACGGCAACGCCGCTCAGCAAAAACCCGAAGGAGATCAAATAGAATTTATGTTCGAAAATGACATTGGAACGCGGTACCAGATTGGCGGAAAAGGTAATCAGCGCCCAGGCCAGGCCAAAGGCCACTGCAGGCATGGTCCGGCGCCATTTGAATATCAGGACGATGATACTTAAGATCACAACCAGGCCCAGCACGGTCAGCGGCGGATGGAACAAATCCCTGGAAGCCGGATAATCGTAATCCAGGTTTTGATGAACGGGCAAAATCAATAGGCGCAGAAAGGTCAAGAAAACCCTCATCTGGGTCAGCATATACTGCGGCGGGGTGAACACATCGCCGTCGTGGGACTCCGAAGGAATGGGGAACAGCCAGACGGGCTGATGAAAAATATTCGTGTTGATATGCATAATCTTGATGATCGAAAGATAGGCAAGAACAAAGCCAGCCGCGCCCAAAGCAAGCAATCTTCTGGGGTCCTTGACCGGAAAAAAAATCGCTTCGCAGGCCACCAACATGGCCGGCACCGTGATGATCACTTCCTTGGTCAAAAGGCCCAGGCCAAAGAGCAATCCTGCGCACGCAAACCAGGCCATCTGCCTCGGCCAGGCCCCGGACAAGCGGCCGCGCAAATAACAATACACCGTCCCCAAATAAAACACCGTGGCCATGGATTCGAAACGCTGGGTGATATAGGTCACGGCCTGGGTTTGAGCCGGATGGACCAAAAAAAGGACGGCGATCAAGTAGGGGAGTTCCTTGCCCCAGCGGTCCTTGAGAAGCTGGGGACTGGTGATCTTAAATATAAGATGGCCCAGGGCCCAGACCAGAAAGGCCGCGCCAAGGTGGACGCAAACATTAAACACATGGTACCCGCCCGGGCGCAGCTGATTAAAGCCATAATTCAGGGCAAAGGAATACATGCCCACCAGGCGGGTCAGGGAAAAACCCTTCCATATCAGATGAAAATTGGTGAAATTCTTGATAAAGGGATTGTTGACGATGAACAGGTGGTCGTCGAAGACAAAATCAAAATGGAAGGTCTGGCCGTAGACGAGCAGCCCGAGGAGGACGAGCCCAATTGAGCGCAAAGCGAACGACAGGCTCATGGCGCCTTGACCAAATTCTTTCTCACCAATTTTAACAGCTCATCGATCTCATAAGGCTTGCCCAAACTTTGATAAACGACCCCGTCCACATGGATGCCGGTCCTTTCTTTGTCATCCTGCGCGCCGGATATCAGTCCGGTCAAAAATATCACCGGGATGTCCTTGAAACGAGGGTCTTTTTTAAGACTGCGCACCGCTTCTGCCCCGCTGATGCCGGGCAGCATAATGTCCATTATAATCAAGTCCGGTTTCTTCTTTTTCATTTCTTCCATGGCCTGGCCGATCTCATGAGACACCAGCGCCTCATAACCTTTTTGGGCCAGGGCCGCTTGGGTGATATAGGCGAGGTCTTGGTCATCGTCGACGATCAGTATCCGCTGCATCGCATGGTCCTCCCTTTTGTCCTAACTGGTTTGGTGCGCGTGCCTCAACTGCCCGCAGGCGGCATCGACATCTTTACCGCGGGGTGTACGGATGGTGGCATGAATGCCTGCTTTGGCCAGGCGGTTTTTAAAGTCCAGCATCTCTTCCCGGGACGGGGTTTTGTGCTCAAACTCCGCCACGGGGTTATACGGGATGAGATTCATTTTACAGACCATGCCCTTAAAGGCCTTTTTGAGGCTTTCGACGGCCTTCGCGGTACAGGTCACATCTTTAATCAAAATGTACTCAAACGTAATCTGCCGTTTTGTCTGCTTAAAATGTTCCCGGCAGGCCTCCATAAGCTCATCAAAAGGATACTTGCGATTGACCGGCATGAGGACATTACGGGAGTCATTGTCATAGCCGTGCAATGAAATAGCCAATTCAATTTGGAGATTTTGCTTATACAATTCCTTGATTCCGGGGACCAGCCCCACCGTCGAAATTGTAATGTGCCTTGCCCCAATGCCGATGCCCTTATCTGAATTGATGATCTTGATGGCTTTAAAGAGGTTCTGAAAATTTTCAAGCGGTTCTCCAGTGCCCATGAAGACAATATGGGTCAACGGCCTCTTTTGGCCCAGGGCCTCTGCCTTGACATGCAGGACCTGGGTCAAAATCTCCGCAGAGGTCAAATGTCTTGACCAGCCGCCGATGCCGCTGGCGCAGAATTTACAGCCGAACTTGCAGCCGGCCTGGGTGGAAATGCAGGCGGTCATCCTCGCCGGGGCCGGGATCAGGACGCTTTCGATTTTTTCATGGTCGTGCAAATCAAAAAGGAACTTGACCGTGCCGTCCGCTGAAACGATCTTGCGGGCGATGACGTTGGGTCCGAGGACGAATGTGCTTTTAAGTTTTTGCCTTAAGGGCCGGGGAAGATTGGTCATGGATTCAAAGTCCCAGGCGCCTTTTTGGTAAATCCATTGGAAAATCTGCCCGGCGCGAAACGGCTCTATCCCGGCGGAGGCCAGATGGGCCGTAAGTTCATCCAAAGACAATTCCCGGATATCACAGAGAGATGGCATTACTTTTCGATGTATTCGCCGATGTCGCGGAATTTCTTGTAGCGGGCCTCCAGCAATTCCTCGGCGCTCTGGCCCAAGGCCTTCTTCAAGAATTTGGCCAGCGCGCTTTTCAATTGAAGGGCGGTCTCCTGCGGGTCGCGGTGCGCGCCGCCCAGCGGCTCGGGGATGATCTCATCGACGATATTGAACTTGATCAAATCCTCCCCGTGCAGTTTCAGGACCTGGGCCGCTTCCGGCGCTTTGAGGGAACTGCGCCACAGGATGGACGCGCAGCCTTCCGGGGAAATCACGGAATAGTAGGCGTGCTGTAAAATAAAGACTCTGTCCGCAACACCGATCCCTAAGGCCCCGCCGCTGCCCCCCTCGCCGATGATCACCGCCGCGACCGGGGTCCTTAAGCCCGCCATGTCCCTCAGGTTTTCCGCGATGGCCTGGGCCTGGCCGCGCTCCTCGGCGCCGATGCCGGGATAGGCGCCGGGCGTATCGATCAAACAGACCACGGGCACCTGGTATTTGGCCGCCAGGCGCATCAGGCGCATGGCCTTGCGGTAGCCTTCCGGGTGGGCGCAGCCGAAATTGCGCAGGACATTTTCCTTGACGTCGCGGCCTTTCTGGTGGCCGATGATCATCACCTTTTGCCCGTCGAGCTTGGCAAAGCCGCCGACCATGGCCATATCATCGGCAAACAGCCTGTCCCCGTGCAGCTCCAAAAATTCCTCGGTCATCAGGCGGATGTAATCCAGGGTGTACGGCCGCTTGGGATGGCGCGCGATCTGCACGCGCTGCCAGGGCGTCATGTTGTTATAGACGTCGTTTTTAAGCTTATCGAGCTTGGACTCCAGGCGCTTGATCTCAGGCTCCAGGGTGACGCGCTTGGAGCCCATCTGGCGCAGATCATTGATCTTGTTTTCAAGCTCAATAATGGGTTTTTCAAAATCTAAAACAGCCATGTCCTGTATCTGCCTTTCAATTTTGGATCACCACCGGGGTGCCGATGGGAAGAATGTCAAACAGCTCCTCCACGTCCTCGTTCTTTAAGCGCACGCAGCCCGCGGTCACCTGCTGTCCGATGCTCTCGGGATGCAGGGTGCCGTGAATGCCGTAATGCGGGTCCGTGTCAAAGCCCATCCAGCGGCTGCCCAGCTCATTTTCCGGGCTTTCCGACGGGATCGGCGCCCCGCCATTGCGAAACCACACCGGCTTTTCGATCTTGCTGGCGATCTTGAAGGCGCCCACCGGCGTGATATTGTCCCGGCCCGTGGAAACATGATAGACCTTAAGCACCTCTTCCCCGCTTTTAAGAAACAGCACATTCTGCGACTTATTGACCAGCACGTTAAACGGCGCTGTCCAGATGCGCAGGCGCTCGCCGGTGCGGATCACGTCGCTTTTGAGCCCGTTGGCCCTTTTGATCAGCTGGGCGGTGGTGTTGAATTTCTTGGCCAGCCTGCCCAAAGAGTCCCCGGGCACAATCTCATACGCGACGGTCTGGGGCATCTGGGCCTGGGAAAAAATCAGGTCCATGTTGATCTGGCCGAGCTTGCCCTGCACCTCCTCGATCTTGTCATAGTCCGGATAATTGCTGATGATCTGGTCATACGCGGCCTTGGCCTTGAGCTTGTCCCCCTCGGCTTCGCATTTGGCGGCCTGCGCCAATAACTGCCCGACGGGCACATTGGTCTGCGCTGCTTCTCTGGACACGGCCGCGCGCTGGTGCAGGAGAAAGAATATCCCTGCGCCCAGGGCCAGGGTGGTCAAAATCCCGATGATCATTTTTTGGTTCATAAAACACTCCCTGTCAAATAAAGGACCATGGCGCAAATCACGCCGAAGGCAAATCCCGCCAGCACCTCGATGGGCGTATGGCCGACCAATTCCTTGAGCTTCTGCTCCTCGATCTGGCCCTTCCAGTAAATATCATCCATCATCCTGTTGAGGATGGTGGCCTGAAAGCCCGTGGCCCGCCGCACCCCCTGGGCGTCGAACATCGTCACCAGGGCAAAGACCGCGGCCACCGCGAACAAGGGATGGTTAAACCCGTATTCCAGCCCCACCGAGGTGGCCAGGGCCGAGGCCCCGGCCGCGTGGCTGGAGGGCATGCCGCCGGTGCCGATAAACCAGCGGAAATTAAAACGCTTTTCCTTAAAAACACCCAGGATGACCTTGGTGGACTGGGCCAGGCACCACACCGCCAAGGTGATCAAGAAAATCCGGTTATGCACAATCTCGGCAAAAAATGAATGAGGATATAATCCGGACATGAAATTTGGAAATATTGACGGACTTTTGGCTTTATGTTACGCTTTATTATATGCGTTAAGCAGCGCATCGTCAACTCCCCCTTCCCAAGATTAGGACCTCCCATGTTAGCCCGGATCTCTTCCTTTGGCCTTCGCGGCCTGCAGGCCTATCCTGTTGCCATAGAAATAGATATAAGCCCTGGATTACCCGCCGTCAATATCGTGGGCTTGCCGGACAATGCCGTGAAAGAAAGCCGCGAGCGCATCCGCGCGGCCATCCGAAACAGCGGCTTCACATTTCCACCCCAGCGGATCACCATCAATTTAGCGCCGGCAGACACCAAAAAACAAGGGCCGTGCTATGACCTGGCCATGGCCTTAGGGGTCTTGGCAGCCCAGGGCCTGCTCAGCCAGGAATCCATCGCCCCTTACGCGTTTTTAGGCGAACTCTCTTTGGACGGGCGCCTCGGCCCTGTGCAAGGCGCCTTGTCCTATGCCCTGGCCGCGGCCGAGGTCCGGGGGCTGATCGTGCCGAAGGAAAATGCCAGGGAAGCGGCCCTGGCCGGAGGTTCCGTATTCGCGGCCGGGGATTTAAATGAGGTGGTGGCGTTTTTAAAAGATCCCGGTCTTATCCAACCCGCGGCCGTGGATTTTGAAAATCTTCTGCGCCAGGCCCGTTCAAGCCGGCTGGATTTCAGCGAGGTCAAGGCCCAGCCCTTATTGAAGCGCGGCCTGGAAGTGGCCGCGGCCGGCGGCCATAATCTTTTGATCGTCGGCGCGCCGGGCACCGGCAAGACCATGCTGGCCAAGCGCCTGCCCACCATTTTGCCGGAGATGACCACCGCGGAAATCCTGCAGACCACCCAAATCCATTCCGTGGCTGGATTGCTGAAAAACACCGGCGGCCTCATCGCCCAGCGGCCGTTTCGCCATCCCCATCATACGGCGTCGGACATCGCCATCATCGGCGGGGGCATCGGCCCGCGGCCCGGCGAGGTGACCCTGGCGCACAACGGCATCCTGTTTTTGGATGAACTGCTGGAATTCGACCGTCATGTGCTGGAAGTGCTGCGCCAGCCCCTGGAAGACGGCCACGTGACCATCGCCCGCTCCCAAGGCGTGCTGCGTTTTCCGTCGAGATTCATGCTGATCGCGGCCATGAACCCCTGCCCCTGCGGCTGGAAGGACGTGGCCGGCAAAATCTGCCGCTGTACGTCCCCGCAGGTTGAAAATTACCGCAGAAAAATCTCCGGCCCTTTGCTGGACCGTATCGACATTCATCTTCATGCATTACCAGTGAAGACGACTGAGTTCATGGATGGTCCTGCCGAAGAATCTTCGGCAGCTATTAAGGAACGGACAACAAAAGCACGACAAATACAATGGTACAGATTTAAAGGTCAGCCCATTACCTGTAATGCACATATGGAAACTTCTCATTTACGTAATTTTTGCCCTTTATCTAAAGAAGCTAAAAAAGTGTTAGTTGCAGCTATGGAAAATCTAAAGTTCTCCGCCCGTGCCCATGACAAAATAATTAAGGTGAGCCGAACGGTAAGTGACTTGGCCGGATGCGAGGACATTAGACCCGAGCACATTGCCGAGGCCATCAGTTACAGAACATTGGATAGAAATTTAGGATAACAGGTGGTCGCAATTTGCGATAAGTTTAACCAGGAAGGACAAAAATGAAAAATCAATTACGTTTAATCACTCAAGAAAGAATCGAAGCAAAGATACTATTCATGAGAGGTAAAAAAGTCATGCTTGATCGTGACCTCGCGTTACTTTATGGAGTCGAAACCAAGGTCCTGAATCAAGCAGTTAAAAGAAATGTGCAGCGTTTTCCAGAAGATTTTATGTTTCAATTAACAAAAAATGAGGTCCTAGAGGTGGTCACAAATTGTGACCACCTAAGTCTCCTCAAATTTTCACATGTTTTACCCTACGCTTTCACAGAACATGGAATCCTAATGCTTTCTAGTGTTCTCAATAGTGATCGTGCCATCGAAGTCAATATTCAAATCATGCGGACGTTTGCCAAAATCAGAGAATTAATGATCACACATAAAGATTTACGAGAGAAAATCGAAGAAATGGAGAAGAAATACGATACGCAGTTTCAAATCGTGTTTAAAGCCATCAAGAAAATCTTGTATCCGCCGGTCCCTAAAAAACCTAAGATACCATTTGGTTTCCAGCCGCCACCTAAACAAAGCTAGATCTAAAAGAAGAGATTGAGATTATATTCTAGGATTTTTAATCGTCTTGTTTATTATGATGTTAGCCAGTAAAATCCAAGGTATAAACAGAATATGGCCCCATAACATTACTTTTGATGTAAATAACAAGTACTGTGGTAGCCTCGTTATATACCCTGCTTTACTCTCCACCACAGCCATGGAAACTCCTCCCATTGCATTAAGGAAAAGGAAAACCATAGGGTACGCCAAAAATAACCATCCAATATACATAATAAATAGTTTTCTTTTAAAGTCGTCAGTAGAAACGAATCTATCAAAGCATACGAATGAAATAAGAAAATAGTACGCGATTAAACCAATGCCTAATAATAAAAAGAATAATTTAATGTCATTTCCTTCTCCCGGTAAACTAATGGCCAAATTTATAAAAATGCCTGGCAAATAAAAAATAAATAGGAAGAAAGAAATTGGAGCAAATGCTATTAATGAGAATTTTAACACACCTTTAAATCTTCTATTATTCATCCCATCCTCCTAAATGTTACTCAGTTCTGCCTATTGCTCCGAATATCTTAAAAATTATTAAGCTTGTCAAAAGCACTGGAATAACCACAAAAACAAAGAGACGATAAACGATAAGCCCAGTAATAATCATAAGTTGAAAAATATTAGTCAAATCAATGCCTCTGTCGAACATAAAAGATGACTTTGCTAAACCCAAGAAAATTATATATAAAAGAATGCTCCGTATAATTAAAACAACTCTCCTTTTAGTCACAACTTCCTCCAAGGTCTAAGAGTTTTCATAGCTAATATTATTGCATCTCCCACCACGGGAGCAACTGCATAATGACGTAAATTATTTCGTGTAACCGTGCAGCCGAATATTTCTATACTCCGAAGCAATCTTTTTCTTAACAGGTCATCTTTCCAGCGAGTGGCACCCGCTATAAGAAATGCGGTCGAAGATGCCCCTAACCCAAAAATAACCGGACCTGCATCACGATCCGATTTAAAATCATTCCCTTTGGCATATTCTCGTAACGCTGCAAATCCTAAAACCACTCGTATCATGGAATGCATCCTTTCATATTGGATATGTGAATAATCCTCATCAATAAAAGTTAAATAAAAGCTATTCCACGCATTATTTGATCCCCGTGCTTCTTGGACAGGCCTGCCAGTCAAAGTGTCAATCTGAAAAGCAACCAAACCATAAGAACCGACTTCTATTCGTTTTGTTTGGTCGAGCCATTCCTTAATAAGTTCACGGTAATGATTTCCGTTGGCCTTATCAAAAATGGCTAAGGAAGCAACTGCAACCGAGTTATCAGGAGGGTAGTTCTGGCCAGGATATGTCTCGACATGCCGATGTGAATACTTCTTCATTCTTCGAGCAATAGCTTCACTTAAACGAAGATGTAATGGTTGAAATCGTCCATCACCATTAAGAAGCGCGTAACATCCAAGCATAAAATTGAGATGTCCATAATAACCAATATGTCCCTCATCTGACTTCAACACCTCATCAAGTAAAGGTGCTTTTCCCCAAGCTTGCTCATCGAATTGATAAGCCGCTCTTGAAACACCCCACTCAATCCAATTAGCAATATATCCTGAAAAAACTTTGGCTTTCTCTGGAGATTCCATGGCAATATTTGTCAATGCTGCCGAAGCCATAGAATAGGTAACCAACCCCCATTCTCCTGTAAATTCCATATCATTACTTTTTATCATTTCTTGCGGAGATGGTGTATGTAATAGCCGTTGAATTAACCAGTTTAGACGGAACTGAACATCTGTTGAGGAATAACGCTGTGGGAAATCGAGAGAAATCCTCAGGAATGTCAAAGCGACAAAGGAAGAAGCAACTGTCGTAGATATAAAAATTACTACCTTTTTAGAAGCTATCTTCATTTGCTTAAATAATATCACAAAAACTACACTTCGATGGAATGGCATTAATTTAAATCTTTGGATCTGATTTTTATGGTTGGCAAGTAAAGTGAATTACCGTAAAAAATCTCAAAGTCGCAAGAACTATAAGTGACCTTGCTGGTTGCGAAGAGATTCAAACAGAACATATTGCTGAGGCCGTTGGATATAGAAGTTTGGACAGACAATCATTTTAAAAAGTGGTCACAAATTGTGACTGGTTCAAGAAAGGACAATTATGCAGAAACAATCAAATTTAATAGTTCAGGAAAGAATTGAACAAAGAATATTTCTAATACGAGGCAAAAAAGTAATGCTCGACCATGATCTGGCTTCTCTGTACAGTGTTAAAACACATCGACTCAATGAACAGGTCAAACGAAACACCAAACGTTTCCCAGATGATTTTATGTTCCAACTTACAGACCAAGAAAAGGCAGAGGTTATCGCAAATTGCGATCACCTTAAAATGCTCAAATTCTCGCCTGTTAATCCTTATGCTTTCACCGAACAAGGCATCGCTATGCTATCGAGCGTCCTCAATAGTGACAAAGCCATCGAAGTCAACATCCAGATCATGCGCACCTTCACCAAGTTAAGGGAATTAATGCTGGTCCACAAAGACCTGAGGATAAAAATCGAGGAAATGGAGCGCAAATACAACGCGCAGTTTAAAATCGTCTTTAAATCCATCCAACCCCCCACCGCCCCCCCCCCCCCCCGGAAACGCAAAACACCCATCGGCTTTGTCCTGCCGCCTAAAAAAATTTAACAGCGGCGGGCTGCAAGTCTTTGGACAAAATTGGTTTTGAATATTGACATCTTTTGTATATACATTATACTTTAAGGAGGACTCTGTGCGTTTCAAAACCTTTGAATGGGACCAAACAAATATAGACCACATTGCAGAGCATAGCGTGAAAACGGATGAAGCCGAGGAAGCTTGCTACAATCGTCCCTTAGTTTTCAAAACACGACAGGAAAAATATTGTGTTTTGGGACGTTCTGACAGCGGCCGTTATTTAACAGTCATTATATTTGTGCATGATAAAAATACTGTTCGGGTTATAACGGCGCGCGACATGTCTGGATCTGAACGTCAACGGTTTTACAGGAGGCAACCATGAAATCTATGTCCGTTAAATCAATCCCCAAATTCAAATCGGAACACGAAGAAGCAAAATTCTGGAAAAACCATTCGATTACTGAGTTTGAAGATGAACTCACAGAGGTTAAGAATGTCCTGTTTCCCAAACCACGTAAACGCCTCATCTCCCTTCGGATAGATGATACGACTATTTCAGCCCTCAAAAAATCCGCGGGTAAAAAAGGGGTGGGCTACTTGACTTTAATGCGCATGTGGATTATGGAGCGGCTTTCTCAAGAACGACATAATTCTAAAAAATAGGGCAAAATTTAAGAAGCTTAGCCAAAGGTAAATCTTGCCTCCACATTTTAAATAAGCAGCCGGACTACGCGGCGGGTTTCTTGGCCTTTTTGCACATCAGGTATTGATGGTCCTTGGTGTAGGCGCAGGCGCCTGACCTTTTTTTGCCGCTGGCGGTGGTGTAGCCGCAGGCATCGCCTTCGGACTTGCCTGCACACGCTTCCACCGAGGCTTTAGGCGGGGTGTAATGATGTTTGGGCGCGGCCGCAGCTGCGGCAGCTGGTTTGCTCGGCCCACTGCTTTCCGGCTCGGGCTTGTCGGCGAAGGAAATTTGCGTCATAAATACAACGGCCAAGGCCGTACCAAATAACGTTCTCTTGATCATGCGTCCCTCCATGTTGATTGATTTGATGTAAATCAATATAACGGCCCTTCATCGACTATTCAATGATTTTTTTAGAAAAAAGGGGCGGCTTAAGTTTACGCGAAAAAAGCCTTGCGGCAAAAGAGCATCATCACGATAAAGACAAGGCAAAGGCCTTGAAGCCAAGCAGCCGCGGCGGGATTTTTAGCCGACCATCGTTCGATGATCTCCTGCCAGGCGCAGGCCCCGCCCCAAAAAAGCACCAGCGCCATCGGCATTAAATACCTGATCCCGCTCAAATAATCCCCATGGCCGACGGAATAATTGTAAATGTACGCGTAATACGCCAGCCATCCCGCGGCCCACAACAGCGCCGGCGCCAGCAACAGCCGCCGGTAAAAAGACGAACAGCCGATCAACAGCAACGAAAAACCCATCCCATAAACCATGTTTTGGTTCAAACCCCACGCGCCCTTCATGGCCAGCCATAACAAGGCCTTGTCTGGACGCGGTATTCTGCCTAACATCTCCAGCAAGTTCCAGGAATAGGCAACGGCATGCAGGTGTTCATGGCGCTCAAACCAGGACCAAAGCAGGCCGGGACAAAGGACCAGGCCGCAGCAGGCCAAAAGCATAACAACATTCATCGGGGAAGATTTGCGCAGCTTAAGAAGCAATAAAAAATACAAGGCAAACGGGATGACAACGTAGGTCAAAGGCGTCTTGGTCAGCCCCAGCAAACCCACGGCGCCGAAAAAAGCCAGCAGTGAGGCGCGCGCAAGAGAAGGCCTTTGCAGGCAGGCGGCCATTTCGCTAAAAAGCACCAGCACTAAAACCACGGTCAGGGATTCGCCGTAGATCAAATCATACATCAGCTGGGCCGTCCAGAATTCATTGGCAAAAACCACCAACAGCGACGACATAAAAAACAGCCAGGCCCAGCGTCCCAGGCGTTGTTTGGCCATCCAAAGGCCCAAGGAAAATAGGATGACCAAGGGCCAGCCGTACACGGCCCAAGGGTCTTTCCAACCGGAGGCGGTCATCGGCGCTGAGGCCAAAAACGGGATGCCGAAGGTATGCAATTCCCTTCCGGGAAAATACAAATGCTGGGCCGCGTTGATGCCGCCCTGGACCATCTGCCCCGCGGCCGTCACCCAAAAAAAGCCTTCATCCATAAAAGGCTGGCGGTTGATGTCCCAATCATCCGGGACCCAAATCCCGATGCTGCTGACCGCCCAAAGGCCGATAAGGACCTTGCCGAATAAAGGCACGCCCTGCTTTTGCGCCGGGCTGTCAGGCTGATTTTTAGGACAAATAAACCACAGAATCAAAAGCCCGGCCAAGATAGCCAGCCACCAAAACTGCTCCGATGCCCCGGGAAAGCTTAAGCCCTTGACCAGAAACAAAAAATAAAACCATAACTGGAGATTAAGATAAATGAAAACAACGGACAACTGAGGGAAGATGCGGCGGTATAAACAGGCCAGGCCGGCCACGGCCGCATGGTACAGGGCCAATACGGCCATCCCCTGCCATAGAAGAACATTGCTCATGGAAGGCCATTTGATAAAATGCGTCCACCGGGCCACGTCCTTAAGGACCACAAAACCCAGCACGCAGGTGACCAGCCAAGGAAGCCCGGTTCCTAAAAATGACAGCATAGGGGATTGTACCTCAAAGCCAAAACCAAGGCAACAAGACAGCGCGCAAAACACTTTTAAAAATGATTGACTTTCCCGATGATTTCATAAATGATAGAAATCATGAGCCAAACGATCCTCGTGGTGGACGATGACCCAGTTGTTTGCGAGCTGGTCTCCTCCACCCTGCGCGCCAAAGGTTACGAAGTCCTCACGGCCCACGACGGGCAGGAAGCGTTAGACCTGCTTAAGACCAAAAAAGCGGACCTTATCCTTTTGGACGTGCAGATGCCCCAGATGGACGGCTATACCTTTGTCATGACCAAGACGGCGGACCCTGCCATTGCCAAGATCCCGGTGATCGTGCTCACTGCCATGGGCAAGACCGAACCTCTTTTCAAGCGCCACGGCGTCAAAGCCTATCTCTTAAAGCCCATCAATACCCAGGACCTGCTGGAAAAAATCAAGGACAATCTCGCGGCAGTTTGATCAATTACGATTTGGATTGGGGAAGGTGGTTTAAATCCACAGTTTGGCCCGCATCCTGCAATTTCTGGGCCAGGACCGTGATGATGCGTCCCTGGGCGTCGATCTTATCCAGGGCCTCTTTGAGCTTGGCCCTAAGCGCGTCCTTGTCCTTGGGCAGGACCACGGGCGCCTCGGCCTGCTTTTCGATGTACACCGTGGCCGGGGCATGGCCTTTGAGCTGTTTCTCGGCGGTTTTAAGTTTGGCGGTCAGGGCCTTGACCTGGTCCATCATATTGCCTTCCTTGACCGCGGTCTGTTCCTTGAAGCGCACCAGCTCCAGCTTCTTGTACTTTAAGTCGTCGTTTCTTTCATCCAGCTTGGCATAGGCCTCTTTCAGCTGGTCTTTCAGGCTTTGGAATTCCATGGACTGGGCCTTGTATTCCTTCTGGTATTCCGCGGCATTGGCCTTGATCTGGGCGATCTCCTCGTCCTTCTGTTTGAGCTGGATCGTGGCCTTGGTATAGCCGGTCTTCAGGAAATCCAGCTCGTCGCTGGTGGGCATGGCCGCCAGCTGCGCGCGGGCCAGGGCCAGTTCCGTCCTCAAATTCTTGATCTCCAGGGCCTGGATATTGGTGGCGGCCTGCAGGCCGCTGATTTTCACCTCATATTTTTTGACCTGGTCATTTGTCAATTTGCGTTCCCGCACGGACTGGTCCAAATCCTTGGCCTGGGTCGTATACAAATTCTTCTCTGCCTGCGCGACCTGGGATTCCTTATCATGGAGCTTGGTGTTCAAATCCGCGACCTTGGCCCACATCTTGACCTTGTCTTTTTGCGCGTCAAGCACCTGCTGTAATTGCTGATTGTAAATGCTGTCTTTGTAGGCCAGACGCTTTTTATAAGCGGCGATGTCCTTGGTCAGGCGCTTCAATTCGACGATCTTGTTGGTGAGCTCGTCCTTCAAAAGGTCCACCGCGCTTTGCGCCTGCGCCAATTGCTCCCTCAGCACATCTTCTTCGGTCTGGGTTTTCTTGCCGGCCTCGATTTCGGCCCTCATCGTGCTGATCTGGGCTTCCTTGTCCTGCATTTGCAGGTTCAAGGCGCGGATCTGGTCTTGCAGAACGGCCTGGTTATGCTCCTGCACGATCCTGGCCTTGATATCCGCCTTCAAAGATTCCACCTGCTGGTCCTTCACGGCCAATTGGCCTTTGAATGTTTCCAAACGGCTCTGCCAATCTTCGGCCTGCAATTGATGGCGGGCCAGCACCTGCCTGATCTTGCCGTCGAGATCTTTGACGTGATTATCGTCAAGCACATCCAGGGCCTGGCGCAATCTGTTCTCTTCCTCTAACAAGGAGGCCTGGGTGTCCTGCAGGGCGATCAATTTTTTGCCAAGCTTTAAGCGGTCATCACCTTTAAGCTGGGTGATCTTGACCTCAAGTTCATCCTTGAGCAGGTCCACCTGCCGCCTCTTTTCCTTTAACTCTGCACCCATTTGGCTGACATTGTTCTTTAAGGAAGAAATGGCGCCCTCGAATTGATCATAGGCCTTGAAACGCTGGGCAAATTCGTCCTTGATGCCCTGCACCTGGGCATTCACCTGCTGCAGGGATTTCTGGTTTTCCTGGGAGGTCAATTGATAGTATTCCGCCTTCTTCTTCGAGGCTGCGATCACCTGGTTGAGCCAGCGGATCGATTCGTCCTTGGTTTTCAGATCAGCGTCCTGCTTCTCCACCGTGCTTTGCAAATCCTTGATCTTGCGGTCTTTTTCAGCCAGGATCGCATCGAAGCGCGCGATCTTCTGGTCCATCTCAGCCAATCTTTTGGTCAGTTCCTGGATTTTCTCGCCCTGCTCAGGGGAAAGGACTTCCTTGACCACGGTTTTCCCGGGAATTTGGACTTCACGGATTTCAGGAACCGGGACCTTTTGGATTTCAGGCTTTTCACGCACGATCTCGGTTTTGACGATCACGGGTTCTTTGTTGATGATCGGCGGCAATTTCACGTTCGGCTGACCGGAGACGATCACCGGCTGGGTCTCGACATTGAGCGGCTGGGTCCTGCTTTTAAGCTTTTCATTCAAGGCTTCCATTTCATTCTTAAGGTCTGTCAGGACCTTGTATTTGTCCTGGATCACATTGTTTTCCGACTTCAGGGTCTCGTGCACCCCTTTCATATCATCCACATATTCGGTCAATTTGATCAGGTCATAATATTTGGAAATCCGGACACCATGGATAAAAATATCCCCGTTTTGACGGTGCTTCTCTATATAATCGCGGTATTTTTCTAAAGTCGCATCGACCTGGTCAAGGGTGGCGTCCTGCTGGCGGATTTGGGAGGTTTCGGCAAGCCTTTTATTGTCATCAATCAGGCCTTTGATGGCCATTTCCTGGTCATGGTTGACCTTGTCCTGCTGCATGATCTGCTGGTTGAGGCTTCTTAAATCTTCGTAAGGCTGGACAACAATAGGGGAAGAATCAATGGTCTGGGTGGCCCAAGAAAGGCTTAAATTGGTCATGCCAAAGCTCATGACTAAGATTGAAACGCCAAATCTCTTCAAAATAAATAGATCCCTCATAAACCCACCATGATGCGACTTATAACTTAACTTGTTTATTTTCAATATCTTATGTTATCTTTTCCCCCCATCAGATATTCCACTTAATATCTGAGACACCATCGGGAAGTATAACATCCGCCTATAGGGGTGTCAAGGCAGGCAAAATAGGGGACAACCTCCACAACCCCGGAGGTTGTGATGGTTTGAAGTCCATCACAACCTCCGGGGTTGTGATGGTTTCTTGCGCAACACCGTTAAGCCATCCGTTTTAGCATATAAAAAATAGAGTGCTGTCCCTTATTTGATGCCAAGTATGGGCAAAGGGCTGGTTATATACTGGAACCCGGTCATAACCGGGGTAAAGCCTTCAAAATCCCCTTGCTCTAATTGGGCCAGCTGGGCTGGGTCAAATTGGACCTTGATCACATGCCCGCTTCGCTGGATGGCGATTTGGTTTAGGTCAATACCGCCAGGAGGCAACATGGCCCTGTCCTTTCTAACATCTCTTAAAATCAATTGACCAAGTGTATAAAAAAACCTGCGAAAATAAAAAGCCATTGTTCGACCGTTTATAAAAACATGTAATTCACCATCTTTTAAATCAATGTATTGCCCTTTAAAAACACCTTGCTCTCCCTCTGATAAATAACCTGTTGCGAAACCGAAATGAACTTCGATCGGGTCTCCTCTTTTCAATTGAAGACTATTGATTTTCTCTACCAACGAGCGTTTTTTAGCTTCCGCCCTTGCTTTTAAAGCTTGGACATCAACTCCTAATGATGCAAAAATTTTTTCATACGTTTCAATCACTCCTAAGCCTTGTATTCTCCCTTGACCGGTGCTTTCAGCTCCACGACCGCTATCAGAACTCATCACCGCATCAGAAGCAATATGATCTGTCGGGGCTTCTGTCATCGGTATATCTCCCGCTATCCACAAAAGATAATAACGCGCCATAAAAGTCCATAAATCAATCCGGGTGGTGTTAGATAGGCCCATGTTTTTTCGGCTGGCTATTAATCCTTGTCTCGCCAAAGATTCAGGCTGTTCTATTTCTCTTGAAATTTGACCCCAATGGCTGGATACCAATTGCGCGGCGTATGGATATTGATGAGAAAGCTTGTCTGAAATAACAATGCCTCCTTTGTGGGCCTTAATCCCTGTTAATCTCATAATTTTCTGCCTCAGGGCCTGTTCATCGGATGAAATGTGTCGTGACTTGGATCTTAGGCTTTGTGCTTCTATATATACTATGATCAATTCCAGAATAAGTGTTTCGACTTCTGGGTCGTCCATTAGAAGTCTGGCATTCTTTAAAATTAATTCCAACCATAATTTAAGATGATGAAATATCCCTTCCAAATATTTTTCCATATCTGGATCTGGATCTTCAATGCCTAGCTTGGTATAAGCGCTCCGAATCATTTTTATTTGAACAACATCTCTCTTAAAATGCCCCAAGACTCTATATGTTTGCTCTATCATCGCCGCATCCGCTTTCCGGGGTCCCGCTGTGGAAGATACCTGGGCCTCATCTCTTCGCACCTTTCGCCAATCCTCGCCCCGCTCAGTGATAGATTGACCAAACACGATTTTTTTTATTTGGCCAAAACCAGACTTTTGTCCAACATGTTCAGGGTGTCCGAAATCTTTATAAACATCATTTCCTTGGGTAGGGTCAATAGTGTGCAAGGCATCGCTTAGTTTCGTATAGCTTTCATATTGTCCTCTATTCTCAACAGCATCCATCAATTCAGCTAAATAAGCCTTGACTTGATTGACCTTACCTTCTGTTCCTGGATAGCTATTGATCGACATTGTTTTGACAACCCGGACCAAGTTATCAACTTGTCTAAAACTTAAAAAAAGATGGTTGCCTTCAAAAAGAAATTCCCTTAAACTGTCCTTCAATGCTTCTCCTGTGTTGCCGTTTAAAATCCATCTTAATCTGGTTTGGGGAAGAAACATCGCCGCGTCAACAGTTGTCGAAACAGGTCTAAGATCAAAAATCAAAGAAATCTCGGCCCCGTCGGGTTTGACCGCGCTCATAGCTCCATCACGGCCCAATTTCATCCCCCTGGCTGTGAATCCTCCGGAAAAATATTTCCTTGCGACTTTCTGACCGTCTGGCGCGGCCGTATCCTTGATAAAATCAAACACTCCCCTTTTATACGCCTGAAGATACCGGCGGTAAATCTGCTCCTTGATGGTTGGATCTAAAAGATCGATGCCTCCTACCTTGTTTCTATTGGTGTAAAGGGCATCCAGAAGGCCGTTGGCGATGGTTTCCTTGTACCATTTGGCCAGGATCATGGCGCCGTAGATTTGGCGCAAGGGGGCAAAGTTCTTACCGGAATTCACTTCTTTAGTGATCTCCGGGATGACGATCTGACGAATTATTTCGGAAGATACGCTTGATGCTTGGATCGATAGATGCTTCTGTTTGGCCAGATAGTCTTCATCCAGCATGACTTTTAATGTGGATTGTGTAACGTAAGCGGCCGGGCCATGCTCGAAAATTTGTGCTTCATCCGGCAGGATCCAGACCTTATTAAAAGTATTGACCGGGACATTGGTCGTACCAAACTGCTTTTGGGCCTTTGTGTAGACCCTGTTCCAGAATTCCTTGCCTAAATCTTTTTCGGGATAAATCAAGGAGGCTGTCAACTGCTTAAGGATGTAGTCCTGGGCCAGTAAGTCGCGGCCAAGTTCGGTCTGGCCCAGGGAAGGGGTGGTCATGCGGTCTTTTTCATAAGGCGAAAGATTGACCCATAATTCTCCCTCGGGAATGGTCAGGCCCGCTAAAAAGTATTTGACCAGCCGGTTGGCTTCTTCCTTAATGGAGGCTGTATCCCTCGGCCCTTTGCCGGTATCCATAATAAACTGGAATTCCAGGGGCTTTCGTGGATTGATCACAAGGCCTTTTAAACTTAATGGGGCAAAAGGCGTGGACTCCCCGATCATGGCGCCTGGGACAGGAAGCTGGTTAACGCTCAAAAATTGCGCGTCGGCGTATTGGAAATTAGCGCTAAAAAATGTAACGCAAACAAAAAAAGATATCAAACGTTTGATCATGGATTGCCCCTTTGCCGAAAACGGATAAAAAGAATGATGGCGGGTCTTTCTTTGAAGGAGAAAACGCTTTCTTAAGGGCGATTCAAATATAACATATTTTGAGGAGAAAACAAATTTTTTTGAAAATGGGGAAATAGGGGACAGCGCCCTATTCTTTATATACTAAAACGGACGGCTTAACGGTGTTGCGCAAGAAACAATCAGGGGTTTTTCGCCAAATGTCGGCAAGGTTTTACGACAAATTTGTTCAAATACCAGTGCTGCTATAAAACAAATTTGTCGTAAACCGTAGCCGACGGCGAAAATACCCCGTTTCTGAAGCAACACCGTTAAGCCATCCTTATAAAATACGAAAACTTATAATCAAAATAGGGCGCTCATCCCCTATTTGATGCCAAAGGCAGGAAGAAGGCTGATAAAACCAGTTGCGGAAATAAGGACAATGAAAAACCAATAGAAAAACTTGTTCACGCCTTTTAAAGCGTATTCACCCATTAACTTTTTATTGGAGGCAATGATGCCCAGGATAATGGCCGGCGCAATCAGCACAATGATCTGCAGGACCATCAAGTTTAAAGCCAGCTTGATCAGGTTAAAGGAAAACAACGGCACAATCACAGCCGGAATGGACTCGATAAGATAGACCTTAAACCAGTGCTTGCGGCCCCAGCCGACGGCTTCGGTCACGCCCCAGCTGCTGCCCAGGGAAATGACGATCAAGGCAATGAAGGAAGCTGTGATCAGGCCGGTCCCAAAGACATACGGCGCATAATGGCCGGCCACGGAGGAGAGGCTCTGGGAGAGCACCTTGGGCGAGGTGAAATCCAGCGATTCCGCGTTAATGCCGATGGCGGAAATGGCGATGGCCACCATGATCAATTCCGAAAACAGGGCGCCGACCAAGGTCTCGAACCTGACGGCCCAGACATTATTTTTCTCCGTGCCCTTTTGCGCGGTGGCGGAAACCTGGTAAAAAAGCATGAAGGGCATGATCACGGCGCCGATATTGGCCGCCAGCATAAAAATGAAATTTGGCGAAGCGGAAAAATAAAACGGCGTGATCTGCACCCCGTTTTTGGCGGTCAAGCAGGCCGCAACAATCCAGACCAGGGCAAAGATAACGGACATGATCAAGAGCGGCTTTTCCGCTTCTGCGTATTTTCTATTATAAACAATGGCCAAATGGGCCAGAAAAGCCAGCGGCACCGAAATCCAGGGCGAAATGCCCATCATCTGAAACCCCACCGCTATGCCGGTATATTCGACGACATAGCTGATAATATCAACCAAGGCCATGGGGATCGCGGCCAAAACCGCGGTCTTGCGGCTAAAATTTTCCCTAATGAGTTCTCCCAGGCCTTTGCCGGTCACCACCCCCACCCGGCCCGCGATTTCCTGGATCACAAACAAGGGAATCACCAAGAGCATGAGAAACCAGACCAGCTTGGTGCCGTATTGCGCGCCGGTGTCCGCGGCGGTGATGGCGGAAGCCGCGTCCACATCCGCAATCATCACCAGCCACGCCGGGCCCCAGGTCTTGACGATCTGGCCCACCTTGACTTTGAACTTTCTTATCGGAGACATGACTTTTTAAAATTCATACTCGATGACCCATTTTAATTCGCCCCGCGGGGCCGCCTCGGAAATGCCAAAAAGAAAGCCGATATCATAATGCACATGCCGCGTTAGGCGGCCGTAGACCACCGGCCCGATCTGATGAGTTTGCGCATCATAGGGCAAATGCGCACGCAGTTGTCCAAAATCAATCCAATACTCGATGCCTGGCTGGACATGTCCGCTCAGGCGGTACCTGCTGCTTAAGGCCAGGCCTGCCGTGGTTTCCTGGGTGGCACCGCCGCCGACTTCCTTATTGAAAATAATGTTTGCCTTATGGGTCCATTTCCCCGTTGATTTCTCTAATAATATCTTGCCCTCGATTTGACCGGGGTCTTTTTTATGGACAGGAATTTCATAGGCAAAATAAAGACCGGCATCCAGCCAGTATTGACCGTGCCGGGTCAATTGATAGCGGTTTTCCCATTCCAGATGGGTGAATTTTACGCTGGAAATGCCGATATTCCCATCATCATCTTCCTGGGGCTGTCTCTCAAATTCTCCATAGAATTCCGTGACCCAGCGGTCTGTCACCCCATACCCGACGGAGTTTTTATATTCTTGGACCGCGTTTTTGTCCTTGGCATGGTCAAAATCATAAAGGCCCTTGGCCTCGACTTCCAGCTCCCCTTGCTGGACAAAGGGAGAATACACCTCTTTATCCGCAAAAGCTTTTGGGGACAAGCCCATCATGGCCATCACCATCATCCCTACGATTGCCTTTTTCATTGGGCGATGATGGTCCCTTTGGTTGTGTCTTCGTGGTAATCACCCCAATATTTGTAGGTCCCGGGCTTTAAAGGGCCTATAAAGACGGTGATTTGATGGCGGCCCCCAACAACCTGCTCGCGGTCCAAATCAAAGCTTTCAAATTCTTCCGCGGTCGGGTCTTGGTTGTCCACAATGAGCTGGATTTTTTGGCCGGAAGGGACGGTCAGCTGGAGCGGCTCAAACTGATGGTTCTTGATGACGATGGTATTAGGGGAAAGGACTGCGTTGGTGGGTTTGGTCTGGGCCAGGGCCGCAGTTGAGCAACATAGACCCAAACATAGATAAATCAGACTGCGCTTGAACATCCTGCCCTCCCATCCTATAAGTACGTTTTCTTGAGACTTATTTTAAAAGATCAATTCCACAGCGGAAGCTTTAAAAATAGGCATAAATAAGTCGATTGATGACTTAGTTTACCCATTCTTTGGCAATTGTCAAGAAAAAATAACCATCACAACCCCGGGGGTTGTGATGGTCTTTTTAGGAAAGATAGGGAGGGGTTTCGGGCTTGCCCATGAAATAGCCCTGGCCGTACTGAACGCCGAGGCTGCGCAGCATCTCCAGGTCTTCCCTGGTCTCGATGCCTTCCGCGATCACGGACGCTTTACAGCTTTCAATGATCTTCAGCAGGCGTTTCAAGTGATTGGATTTGCTGGGGTCGCTGGAAATGCCGTTGACGATTTTCTTGTCGATTTTCACGATATCCGGCTCCAGCAGGACCAGGGTCTCGATGGAGCTGTGGCCGAAACCGTAATCATCCAGGGCAATGAGAATGCCGGCGCTTTTGATCCTGCTGATGGCCGGGATCAGGTACAAGGGGTCGCCTAAAATCTGCTGTTCGTTGATTTCCAGGCAGAAACTGACGTTCTGCCCGGCCAGGAAAAAATCCTGCAGCAGACGCTCCACAGGCACCTCGGCAATGGTCGACGGAAAAAGATTGATAAACACCCTTTTGATCACCGGCGAACCCTGAAGGGTCTTTAAACATTGTTTCAGGCAGGCGTAATCCACCACCCCCAGAATGTCCGCGTTGCGGGCAAAAAGCAGAAAATCATCGGGGCTCGTATACCCGTCGAAATCCAGGCGGGACAGCAGTTCATAGCCCACCTTGGACATATTCCTTAAGTCAACGATGGGCTGGGAGGCGGTGTAAAATCTCTCGCCGGCAACCAGGACCTGTTTCAGCCGGGCCGCGGCTTCGCTGTCCTGCAGCTCGGACTTGACCTGCTGGCCCTGGTAGGCGATGCGGTTTTTCCCTTCGGTCTTGCACAATTTCAGCGACAAATGCAGTCTCTGCAAAAGCTCATCAATGGAGGCCGGCTTCTCCGGTAAAGGCACAATGCCGATGCTGGAAGTCACCTGCACCGCCCCTGAACCCGGGATTGCCACCGAGGTCTCGGCGACGGCCATGCGGATTTTATCCGCCACCTTGATCGCGTCCACCTCGCGGCTGTCGACTAAAAGCACCATAAACTCATCCCCGCCCACCCTGGCGATATAGTCGGTTTGTCGGATGGTCTGCTGGACCTTCTTAGTCACAGCTGTCAGCACCGCGTCTCCGGCGCCGTGGCCATAGCGGTCATTGATCTGCTTGAAACTGTCCAAATCCAACAGCAGGACCTGGGCCTGGATCCCCAAACGCCCGACCGTGGCCGTGGTCTTGACCAAGACCTCCTGCAGTCCCCTGCGGTTGAGCACGCCGGTCAAAGGATCGTGGATGGTCATGGCCTGCAGCCTGCTGATCTGGTTTAAAATCCCTTCGGTAAAAAAGACACAGCCTAAAATGATCAAAATGGCAATGATAAGGCAGACGGTGAAAAACAGGGTGCGGATATTGCTGATGGAGGCAAAGACCTCCCGCTTGTCGATCTTGGTGATCAAACGCCAATTGATCGACGGCAGCTCCTGGCTGACGGAAAGGACCTCACTGCCGCGGTAATCCGCGCCTTCATTGACCTTTTGGTCCATGGGGCCGGGCTTAAAGCCCATCACCGCTGTCTTGTTTAAAATGGCCCTGGCATCATACACCAGCGGACTGATGTACATAAACGCCCCGTCTTCCATCGGCTTGACCAGCAAGGTCTCTCCGGTGCTGCCTAAGCCCGTATTGTCCGAGAGAAAATTGTAAACAAGATTCATGTCCACGACCAGGGCGATGTACCCGGCAAACTGGCCCTGGGTGTCGCGCACCCCTGAAATCATGTACAGGATGTAAGGGTATTTCCAGTCTTGGGTAGCCACCGGCCCGCTGTCATAAATGTCGGCCTGGGCCTTGTTAAGCACGCTTTCATTGAATATGGTCTTGTCCAAATAAAGGCGGGCGTGCGCGGGGTTGGCGGCAAAGACCGCCTTGCCCTTGGTGTCCAACAACAAAAGATCCGCATAGGCGTGGGAATTCATGAAGGCGCGCAGCTGGTCTTCCAGCTGCCATTTCGCCTTGGAATAGGCAAAACTGTAACGGTCGCGGTCGAATTCCTGCAGGGTGGGCAGATTGATCTTGACTTCCGGGAAGCCCTGGATGGCGCGCAGGTCTTCCTTTCTGGAATTAAGAAAGGTCTCCAGCTTGTTTTTTTTCAGCAGGGCAACGGCATTGAGCCTCTCGAAGATTTCGCCCTTCAGCTCTTTCTGGGTGTTGTAAAGAAATATGCCGGCCACCAGCACCAGGGGGACGATGGAAAGGCAAAGCGATAAAATGATGATCTTGGCGTAGGTGCGCATATCAGGACAGGGCTTTAGAAGGAAATGGCGGCGCTGGCAAAAAGCATGTCTGTGCCGTCGGTGATATTGCCCCCGCTGCCCTGGGGGACATAACTGAGATAATAGGTGATGGAATATTTGCCATAATCATGCCCAAATCCGACGTTCGCGTACGGCGCCGGGTTCCAGAAATAACGCTTATCCCCCGAATCATTGCCGTAGGTGATGGCTGCCATCACATTGGTTTCGATAAAGGTGGTTTTGTTGATGAATTTTCTGTACCTGAGCCCGGCGGCGGCAAAGGTGAAAGGCGCGTTGATGCAGTTCTCAAATACCCCTGCATGGATGATCGGCGAGAAGCCGTTGGTCCTGCGGTCTTCACGGAAATCATAACCTATCCCCACTCCCGGATTAAAGACCGCGATGCCCTTCCTGTCCAGCTTCAAAGGGGCAGAATACACGGCACCTTTTTTATGCAGATGATAGGTCAGGCCGAACCAGTCCAAATCAACTTCACCGCACCACGCAGGCCTTGTCCAAAGAACACAGAAAACCAAAACGAAGCATGGGGTTAAAACGCGTTTTAATTTCGGTAACTGGCTGTCCATGGCTTGGACCCTTTAGTTTTGCGTCCCCACCTTACGATGGGTTTGCCCTTATCGTATTTATAAAAACTCTCCCCAGCCAAGTATACCCTATGTATCTATAAAAAACAAATACCGTGGCACTCGCCCCCAAAAAAGGATACAATCCGTCTATGCGGGAGTTTGTCTTGACAGCTTACCTGGCTTTTGGCTGTATGCTCTTTATCTCGACGGAGTTCTTAAGTTTTTTAAGGCTTTTTAGTTTTTTCCCCCTATGCCTTTTCTGGATCTTGGCCCTGCTTCTACTTGCGGCCCTGTTTTTCAAGGGTAAAATCCCTCACCCGCCTTGGAAATCCCTGTCCCCGCCTCCTTTGACCATGACCGAACAATTTCTCCTCAAATACCTGGCCCTGTTGACCCTGGTCCTGGGCTTGCTGGCGGTGTATATGCCGCCGGATACCTGGGATGCCATGACCTACCATATGTCCAGGGTCATGCATTGGATCCAAAACCAGACGGTCGCGGCCTATCCCACCCATATCCAGCGGCAGCTTATGTACAACGCTTTTGCCGAATACTGGATCGCCCAGTTCCAAATCCTTTCCGGAGGCGATCGATGGGCCAACCTTGTCCAGTGGCTGAGCATGGTCGGCAGCCTGATCGGGATTTCCTTGATCGCAAAAGCCATCGGGCTTGAACGTCTGGCGCAGATCCTCTGCGCCTTCTTTGTCCTGACCCTGCCCAATGCCATTGTGCAGTCCACCAGCACCCAAACGGATTTCGTCACGACACTCTGGACGGTGACAGCGGTTTATTTTATTTTGAAAAATATCCAAAAGCTAAGCTGGGACAATTCCTGCGCCATCGCCCTTTCCGGCGGGTTGGCCGTCTGCACCAAGGGCACGGCTTACTATATTCTTCTGCCTTTTTTGGCCTGGATGACCTGGCATGCGCTTAAAGCCCGACGGGCCGTCGCTCCGCATGCGGCCTTGATCGTCCTGACGCTGGGCAGTGCCTGCGCCCTGTTCTTGATGAGAAACCACGCGGCCATGGACGCCTGGATTTACCAGGACACCGGCAATAAAATACTGCCCATGGCCAGCGTGCAGGGGATCCTCTCGGATTTTCTGCTTCATCTTTTTATGCATCTTAAGACCGGCATAGTCTTTCTTGACCATAAAATGATGGGCCTGCTCGAGGCCCTGCATCATGCCATGGGCACCAGCATCGCGGCCTCGCCGGCCAACAACGAGGGGTTTAAATTCAATTATGACGACCGGATCTTTTTTGAGGACTTGGTCCCGAATTTTTTATTCACCGTCTTTCTTTTGTTCGGCGCGGTTCCCTTCCTATGGTCGGCCTGGAAACAACAGCCTCTTGTAAGAAGGACTTTTTATCTTTTGTCCCTGTTCTGTTTGCTGGTCTTTGATGTCTGCGTGCGCTGGTCGCCTTTCGACGGGCGCTTCCAGCTGCCTTTTTTTGTGCTGTTGGCCCCGCTTCTGGCCGAGGCCGCGGCAGAAAAAAAATTCCTTGGGGCCATAATCGCGCTCTTTGTGGCGGCTGCGGTGCCGTTTGTCCTGTTCAATGCTTCCAAGCCGATCGTCAGCAAGGCCAGTATTTTGAAATTTCCGCGGACCATGAGATATTTTTACAATGATCCCTTTGTCCTGGACCCTGTCAAGGCCGCTTCCGAGGCTGTTTTGAATTCAGGCTGCCGCAGTCTGGGCCTGGACATCGGGGAAGACACCTGGGAATATCCCTGGTGGGTTTTTCTGCATCAACAAATCAGGCCGGTGCGCATCGAACATGTGCTGGTCAACAATCCCTCCTCGAGGCTGGCCTATCCTCTGGGCAGTTTTTCCCCGTGCGCCATCGCCTCGATCCAGAACACGCAAAGCTTAAGCTTCCAAGGCTCGCTCTATGAAAGGACCCGGCCATTCGGGACCTTCTCCCTCTATGCCCTCCATCCTAAAAATTAAAAACACCCCGGCCCTCTCCTTTGTTTTAGCGTATATCGCGCTGTCAGCGGTGCAAATAAGCTATGTCTTAGGCGGGGTGGAACTGCTGGATGATCTTTTGTGGCTCCTGGTCCCTGCGTTCTTGATCTATGTGTTGGGGATCTTAAAGTCCCTGGCCTCGGAAAGCAAGGATTACGGCATGGCCCTGGTCATGGTCACAGCCTGCATCATTTTCAGCCTGTTTGTCAAATACCCGATGGAGGTCGGGTACATGGATGACAATTACCATAATGCCAAAATGGTGGCCTTGAGCATCCGCAATGATTTCTTCACCCAATTCCAGTATGTTAATCCCGACGGACTATACCGGTATTACTTGAGCGAATTCATCGAAAGCGTCTGGGGTATTTTTTGGCGCCATACCCAATGGGATTTTACCGTCAACCTTTTGCAGGCCCTGCCTATCTTGGTGCTGTGGCAGCAATTAGTGTGTTTTTTCAGGAACCAAAAAATCACGGATGTCCCGGCCCTGCTGGCGGCCCTGGTGGTGATGTCGCTGGAGGTGCTGTGGTGCTCCCAAGGGTCCACCTATATCGACAGCAGCGCCGGTATTTTAGGCGGCATGGCCGTTCTTTTAGGCTATGACCTGCTCTCTTTCCCCGCTTTGCGCAATGGACCGGCCCTGGCCGGCCTGGTTTTTGTCTGCGGCCTTTGCCTGATATCCAAAGCCACTGTTTTGCCCATCGCTGTCATAGGCATGGCCGCGGCTGTTATCCTTAGCCTTAAGAGCCTGAGCGGACGGACCAAGGTCCTGGCGCTCTTAAGCCCCCTGCCCTCCCTGATTTATTTTCTCTATTTTCATTGGCAGATCAGCTTAAAACACATCGACCCTATCCATCCCGTCGGAAATTATCCCGGAAGGATCTACCAAGGCATGTTCCACTATTATTACACCTGTTTTCCCGGCCATGATTTTGTCCGGGACCATCTCTGGAATTTACTGCCCTTTCACATTGTGGCCTCGTGGCTGGAGGATTTGGTCCTGGTGCGCGACCTGACCCCTGACCCTTGGATCGGAGGCAATGGCCTGCTTTTTGCCTACGTGGTTGTCCCGGTCCTGGTCCTTTGGATAATCAAGGAATTCCGCCATCTGCAGAGTGTGGAAAACTGGCAGAAGCCTCCCATGCTCATCTTCGGGCTGGTCTTGCTGTATTATCTTAATTTCGACGGAAGCGTCGGGTCCAGGTTTTCGCTGGGCTATAATGTGCTGGTCCTGGCTTGGTGTCTGGCGTGGCTGTGGCGTAAACTTCAGCAGTTCAAGTTTAAACAAGCCGCGGCCGTCAGATCTTTGGTCTTGGGCATTTGGCTCTGGATGGCTGTGGGAAGTTATCTGGACGCGAATCAGGCGAGCTTCATGGAGAAAAGCCAATTTTCCTACCTGTACGCCCAAAGAGAGGTTTTTCCGCAGCAGATCGATACCCCAGAAATCAAAAAATTCTACCTTCAGCAGATGCAGATGAGGCCCTAAAAGGAAAAATTAAGGCTTCCCGACGCGGCTGTCGTGTCGAAAAATTGGCCTTCCAGGTTGATCCAGACCCTTTTGGAAAGAGGAATATCCGTTCCCACGATCAGGCCCGTGCCTTTGGATTTCTCCAATTTACGCACATCATCTTTCCAATGGATTTGATTCATCCAGGACCAGCGCACGCCGACATACGGCCTTACGCAGGTGAAATCATGGGCAAGCAGCAAGGGAAACTGCCAGTCATCCAAGACCACCTTGTTTTTGGACCCGTGGAAAGATTTATAATCGTAGGGATGGACGCTGATGTGCTGGAAACCGCCGATGAGCTTTGAGTTATGCGCGTCGTAAAATTTCAGCCGGAAACCATAGCCTCCGGCCAAATAGGTCGTGTATTTGATATTTCCGACGGGTCCGCCGCGCTGGCGCACGCTGCCGGCCCCGCCTTTCAAATCCAGAGACAGCCAATCCAAAACACCATAAGAAAAAAGGGCAAACTCCTGCTGGCTGCGCATTTTTCCGTATTGTTCTTCCAGCGTGCGGTTAAAGACGGAATAATCCTGCACGCCCATGAAGACTTCCTTTTGCCTGGGCATGGCAGGGCCCAAGGTCGGCGCTGCGTAACTGAGGGTGGCCATGCAGACAAAAATCAGGCTGGGGCCGACGATGTTGCGCATAGGACAAGGTTTGACCTGATTATGGATGGTTCGACGGATGCAAAACCATCAACGCATTTTGAAAAACCATTTGGCTATACGTCACTGTTTTCTTTGTACAGACAAAAAACACCGACAAGACAAAGATAAGCGCCATCACCAGCATTCTGCGGCCCTGGCCTTTCAGCCTTTCCAAATAGATCGGCAAGAGATTGATCCAGCACAGCCACAGCACCGCTCTATGCGCATGATAATAGATATATTGCCGTTCCGTATAAAAATAGCCCCGGCTCAAGGTCATCATCAAGATCAAAGGCCCCATCAAGAAAACCAACAAAACCGCCAAAGGGCCCAAGCTCATCGGCCGCGTCTGGCCCGACAAGCCAAACGATCCGATGGCCAAAAGCAATAGCGGGATAATGCCGGATTCCCGTCCCCACCATTGCATGAGCCTGGACCAGGACAATGATCTTGGCTCCATGATGCCGTGGCCGTAGGACGCGGGATAGGCATAATAAACCGCCAGCGCCAGCGGGATGATGGACACCTGCAGGGTTTCGAGGACGGCCTGCTGCCATCCCTTCTGCCGGGCTTGGACCATCCCAAAAGCGGCGGCAACGGCCACGATCTGAAAAATACTCCCCACCATGGTCATGGCCAGCAAGCTAAGCATGAACGTCAACAGCAATTTGTTGATTTGAGGCCTCAAGCAGACGGCGATGGATATTAACCATAGGGCAAACCACAAGGCATAGGGGCGGGCTTCAGCGGCATAATAATAAGGCAGGGGCCGGTAAAGATAGGTCAAGGGCAGAAAAAAAAGCAAAAGAAGCTGTAATATTTTGATGTCCTGGGCTGTTGCCTGCCGTACGATATCTCCGGCGAAGATGCAGACGATCACGATGCCGCAGCCGATCATGGCCATATTCGCCCACAGGCGGTAATAGACCCTGTCCGATAGGCCGAAAGAGCCTACGGATGTCTTGATAGCGTCGAGCATTTTAAGGCCGAGAAAATCCAGGGGCGCGGCATTGGCTTCAGACTTGGCCGCGGCCTTGGCCAGCAACCCAAGATAGGAATTCTTTTGCATGGTGCTGTACAAGCCGACCTTCTCATCCAGCCAGAACTCCTTGCCCTCGGCATGGCGCATCTGGTCCAGGATATTGCACAGGCCCGTCAACAGAACCGCGGCCACGACCATGACCGCCAGCCATGTGATCTGCTTTTGTCCCATTATGTTAAAGACTTTTTGATCAGTAAAAAGTCGAATAGTAATGCGTTAAATGCATCTTGCTGAAACTCTTGGTATGCGCCGCAAATAATTGCACCACTTCACTGGCGCTGATGACGCGGTTATAGACCCGCATATCATTCAAAATTTCCGAAGATACGCTGGTTGAAATACCTCCTTGGGTGGCAACGGCGGGAAGAGATCCGACATAGGCAGGACTGGCGCTCGTGGCCTTCAATACAGTATCTTCATAAAAAGCAAAAACCTGTGTGCTGGCCGTGTATGTGATGACAATATGATGCCATTGACCGTCTTCAACGCCTCCCGCATTGATGGGCACTTGATTTGCTCCAAAAGAGGTGTCAACACGGACGCCTATCCCTGTAGAACCAGTTCTCTTTTGAATCTGCCACCCGTAACCACTGGCATCAGATAATTGATAATATGTCGTAAATAATGTCTTATCGCTCGTATTCATCCAAAAAGAAACAGATGTGTCTGTATTAACCGGAAGAGAGCCGATGCTGGCCAGAGTAACCGATTGATTTGTGGCTGTAAAGGACAGCGCATAGGCCCAAGTCCTTCCAGAGACCCAGGAAGGGCCGTTTTGGGTGGTGCCGGTATTGCCGCTTCCGCTGCTGTCATTGACGGTCGTGCCTGTCCCTTCATTCATTTTCCACCAGCCGACCAAACCCGACGTGATATTCGCAAAACAAACCGTCGGCAGCAGCAGGAAAAACAATAAAATGAAAGGATGCTTGGGCATAGGGTGTGTGAAAAACGCTTACGCCCTATTATAGAAGAGGTTTAGAACCTATTTAAAATATTTTTTAAAAGATTGTCCGCCAACAATCTCGCTCCTTGAGGCGATAAATGACCATAATCATCATTAAAATATTGATGGAACCCTTCGTATCGAACAGCCTCTTTAAAAATTTTTTCATTATCTATAAATATGACTTTTTTACGGAAATAAATGATGTCCTTTAACCCATCCACCTTGACCATGGGATACTGCATAACCACAACCTTGATCCCTTTATCCAGGGCCGTCTCGATCATGTCATTACAATTACGGATGGTCAACGGATGATAATGGGTAATCTCCTTATAATAACTGGGGGCCTCAATATCATATTGAATGGAACCGTTCTCAGTATTTGTAACAGCCGCCTTTGTGACAGAACTGCCTGTCGTTGACGTTACAATGGCTTCATCTAAACCGCCCTCTTTCTCGTCCAGGTTTAAGTCAACACCGCGGATTTTTTTCCATAGGTTTTTAACCAGGCGATAGACCTTAATCCTATCGAGGACCAAAAATTTCATTTTTTGACCGAAATTTACAGGCACAAACGTATAAAAAGAAATATCATTAACACCTATCATCAAAATCACCATGTCCGGCTGGTAGTGTTGAAGAACGCCTTTAAAGTGTGCGGACATTTCTGAAGTTGTCCAGGAAGGCGTCCCCTTATTGATCACCTGAAATTTCCCGCGGGAAAAAGCCTTATTTAAGGCCGCCTGCAATTGACTTGGATAAGAATACTCCCCTCCATTTGCTGTTATTGAATCCCCCAGACAAAGGATACGGTAAGCGCCTGGATGCGCGGCATATTGATTGCGCCATTCCTGTATTGTTATAAATGCCCATCCCCCCAGATTAAGGAAACCTTCCATGAATAACAGGAATAAAATGACCCGCACCAAAATACGCAAGGGTGCATTAGAATTGAAAATAGAGAAATTCTTGGGCATTCATGACTCCCCATCCAAGCAATAAATAGGTCATAAAAGCATAAATAAAATTTTTTAATAACCAGTGTTGCTTGTAAATAACCATTAAATCATTGTTTTTATACTGCCACACCTGTACCAATAAAAACGGCGCTATCAATCCCGCCAACTTCAAACCCTGGAACATATCTTTACTTGATAATGTGCAGTGAAAGACCATGCCCTTGAGCATCTCGGCTGCCTGCCCAACGGATTGGGCCCTAAAGAAAACCCATCCCAGGACAACACAATGAAAAAATAGAATGATCTTAAGAAAATTCTTATTCCCCTCGCCATTTTTATGAGTCATGAATCGATGGATCATTAAAATTAAGCCATGATACGCACCCCAAAGAACAAATGTCCATGCGGCCCCATGCCATAGCCCTCCTAATAGCATGGTTATGAATAAAGCCGCGTACATGGTGCTGTCGCCCTTCTTGTTCCCTCCTAAAGGAATATAAAGATAGTCCCTCAACCACGTCGATAACGTGATGTGCCAACGATGCCAAAATTCACGCGGGTTAGATGCAAAATAAGGCCATTTAAAATTAACGGCGATGTCAAAGCCCATGCATAAGCCCAGCCCTCGGGCCATATTGGAATATCCGTCAAAATCACAAAGGATCTGAAAAGTAAACGCGTATAGAGCCATCCATACCGGGACGCCTTCATAAGGCGCCGGTGCCGCAAATACCGGGTTGACGATTTTAGCCAAATTATCGGCGACAAAAATCTTTTCGAACAGCCCCCAGAAGAACAAAGAACAGCCTCCATAAAAATTATCCTGAGTTACAACACGCGGCAGGATAATCTGAGGCAGAAAATTTTTGGCCCGCATGATCGGGCCAGCGATTAAATGCGGGAAATAAATGACAAACAGCAAATAATCTGCGTATGTTTTGGCAGGCTTAACAAGGCCTCTATACACATCCACCGTATAACTGATGGCTTCAAAGGTATAGAAAGAAATCCCCAGGGGCAGGATCATGTGGAACGGAAATGTATTGCCGGTAAAAAAATTAAAATACTTAAAAAACCCTAAAATCGCCAAATTGACAAAAATGCTTAAACACAAAAAAATTTTTCTTATTCCGTGCCGTTGATTCTTACTGATCTGTTCTGCGCAGAAATAATCCGTCGTAATAGAAAAAAGCATCAGAAACAAAAATTTCCAGTTCCACGAAGCATAAAATAGGCAGCTGGCCAGGATCAGTAAACGGTTTTGCCAACGGTGTCTTAGAAGCAGATATACGGAATAAACAATGCTGAAAAAAATAAAAAATTTGAGGGAATTAAACAGCACGGCCTATTCTCAAATAAATTGGGACACATTGAATTTCTTGACAAAATCCAATGTGTCCCAGTTTTTTTAATTAGCCTGATACTTGGCTACATAAGTGTTTATAAGATTGCGGATCATAGTCTGATACGGCAGGCCATTTCGTTTGGCTATCTTTTTAAAGAACTGAACGGAATCTTCATCTAGAGCCATGGTCACTTTAATGCTCTTTCTTTTAAAGACAAGCTTCTCGGGTGGAGGCAGGAAATCTTTGACAATCTTAAGTTTTCCTATTGGCCCATCAGTGTAGTGGATATATTTCTTCATAGATTTTCTTCCCTTTCCGCCAGTAACCGGCACCAAATATACGGATTTTGTTATTTCTATAAGTGAACCGGACGGTCATAATTTCACCCTTGACATTACCGAAACATTAATAACGAGTTTCCGTCGACTTGTGCGTTAAATCCTCAGCTATGATACGTTTGACATCCGTGAAAGCATCCTGAGCTTCTTCAAAAGAAACCTTGTGTTTCTGCTGATTTATAAAATTCTTTACTGGGTCCCATTCAAAATCCGTATTCATAAAATAAAGATATCACGAATATTGATTGTTTTCCATATAAAAATATGTATCTTCTAAGGAAGAGGATAGCCCCAACGGGATTTAGTTTGAACCAAATACTTAAAGACATTGACGCTATATTCAAATTTAAGGACTTAGTTCCAATGCCCGTGGTTACAGGGAATTAAGTTAAACACTCCCCAAAACCATTTGAATCTATATTACTGAAACAACGGACCACCTTCTGCGGTCAGAATCAATTTGCGCTGTCCTTCCAGAAATTCTACCTTTTTAAACAAATTAAAGAATCCCTGCCGTCCCAGTAAGCCAATACCTTTATGGTTCATTTTTCTGGAAAATCCAGCAAGGCAAGAAAAATCCCATGCTTCTGACCCAATAATAAACGTACACTTGATATGGTGAAAAAATAGGGTTTCTTGCCCTCCCACCCCATAAGTTGGCAATCTCTTGCCTAAGCCCACATTTAAACCGATCAATTCTCCTAATTGGGATGGAAAAACACAATAATCGGCTCCTGAGTCAATGATGGAATCAAAAGAAAAATCCAGCCGTTTGCCCTTATTCTCCAAAACTGTGGCCACAATTGGAGAATATTTAACTTGAGCTGGAAAATCTCCCCTTGCTGGGATATGGATCTTCTTATATGGAATGGTAAATATTTGGCTCAATCAATAAATAACGGAAGCGGTTGATTCGCTTGGAGCCTTGACCATGTGGGGGAATTTCTCGCCGCTTTTATGCGCCTGTCTAAGGGCTGATTTAAGATTCTTGGAATGAGCAAGAATACTTCTTTGATCGGATGTTAAAGCCACCCATTCGCCGGCATATGGCTCTATAAAATCTGCCTTAGATTGTTTGCCTGTGTTGCGCATATGTTCATATTAACACAGCACTGATTGCAGGCAAGAAGAAATCTATGAGAATAGATGCTGACAAGGAATCAGTAGCCCAGACGGATTTACTTTGAACCAGATTATGCGGGAAATAGAAAATATATTCAGATTTAAGGATTTAGTGCCTATATAGACAGATACTTCTCCGGACAGGGAGAATAAATAATTCCTAAAAACATTGGAACCCCATTACGCATGTCCACGAAGCGCAACTATTAAAATAATCCCAATCCAAAGCAATATTGTTTCATTAAAAATTGCAGGTTTTTCTGAATAATAGTCAGCGAGAGCATTGGCGAAGCTTCGAGTATTGCCAACATCTGGAACTTCTATCCCAGATTTACCTACACACGATATGCTTATAGGCATTGCTGGAAGCCAATCCGGTGAGCCAAAATCTTTTACTTCTTGTCCATCTTTTGCTTGAAGATGAAGTATGACTTTTTCAATGACACAATCGGTTTTAATTAAGGCTCCATCTTTGAGAATAATGTTGTTAGAAATAAATTTAGCCAACGCAGGAAAGTCTCTTTGTTTAGAAGTATATTCAAAGTCTCTTGTTCTGTCAGATGATATAATCTCCTCCGAAATTCTTTTAGCGCTACTGTAATTAGGGGAAATTATTGCATAGATAAATGGATAGTCTTTGCGATTACCGATCAAAAAAGAAAAGATAGTAACCAATACACCCAAATAGAAGAATAAATCAGTTAATAGTCTATACATTTTATAAATAGCCCCAACGGGATTTGAACCCGTGTCTGAAGACTGAGAATCTTCCGTCCTGGACCAGGCTAGACGATGGGGCCGGATGAATGGCGAAAAGTAAGGATATTACAAAGCCCCGGAATCGTCAACAAATATCGTTGACACCTCACCCCTTAAATTTATAATCAAACTGATAAGCTTACATTCCACCTATTCAAGGAGCCTTGTTTGCCCACCCATATCGGCATCGGATTCAGCGACCACCCCGAACCCCAGCATGCCGTCCTGCAGGCCTGCATCCACGTCAAAAACAAGCTCAACAGCGCCGAAACCGACCTGATCCTGGTCTTTGCCTCGGGCGCCTACATGGTCCCCGAGACCTTGGACACCATCGCCCGCATCCTCAAACCCAAACGCCTCATCGGCTCCAGCACCGGCGGCCTCCTGCTGGCCGAAGCTGTCTTGAACCGCGGCTTCGCCCTTATCGGCATCAATTCCGCCGACATCCATTGTGGGATCTCCGCCATGGACAAATTAGACAGCCAGGACATGCACGACGCGGGCTTCGAGCTGGCCCGCAAGGCCTCCCTGGACTTAAGCTCCTCCCACCGCGAAGTCTTTCTCGCACTGGGGCAGGGCCTCGGCCGCAACAGCTCCCCGTTCATCCGCGGGGCCAAGGAAGCCTTGGGCGTCAGATTTCCCGTCCTGGGGGCGGTCTCGAGCGGTGATCCCAAACACCGGGTGCCTTCCCTGTTTTTCCAGGACCAGATCCTGCAAAACGCCGCCGTCGGCCTGATCTTCGGCGGGGCCGTGCACATGGCCATCAGCTGTAAACACCGTTTCAAGCCCCTGGGCAAGCCGCGCTTCGTCACCAGCGTCGAGGGGCCAAAACTCCATGCCATCGACCATAAGCCCGCCGCCGATTTTTACAAGCATTTCCTGGGCACGGAGTTTTTGGGCGCCGCGTATCCGCTGGGCGTCTACCTGGAAGAGTCCCAGCAGTATTTGCTAAGAAACGTAATTGACATCCTGGAGGACGGTAGTATCGTATGTGATGAAGGCATCCCGCCGGGCGCTGAAGTGCATCTGATGATCAGCAACAAGGACGCCTGCCAGGCCTCGGCCGTCGAGGCGGCGGAGGCGATCAAGGCCTCCCTGGGCGAGCGGCCCCCTAAGCTGGTGCTGGTCTTTGAGTCCATGGCGCGCCACCAATTGCTGGGCCCCAGCGCCTTCGGCGAAATCCAGGCCATCAAGGGCATCCTGGGCAACGCCGTCCCCCTGGCCGGGATGTGCTCCCGAGGGGAAATAGGGCCCTTCGGCACGCTCAACAACATCAAAAACATCTATTTGCACAACGAAAGCATTCTCATGGTGGCCATCGCGTAAACATTATGGACCAGTCGACCATCCAGACCTTGTGGGCGTTGGGGATCATCATCTTCATCCTGGTCTTGGCCTCCACCTATCTGTTTTACGCCATCATCACCAAGGATGAACTGATCAAGGGCCTCAAGGAATCTTTGGCCAAACTGATGCGTTCCTTCAATGACCTCGACGAGCAGGCCAAGCTGATCGTGCGCACGGACCTGGAACTCAACAAGATCCGCCAGGAAATGGACAAGCGCCTGGAAGGCCTCAATGCCCTGCAAAGGACCTCCCGCCATATGAGCCAGGCGCTCAATAAAAACGAAATTTTCCAAAAAGTATCGCCCACCCTCTTCGAGGATTTGGGCTTCGCCCGCGCCATGATCGCCTGCATGGACGACAACCAGGCCCTCAAGGCCGCCCTTAGCATCGGCTACAAAAGCGAAAAGACCGAGGCCATTCTCAAGGAAATCGCCTCCGAGGAAACGCTTAAAAGCGCCCTGCAATCGCCCCACTCCCTTTCATCCATCAACTGCCCCGGCAAGACCAAGGAAAAAATCGTGCACGCCTTCGAGGCGGAACATTTTATCTTCGCGCCGGTGCTCACCCAAAGCGGCTGCATCGGCTTTGTCTTCGCGGGCAACCGCTTCAACGCCCCGGCCGTGACCCAGGGCGACGAAGAGCTGATCTCCATCCTCGCCGGGCAGATCGGCCAGTCCATCGAAAACGTCCAGCTCTTTGAAAAGGTGTTCCGCTCCAGCCAAGAGCTGGAATTGAAGGTGGCGGACCGCACCAAACAGCTGGCCGGCGCCCTGCAGCAGGTCAATGAGATCAGCAAAAAAAAGACGGAATTTATCTCGGCGGTTTCCCATGAATTGCGCACGCCCCTGACCTCCATCAAAGGTTATGCCGCCATCCTCATCGCGGGCAAGATCGGCGAGGTGCCCCCGGCGGTCAAGGAGAGGCTCATCAAAATCAACGCGCATTCGGACAATCTCGTTGCCCTCATCAACGATCTGCTGGACATCGCCCGCATCGAGTCCGGCCGCCAGGAAATGAAATTCGCGGTGTATAAGATCCGCAATATCGTCGATAACGTGGCCGACCTGCTGGGCCCCCAAATCACGGCCAAGGGCGTCAAGCTGAAGCTGGATCTGCCGCCCGGCCTAGAGAACATCTACGCCGACACCTCCCAGGTCGAGCGCGTCTTCATCAATCTTTTGAGCAACGCCGTCAAATTCACGCCGGCCAACGGCACCATCACCCTCGGTGCGGCCCAGGCCCTGGACCATGATTATGCGGTCTTTAGCCTCGCGGACACCGGCATCGGGATCCCGGCACAGGACATCCAAAAACTTTTCAGCGAATTTTTCAGGGTGGACAATGAAATCAACCAGAACGTCAAAGGCACGGGGCTGGGCCTGGTCCTGGCCAAAAATATCGTGGCCGCGCACCGCGGCAGGATCTGGGTGGAGAGCCAGGTGGGTGTGGGCACCACCTTTTTCTTCACCCTGCCGGCCTCCCAAAAAGCCTTTGACGCACATGCCGCTTATGAGGTGCAAGATGCGTAAAGAACGGATCCTGATCATCGACGATGATCCTGATATCCGCGATGTGCTGGATTTAAGCCTCTCGGAGTTTTACACGGTCAGCCAGGCCGGCAACGGCAAGGAAGGCCTGGACATGGTCAAGTCCAAGAACCCGGATTTGATCATCACGGACTACAATATGCCTCTGATGAACGGCCCGGAATTCTGCCGGCAGCTGCGCCGCGACATTCTCCTGCGGCATCTGCCCGTGATCATGCTCACCGGCAAGGGGGAAACCAGGGACATGGTCACCGGCATCGAGTCCGGCGCCGACGATTACTTAGTCAAGCCTTTTGAGCCGGAGACCCTGCTGGCGCGCATCCGCATGATCTTAAAAAGGACCTCCCGCTCGCTGGATGCCAATCCCCTGACCCATCTGCCGGGCAACGCCTCCATCATGGAAGAATTCCAGGCCCATATCGACAGCGGCGGGCCTTTTGCCGTGGGCTACGCGGACCTGGACAAATTCAAGATCTACAACGACAAGTACGGCTTCGAGCACGGGGATGAAATCATCCGCGCCCTGGCCCGCATCCTCATCGAGGCCACCCAGCAGTTCTGCGGCCAGGAGGCCTTTGTCGGACATGTGGGCGGGGACGATTTTGTCTTTGTCTGCGGCGATGACAAGGCCGACGGGATCAGCCAAAAGATCATCGAGGAATTCGACAAGCTGGCCCCCGGCTTTTACAGCGAGGAGGACCGCGCGGCGGGGTTTATCTCCGGCGTCGACCGCCAGGGCAATACGGTCAAGGCCGGCCTGGTCTCGGTGTCCATCGGCATCGTCAGCAATGTGAGCCAGAAAATCGCCCATGTGGCCCAGATCGGCGAGCTGGGCGCGGAATTGAAAAAACACGCCAAGTCTCTGGGCAAAAGCAATTACCAGCGCGACCAGAGAAAAAAATAATCCGTTGTTATTTGCAGGTCACCGTGTAGGTGATGGTGGCCGTCGAAGGTGTCGGGCTGGGGCCGCAGCTGCCCGGCGTGATGTTCGTGACGGTCGTTGTGGTTCCGGAGGAGAGCGTCGTATCAATCCCGTTGGGGCAGGTCAGGCCGCTGCCCGGGACCAAGGTCTGGACAACGCAGGTGCCGCATGTCCGGGCGCCGTCCGTAAAATCCACATTGCATCCGGCCCCGGGATTAAGCACGCATCCGGGCTGGCCCGCGCAATCCGTTTCCGTGCCGCATTTCGCAGGATCCAGCCCAAACGAACCGCAGTCCCCCTTACAAGAATCACAATTCAAATAATCCATGCTCTGCAGCGTAAAGGTGGTTTGGCAGCCGCCTCCGGTGCAGGTGTTCTGTCCGCAGCTGTCCAATTGCCCGCATTTCTGGCCTGAACACGTGGCCGGCGCGCATTGCCCGTTTTGCAAGCAGGTCCCCGCCGGACAGACGCAGGCCCCTGAGACGCAGGTCTGGCCCTGGACCGGACAGGAGCCGCTCATGCAGGGATTGCCGCAATTATCCGGCTGGCCGCAGCCCACGTTGGCGCAGCTTTCCGCGGCGCATTGATTGCCGATCAGGCAGGTGCCCCCCGGGCACTGGCATTGACCGGCCACACAGGAGGAACCGGTGATCCCGCAAGAGCCGGTCGGACAAGGCTGGCCGCAATTTAAGTCCGGCTGGCCGCAGCCCACCCCGGAACAATTTTGGCCCAAGCATTGATTGTTTTTTACGCAGTCTCCCGCCGGGCACTGGCATTGACCGGCATTGCACGTGGCGCCGGTGACCGCGCAAGAGCCGGTTGGACAAGGCTGGCCGCAATTTAAGTCCGGCTGGCCGCAGCCCATCCCGGAACAATTTTGCGCCACGCATTGATTGCCCAGCACGCACTCTCCGGCGGGGCAGGCGCATTGCTTCAATGTGGGATCGCAGATCTGGCCTGCCAGAGGACAAGAGCCTGTCGCGCACGGCAGGCCGCAGTTCAAATCAGCCTGTCCGCAGGCCAGGCCCGAACAATTCTGCGGCAAGCATTGATTGTTCCTCAAACATTGCCCTAAGGGACATTGGCATTGCCCGGCATTGCAAACCTCACCTGATACGGGGCAGGTGCCTGCCTGGCAAGGCTGGCCGCAATTGCGGTCCGGCTGGCCGCAGCCCACCCCGGAACAATCCGGAGCAAGGCACGCTGTTCCCGAAGCATTTAAGCAGGTCCCTGTCTGGCATTGGCATTGCCCTCCCACGCATGTCTGGCCTGGGATGGTGCAGTTGCAGGCCACGCAATCCCCTCCCTGGCAATAGATGGACCCATCGCTGATATCATTCGGTGTATTGCAAGTCTGCGGGGCCGTAAAGCAGAAGTCCCCGCAGTTATCCAAACCGTCACCGTTACAATAACCGTCGAGGGGCGTGCAAATGGAAGGATCCGGTACGCACTTCAGGCAGCGGCCGTTCGAACAAGTTACGGCCCCTGCTTGAATGTCCACGGCCGTGTTGCAGGTCAGCGGGGCCGTGAAACAATAGTTTCCGCAATTGTCCGTGCCGACACCGTTGCAAAAGCCGTCAATGGGATTGCACGTAGCCCCGTCAGGAACGCATTTGCACGAGTAAAGGCCATTGCTGTCCAGCAGGCAGGTCTGGCCTGCCGGACAAGGCACGGACGGGCACACGGGACAGCTGACGCCGCTTTTGTCCACGCCGCGGGACCCGCATAGGTCATTGGGCATCAAGGTGCAGGGTCCGTTGGTGCATTTCATGCTGCAGGCATCGCAGGTATTGGCCGCGGGATTGCCGGCCGGAGGGCAATAATTGGGGCTGGGCGCCGTGCATTTGCCGCAGGGCAAAATCCCGAAGACGCCTTCACATTCGGACGTGGGTACGCAGCCGGTATTGTCCGTGCATTGCGGCACCTGGCAATGGCCCGGCGTGTTGGCAATATTGTTATTGCTGCATTGGGTCATGTCCGGCGTGCCGCCGACCGGCGGGCAAATGCCGCAGGAAACCCCGCAGCTGTCCTGGCCGCAGTTAGACCCGGCGCAGGACGGTCCCGGCGTACAGCAAGTGCCGGAAGCGGTTGTCTCCATGCCCAGCGCGGCGCAAGGCACGCAGGTGCCGGTGCTGTCTAAAGCTTCGCCCGTGGGACAGGTGCAGGTGCCCGGCCCCCCTGACGTATTGCTGCAGTTGCCGCCGCTGCAAGGCCCGCAGATGCCGCCGCAGCTGTCCTGGCCGCAATTATTGCTCCCGCATGATGTCGTGGGCAGACACACCCCGCTGCCATTCATGGTCTGGCAGGCCAGCGGACAGCTTGCCGAGCAGTTTCCGCCCGGGCAGACGATGCATCCTGAGCCGTTGGGATTGGGTATAAAGCCCGAATTGCATTGGCACAAGGTACCCGGCGGCTGGCTGGGGTCACACCACCAATTCAAGGCAGGATTGCAAATGGTCGTCCCGATATTGACGCATTGGTTTTGAGTGGTATCAAAGGTTGAGCATAAATCACATTTTGCCGTGCAGTTTCCGCCCGGGCAGACGATGCATCCTGAGCCGTTGGGATTGGGCACAGAGCCCGAATTGCATTGGCACAAGGTACCCGGCGGCTGGCTGGGGTCGCACCACCAATTCAAGGCAGGATTGCAAATGGTCGTCCCGATATTGACGCATTGGTTTTGAGTGGTATCAAAGGTTGAGCATAAATCGCATTGACATTGATTGGTCTTGGTATTGCAGATTTTACCCTGGGTGCAGCCCACCACGGAACAGGATACCCCGTCGGTCGAGGTGGTGCAGTTGCCGTTCTGCGACTGGCAGTAATCACAGGTTTTTTTGATAGGGTTCCAAAAGGTGCCGCTGTTGCAATCGCATTTGGTGCAGGACAGGTCAGGCGATGAATTGGGGATCGACGAGCAATAGCTTGAATTCGCGCAGGCGCAGCCGGTGGGATTGGAGGGTGATACCGGGACACATATCTGGCCGGACGGGCAATTGCCGCAAGGGACAGATCCTGCGCCCGAACAATCGACCTCGGCCCCGTTGCATGTCTGATTTGGGCCGCAGTTGCCGTAATTGGGATTGGTGACATCCTCGCAATTCTTGCCGCCGAAGGCCGGCGCCGGGCACTCGCAGGAACGGTAGATCACTGCAGGTCCTGCCCCTTTAGGGCAGGTGACCGGGCACCAATTGCCGTCAATGGTCTTTCTAGGATTCTCCCCCATGATGACGCGGGTCACGGTGCTGTAATAATCTTGCGCAGAATCATGGATCCGGCCCAATAAGGAAGGATGGCCGGCTGTATTAGGGCCTAATCCGGCGATGATGATGACCGCGACAACAGCCAACAGCAAAAGATACTCTAATGAGGTCTGGCCCAGGGTTGGTCTGCGCATAGAATTCATAGATAATACAAATATAACACAATTATTAAGGCTTGGCAAAAGACCTAAATAGACTTTGTAAAGATTTTACCTAAGAGGAAGGTTTTTCAGGAAGGACGTGACCTTGGCCAGATTTTCAGCGCCGAAAAGATAGCTGGCCGTGATCAGGACCCGGGCCCCGGCCTTAACCGCCAAGGGAGCGGTCTGGGCATTGATCCCCCCGTCAATGGCAATATCTCCTTCAAAAGCGGCCTTCAAACGGGTCAGTTTGTCCAGCACCTGCGGCATAAAGGCCTGGCCGGCGAAACCGGGATTGACGGACATGACTAAGACCCCATCGCAGTCATTCAACACCTCTTCGCACAGGGGCGTGCCGGGATTAAGCACCACAAAGGCCTTGGAGCCTAAGGCGCGGATTTTTTTAAGGTCCGCGCGCAAGGCCGGCAGGTCTATTGGATCAACGAGCTTGGGCCATTGGTCCCATGAACGGCTGAATGAGGAGCGCGGGCCGTAGCATTCGGCCTGGATCTGGATGATGTCCGCCCCTGCCTTGGCGTAAGACTCGATATAGGCCCCGGGATGCTCCACCATCAGATGGGCCTCCAGGGGAAGCTTGGTGTGGCGGCGCATGGCCTCGACGATCACCGGGCCGATGGTGAGATTGGGCACAAAATGCCCGTCCATGCAGTCGATGTGGAAACGGTCCACCCCGGCGGCTTCACAGCGCTTGATTTCATCGGCGAGGCGGCTGAAATCAGCGGCGAGAATGCTGGCCGATATCTCAATAGGTTTGCTCATAAAAATGGTGCGTGGGGAGGGGGTCGAACCCTCACGCCTTGCGGCACACGCCCCTCAAACGTGCGCGTATACCAATTCCGCCACCCACGCGAATAATAAGGGACAGCGCCCTATTCTTTATATACTAAAACGGATGGCTTAACGGTGTTGCTTCAGAAACGGGGTATTTTCGCCGTCGGCAAGGTTTTACAACCTCCACAACCCCGGAGGTTGTGATGGACTTCAAACCATCACAACCTCCGGGGTTGTGGAGGTTTCTGAAGCAACACCGTTAAGCCGTCCTTATAAAATATGAAAACTTATAATAAAAATAGGGCGCTGTCCCCTATTTAAGGTGATTAAGGGCCGCCGCGATGAAGCCTTTAAACAAAGGATGCGCGCTGTCGGGCTTGGACTTGAACTCCGGATGAAACTGGCAGCCCACAAACCACGGATGGTCCTTGATCTCGACGATCTCAACCAGGTCGCGCTCGGGATTGACGCCCGCGATCACCAGCCCTTTGGAAATCAACTGCGCACGGTACTCGTTATTGAATTCATAGCGGTGGCGGTGGCGCTCGGTGATCTTGGGGCTTTTGTACGCCTCAAAACTTTTAGTGCCCTTTTCCAGCGCGCAGCCGTAGGAACCCAGGCGCATCGAGGCGCCCATGTTCTTGACTTTTTTCTGCTCCTCGATGAGGCTGATCACGGCAAAAGGGGTTTCCTTGTCGAATTCCGTCGAGTTGGCGCCTTTGAGGCCGGCCACGTTGCGGGCGAATTCGATGGTGGCAATCTGCATCCCTAAGCAAATTCCGAAAAACGGGATATTATTTTCCCGGACGTATTTGACCGCCGCGATCTTGCCTTCGATGCCCCGGGCGCCGAACCCTCCGGGGATCAAAATCCCCTGCACGTCTTTCAGGCTTTTTTTGAAGCCCGACCCTTCCACTTCCTCGGAATCGACCTTCACGACGGCCACCCGCGCGTTGTTGGCGATGCCGCCGTGCACCAGGGCCTCGTAAATCGACTTGTACGCGTCCTGCAAGGATATGTATTTGCCCACCACCGCGATCTTCACTTCCTTCGAGGGGGAGCGCAGGCGCTTTAAGACCCCCTCTTCCCAGCTCTTGATGCCGCGGTCCGGCAGTTTGATGTTCAGCTTCTTTAAAATCAGCTCATCCAGCCCCTGCTTCTTTAACTGCAAAGGCACTTCATAAATGTGCTTGACGTCCGAGGCCTCGATCACGGCCTCCACGTCCACGTTGCAGAACAGGGCGATTTTTTCGCGCTGTTCCTGGGATATGGGCCGCTCGGTGCGGCACATCAAAATCTGGGGGATGATCCCGATTTCGCGCAGCCTCCCGACGCTGTGCTGGGTCGGCTTGGTCTTCTGCTCCCCGGCGGACTTGATGTAGGGCAGCAGGGTCACATGGATATTCAAGGCATAATGCTCCCCCAGCTCCCAGCGCAGCTGGCGGATCGCCTCCAAAAACGGCAGGCTTTCGATGTCCCCCACCGTGCCGCCGATCTCGACGATGGTCACGTCCACGTCGGCGGACTTGGCCACCTTTTTAAGGCGCTCCTTGATCTCGTCGGTGATATGCGGGATGATCTGCACGGTCTTGCCCAGATAGTCCCCGCGGCGTTCCTTGGTGATCACCGCATAATACACCTTGCCCGCGGTGATGCTGCTGTCCTTGGTCAGCTGGGCGTTGGTGAAGCGCTCGTAATGCCCCAAATCCAGGTCGGTCTCCGCCCCGTCGTCGGTGACATACACCTCCCCGTGCTGGTAGGGGTTCATGGTGCCGGGGTCCACGTTCAAATACGGGTCGCATTTGATGATGGCGGTCTTAAGCCCCCGCGCTTCCAGCAGCTTACCAATCGAAGCCGCCGCAATGCCTTTGCCGAGACTTGAGACCACTCCGCCTGTGACAAAAATATATTTGCTCATGATTTATGCCGTTTTCTCCAGCTTCAGCTTGTCCGTGTTCTGGGGGATCTCCGTCGGGTATTTCCCCGTAAAACAGGCGGAACAAAAATGCCCCTTGTTCTTCATCACCCCCAGCATCCCTTCCAGGCTTAAAAACCCGAGGGAATCAACCTTGATGAAATCCGCGATCTTGGCCACGGTCTTGTTGTGCGCGATCAGCTCGTCCGCCGAGGGAAAATCGATCCCGTAAAAGCACGGGGACTTGATGGGCGGGCAGGAGATGCGCATGTGGATCTCGCTGGCGCCGGCCTCGCGCAGTTCCTCGATGCGGCTGCGGGACGTGGTGCCGCGCACGATGGAATCCTCGATGACCACCACCTTCTTGCCCCTGATCACGTCCCGGATGGGATTAAGCTTCACCCGCACGCGGAATTCCCGCAAAAACTGGGTGGGCTGGATAAAGGTGCGGCCGATATAATGGTTGCGCACGATCCCCAGCTCAAAGGGCATGCCCAATTGCTGGGCGTAGCCTAAGGCCGCGTAATTGCCGGAATCCGGAATGCCTAAGACAAAATCCGCCTTGGCCGGATGCTCGACGGCGAGCTGGGCCCCCAAGCGTTTCCTCACCTGGTAAATGTTATCATCGAAAATATGGCTGTCGGGCCGGGCGAAATACACATTTTCAAACACGCAAAAGGCCCTGGCGCCGGGCTTGGCGCCGGAGAGCTTGATGGATTCCAGCTTATTGCCCTTGATGATCACGATCTCGCCGGGCTCGATCTCGCGCACGAATTCCGCCTTCATCAAATCAAAGGCGCAGCTTTCCGAGGCCAGGATATAGCCGTCACCCAGGCGCCCCAGGCACAGCGGCCTGAAACCCAGCGGATCGCGGGCGCCGATCAAACAGCCTTCCAGTAACAGCACGACGGAATAAGCGCCCTTGACCTGGGCAAAGACCTTGGTCAGCCATTGGGCCATGTTGCCGTTGGGGGTCTTGGCCAGCAGATGGACGAAGATCTCGGAATCCATCGAGGTCTGAAAAATCGAGCCCTCGTCTTCCAGCTGGGCGTAAAGCGCGTCGGTATTGACCAGGTTGCCGTTGTGCGCCACCGCAATGGGCTTCTGGCGATGCTGCACCACGATGGGCTGGATGTTCTTGATATGCGAACTGCCGGTGGTGGAATAGCGCGTGTGCGCGATCGCCATGTGTCCGGTGAGCCTGCTGATCTTGCTCTCGTCGAAATTGTCCACGGCCAGGCCGTCCTGCTTGATGACCTGCATGTTCTTGCCGTCGAACGAGACGATGCCCGCCGCCTCCTCGCCGCGGTGCTGCAGGGCGTACAGGCCTAAAAAGGCCATTTTCCCGGCTTCCTTATGATGGCTGATCCCGACGATGCCGCACATAGCTGTGTTTTGCCTTCAGGGCCGCGCGGTTAGTATCCAACCGAACGCTGTGCACTGAAGGCCGAACGCTCATCCTTTTTATACAAGACCTGCAAAGACTCGACCGTAAACTCTTCCTTGATGCTGGCCTCGATCCCGTTGACCGCGGCCCAGGCGCCCTGCAAGGTCGTGATGCAGGGAATATTGTGCAAAATAGCGGCCGCCCGGATCACCCGCATGTCCGACTGGCTTTTCTTGCCCGATGGCGTATTGATAATTAAGTTTATCTCACCTTTTTTGACCAATGTCAACGCGTTTTCTTCCCCTTCATGATGTTTGTCCACCATCTGCACCTCAATGCCCGCAGAGCGCAGGGCCTTGGCCGTGCCCTTGGTGGCCATCACCTTGAATTTCAAGTCCGCCAGCTTCTTGGCGATAAAGGCCACGTCGCGCTTGTCATGGTCATTGACGCTGACAAACACCGTGCCGGATTTGGGCAGGGACTGGTTGGCCGCCATCTGGGACTTGGCAAAGGCCGCCGGAAATTGCGGGGCAATGCCCATCACCTCGCCGGTGGATTTCATTTCCGGGCCCAGGATAATGTCCACCCCGGAAAAACGGCTGAAGGGCAAGACCGATTCCTTGACGCTGGTGTATTTCAAATCCTCCGTATGGACCAATTCAAAATCGCTCAAACGTTTGCCGGCCATGATCTGGGCCGCGATCTTGGCCAAGGGCATGCCCGTGGCCTTGCTGACAAAAGGCACGGTGCGGGAGGCCCTGGGGTTGACTTCCAGCACATACACCTGGCGCCCCTTGACCGCAAACTGGATGTTCATCAAACCCACCACCTTCAGGGCATGGGCCAGGCGCACGGCCTGGGCCTTGATGTCCTCGACCACCTCTTCGCTCAAGGTGTGCGGGGGCAGGACGCAGGCCGAGTCCCCCGAATGGATGCCTGCATTCTCAATTTGCGCCATCACCCCGGCCACAAAAACGTCCTTGCCGTCGCAGATCGCATCCACGTCCACTTCCTGGGCGTCTTCCAAAAATTTGTCGATCAAGACCGGATGGCCGCGCGAGACGCTGTGCACCTCATCCAAAAAGGACTTCAGGGACTCCTCATCATAGACAATGCGCATGGCCCGGCCGCCCAGGACGAAAGAAGGCCTCACCAGCACCGGGTAACCGATGCGGGCGGCCGCGTTCA
>CAZACW010000014.1:0-37943 GCA_964483785.1 uncultured Planctomycetales bacterium
GGCGCACATGGAACAAGGCTCGATTGTAACATAGAGGCTGCAATCCTGCAACCACTTAGCGCCAAGATAATGCGTCGCCTGGGTGATGGCGATCATTTCGGCATGCGCCGTGGGGTCTTTTAAGGTCTCGATCTGATTATGGGCCTTGGCAATGATCTTGCGCTCATGGACAATGACAGCGCCCACCGGCACTTCGTCGTCCTTGGCCGCGGCCTTGGCCTGTCGCAGGGCCTCGCGCATGAAGATTTCATCAGTATTGAGCATAACTATTTAGATTTATGGACCGGAAGATAGATCTGCACCGTGGTCCCTTTGCGCAGGGAACTTTTGATCTGGATGGTGCCGCCCGAGGCCTGGACAATGGAATGGATGATGGAGAGCCCAATGCCGGTGCTTTTGTCAATGCCGCGTTCCTTGGTGGTGAAAAACGGCTCAAAGATCTTGGATAGATATTCCGGGGCGATCCCCACCCCTTCATCCGTGACCTCGATGCCGACCGAAGCCCCGGCCTTGGCCAAAAATGTCCTTAAGCGGATCGTCCCTCCGCCGGGCATGGCCTGGATGGCGTTCATAAGCAGGTTATGGATGATTTGATGGGATTCCACAGGGCCGACGGTGACCAAGGGTAATTGAGAGCCCAAGCGGGCCAAGAGCTTGATTTGAGCGGATTTTAACTGCTGTTTCAAGTCACCCGCCACGTTATTGATCACGGTATTGATCTGGCATTTATTTTCCCCTAAGCGGGCCTGGCGTTTGCCGACATAGAGCATGCGGCTGGTGGTCTGGGAGCAGTGTTCCAGCTGGCGCTCCAACTGCTCCAGGGTGGCAAAAATCATCTTGAAATCTTTATAGGAGATAAACTCAAAATCGCGGGATTTGTAGTCGTTGATGAGCTTTTTAGTTTTGGCAAGAATGGACTTAAGGGGCGAGTCCAGTTCTTGGGCCAGGCCGGAAATAATGCTCAATGAATCTGAAGACTCTACATTAGAATTCATAATCAAAACGCGCCTGACAGGAGTCGAACCTGTAACCCTCAGTTCCGTAGACGACAAATTTAGCTCTGTTACTAAGTTTTAGCTCTTTTTAATCAAAGAGGTTTACCAGTTTCACTAAATTTAAATCTACTAAGGCGCCTCTTTTAAAATAGTTTATTGCTTTTTACCGTCGGAAAAGATTAAAACCTATGAGCCTTCTCTTTTCATGCTTCTGTCGTTAAGAAATTATGTGACTCATTCACATAATTAAAAGCCATAAGATTTAAACGCTAATTCTAAACCAATTCTTTGCAATTGCCAAACTTTATATTTTCCCATCGGCTTTTAGTTTCTTTAACAAATTTTCGTAAGATATTGTCGGCTCTTTATCCCTTTTGAAAAAAACCGCAATACCACGTTTCCGCAAATAAGATTCCATTTCCTTTTGGGTACCAAATTTTGCTGACTTTAATCTTTTTTGTACAATTTTGACATCAGGCGTGTCTTCGTCCATAGATGCCTCCTCTACCAACTTTACCATATCGATACTCACGTCTTAATAAAAAGCCAATGATTGACTCATTGGCTGTGGTTATTTCTTTTATCTATTTTTTAACCATTTTAAACCAATGACACTTGAAATGGTTTTTGGGCTAATTTGCTGACATTCATAACGGAAAAACCAAGAATATTTCCCTTGTCGTCGATTTTCTCCATCACAGCATCATTTTTTGTCTGACGGAAAAACCCGACTTTCTTATCAAAAATAACTTCCAAATAATCACCCTGTTTATCAAACCAAAGTTTAACTATTTTCTTAGCCATATAATTTCCCCCTTTTTAATCGAATCTGTTAAATAAGCTGTAAGAATAAAAGCATCGTGCTTTATTGTTTTAACTACGACGCATAAATATTTATTGCCAATCTTCGTACCAATATAAAACCTATAGTATAAATGGGCGTCTTTGTCGCTAATTGATTAAATGACTTTTTGAGGTTCAAGCAAAGCTTCCTTGATGTGAACCATCATCCCTTTCATTTCAGGGTGTTCAAGGATATGTTTACGCCTCTCCTCGGTTAATCGTATACTCTCTCCACGATAGTCAAAATAACTTTTCATATCTAACAAAAGTTTATCACGATTTTTATGATGACGGTATTATTTATTAAAGCATTTCAAAAAAGAACGGTCAAAGAAGGGTCATGGGAGGATGGAAAACGTGCCTGACAAGATTCGAACTTGTAACCCTCAGTTCCGTAAACATCAAAATTTAGCTCTGTTACTAAGTTTTAGCTCTTTTTAATCAAAGAGGTTTTACCAGTTTCACTAAATTTAAATCTACTAGGGCGCCTCTTTTAAAATAATTTATTGCTTTTTACCGTCGGAAAAGGCTAAAATCTGCGAACCTTCTCCTTTCATGTTACTTGGTTGAACAAGATTATGTGACTTATTCACATAATCAAAATAAAACCAGCCAATGAAACAATAACGGGGCTGGTTTATTGATTTCAATCTATAAAACTTTTAAACAAGAACTTCTTCCAAAGCCTTCTTCACTTGCGCTTCTCTGTCGCCCAACGTAGGGCGATTTAATTCACTAAGAGTTTCCTCGATTTTCTTAAACAAAACACGTATTTGTACGGCACCAATTTTATGCTTTTTGAAATCAAGAATACGAAACCCCGTCGGTAAATTTGTGAACAAACCCATTTCAACAAGCAACACATCATCCATCTCAAGGCAATAGGACGGCTCCCCTGTCTTAAAGGTCACGTAATAAATATCATCTTCCTTATTGTAAATTTCTGAAAAATTCATAACTTAACGAGTAATCAACCGACCAGACACAAATTTATGCAAAACACTTGCGATGAGTGTCTGATAAGGAATACCCTCCTCGGCGGCTTTAGCACGCAGGCCATCTAAATCCCGATTAGCGAGCCTTATGTTGACCCTTTTATCTTTACGCAGAGTATATGCCGCCGCTTGCCTAATCAACTTGGATTCCTTCTTAAAATCTTTGACAGATTTTAATTCCCCACGCTCATAGGCTTCCAAAATTTCTTTTTCTTCTTGGTCAAGTTTCAATGTTTTCATCATTCATTCCTTTCGTAATCCCTCTTGGCCTTGCGGCTGGGAAAAATAGTTTTCAAAAAATATCCGTCCTGCATTTTGATACAAGGCACCAAATAAATATAATCTACCCAATTGACCACCATAATTTTCTGGTTAGGATATTTGTCCTGGTGCGGATGGTCAACCATGTCTATGAGGCCTCCCTGTTCCAAAGCCACGGCAATATCTTCAAAGCCAATTCCACGTTCTTCCTTCAGCCAATTGTTCTTGTCATTATTCCAATCCAGCTTCATAGTCAATATATAGCACAACGTGTGCCCTTTGTCAACTTTGTTCTCACCTTAGTTATATTGTCTTACACCCGTAAACAGGAACAGGGCTATAATGGCAATACCCCTGTAGAATTGAGATTTAAAAAACAGTTTCCTATCCATGCAGGCCCGTAGCAAGGCCCTGGCTTCTTCCTCATCCGGAAATTCGGGCAGCCTACGGGGGAGTTTGGGCTTTTCCAGCTTGTCAAAGGGGTTTTGGGGCAGATGACCTCTTTTGACCAGGAAGGTGCAAAAAGCCCTTATTCCCTTCATTATGTTATGGATTGTCCTGTGTGAGTTGCCTTGTAGTCGTTGGTGAACGAGGAAATCCCGCAACAAGTCAACATTAAGAGCTTCTAAATTGGCAGGGATTACCCGACGGCGGAGATACTTATAAAAGCACCTGATACTGCCGTTATACCACACAATCGTGGTAAGTTCGAGGCATCGTTCCAGTAAAGCGTAAGCGGTGAACTGTTTCAATAACTCGTCGAGTTTGAGGTTGAGAGGGTTTCAATCAAAAGGCCCAATTGCTTCGACGGCGAGAGGTTGTTGGACATGGCGTCGTGGACTCACAGACAAAAGCCCTGTATCCGACGGTTCATTTGGGGGAGACTGTTAGAAATCCCCCCTTCCTGCCGACTATCGTCGGCATCCTTCCCCACAAGGGGGAAGGAAATTGAGGTAAAAAGTTCTAAAACGCGCCTGACAAGATTCGAACTTGTAACCCTCAGTTCCGTAGACGACAAATTTAGCTCTTTCACGAAATTTTGGCTCTGTTTAAGAGAGGCTTTTTGGCCTTCTTAACGAGATTTCACCAGTTTCACGAAAGAAAAAATTTGTCAGCTTGACTTAGGCGCAATCTTTGTAAAAGTTACTTTTACCGTCGGAGAAAGGCCAAACTTGTGAGCCTTCTCCTTTCTTGTTGCTTAGTTTATACAAAAGTGATGTGACCTATTCACATCACTTTAAATCCAGACTTGCTTTTAAAGCGACTTCAACTTTTTCCATCCATTTCTTTGTTAATCGGCCTATTTTACTTTCCAGGCGGATTTTGTCAATGACTCGAATCTGAGAAAGTAAAACGGTCGAATCCGATTTAAGCCCTCCTGTTCCTTTGACCAGTAAAACATTGGTCGGATATTCCTTGGGAAATTTGGTCGTCGTCAAGGGCGCAATGATGGTCGTTGGAGAATACTGATTACCAATATCATTTTGAAGGACGAGCACTGGCCTTCTGCCCGCCTGCTCTGAACCCTTAACGGGGTCAAGATTCACCCAATACAAATCCCCACGCTTAATGTGCATACTTCAATGTTTCCTGGTCAAGAGCTTTGAAATCATCCATGATGGTCTTGGTTTCTTTATGCATGGCTTCATACCCCTCCCGTAAGAGAGCTTCCCTATCCTTACGGTTTTTGAGGCCTAAATAAACCCTCACCGCCTTCTGAATTAGGGTGCTCCTTCGGGTCTTTTCTTTGACAACTTCTCTGTCCAACTGCTCTTTTAATTCTGATGGGAAAGTGATGTTTAAATATTCCATAGGCTTAACCCCCTCCTTGACTTACTGTACAGTCAAAGTATATACTCTTTCTGTACATATTGCAACAGTAAAAATCCTCCCCAATTGAATTTGAAAAGATGGCCATATTCAAGAGAGCTTTTTGGTGTGCCCCGCAGGGGGGTGATGACTTTCCCCTGGGCCATAGACTCTAAGTCTAATAAGCTTATGGTCAATGTCATCATCTATATAATCTTTTTTCTAAATTCTTTTGGGGGGAATGGTTCCAACGGGCACTCAAAGCCTCATAAAACCGTAAATCGAGAGGTACGGGGGTACAAAACGCCTCAACCCCCTGTTTGGCCATCAGATGCTCCTACCGTAGAAGCCCCCTCTTGTCCGTAAATCTTCTTTTGAGGCACAAAAAGTATGGTTTAGACAGGCCCTCTCAGCCCCTTAATGCTCATAAAATACCTAAAAAACAGCATTTTATACGGAAACATAGCGTAAAAAGGCAGGTTGAAACGCTTCGAAAGGGGGTCGAAACGCTTTGAACAGGGGTCGAAACGCTTCGAAAGGCCATCGAAACGCCTCGAAAAAGCACTTTTGAGCCAAGGGCCTAAACGAAGCTTAAAACCATTCCTATATACTATTTGACTTAAATATATCCATGCCCATTTTCCAAAGGGTCGCTTTGAGGCCAGGATGCCCATTCTTGCCCTTAACACCTCTTTGCCCATAGTTGGATAGGTCAAAATGAGCCAGGGGCATTTAAACGCAAAAAACAGGCAATTGCAAAAATGTATTTTGAACAACCCCTCCCATGACTTATTTCTTGCAAAAAGACCCCCTGATTAGACTAAATCGGGGGCGGCGGTGCTCATAGATACACTGCCGCAAAGCGGAGCAGTCATAATGAGAGTTAAAAATCGCTCTGCGTAATACGTTAGTATTATATGATTATACGTTAGTAAATACTTCGTTTACTTTTACTAATAAAACAACAGAAGGATGTTGTATAAGTAAAAGGAATATAATTATCTTAGAATAATATATGCTATAGCCTCATAGCTATAGCATTTCCTGAAGGGTAATAAGGATTTTTAAGGCTAAAACCCTGATATTGCCTTAGACCGTTCAACCTGTGGGAGTAATCAAAGAATATTACTATGACCCGCAGTCAATATGCGTTTTCAAAACATCCCAATTAATTCCTACCGAACCGTCATGCTTACGACCAGCATATTTAAGAATCCCCTGCGCCCGTTTCCTGGATAGGGTCTTATCTAAACCGAGAATATCGTCACTGCTCCATGTGATGTAAGTTTGGTCTGGATTCAATTCTTCAAAGGCTTGTACGGCACGGGAGACAAATTCATCGCAACTGACATTTGAATCATTTAATTCTGTTATCAACTCGCCCATAATTTTTGATAGTCTGCTTCGATTCCTTTTTGTGTTTTTCATTATCACCTTTCCTGGAGTAAAGCACTGACTCAATCAAAAAATTTTTAAAGGCCATAAATTATTTTATCCCATAAGCAGATTTTATATTAACCCGTATCTGTTCGGCATCGAAAATCATCCCATTAACATTGTCTGGTTTTTCTTGAAAACACTCAATAGTCATATTAGTAACAGGCCTATGAATATGGTAAGTTTCGCCACCAGAATAATAGGTTGTCCCGCTATAACTCGCCGTATTCCCAAACGTGTTCACTGTACCATATGTTTGAGCAGTTACAGGGGTAGAAATTGAAGCCGTTCTAACATAACTATTAGTTTCTAAGACGATAAAATACTTGTATCCATTCTCAATAGCCAATTCAGCAGACCTTAACAAAACAAAATCTCCCGCTCTTTCCATGCTCGAATAACCATTGCCCTTAAAAGTAACCTTATAAATATTGTCCTGTAATTTCATATCTGAATAGCCACCCGTAAAACCCCTGCCGTGGTACCCAGTTGCGCAACCGCCTAACGACAAACATAACATTATTGTTAAAATTTTCTTCATATTCCCCCTTTTTGAAGACGCTGACAAGCTCTCTACTTATTACTCGGAATGCCTATTTCCTTTTCCCAAATTACATTTCTCACAAAGAGTTTGCAAGTTCTCCAATGTAGTCTTACCCCCTTTTGAGAATGGAACAATGTGGTCAACATGAAGACGACAGGAATGGTCTGTAGAAGGGCTTGTACCACATCTAACGCATTTGAATTTATCTCTGCTCAAAATCTTATACCGTAATCCAAGGCCAATTTCTCTCCTATCTTCAACAAAAATACTCGACTTTATTTTTGGAATTACAATGGGCTTTGAATCTACCTCGTCGGATTTCTGTTCTTTTTCATGACTCTTTCCAACTTTTGATTCATCTTGATTCATTCTAACGACGAAAGCCTGAAGGGCCTTATGCCAACTTCCAAAATGTTTTTTATATCCTCCACTACTAATCTTAGAAGGCTCACTGTCCATTTCTTTACTGAATGGCTGTCTTCCATGTTGAATCCAAACATTAAGCAAATTTTCAAAATATTCTTCATCAGAATAGGCACGATTATATTTTTCTGAAACCTTTAAACCCGCTTTTTCCATTCCCGCAACCCAAGAACCAAAGCGACTATTCACAATTCCTGGATGAATAATATTAGAGTGACTTTTTACATCTTCAATGCTAACTGTTTCCTTATTAAGTAGCTTCGCGATTCTTTGCAATTCTTTCAAAATGTCATCGTTTGTTAAATACCTTGCCCTAGAATTACGCATTTTATCCGTAATTTTAGTACCAAAATATTTATGACCTAATCCAGCAGCTATAAGAGCCTTTTCCCAACTACCAAATCTAAGTTTCACGCCATCTATACCCATTTTGGAATATTTCTCATAGTCGGACTGTGTCAATTTATCTTTTCCGACTAATGCATCAACCCGCCTAATTTCTGCAAGGACATCTTCATTGGAACAATTTCTAGGTAGATTATTGAGTTCGAATTTCATAAAAACATAATTTCTAAAATGAACGTATTGCTGTCTGGTTTTAATAATTTAACATATTCCAATTTTTTTTAAATAGTGTCCCACTTAGCCACATTCATTACATTGGGTATTGAAAGAAAAGGCATATGAAACGTTATTTGCCATGAATTTATTTTGTGCCTTTCGCATCCATCTGAAAATTTCTGACGCAAAACGTCAGCTGAAGCAATGCCAGTAACAATCTTAAATTGTTCAAAAAATTTGTGTTGGGCTAATCTTATAAAAAATGGAAATTTCCCTCTTTCAGCGTACGTTAAAGTATGAGGATACCACGCACGGCCATTTGACACCAAACTGATAAGGAAAATCACCAATTCCGCTTGCATGATTTCTTGAAAAGAAATGTCTTTTCGTGTTGCTCTCTCTTTAATAAAATCAGCAATTATATTAATTCGATTTAGTTTAAGTCGTTGATTTCTATGTTCTAATACGCTTGAATGCGCCCAAAATTCATTATATGTAACAAAATCATTCGGTCTTTGTTCTGTATCTGGAAGAAGATATTGGGTGCTAAATATATTCTGTAAACTTAAAAACTTATTTTCTTTAATCAATACAGCAATGAAATACAAAAAAAGTTCATACACAAAAAGAGAAGGTGCGTCATACCACCAATTTTGATATTGAGTTACTTCTTCGGGCTTGTATTTTAAAACTAAAATTCGTTCTAAGAATTTAATAATCATAGCGTCAAAATTCTCTATCTGTAAAGTGTTCGATTCAAGAGAAAACCAATCAATCAATTGGTCTCGAAGTGGTAATAAATCACGAAAATCACTTATAACTTTCTCATCAGCATTTTCGATATTTATATTTTCATGTATCCGCAAGGAATCAGCATAAGCAATAACAGTGCCAATAAAATCTTTTCGATGATATTCAGTTGAAGGCTTATTGCTTAATAAAGCTTCCCGAAGGCTATTGTACTTACCTATTGTTGGTAAAGAAGGTCTCGTATCATCTAACAAAAATGAAGGAGGCTTCCCTAGAGTCGGTTTCTCATAAATAGGCTTACCGTAAAGAACACGTAACAATCTTTCCCAATTTGCATTCACATTTTCAGGAGTACTAAAATCAAGCCATATACGAGATTTAAGAAATACTGGCAAATAAGGGTCGCCTTCTTCTTGCATCTGGCAAACGATAGGAATAAACTTTTCCTGTTTTACTTTATTGTATATTTCTTGAGAAATTATTTGCGACTCGGTACCTACACCAGCTTTTCGTTCATTAGCTTTTTCAGTGTATTGTTTGTCGGAGAAAATTAGCACATGGGTGATATGCGAATCTAAGACCATGCCTTCCATGAAAGCGTATTTATCATGCCCCTCGGATAAATTCCATTGGTCAAGAGTAACATCTATTCCGTCGCTGACAAGCCGTTCAGCATACGAACGTATGAGGTCACGATGTTGTGGTGATGACCAGCTATAAGAGATAAATGCTTTTGGAGATTCCATAACTTTAGTCTTCTAAGATTTCGGCTGAAATAATTTCAGATTTTTTGAAATCATCATTCTTAAAAGGATTACCAAATACAAAATCGTCTGGAAAATCTTTTGTTACATGCTTTGAAAAAGTCGAAATTATATTTCCGTCTTTATCTTTGATTAGCTCAATCTCTTTTGCGATTATTCGAATTTTAACATTAGACATTATGCCCTTCCTTTCTTGACCATTCCCATCTGTGTTATTTTATGTAAGATAACAAGGTATTTTCATCTTGTCAAATTTCATCATCCATACAGAGCTTCTACGCAAAAATTACAAATATTTACAAATAAATACCTCATTAATAAAAATGATTATGATTCGGATTCGAACAATACCTTACCCGCCCTCTCTTGTCTACATATGGCTTGCCCATTCCTCCTTCATGACCAAATGGCCTACAGGAACGATAGCTTGACCCGCTAAAACAACCCCCACCGTTTCCTGGCCTGTAGCCCCTTGTCGTAATGAATAAGATAATGGCCATGACCCCCAGCGGAGGGAAGGAACAACAGATAGCGCAGAAAAGCCAGTATAAGATAATCATAGACGCCTCCTGGCGGCTCCCCGCTTGCGGGGGGAAGGTCAATTCAAATTTAACGGGTGTTTATCAATGGCCACCTTTAACTGCCCCGTATCACAGCCAAGGTAAAATTTGGCGGTGGTCGAAATGTCGGAATGACCCACCAATAGCTGAATATCCCGTATATTGACCCCATTCCTAAGCATCAGGGTGCAAAAGGTATGCCTAAGTATCTGTGGGCAAATTTTCTTGGGGAATTTCAGCTTTCGCCTTAGCTCACCAAATAGGTTATACATCCCCTCCTTGGTCAATGGCTTGTTCCTGTTAGTCGAGACAAAGACGTTATCAACTGTGCGGGAGGGCCGTACTTTGAGATAATCCCGTAAGTATTCAACCACCGTCTCATTGAGGGGGATTAAACGCTCCTTATTCTTGGCTGAGACCTTAATACAGCCCCGTTCCAAGTTCAAATCAGCCATACGGAGGTTTAAAAGCTCTTTTAGCCTTACACCCGTAAATAAGAACATGGCAATGATGGCCACATCCCGATACCATTGGGACTTATAAAATAGCTTCCTATCCATGCAGGCCCGTAATAATGCCCTGGATTCTTCCTCATCCAAAAATTCGGGAAGCCTGCGGGGGAGCTTGGGCTTTTCCAGCTTGTCAAAGGGGTTTTGGGGCAGATGACCTCTTTTGACCAGGAAGGTGCAAAAAGCCCTTATTCCCTTCATAATATTATGAATTGTCCTGGGTGAGTTGCCTTGTAGTCGTTGGTGAACCAGGAACTCACGCAATAGGTCAACATTGAGGGTGTCTAAATTGGCAGGGATGACCCGACGGCGCAGGTACTTGTAGAAGCACTTGATACTGCCTTCGTACCACACAATCGTGGTCGGTTCGAGGCATCGTTCCAGTAAAGCGTAAGCAGTGAACTGTTTAAAAAGCTCGTCGAGCTTATGCTTGGGAAGAGTTTCAATCATAGAACCGTTGACTCACAGTCAAAAGACCTGTATCCGACGGCTCATTTACAAAAGTGGATAGATTTTACTCCCGACGAGAAATCTGAAATCCACTCGCAGTTTTAAAAAAACGCGCCTGACAAGATTCGAACTTGTAACCCTCAGTTCCGTAGACTGATGCTCTATCCAGTTGAGCTACAGGCGCAGAATTACCACAGCTTTAATAAATTTAATTTAGAAAGATTCAAGCCGCCCGTGCCGTTTCCACAGCGTCTAATTAGATAAACGGCCAGGCGCAGAATTTCCACAGCATTTACAAATTTACATTCAAAGAAATTCAAGCCGTCCGTGTCGTTTCCACAACACTTTTTCCAGAAAAACGACCAGGCGCAGAATTTCCACAGCATTTACAAATTTAAGAACCAATTTTATACCAGACTTACACCCTGCTGTAAAGAGGGAATTAATTGGGACACATTGAATTAATTCAATGTGTCCCAATATTTTTTAGGCCGATCTTGGACATCGCTTCCTTGGGGTTTATGGCATAAAACCGGCAAAAGGTGGTGACTTCCTTGATGGTATGCACATCCTGCTTGTCCAAGGTCTTTAAGACAGCGGCCCTGGCCCAGGTCTCATTGATGATATCACGGGGCGTCTGGCCGGCTTCCTGGGCCAGACGGTCGCGGTAAATGGTGCTGGGCGAAACAGACTCCACAAAATTCTGGGCGTAATTATATTTAAATACCTGAGACAAGAGGACCTTATTGGATTCCATGGCGCCTGTTTCGGATATTTCATCGATCACACGGTACAATTTACCCTTCACATGGTAGCGCTTGAGGATGATGAACACGTCGATAAGATTGATCAGCTCATCCGGCACATTCATGGGCTCGCTGTGCAGGCGGGTGATGGTTTCGCGGGCGCTTAGGGCATGGATGGTGCCCATGCAGTATTTGCCGATATTGACCGCGGTGATCATGTCCCTGGCCTCGGCCCCGCGCACCTCGCCTACGATCACGCGCTCAGGACGCATGCGCAGGCTGTTTTTGACCAGATCCGATAAAGACAGCTCATCATCGGTTTCCAGACGGGAACAGCTGTCTTCCATGAAGGTATTTAATTCAAAGGTATCTTCAATGACGACCAAACGGTCTTTGTCAGGGATAAAGCTCAAGAGCGCATTGAGCAAGGTGGTCTTACCTGTCCCCGGCCCGCCGGCAATGATGATATTGGCCGGCCTGATCGACAGCCCTTCCAAATACATCCATAATTGGCCCGCGGCCTCATACCCTAAACTGCCCTTGCGGATCAAATCAATGATGCTCAACGGGTCCATCTTGGCCTTGGATATGGTCAACTGCGTGCCCAAAGGCGAGTCAATGATATTCACCCGGCCGGCCAGGTTGGTCAGTTCCAGGTTGGCGATTTTATGATAATCTTTTCTGCCGGAAAAAATCAGCAGTTTGCGGACAAAACCATTGAACTCTTTTTGGCTTTGGAAACTTTTGTCCGTGGCGATAAAACCTTTTTGGGCATGATGGATATAGATGGGCTTTAAGGCATTGATGATGATATCTTCCACTTCCAGATCATGTAGTAAATCCTCGACGATCCCGTAGGAAAGGAAATCCTTAAGAAACTGGTTCTTTTTGTTTTCATCCTTAAGCTCATCGGCCAGCGCGCTGCTGACCAAGTCCTGGCGCTCGGCATCCGACATCATCAGGCTCAGCTTGCCGCTGAGCCTGTCCAAGGCCTTGGTTTCCAAATCCAGATATTCGTTCTTATCCATAGGGCCCCCGGCCGTTCTTTTTATGGTACTCCTCCAAAAGACGGCGGATATCGACGCTGGAATTTTTGGCGATCTGGGAACAGATAAAAATCAAAAGGGACAATTGCCAGATTTCATCCGGGCCGCAGATAAGGCCTGTGGAGGTGTTTTCTTCCCTCTGCAAGCGGTTGCCGTAGTTCCCCACCGCCTCCTCCATTTTACCCTCGAAGACATTCAAAGAAAAAACCTTATTGTCGTATTTCATGGACGGCAGGGTAATGCCCCGCACCATCAGAAAATTAATCATGCTCTCTTCCTTGAAAGAATCGCCGTCCTTAAACTCAAAACCCTCAAGCTGAGGGACATTGGGCGGCAAAATCAGCGTCGGCTTATGCACCAGCACCTCGCCGGTGCGCACCACGGTATCGCCTTCATTGATCAGCGAGGGAGACAACAGGATATAAGGCACCTTGGTCTCGGCAAAGGTCTGCAATGCCGAAACCCTGGAGCGGACAATGTCCGTTTCCCGAAGGGCTTTTTCCCAAGAAGCATGCAAGTCCATAGGATTTAAGGTATCCTTACTCTTAAGTTCAACACAACGGCAATGTTTTTGACCGCCACGACCTGGATATCCAGCAGGCCCGGCGACTGCCTAAACCTGCGCAGGCGAAGGTCCGTAATACGGCTGCCGATTAAAACCTTCCGGATCAGCGGATCAGAAAAAGCATGGTGATGCCAGAGGCCGTCTGCCGGCACGTCCCGATGGGCGTTTTCACGGCCTTGGCTGAAGGCCATCATCAGCTGTTCCGGCACCTTTTTTGCTTCCCAAGATTTCAGCACCCTTTGCCGGAATTCCTGGTCTTGATGGACCCTCCAGTAAAAAAGAACGCTTAGGGCCAAGGTCAGCCCTAAAAAGACAAAGAAAATAGCTTTATTTAAATTCATAAGCGCTCTTTGGAGGCCTTACTTTAGCCGGGAAAACAAATTTCGGTTACTATAGCACATCGGTCCCCCTTTGTGAAATTTTATTGACATTTCCCGTCTCAAATAGGATATTAAAGGACATGACATCCGCCTTTAAATCCATCATTCTGTGTGCCGTCCTCTGCCTGGCCTTGACCAACCGCGCCTCGGCTGATTTTCATTTCAATCACAACAATCTCTCCAATACCGATGACCAAGGGGATAACCATGGGAATGATCATAACGGCGACCATGACGATCATGGCGACCATCATGACCACGGAAACCATGGCGGCTCTGGGGATGACGGCGATGACAGCGATGATGGCCATGACGGCAAGGGGCCCGGCCCCCACGGCCACGGCGTTACCCCGGAACCTTCCAGCTATGTCCTTTTCGTTTTTGGCGCGGGCCTCTTAAGCTTAAGCTATATCCAGCGCAAAAGACTTTCAGCCTCATAAACCTTCAGACACGCTTTTTAAATGGCCTATCTTTTAACCTGGTCCCTGACGCTGTTGCTGTATTCTCCTGTTTTTTACCAGCTGTATGCCATCCGCTGGCACTTGATTGATTATACCCATGCCTATTTTGTCCTGCCTGTTGCCCTGCTTTTGGCCTACAGAAACCGCAAAGCCCTGGTTCCAAACCCCGCGTTCACGGATTTAAGCCTGTTTCTTCTGGTCTTTGGCCTCTGGCTTTTTGTCTTCGGCTTTAGGCAGGATTTTCTTTTGGTTTCCACCTTGTCGCTGGTTCCTGTCCTCTTTGGATTAATCCTGTATCTTTACGGACAAGAGGCGGCCAAGGAAATGTCCTTTCCCATATGGTATCTGCTTTTGCTGGTGCCGCCGCCATTGGGCCTTCTGGATGCCATGACCCTTCCCCTGCGTTATGCCGCCACCTTTGGGGCGGATCTTGTCCTTAAATTCTTTGAAATCCCGGTGGTACGCGACGGGCTTATATTGTCCTTGCGCGGCCATGAGATTTATATGGGCACGCCTTGCAGCGGCCTGCATTCGCTGACAGCCATGCTGGCTTTAGGCCTGGTTTATGTGTATCTTCTGCCTTTAAAAACCCGAAGCAAAATTTGGCTGGTCCTGGCCATTATTCCCTTGTCCTTGATCGGCAATTTTATCCGCATCTTAGCCACCTGTTTTGAGGTGTATTTTTGGGGGCCTTCCATGGCCGAGGGCACAGTACATTTCATCAACGGTTTATTGGTCTTTTTATTAATGATAGCTTGTTTTATAGCCCTCGAGAAAAGATTGGAAGACAGTGAACTCCATACGTAAACCTTTGATCGCTTCCTTTCTTTTGATGGCTGCCGGTGTTGCCGCCTTTTGCCTGCCCAAGCCCAAATACCAGGGAACGGAAATCATCTCCAAGATCAATCTTCCTCAAACCTTGGCCGGATGGAATGCGGAAGACATCACGGATGAATACGCCCAGAACCAAAAAAACATGAATTTTATCGGCCATGTCCTGGTGCGCGAATATGACAAAGACCAGGGGCCTCTGCTCTATGTATTCATCCTCGACGGGGATAATTTCCACCATCCCAAGACCTGTGTGGGCGGGGCCGGCTTTGATGCCGAAGACCTGCCGGAGATGACTTTCAGCGTGCCTCACCATACCTGGAAGGCCAAGGCCGTGTATTTTTCCAAAAAAGATGAAGGGTTTTTGACACTTTACTGGATCTGCATCGATAAAGAAGAAGTGGGCTGGGGCGGGCAAAAACTAAAAACGCTTTGGGACGCACTGACCCAAAAGAAGAAAACCGGGGTGATGGTCAGGATCGACATCACAACGACCAGGGAACTGCTCGGCCAGGCCGGCCAATACGCGCAGGAATTGCTGACGGCCATCGCGGCCCAAATCCCCGCTTCACAGCAGGACTATCTATTCGGAAAGTAATGCTATGAAATGGGTTTATCGTAAACGTTTCTACGATGTCCTATACGAAATACCGTAATTAAAATCTCATTATACCGGATGCGATAGATAATCCTATAATCATCAAATCGGTAACGCCAAAATCCTTTAAAAACACCACTCAAAGGCTTACCCAATTTTTCCGGGTCCTTGGCCAAATAATTCTCAATCTTATTTATGATCTTTAGTCTTAAAGGCTTGTCCAACCTGGCAAGGTCTTTTTCAACATCTTGGGCATACTCAACATCATAGACCAAGCCTGCGCCTCATTTCTCTTTTGGATATATACTCCGTTTTAGGGTCATCAAACCGTTCTTTGGCGATATACGCATCCTCGTATTCCTCCAAAAATTGGCGCAAAGCTTCCTGAACATAAAATTTTTCTGAACGATGCGAAGCTTTGGCAATTTTAGTCAATCGATTGACCAACGTTTTTTCCAGCCGAAAGGCTTTTAATATAGTCATACAATCCTCCCTAAGTTAAGTATAACATTGTATAACAATATTTACATCAGAATTTTTTCTGAAAGAATAATGAAAGTAATTTCCAAATCACTTCGGGACCTTGCCGAAAAAATGATGCTGTCTTCTGCGCTTGCTCTTGAAGTAATATAAATAAATCAGCATTCCGCCTGCCGCGCAGATCGTGTCAAAATTGACATCGATCCACTGCGCATGCCTTCCCGGCACAAAGGACTGGTGCCATTCATCAAACAGCGCTGACAGTAAGACGTAAACCGACATATACAAAATGGCAGTCACATCGATTTTGGTCTTTTTATGGGTATAGGCCCTGATCAAGAGGATGCCTAAGATGGCGTATTCAATGATGTGCGAGGTCCGGTGGGCCCAAAATTCAGAATCCGCCGAAGCCATTTGAGGCAGGACCGCCGACGGGATGGAAGAAAGGAGAAAAATAAACTCCAGCCAGATCAAAACCGGCAGCCAATATAAAAGTTTTTTATCCTGTTCTATCACAATCCGTCAATGAATAAAAGGATTTTGGATTTTAACCGCTCCAACAACCTGGTTATGCTGCAAATCTTCAATATTTATTTCTAAAAAATATCTTCTAACGCTCATTCATTTCCTCACGCGTAAATTTTTTCCCATACATCCGTACGTAATCAAGTTTTTTCATCAACTGATCATAATTATCAACAGGATCAGATTTATGGACATACTTTTTAAACAACTCACGAAAAAGCATGCTCAACGTTTTCTTTTCACTCATGGCTTTTATCTTGCATTTCGGATTAAAATTCCTACAAACCACCTTTCTCAAACGAAGCCGTCAGCCAATACAATAATTTTTTATCACCTTCGATCCTTATTTGATTATTTTCAGGACTAATTTTAGAAATTCTTTGGCTTCTTGGATTTTGACTGCAGATTGAGTCCGAAGAATTTCTTCCTGAATATCATAATCTGCAATTTCCCGCAATTTACGAGCATCGAGAAGAATACGGTGATATTTTTGGTCTATCTTTCCAGTTTTGACAAAATGATAGCCTACAGCTGATTCAACAGCGGAATGCTTGATGACATCAATTTTAGCTGATTTAAGGAGGGCTTGAGCTGCATAAAAAATTGCATAATATGATTTACTGACGGAATCGGAAGGATATCCGGAAGCTAAAAGATCTTGAGCAACTTTGATCGCATGTTTAGATTTGTGAATAAGACCGTCTATTTCCTTATTCATATTGTAATTCCTTCTCGCACATGACGATAGAACGAGAAGCCTTCTTTACACCGCCTTTCAAAATCCTTAACTTCAAAAATTTTAATAGAAATAATCGGCTTAAAATCATGCTCTAACATTAAATCATATACAATATCTTCCAATTCCTTCTCAATTTTACGATTCCTATACTTGAGCAGTACAGCCAGGTCTAAATCTGCATAACGGGAAACATTACTTTTTATCCGAGACCCAAATATAATAATCTTACCCAAATGCTCACGAATATGTTTCGGGATCCGTTCTTTAAACTTTAAAATAATTGATCTATCATTAATGCCCATATGAAAAGTATACCAGAACCAAAACCGGCGGCCAATACATTAATTGCTAATTACCTTCGATCATTCTAACACCTTCTTCCAGACCTACCCATTATAATACAATTCCAATGCTTTTCGCCAAGGCAAAACCATAATATCATTCTTTAACTTTCGCGGGCTCGTTTCCTTCAAGGAAGCAATGTAGATTTTGACTCCCGGAAACTTTTTACGAAAAGCCGATACCGTAGCTTCGGGCAAGGTCTCCGTTGATGTTTTACACTCAAAAGCCATCCGCGGTCCATGGGACCCGGAAACCAACAGGTCAATTTCCATTTTGCCGTCTCTCCAAAAAGAAAACGTGTCAGGTTTTTCATAATAATCACGCATGCTTTGCAATTCATTATAAAAAAACATTTCAAACAAATGCCCTTTTTCCTGAGAAGTCGGCGGGTCTATCAGACGATTTTGCAATGAACGGACCACCCCGCAATCAAAGAAATAAAACTTTGGCCTGGCCTTTTTACGTTCACTGCGGTCCCAAGGCCATAAAAACGAACCCAAAAGGGTGTCTTCCAATATGGAAAAATACTCTTTGACCGTGCTCATTGGCACGACGGAATCCCTGGCAATGGAAGAAAATTCGACCGTCTCCCCGTTCATTTGGGCGGCCACATCCAAAAACCGCTGAAACGCACCTATATTACGGGTCAAAGCCTCGGCTTGGACTTCTTCTTTTATATAGACCGTCCCATATGTTTTTAAATAGCGCCTTACATCTTCTTCCTTTTTCTCTAAAAGATTTAAAACGACATTCGGTAAAGTTCCGTAAGATAATATCCGATCGATCCCGTAATCTTGGCCAATTTCTTTAACTGTCAAGGGATGGAGCCTTAAGTCAATGGCCCTGCCCCCCAAAAGGTTGGCACTGCCACGCTTTAGCTTGCGGGCACTGGACCCGGAAAGGACAAATTTCAAATTTAATTCTTCAATTCCTTTTTGAACATAATCCAAAAGCGCAGGTACGCGCTGGATTTCATCCACAATGACCAGCTGGCCTTTTTTGAGCGCGTTTAATTGTTCCCAAAAGTCCTTTGGTGAACGTTCCAATCTAAGCTCTAATTCAGGGTCTAAAAGATCAACAAACAAGGCTGTCTTTAGCCGCCGCAATAAAAACGTTTTGCCGGTCATGCGCGGGCCGAACAAAAATAAAGAACCTGAAATTTTTTCTAAATGTATAAGCCTTTGAAACTTCATAAATAAAATATAACATAAATATGTTATTTGTCAAACTAAAATAACATATTTATGTTATTTGTAAATTGACATCTTGATTAAATTCCCAAAGACCGCCAGCCTAAGAAGCCTGCCCGCGCGGCGCCAGTTTCCTAAATATGTTTTAGCAAGTAGTTCGTGCTGCGGCCGCCGGCAGAATCCCTCATCAGGACAGTTTTCTTAACAAGATCGAGGATGTCCCGCAAAGCAGTATCCTGAGAACATTTAGTGATCTTGGCCCATTTTGAAGTGGTCAACTTGCCCTCAAAACCATCAAACAATTTATTGATCATGGTCCGCTGGCGTTCATTGAGAGAGCCGGACGGATGGGCTTCCCAAAATCGGGCTTTCTTAAACACGCCTGCCAGGGTGCTTTCAGTCGTATCCAATGCCCGGTCCAAACAACCCAGGAACCACTCAAGCCAAGGTGTGATATCAATACCGTCATTGGTCATATGCGTACTTTTTTGGGTCTTTTCAAGAATGCCGTAATAGGCATTGCGTTCCTGCCTGATTCGCACAGACATGCTGTAGAAACGCTCTTTGCTGCCGTCGGCACGGGCCAGCTGCATATCGGCTATCGCGCGCGCAATACGTCCATTCCCATCATCAAAAGGATGGATAGCCACAAACCAGAAATGGGCAATCCCCGCCTTGAGAACAAGGTCCAAATCCGCTGAATTCTTAAACCAATCCAAGAAGGCTTTCATCTCGCGGCCCAAGTGGTCCGCTGATGGGGCTTCATAGTGGACCTTTTCCCGTCCAACGGGACCAGAAACGACCCTCATAGGGCCCTGGGTATCACGACGCCAGGCACCCACCGTTATCTTATGCATACCGCTTCGGCCGGATGGGAATAAACTTGCATGCCAACCGAAGAGACGGTCCTTAGTCAGCGGCTTATTGAAATTCTGGGTGGCATCAAGCATCATTTCAACCACGCCTTCCACATTACGGTCGGCATGGACCAAACCCCCAACATCCATACCCAATCTGCGGGCGATTGAGGACCGAACTTGAGCCAGATCGAGGATTTCCCCTTCAATTTCGCTGCTTTTGATAACATCCAGGGTCAAGGTCTGTAAAACAGCCTCTTTACGCAACGGAAAACCAAGGGCTTCCATGCGCCCCAACAGGCGCCCCTGCCGGTTGCGCACAGGGCCCAGCACAGACGCGATCAGTTGATGATCCCAGGTGAATTTGGGCCAAACATTGGTCTGGTGAATATACTTCATATTCTCCGCACCTCTTGCGTAGAATATACCACTTTTTCACCGCATGCGCAAGAACGATTATAAAAAACGCCCATTCACCTCTTTTGTTTTAAATATACAAATCTATCAAAATCAATGGGTTACAAGATTACAACCCCAAACCGTCCGCCCACTAGCGGTACAATAATTTCTGATTGCCTTCAATCATGATAGATTCAGCCTATTCATCTATTGAATTGCTTTATCATATACATGAAAAGTTGATGCTGCAATTTTTTTCCAATTATAATTTTCAGCTATCCTGCGTATCTGCAGATTTTTTTCCTTTTCAGCCGTTGGCCGCGTGCACAAATGCGCCATTTTACGGCCTAAATCATCCACGTTGCCAACGGAAAAATACCGGTCTTCTTCAAGTTCAATTTCCTTATTGGCAGGGATGTCGGAAACAAGACAAGACAGGCCGTAACTCAACGCTTCGAGCAATACAATAGGCAGTCCCTCATAATAAGAAGGCAGTACAAACAGTTTGGCATGCGCATAAATCTCTTTCAATGCAATTCCCGCTAAACGTCCGGTGCATACAACCCCCTTGGACGGATCGGCCTTGTTTTTTAGCCGCGCACTATAGGCGTCTGGATGATCGGCATCTCCGACAATGACCAATTTGATTTTACGCGCATACAAACTTTTATCATTAAGATAGGCATCGATCAAATCATCAAATCCTTTTTCCGGGACAAATCTACCTACCGCCAGGATATATTGTCCTTTTTCCAGCCCAAACTTTTTTAACGCCCCGTCCGTCGCTATCACAGGCGGGACCACGACTCCGTTAGGAATTTGAACGGCACTGCGATTGTAGGTCTTTTTGATCTGATCTGCAATGGTCCTGGAAATGGCGATGATTTGATTGGAAAAAACGACCCCGTTCCACTCCCCTATTCTTAAAATAATTTTAGCCAAAACATTCCACTTTTTACGTTCATAATCAGGGCCATGATTGGTCATGACGACCCGGAGCCCTAAAAGCCTGGCCAGCGGGACGAACAGAGAAGGCCCAATGGCATGAACGTGCAGAACATCGCACCCCAATGTTCTGGCGAGCCAGACCCCCTTAAACGTATGTATAAAAGCTTCAAGGAACTTGTTTTGAGGACAAGCCAGCGCCATTAAACGCACGCCACGATAAGAAACGGCGCTGGGATCAACATAAGGCAGGCGGGTGATGACGGTGATGGTACAGCCTAAATCAGCCAGGCAGGGGTAAAGATGTTCACAATGAGATTCGACCCCGCCCTGGATATTGGGGAAGCCGCGGGTCCCAAGCACAATGATCTTCATCGGTTATAAAAGGTCCCTTGAACATAATGAGGATCGTCGGCTTTTTGAAGTTTGGACTTGGTCTGCTTGTCCAAATAAGAAGATCGTGGAACGTGGGGATTGGTTTTAACATCCTTATAATCAATATATTTTTCAAAGTTAATGTTCATGCCTAAACTCACCTTGATCTTATTGATCATCACCCATAACATGGGCGCAAATTTAGGAAATATTGGAATTACGGTGGAGCGCATCGCCGTACGCGCGGTCGTGACCATCCAGCAATTTTGCTGGCAAACAGCGACCTTGTCCCTGCTTTGCCTGGCCACATCGCTTTGGAGGATGTCTTCCCAGGTTTGACGGGACAAATTGCCCATGGGCAAATCCGTCCGTACATTGCAGGCCCAGACATCGGCCCAGGGATCGATAAATATAAAATCCGTGCCGGCCGTGCATTTGATCAGGCGGTCCTGACCAAGTATTTTCTTGATCAGTCCCAAATTCAAATAGGCCCTGAACCAGTTCTTGACCTTATTGGTCTTCATCATGGCGGTGATCAAACCCTCGACCTCCTTGGCCACTCTGATACGATCATAAAAATAATTGTCGTTTTTGTGAAATTGCCAAGCATTATGGAGTGTGGACGTCGCAAGTTCCACCCCCATGGATTTGGCCATCTCATAGACCTGGACCAATTGGGATGCATTTTCATCTTGAATGACCGTGGCAAACCCAAGATCTGTTCCACCGGCTTCTTTTAATTTCTTTAGACCCTCCACCTTCTTCCTGAAACCGTCTTCTTCCCCGCGGATTGTATTATTCGTCAGATCGTCCCCTTCAATGCTAAATCTGACCTTGATATTCGGATACTTTTGGATGATGGGCACCAGGCGGTCGGCATAAAGGCCATTGGAACTTATTTCCATGATCCTGGCCTTGGGATAGAGAATATCGACGATTTCCGGAAGGTCCCGGCGCAGTGTCGGTTCCCCGCCGGACACATTTAAATTATCAAACCCGTTGGGCAATTTACGCAGGGTTTCAAGGGAAACTTCTTCCTTGGGGTCGGTCGGATTCTGCCAAATGTAACACATTTGGCATTTGGAATTGCAACGGTAAGTCGAAATGATGGTTAAATCCATATGGTGTCCTAATTGAGTTGGGAGAAATTTTAAAATTATGTGTTAAAAACCTTGCGCTCCTATATTAAAAGCATCTCCTTTCCTGTCGAAATAAGGTCGAATATCAGTATTTAATATTTTAGCCATATCCATGCCCGCATTGAGCGCCGGTGAACCGCTTTGATAGTTGAAATCTCTCGGAGGGCCCACCAGCAACGGATCGGCAAATAAGGAATGTTCATCGTAGTGAAGATTTTTCACGTAATCATTAAAATTGCCGCTGTTGATGCGATTCAACCGCCACATGGTCTTTTGCTGGTTCGTGGACCAATATATATTATGGTCAAGAAAATACGTTTGGCCAGGCATTTGCTTATCAAAATAAAGCATGGTGCTTTCGGTCAGATCAAAAATGTTATTGACGATATAAAAATCCTTCAACGGCGCTTTAGGATAAATTTCAATATGCCTGACCGCCTCTTTATCAGGCCGGTTGGCGGCCCCCCAGCCTCCCGCGTCATAAAAAGTGTTGTTGAACAGGTAGATGTGTTCAATGTCAACCTTTCCCGTTTTAGGCGGCGTGGCAAAAAATTCAAAAAATCTGCAGCATTTCCAAGCAATGTTATTAAACCAATACTGATTTTGATAAATGAGATCTCCATCGGGTTTACCATTAAACTGAGAGGACATGGCCACATCATAAATTTCCCACAATTTATTTTCATAGACCCAAATATTGGTGGCTATCTGCCAAAATTCAATTCCATCACCCTGCCGGGTATGATGAGGATAATGCGCATCTGATCCACCGATGTTATGGACATCGTTTTTCCTGATGATAATGTGGTCATTTTTCTGCCCTCGGATACCATGATTTCCTGAATTCGACAGATCTAAATTTTGAATAATCACATAACTGGATTCCTTCAAATCGACAATATAATCCGATGTCAGGCCGCATTCTATGCTTTTAAATCTCTTGGCCGGATTTTCCGTGGAATACAGCAAAAGAACGCCTGTTTTGTCAGGGTCCCACCAATAATCCAGATCCTTGACCAACTCCTCTTTTGTGAAAACTTTTTGCCCTGTGGCCGTATCGCCATCAAAAAAAATATTTCCAACGTCTGTTTTTAATCCGGTTGTTTGCCATATATGGCCTCCGTTATCCACCCAATCATTGGCGCGGCTTTTATCCATGGACAACCTGAAGTTAGGCTTGTTCCCCTCGCCATAAGCATCATAAGTAATGTATCCTCCCGACGCATTTCCGCTTGCGGTGATTAAATGCTCCCTCCAGATATCGCCTCTTTTAAAAAGTATGTTGTCTCCGGCATGAAAACTCATCCCATTGACCTTGGCCAGGGTCTTCCACGCCTGTTCCGGAGATTTGCCGTCATGGCCATCCTGCCCGCTTGAATTGCTGACATAATAGGTGGCGGCAAAGCCAAGATTCACGTTGAATACGAACAGAATAAATACGATCAGATATTTCATAGAACCCTCCCATGTTCGATAAAAATTAAAATCAGCACCTGTACCGATATGGAATATACCTATAATCAAGACTGCCGCCCGCAAAATGGAGTAAATACGCATTTTCAAATGCAGCTTCCAGACACTTTGCGTATAAAGAATAATTAAACAATCGGGGAAAAATTTTTTTTAATTTTCTCGTCACAGGGGTATTTTCAATATTCAAAAACGGATAATAAAGCTGATTATATAAACTCCAAACCATATTAAACCGGGCAGGCAGCCAGTGGGCCAGGCCGGAATTCAAAATTTCATATGACAGGGGTCTCATTTCATAATTCCAGTATGATCCGGCTTTTTCTTCATAACCATACGCCTTTTCAAAAATATTTTGATGAAGATGGGGAGAGTATACAATAACCCCTGTTTGAACCACTTGATCAAAATTGGATTTTAATCCGTATAATCCATGGTATTCCTGGGGAGTCAAATTCTTGATATATTGAATTTTTTCTTGGTCCCACTTTTGATACATTTTGGACAATACAATATCATGGTCTTCCCGTGTAGGCGTAGCATACGCATCAACGGCGGATATTTTATCAACCGGGGATAATTCAAATATATTGGGCGATTGAGGGTTAATCCTTATATCCGCATCAATCCAAGCTATTTGATCATAGCGGCTGACATGGCTGTCTCTATGCAAAATGCATTTCTGCCACGCTGGTGAACGCTGTAAAGCCCTATCACTGCCATCTATGGGCTTATCGATCACCAAAACGTCCAAACCATATCTCTGCGCGTACGCTTTCCATCCGGGCAGAAACCATGCTTTAAAGACTCGTGCGTACTCTTCTCCTATTATCAATGTGACGATGGCTTTTTTCATGAATTTTAAATTAAAAAAATTTAATAAACCCTATGCCGCATATTGCATGTAAATATTTTTACTCTCCTGAGCTGACTGGCTCCAGTCCCAATGCTTATCCGCATACTGCTTCGCGCTGTTACCGATTTTTGAGGCCAGATCAGGATTTCTGATTAGTTTTTCTATGTTCGCCGCCAATGCATCAACTTCCCCGGCCTTAAACACCAAACAATTATCTCCATCGCGGGCAAATGCGCTGAAAATCTGCAAATCGCTGACAACGCAGGGACAGCCGCATGAAAACGCGTACCGCAGGACCCCGCTTTCAAACGCAAACTCATAAGGAATAAGAACAATATCAGCGGCTTTATAGTAATATTCAACCATCGCATCGTCTATAAATTGATCTCGTAAAGCGATAAAGTTGTAATTGGGTATTTCCGAAATCAGATTTTTATCGAAATCCTTGGCTACCTTTCCAGCCAACAACAATTGAAACGAATTTTGAGCGTTGATTTTAGCTGACGCTTGAATGGCGGTCGCAATACCTTTGCCGTTTCGTATATTTCCAAACATCAGGATTAATTTGTTTTCAGCATGAAAATGAATCTTGTTTTTGGCCTGCGCCCGGCTGATGTTCCCATTTAAAAAATATTTATAATTGCCATGATGAATGACCTTGATTTTACGCTCATCGATGGAAAAATCGCGGGTCAGCGATGTGACATTGTCTGCATTATGCACGATGATTTGATCGGAAACAGCATACATAAAACCTAAAGCCCGGCTTCCCCATCCTTTGAATGATTTGATATCATGAGGAGTAAATACGATCTTTTTGCCGCATAACTTCAAAATCATGAATAGAACCGCATCGACCGGCGGGAGTTCCAATATTTGAAAATGGATGATTTTGCATTTATTTTTTAATGTATAAATAAAAATTCTCCAGAGGCTGGCAACATAATTTATCCCCTTTTTGAGCATCCCCAAATCCCCGTATGTATCCTTGAACAAATACTCAATTTGATAAGAAACCAGGGGCGGGGAAATTATCCTCAATTGAGAAGTAATTAAAACGACGTCCACCCCGAGTTCGGACAAACTCTGGCATAAACTATGGTCATAATAAGCTATGCCCGTATACCCCAACGGGCTGACTATGCAGATTTTCATGATGGCACGTGATGATGGACGATCACCTTTTTGTTCCTTAAAAAACCACGGTAGGCCTGCAAAAGCCGGTGCTCTCTCCCGAACACCATCCTGATCTTTTGTTTGAATATCTTGGACAAAATGATCAGCCAAAATAAGACAGTGTTTGTCCGGCAATGATTGACCTTCCTGGCCTCGGCCATTTCAAATAAGGCCTTGATTTCATTCTTGTCACTTCTGCCTCCAAAAGACATATTGGCCAAGGTGCTGTTCACATAATAAAATTGAACTCCGTTTAGAAAAAATCTCAGCATCAGCTCATAGTCCATGGCCAAGGGAAAATTCTCTTTAAAGCCCCCCCATCGCTCATAGGCGGATTTGGATACAAAGCAGGAAGGATGGCTGAACACCATCTCAAAACAAATATTTTGCGGTTTTTGAGGAGGTATAAAAATAAACAGCGGTTGTTGAGCATGGTAACAGGTATTGCCATAAATAACACAGCTATCCGCGCCGACTTGAGTCAATGTTTCAACGACTTTTTCAACCGCGTTTGGTTCATACCAATCATCTGCATTGATGATCCCAATGATCTGCCCCTTGCATTGGCTGATCCCTTTATTAAAAGCATCGCTGATGCCCTTATCAGGGCCGCTGAAAAAATAAGAAAAACTTTCCTTATATTTCAACAAGATTTCAAGAGTGCCGTCCGTTGAGCCCCCATCAATGACAATATATTCAATATTTTTATACGTTTGATGCAAAACGCTTGATACAGCCCTTGCGATGCTGTTTTTTGAATTCATAACCACGGTGACAATGCTGACTAAAACAGGGCTCTCAAGTGTCATGATGGATTTACGGACTTTCTGTTAAAAATATTGTAGATGGAATTCATATATGCAAATAACAAGGTAAAAGTCGTCATGGATTTAAACTCCTCCATTTGCGGACTAATGGCTGAAGTGACGAGCCAAATAAGCCTGGCAATGATCAGGTAATAAGCGCTTTTGACGCCATGGATCTGAAACAAAGAAATCCCTGATTTAAAATAACTGACCACCAGCATCACGAACGCGCCGAATCCAGTGAAGCCCAAAGAATACAGCAAGGACAAATAGGAACTTTCAAAATTGGTAAATTCCCTGGTCCTTCTGACAGAATCCGGAAAATCAAAGCCCACCTTTTCACCGGCATAATATCTGTTGAAACCGCCCAATCCAACGCCCAACGGGTTATGCGTAATAATAGGCAGGCTGTATTTCCATAAATTAAATCTGTACGCGAAACTCTCTTTCTGATTATGGATCTCAAATCTTTCCGTCAGCCCTTTCGGCGCCATCCCTTGGTAGCCGAGGTACAAGGAAGCGGCCAAAACAGGCATGACGAGGATGATTAAAATTTTTCGTTTGGATGAGGCAATCAAAGCGGCCAAAACAATGCCGATCATGTACGTGATGATGGCCAGCCTGCTGATGGTCAAAAAAAGACAGATACTGCCCAGCATGAAAACCCACGCGGCAATTCTTTTATTCTTAAAATGGTACATGAAAATGCCCGCTAAAAGCATGCTCATGGTCGAAAAGTATTGTCCGGCCGCTTGCGCGTCCTCAAATACACTGGGGATCCTTTTGACATGCCCGTAAATCCCCGTGTTCTGGTTAAATTCCCCAAAGGTAAACTTAAAATGTTTCATACCAAAAATCACCTGGAAAAACGAAATGAAACAGCAAAAAACAAAAATAAATAAAACAAAATACGTAAAATTCCGCAAATTTTTTTCATCGGATGCGTACGCTGTCACGGCAATAAAAATGATCACATAGGACAGATAAAAAAATGATTTTTGAAAAGCCTGTTGAGGAAATTGGCAAAATAGCGAGGTGTAGATCAACGCAAACAAGAAAATATAAAAAGGAGCCGCGAAAAGGATGCGTTTTTCCCTGATGACCTTGGAAATTTCCTGGTGAAACATGATCAAAAAAATAAGCGCGAACATATTAATCAAGCTGATGCCCCTGCCTATAAAAGCAAAAAACGGAAAACTCAGAATAAAATAATAGATGTACATTTCCTTTTTCTTAAAAATCAAAGGAGTCAAAAAAATCATCAAAAATATAAATTTGACCAAGATACTGCTGATGGGATGTTCTGAATACAAATAGGCCAGATCAACGATTTTAAACAGCAATAAAGACGCCATCAGGGAAACCAGGATGGCAACGCCGTATTTTAATTCAAGAAATCTCATATCAGGCTCTTAATCTCATTTAAAACCTCTTCGGCAGAAATGTCCGCTATGCATAAGCTTTTGTCATATATGCAGTTCCAATTACAGCCAAAGCATTCCATGCGCTTAAAAACCATCCTGTTCTTGTCCAAATTACCATAGGGATAAAACCTGCCGAAATGACCGCCCCCCATAATGCAGACATTGGGCGTCCCGACGGCCGCCGCAATGTGCGTGGGCCCGGTTTCAACCCCGACAAATAATTTTGACCGCTCGATGATTTTTGATAAAACCATTAAATTTGTGCGATTATGGACAATCTCTAATTGAGCAGGGAGACGGCTGTTGAAGCAATCTGTAATTTTGTTGATTTCGGCAATATCCGCCCCCTGGCCAAGTAAGAGAATGTGCATATGGCTGTAATTTTCCAAAAATCGGACGATCAGGGCATGCCATCGATGCGGGTCCCAGCACCTGATTTGATGGCCCGCCCCAGGAAAAAAAACAGCGTAATCCTTGTCCGCAAGGCCCAGCGTTTCAAGCAGACGGCCGCATGCTTGTTCACCTTTTGAGGATAAAGCAAGGATGGGATGACCGTTCAAGTTCAATTTGGCTGCGCCAAGATGCTTTATAAACTCGACATTCCTGTCAAATTCGGAAATGGAGACCTCTGCGGAATTGATGATTTTTGTATAGACCGCATCGATTTTTCCCTTTGCGCGATGGGCATAATTTAAATCGTCCCCGTCAAACGCGATTTTTTCTTTGGCAGGAATGGATTTAATAAATTGGTCTTCGTGCCGCGAACGTGAATAAACCGAATTGAGCACCATGTCAAAACGAAAAAATGAAAATTCCATGATTTTTATGCATGTATACACCCAATGCTTTTTTCTGAAAATTTTATTGAAATCGACATATTTGATGTGATCGACGTAAGGGCATGTTTCTATCAATTCCTTGGCATTTTTGTTGCAGACAATATAAATCAGGTGATCTTTGAATAATTCCCTGTAATCTTTCAAAAAATACATAAAAATGACAAAATCACCAATGCCTCCTGATCTGAGAATAAGGACCCTTTTTCTCTTCAAATCCAGCAGAGGTTTAATAAGTCTTTTGATTTTTTTCCTTAACCGGATGATCTTGGGCGTCAAAAAGAACTCATTATAGCGCTTCGCCATGTCCGGATTGTAATCAACGGATTGGTCAAACCTGACATTTTCCAATGCCTGCGACACATCATTTGAAAATCGATCGGAATTGTCACAATGGACCCCTGATCTGTCATGGCCGATGTTGCTGATATAAGACCTTACCGGAAATAAACAAAACGCGTCGTGCTTAAAATGCGCATGATACCAGCGAATGGCCCATGAATTGAGCTTTCCCTCCATTTGTAATTTAAGCATTTCGCTTAAATCATCCCCTCCGCGGTCAAACGATTTCAGGATTTTCCTGTCATTTTTAAAATGATCATAATCTTTGAGCTCCCAATCTGTTTTCTGCCATCGGTCACGCCATGATCCCCATCCCCAAGAGCAAATTCTATAATTAATAAACACATCGTTTGGGTAGGATTGAGGAATTTTAAATAAATCCGGTCTCAGATTAAACCCGGTGACGGAAAATATTTTGGGATTGTCTCGATAATTCTCCAGCGCCTCGTTGATGAATTTCAAAAAATATTTGGAGGAAACCAGATCATCTTCCAAAACAATGGCTTTGTCGTGCTCTTGCATGACTTGAGTGACCCCTGAAATGATGTTTTGGGCCAGGCCAAAATTTTCCTTTCGATGAAAGATGCACACGCTCAAAAATCCATCTATCGATTTAAGATAATCGCGTATTTTCTCGACCTCAACGCGGTCTTCATCATTTTTAGGCCCGTCTGAATATATGTATAGCTTGCTTTGCGCAGCGTACACATTCGCCCTGAGCGCCTCCACTGTCCGCAGAGTGTGTTGAAATCTGTTATAAACAAAAAGAACAACCGGAGATAACGGGTTCATAAGCTATAAATGGATCAATGTTTTTATAAATTTCATTTCCAACAAAACAATAACGATCTTGTCTGCAGGTAAAAAATTCTCTTGTTCACAAAAGGAGTCAGCACATAGGTGACGACGATTTCGGAAATCAAGGTGGCGTAAGCGGAACCGACGGCGCCGTATCTTCGGATGAGCACCAAATTTAATAGGATATTCAATACGGCACCTACACTCATTGACATTAGCTGGAATTTGGTGATATTTTCACACAACAGCCAGCTGCTTCTGGCCAATCCCATGGAAATGAACAACCCGCACCAAATATGGACTAAAAGTATGTTCCCGGCGGACAGATATTCACTCCCGAAAATCAAATTAATGATCCAATTACAAAAAAAGGAAATAAAAATAATCGCGGCATACCCTATGACGGCCATGACATTAAACAATTGCTGCATGCGGTTAAAATACAGATCTTCCCCCTTTTTTTTAACCTCTATGATTTTAGGATAGACCGACGTAATGATGGCTGTGGGAATGAAATACCACATTTCGGAAATTTTCACAGCCGCGGAGTAGATCCCAAGTTGTCTGTTGCCCAACATGTTGCCGATCATGACCTGGTCAATGCGCATATAAATCATGATGGCCGCCCCGGATAAAATCAGGGGCCAGCTGTCTTTTAAAAAACGCACGGCAATTTTTTTGTCGAATGCCCATTTTTTCACGTCGTGTTTTTGTTTTAAATAAAAAACCATTAAGCCTATGTTGCTGAGCATGACTTCAACGGTAGATATGACCGCAAAATAAACGACATCAGCCTTGATATAAATGCCGAGAATCCTGGCCATGGAAGAAATAATAAAAGCCGCGTTGGTCGCGATCACGGTATATTTCGACTTGATTTTTGATTGAAAATACAGATCAATGACATTGAAGGCTTGAAAGACATAACTGACCGAAATGATGAATACCAATAGGAGGGTCAGGCGGTCCTGTGGCCTTAGGGTGTAAATCAATAGAAAACTCGAAATGATAATGACCGCGGAGCCTAACAATTTCAAATAAAAAGCGGTCCCCATGTAAACATATTTACGATCTGGAAATTTAACAATTTCCCTGACCAGAATATTGTCCAGGCCCAAATTGCCCAAAATGGCCAGCAAGGATACAAAACTGACAGCGTAATTGAATACGCCATATAGATTCGGGGCCAAATAACGGGCGACCAACGCGCCCACAAACAAACCAAAGCCCAATCTAAAAACCTTGTCATAAGAAAGCCAGGCGGTGTTGGCGAGAATCTGCCTGAAATCTTTATGGCCTTTTAATTTTTTAAAAATTGAAAAAAGATCGTTCATGAGGTGAGATCCGGTTCGCTTAAAAAAATTTTAATGAGGGCTGGCGAGAAATCAGCTGTTTATTTCGAAGATTTCATCGTATGACTTAATGAATTTGGCAGGATTGCCAGCCCATATTTCTCGCGGAGGGACATTCTTGGTGACCACAGAACCGGCTCCGATGATGGAATACATTCCAATTTCTACCCCTTTTAAGATGATGACATGACCGCCTATCCAAGCCCCTTTACGGATGATGATGGAAGAATTATTGCCTTCAAATGGATTTTCCTGGACTCGATGTTCAAATTTCAAGGAATGGAAATCCGTATCATATAATTTGCAGTTTCCCCCTATATTCACAAAATCCTCAATAATGATCTCCTTGGTGCAGAAAAATGTCGAATTCGAAATGCCCACATGATTGCCAATGGATAATCTTGCCTTGTCTAAAATCGTCATTAAAGTTCTCTGGTCCCCACCGATCGGATTTGACCTTAAATTTGAATTGATGATGACCTTTTCCCCTAACGTTAAATGCCCTTTATTTCTCAAATAAATGGTCCCATTGATGGTCAAATCAGACGGAAAGTGTGTATTGTTGAAATAAAAAATCAGACGATTGACGGCATGGTTGTAATTTTTTGCCAAAAATTTATACAGATTCTTGAAACTTTCAAAAATAAATTTAATTACAGGAGACATGGATCATCAAACCCTTTCATAAATAAATTCCGGAATTGGATATCTGCGCAAATTCAAGACAGCGCCTAAAATATTGGCTTTGCGCATCTTAAAATTTTCTAACACCGATTTGACGGCATGCAAACGCGACCTTCCTTCAGCCACTATAAAAACCACCGAACCAACCGCATTCGAAAGTTCCAGCGCATCCTTGGAAATGCTCATGCACTGCGCATCAATCAGAACGATCTCATAGTCCAACTTGGCCTGTTTGAGAATATCCGCCATGTGATGGCTGCCCAAAAGAATGCCGGGATTGAGCGTCGCCTGGCCTGACGGCAGCACATGGAATTTATCATCTTTCTTCTGAAGGCACGTTTCCAGTACAGCTTTTTCTTCCAAGACATTAAATAATCCCGGTTCAGCCGCCCCCTTGTTTCTCCATCGGCTCTTTTTAGGATTCGCATCAATGACTAAGACACGATGGCCAAGGACGGAAGATATATATTTGCCGACATTAAAAGTGATCGTCGTGACACCTTCCCTGCGTCTATAGGCGGTCAACAGCAGACTTTTTAAAGATTTGTCCTTCATCAGCAGATAGATCTGTTCCGAGACATTTTTGAAGGCCGTCAACTTATTGTGCCTGGGCACACTGCCCAGATAAGAAATCCCCAAAAAGCGCTCGATATCGCCCGGCGACCTGAAAGTTTGATCAAAATAATCAAACATGTAAGCCAAGGTCAGGCCAAGAAAACAGCTTAGTACAAAACCTAAAATCAGGATGATCGTCTTTTTGGGCCCTTTGGGTGAAAGCGGCGGATAGGCCTGCTCAATGATCTTGACGCTCGCGGGGCCGATAGCGGAAACATTGTCCAAAGGCTGGCCGTTGAGGTTTTGAGTCATGGCATTGATATCGTCCTTCAACTGCAAAAGGGCGATGTTTTTGTAGCCGTAGCGCTGCTGCATTTCTGCCAGCTGCTGCTCCAAATCAAAGATGATATAGGAGCGGCTGATGATATTGGCCATCACCGCAGCGCCCACAGGATCATAATCCGTGACCGTAATCGTGAAAATATCGGTATCGCGCACCGGCTCAACCTTGATATTGTGCGTCAGATCATTGAAAGCTTCCTCATACAGATATTCCTGCCGCTTATCGCCGGTGATGCCGTGTTCATCCAAACTGCGGTTGGATTTTTTGACCTGATAATCGATCCATTCCTGCTTCAAGGGGCTGGCAAAACGGCGCTCATACCCTACAAACGCGCTCAAAGGTTTAAACGGCAGAATGGCTTTCAAGGCACGGTCAATCACCGGCCTGGACATGACGATTTCGCTCTGGGTCATGGTGGGCTGGACATTTTGATAATCCGGTATGTCCCGGTAATACGGCGTTGCCGTTTCTTTCTGGGCGCTGATGAGTAATTTGACGCTGGCGGCATAGACCGGCGTCCTGAATTTAAGCCCGACCATCACCGTCAAATTGACCACCAAAACGGACAAGATGATGATCCATTTCTGGCGAAACAGGACCTTCATGTAATCGCGAAAGGTTAATTCATCCATAGAGTAAGATTCCTATCTTTGTAAATTTGAGAAAAAGTCATTTAAAATAGAACGGTACATTTACACTTAACATTTTTTTCCACTTGGAATAGGACCTTCTGCTGAAAGTTTCTTTCAAATGAAACTGAACAAATTGATAGTATTTGTCCATGGTAAGATATTTCGATTCGGAAAAACCTTTGCGGATGACAGGTAATTTAAAGGCTTTCATAAGGCCGCCTCCGATATCTTCCTGTAAAGTTCTTCAGAACCGTATTTTAAGCATAAATCTTCAAATTTTTTATCTTTGACGTTTATCTTATTGATCCTGATCAGATTGATAATGTCTGGAAAATCTTTTAGCAATCGGATCTTTGGATTGTATTTTATGGAATGTAATTTTAAAGCAATCAAATGATGCAATGATGGCACAATAAAAACCTTACCGACTATTTTTAATTTTTGGCCATCATTAATGATGGTTGTTATGACATTGTTATCAACGAACATAAAATCTACATCCATTAAAGATAACTTGTTTCCTGCATACTGGGCAAAATTATTCTCCAATAATTTCCTTTTATATCCCGCATTTAGCAATTCATCTGCTATTTTGTCAAAATCTTCTTTTGTAATTAAAAAATCTACATCAGCTGTTTGACGCGTGACATGATAAAAATTTACGGCAAACCCGCCAATCAAAACACATTTAATATTTTCTTTATGTACAAGATCTGAGATAAGATGAAAAATTGAACTGTACATTTCTAAAATATACCTTCAGAAACAACAATAATATCGCCTTGGACGATAACAGGGTCGGCATCGGCCACCCCGTTCATGATATCGGCGATGTTCACCTTGATCACGTCATACCCCGGCCCGCCCTTTTTGGGCCGCAAGACCTTGACCCGGCTGGATGAGCCGAATTGTGTAAAGCCCCCGGCCATGGATATGGCCTTAAGCACGGTCATATTCTCGCCCATGTAATAGGAACCAGGCTTGACTATTTCTCCATAAACAAAAAAGCGCCGGCTGTTGGAAGCTTCCAGGGAAACAGAAACAACAGGATATTTCATATAACCGTCAGCCAGGCGCGACTGGATTTCATCCTGGATCTGGGCTATGGTGCGGTCCTTGACCTTGACACTGCCGATATAGGGAAACACAATGGTCCCGTCGGGCGCTACAGTCACGGAATTATACATGGTTTCAGGCTTGAGAATATGGATATCCAGCACATCGTCAATGCCGATGGTGTATTCTGTGGGTTGGCTGTAAACAGCTTCGGCTTTGGGCGCATGTGAAGTGACAACGATGGGCGCCAAGGTGGTGGCAGGCGCCGGCGCTTCTTCTTTGGAGGGCGGCGCGAAATTGGTATCGCCTGCCTTGGCGCCGGATACCGCCATGAATGTAAATATTAATCCTAATAAAAAACGCATTATTTTGCTCCTGAGGTTGATAAAACAGCCGGGATCGTTTTTAACATGATTTTTAAATCCAAATACAAGGACCAATTGTCGATATACTGCAAATCCATCCTCACCCATTCATCAAAGTCCCGGATGCGGTTGCGGCCCCCCACCTGCCACAGGCAGGTGATCCCGGGACGCATGCTCAGGCGCCTCTGGTGCCAGGCATCGTAGCGCCTTACCTCGCGCGGCAAAGGCGGCCTGGGGCCGACCAGACTCATGTCCCCATGAAAGACATTCCATAATTGAGGCAGTTCATCCAGGCTGAATTTGCGCAAAAATTTGCCGATCTTGGTAATACGCGGATCGTTTTCCATCTTAAAGGCATGGCCTTTCATTTCATTGTAGATCAATAAATCCTTCAAGCGCGCCTCGGCATCCTGCACCATGGTGCGAAATTTGTAAAGTTTGAAGGTCCGGCCGTTTAAGCCGCAGCGCTCCTGGACAAAATAGACCGGGCCGGGCGAAGACAATTTGATGATGAGGCTTAAGATCAAATAGACCGGGGAAATCAAAATAAGGGCCGTGCCGGAAATGGCCAGATCCAGGGCGCGTTTAAAAAGCAGGGCCGCGACATTGGGAGGCGTGGTTTCAAAGGTGATCATGGGAATGCCCAGCATGCTGGTTTCCCGGCCTTGCGTGAAATTCAAGTCAAACAAATCCACCGCCACACTGGCGGTCACGCCCATCAATTCACATTGTTTGAGCGCGTATTCGATTTTGTTAAGCGAAGACCTTGGCACGATGAAAAACACATAATCCACGACGTGGCGCTGTAAAATGGGGCCGATATCGTCATAGGTGCCCAGGACCCGGTGGCTGCGCACATGGCTGCCGGTCAAAAACGGGTCTTCATCCAAAAGGCCGATGATCTTTAAACCCAATTCGCGGTGATGGGTCAAATAGGACATAAAGCTCTTGGCCCGGCGTCCGGTGCCCGCGACCAAGATGTTGCGGAAATTATGGCCGCTTAAACGCAGACGGCGCAGGGCAAATACCAGACCGATTTTTTCAACCAACATGAGGACCACGGCCGTGACAAAGAAACACAGCATATAGGAACGGCTGATGCGCTCTGACTTGAAAATATAAGCCACCGCGGTAAATAAGGAGAAGCTGAAAAAAGCGCTTTGAATGATGGTCACGACGATCTCCGCGATCCTTTTAAGGCGGAAGGATTCGTACAATCTCATGACATACATGGTATAGACCCACATAAAGGAGACCACGGGAAATATCCATACATAAAACTTGAAAAAATACAATTCCGCGGGGAAAAGGCCGTTTAAATGCTTCCGGATGAAATAGGACAACAGAAAAGAAAGGCCGATCAGGATAAAATCCGACAGGATAAACAGGCGTTGAAAAACTTCTGCGTATTTTTTAAGCATAGGCCCTTAGAACGTGATATTGACGCTCACATAAACATAATTGCGGCGGTAAGCAAAGTTCGGGTTCTTGCTTAACGCGTCGGAAAAAGTGTATCCCAGACTCAGCTGTGTCTTTTTAGTCAGTTTAAAATCAAGGCTGGTCTGGGCGCCCTGAAACTTTTCATTGACGCCCAAAACATTGTATCTCCCCTGCCCGTAAAAAACGCCCAGGGTGGCCAATAAACGGGGCGAAAATTTTTGGCTGAAATAAAGAGTCGTACGCCAGCTGTTCAACAAATCCTTGTTCCAAATATCACCGCTGTCATCCTTTTCATAGGTGAACTTCACCGACGATTTCTGAGTTATCTGGTCCGTCAGGCCAAGGTAATAATGCGGCATGGTAAAATTTTTACCCGCGTAGTTTTTTATGATGTCCGGCCCAACGCCCAAATCCAAATAAAATTGCGGGGTAAAATAGCGCCTGACACTGCTTAACAGGGCATTGATCGTGGCGCTGGGGCCGTTGCTAAAAAGCCGCCGCATGTAATCATAAGACTGGGTCAAAATCGTGGCGGAATTGACGGCATAGCTTAGCTTGGTGCCGCCTACAAACAGCATGGAATCCGTGGGGCCGTTATGGGAAAAATAACTGATAATGTCCTTATAATGCACTTCCTGGGAAAGATGAGGATTGTATTCATGGACCAGGGAAATCCCGGTTTGATTGGTCAAGGTGCTGTATCTGCCGGCGGTGCGGCCGAAAGCTTCTTCAAAGGTGGTGGGCTGGTAGGTATGCTCCAGAAGATCGGTCAATTCCAGATGGTCATGCCTGGAAAAATCCTGCTTATAGTCCAGATTTAAGTCCTCTGCCGTATTGTCAAAATTGCTGTGCTGGGCAAAGATCTCTTCGATGACATCTGTTTTAAGGGAAAGCTGACGGGTGCGGCTGCGCTGGTTTAATTCCAGGCCGGCTTCAAGGCTGGTGACGGAATCCGAGATGCTGTGAACGGAAGAATAGGTGATATTATCATCGTAGGCGGTTTTAAGAGAAGCGGTTACGTTGATGGATAACGGGTCGGCAAGGCAAAATCCAGCGCCCATCATCAACGCGGGGGGTATAAGCAGAAAACAGGCCTTAGGTGTTTTTTCCATCATATGAAATTTATGTTACTTATTTAAGGCCAATATTTTAGCTAAAAAAGATTAAGTTACAATGAAAATAAGATTAGATTAGAAAAATCTAATAAAAAATCCTGTACGCTTGTGTACAGGACATCGTTGTCCGTCTATCATCAAAAATCAACTGGCGTTATTATACTCAAATGAGCT
>CAZACW010000014.1:37953-45007 GCA_964483785.1 uncultured Planctomycetales bacterium
TTTAAACAAAATCGGAAGTGTTATATGTATGTTAATATTGTGAGCGAATTAAGTTAAACGAAGTCAGGAAGGACTTAACTGAAAAATGAAAAATTTACAATTTCCAATAACTCTTAGGTGCAGAAAATGGCAGAGAGGGTTAGATTTGAACTCACGGTCCGAGTTACCCCGGACAACGGTTTTCGAGACCGCCCCATTCAACCACTCTGGCACCTCTCCAAATTTCGCTTTGCAAAATTTTAAAGAAGCCTCGCCACCGCAGCTGCGGTGGCGGGCTCTCCTTTTGCATTTTTTTGAACCTTAATTCCTCAACAAAATCTTGCCCAAACGATTTTTCACCTTGGCGCTCAATGGAACGGCTTGGATCCTGACTGAATAGCCAATGCCCAACAAAACTTTTTCAAGCGTTGCCACACTGCTAAACTCGCCATTCTCAATATTGGATATGTGCTGTTGGGAAACGCCCAACTGCTTGGCTAACTGCCGTTGATTCAGTTTGTGTTTAATGCGGTAGGCAATGATTTTCTTCACCACAGCCAATTTCTGCTGACTTAATTCATGCAGTTCTTTAAAGTAAGGGTCTTTCAGTTCTTCTTTCAAATGTTCTTTAACCGTGTATTCTTTCATGGCCTTCCCTCCTGATGCTTTTGTAAATAAATCTTGTGTCGTTCCATAGCTGTTGCTTTTTCTATTTTGGGCGTCTTATCGGTTTTTTTGATAAACCCATTGGTCAACACCGCCTTCTCACCGTCAAAGAAAAAATATAATACTCTCACAGCTCCTTCAACAGCCTCAAATCTCAACTCAAATATTTCATCACCAATGTATTTCGCATGAGGCCATGCTAATCCCCTGCCGAAATCTTCCAGCAACTCGATAACCGAGAAAAACTTGTCACGAGAATGAACATTCAAACCTTTGACAAATTCCTCAACCGGCCTGCGCCCTGAATCTGTGACATAATAAACAACCTTCATACACCCCCCTCATTACCTATTTAAAGTATACAAGCAAATACTTGTCAAGTCAATAATAATTGGGACACATTGAATTTTGTATTTTATAAAATACAAAATTCAATGTGTCCCAATTATTAATCCACAAACAAGGCCCGGTATATGGATTTGTACAGATACGACGTGTGGGAAACCAGGGACTTGATGAAACCTAACAGCGAATACTCCGGGATGGCCCAGGCCAAGAGCAAGGACATCACAAAAAGATTGGCGATCAGCACCGCGCCAAAGACCAGGAAATAATGGGACTTTAAGACGCTGTTGTCCGCCTCGTAAATTTCATGGGCGGTCAACACCAAATGCATACTGGGCGTAAAGGCGATGGCAAAGATAAAATAATGCGACCACGCCGCTCCCCTGCCCAAAAGCAAGGCCACGATGTACACGATGATCAAAAATAAAGAATAAATAGGGAGCAAATAGCCCAAAATTTTGACCTGTGAAAACATCTTATCCATCAAGGCCCTGCCGAATTCATAGACCTTTTTAAAATCATAAACAAAAAGATAAAGAGCAATGTAGGAAACCACCCCCCATAAGAGCCAGGCCTCGATGTTCACAGGCAAGGACAGGATCTGGGTCTGAAAAGCGATGATAAAGGCCACAACCAGAGGCAGGGCCAAAAGAAAACCCAAAATTTTTAATAGCGCAAGCAGGATATCTTTCATAAGAGAATGACAAATGCGCTTATATTTTGTCTACTGCGCCCATATAGGGACGCAGCGCTTCAGGGACCATCACATGCCCGTCGGCTGTCTGGTAATTCTCAAGGATGGCGATCATGGTGCGCGGCAAAGCCACACCTGAGCCGTTTAAGGTATGCACAAAACCCTTTTTCTTTCCGTCCTTGCCTTTATAGGAGATATTCCCCCGCCTGGCCTGAAAATCCTCAAAATTCGAACAGCTGGAGGCCTCGAGCCACTTGTCCAGGCCTGCCGCGTAGACCTCGATATCATAGCATTTGGCCGCGGCAAAACTTAAGTCCCCGCCGGCCAAAGACAAGACGCGGTAGGGAATTTTCAAAATTTCAAAAACGCGTTTGGCGTGGCCCAAAAGCGTTTCCAATTCAGCGTAAGAAGCCTCCGGCTTGACGAATTTGACCAATTCCACCTTGTCAAACTGATGGATGCGCACCAGCCCCCGGGTGTCCTTGCCGTAAGACCCGGCTTCGCGGCGGAAACAGGTGGAATAAGCCGTATAATTCAAGGGCAAATCCTCTTCATTGAGCATATCATCGCGGTGAATATTGGTCAGCGGCACCTCGGCCGTGGGGATCAAATACAGATCATCGTTTTCCAGCCGGTACATATCTTCCTTCATTTTAGGCAGCTGGCCGGTGCAGGTCATCGACGCTGTATTAACAACAACCGGCGGCGCCATTTCCTTATAGCCGTGCTGGCTGGTGTGCAAATCCAGCATGAAATTGTACAAGGCGCGCTCCAGCCTGGCCCCCAGGCCCTTAAACAGGATAAAGTTTGATCCGCTAAGCTTGGTCCCCCGCTTAAAATCGATGATGTCTAAGCTTTCGGCGATTTCAATATGCGTCTTGGGTTTAAAATTCAAGGCCGGTTTTTCGCCCCACTCGGCGACGATTTTATTGTTTTCCGGACCGCCCTGCGGCACGGAATCGTGCGGGACATTGGGGACCATCAAAAGAATTTTTTCAATCTGCTCATCCAGGGCCTTGATTTTAGGCTCCAGGCCGTCGATCTCAGCGGCGATGGATTTCATGGAGGCAATCAAGGCCTTGGGGTCTTGTTTGTCCTTGATTAAGCGGCCGATGTCCTCGTTGGCCGTGTTTTTCTTGAATTTAAGCTCATCGCTTTGGGCGATCAGCTTGCGGCGGTCAGCATCCAGCTGCAGAAGGCCTTCCAAATCCACAGTTGTGCGCTTGGCCGCCAATCCAGCCTTGACCTTGTCCGGATTCTCTCGGATGAATTTCAAATCTAACATATCAGTTTGGGGACGGCGGGTTGTTAAGAATTGAATTGATTTGCTTTAACAGCAGTTTGCTGGAAATGGGTTTGGCCAGGTAATTTTCGCCCTGCTCAAAACAATTGACCACATAATCCGGGTCTGTGAGGCTCGTCAAAAAAATCACCGGAATATTTTGGGTATCAAAATGGGTTTTTAAGAGTTTGCACACTTCCGGGCCTTTTAAATCCGGCAAATTGTAGTCCAAAATGATCAAATTCGGCTTTTCTTTCTTGGCCAATTCAAAACCATCCTTGCCGTTATCGGATTTGAGGGCCGTGTACCCGCCCTTTTCAATGGTGGAGCAGACCAAATGCTGATCAACCTGGGTATCTTCTATGACCAGGACCTTAATGTGCTTCTGCTGGATGGGCGGCTTGAACATGGAAAACATCTTGCCTAACATAAGTTTTATCGTAACCCAAAAATTAAGGGGACACAATCATTAATTCTAATAACACAGGACCTCCACAACCCCCGGGGTTATGATAGACCATCACAACCCCCGGGGTTGTGATGGTCTATCATAACCCCGGGGGTTGTGGAGGTATTGATGTTGTCGAGCCAATGGGGATCTGGGGCTTTTAAAAGGCAGGTGTCGCTTTTGATGAGGACCTTGCGCGGGCAATACACCCCGGCGTTGAATAATTTCAAGATGCCTTCCCAGGCATGGCCTTCCCAAACGGCGCATAAAGGCTCTGGCAGGGAATCCATACTGCCGATAAAGGCCGTGGCGGTTTTGGATGGGTCGCGATGGGCCAAAAGATAGCGCAGTGTTTCCTCCGTCACCTTGGGCAAATCGCAAGCCAACACCAGCCAGCTTGCGCCCGGATGCTCCTTCATGGCGGATAAAATGCCGCCTAACGGCCCTTTTTCAGCAAATTCCGTCCGGTCATGGATGCTGGGGACCTGAGGATAGGATTTCTGGTCTTCTCTTTTGGATAAATAGACCTGCGGGCAAAATTTTTGAAGCAGTTCTAAGCCGTATTCAATCTGCGTCTTGCCGTGATATTGAAGCAGGGCCTTGTCCCGGCCCATGCGTTTGCTATACCCGCCAGCTAAAATAAGGCCATTGAGTTTGTGATTTGTGGCTTTCATACTCGATAAATCCATCGGCCTCGGCCAGGCAGGCAAAATCGCCGGAATTGCTCATGGTGATCAAGCGCCCCTGGGCCACAGGCAGAAAATGGGTCAGGTCAGATTGGATATTGATTTTTTCGGTCACAGCGATAAATTCCTGCTTGATGTCCAGGCCGCTGGCCTTCTTTAGATACGGGATAATGTAACGGTAGGCGCAGATCTGGGTCGAGACCGGATTACCCGGCAAGGCAAAAATCGGCTTCTTGTTTTGCGCCATGCCGAACCAAAACGGCTTGCCAGGCTTTTGAGACACCTTATGAAAGGTCTTTTTAACGCCCAGCTTGGTCAGCACATCCGGCACATAGTCAAAATCGCCCATGGAAACGCCGCCGCTTAAGATCAGGATATCGAATTTTTTTAAAAGCTCCTTGATCTTTTTCAGCAAGGTCTTGGGGTTATCGCGCAGGTGAAATATTTGGGTTTTGCCAAGCTGGGCCTGGTCCAAGAGGGCCTGCAAGGCATAAGAGTTAGACAGGCGGGTCTGAAATTGATTGATGGGACGGTGAATGTCGACTAATTCATCGCCGGTTGAGATCATGGCGATTTTAGGCAGAACACTGACCTTGATCCTGGCTTTCCCGACGCTGGCGGCAATGCCGATATGCGGCGCCCAAAGCCGGCAGCCGGCACGCAGAAGCACCTCGCCTTTCTTTCCGTCCGCGGCTTGGTGCCGGATAAACTGGCCTTTCTTGATCATGGTCCAGTCCCTGCAGCGGGCCGTGTCGCCTTCGACCTGGATCTGCTCAAAAGGAATGATGCAGTCACAGCCTTTGGGCAGCGCGGCGCCGGTCATAAGGCGCGCGCCATGGCTAATATTTTTTAAAGGTTTGGGGGCGCTTCCGGCGGGGATGGTGGTTTCAATTTTGAAGGCCCTCTGCCCTTTTTGCCAGGTTTCGTAATGAACAGCAATGCCGTCCATGAGGCTTTTGTCAAAAGGCGGCTGGTCGCGGTCGCTGACAATATTTTCACGCAATACCCGGCCAACAGCCTCGGACAAAGGGATGGTTTCCGAAGGTAAAAGCTTGACGTTTTGCAGGATCAGCCTTTGGGCCTCTGAAGGGGAGATCACGCCTTATTATCTCACTTTCACCCAGGCGCGTCAAATTTTCAGGGCCTCTGCCAGGGATTTGGCATTTAGAACGCAATCATTGAGGGATATGCCGTCCAGATAATTGGCGCACAGAAAAAGGCCGGGTATTTTACCGCATTCCAGGGCCACATCCTTGCGCCACTGAGGATATGGGAGTTCATATTGAGGGATGGCCTTGGGCCAAATTTTCAAAAAATATTTTTGCGGGCCTGCACTGAGGCCGTACACAGCATGGATTTCTTGAACGGCTTTATCCAATATATTCTCATTATCCAGTTGAACGATGTCAGGATGATGCATGCCTCCTAACATCACGCGGATCAAAACCCCGTCTTCAGGAGACCTTTGGGGATAAACATTGCTTTCAATCAAAACGCCCAGCACCTCCTTGCCCTGATTGGAAGGGACCAAATAACCAAAGCCGTCGGGAATTTTTTTAAAATGCTCCCTTTTATAAAGCAAGCCCGCTACCGCGATGGGCGCATAGGGCATTTGCTTCAATAGTTTGGACAAGGATGCGTTGGCATTTTCAACGATTTTGGCGGCTTCATGGGCAGGCGTTGAGACGATGGTGATATCCGCATCATCGGGAAGGCCGGTGATTCCGGAATTCAGCCGGATCTGCTTGGAATAGCGCTTATAAAAGGCCTGGATAAGCTCCCCCATCCCGTTGGCAAAGGAACAGAGGCTGGCTTGACTGAACTTTTTACGCGTGAATTTAGGAAAGGCCGAATCCATATGCAGGCGTTTGATATCCCCGGCACAGATGCCGCTTATCACAGGATCGACTAAATTTTGCGCGATGCCGGGGGAAAAACGACGGCTGACATATTCCTCAATGGAGCTTTCCTTAGGAATGTCCTTTTTAAACAAACCGGCGATGAGCGCGCATTTATCTTTAAACGGCACCAGGGAAGTGCCGATAAATTCGGCAGGATTGGCAGGCACGGCCCGCAAACGGCCCTGGATTTGGATGTAACGGCGCCTGGCTGTTGGATTGGCCTTGATGAGCCTTTTTGAAATCCCCAAATCTTCAATCAAGCGCAGGGTCTCGTCCTGAGAATCCAAAAATCCGTTGGGGCCGCTTTCAAAAAGGCAGGCTTGTTCCCTCAAACTGCGGATGGTGCCGCCGGCTGAAGCGTCACGCTCGTGCAGGACAACGTCAATCTCATCGCCATAACGCTTCTTTAGAAAATGCAGGACAGAAAGGCCTGATATCCCCCCGCCAATAATGACTATGCGTTTCATATCTCCTAAAATAAAGGGGACGTCTCCCAATTAATTAATTGGGAGACGTCCCCTTTATTTACCATTTGAACCGGTGGACTTCATCGACGATCAGCTTGAGTTTCAGGGGATTGACATCCGGCATGACGCCATGGCTGAGATTAAATACATACTTTTTGTGATGGGCCTTGGCCGCCTTTAAAATCTGACGGGTCTCCCCGATAATGGTCTTGTCATCCGCATACAGCAGATGATTCAGCAAATTGCCCTGGATCCCCTTCTTGGTCTTGATGTCCTTGATATTCACCGTCTCGCAGACAGAAAGCATCCCTGCGCCGCTTTTCTCCATCATCTCCATCAGATGCGCGCAGTTTTTCAGATAATAGATCGACGGCAATTTCACCGCCTTAAAAATCCTCTGCACATACGGCAGGACAAAGGCCTCATAATCCTCACAGCGCAGGGCGCCGGCCCAGGTGTCAAACAATTGAAAGGCCTTCACCCCGCTTCCTTCTGCTGTTTCAAATAGGCAATGGTATTGTCCGTCAGCAAATCCATCAATTCATGGAAGGATTTTGGCGTTTCATACATCATGCGCTGGTGCTTT
>CAZACW010000015.1:0-40833 GCA_964483785.1 uncultured Planctomycetales bacterium
TAAACGCGATGATCCTCAGTTAACATTCATCTAAAACTTTACCGGACAGCACTGACAAATCGTGATTTCTAATATTGCTCAAAAAGTAGGCATTAGTGAACAGTTAGTGGCCTCTATGATTATTGATTATAGCTATTTAACATCTGATTGTTCGCAACCACAATAATGGGGGTTTAATTGAACAAAAGACAGTTAATAGTTGCTTGGGTAACGGGCATAATTATTTGCATTGTCTGCTTACATCCCCCCACTTATGAATACGATGAGCGTTTGAGAGCTGATTTAATAAAGACCATTTTATATATCATTCCCTTAATGATTATAGGTATTCTTTTAATTTTTACCCTGCGAAGTGATGAAGTAGTCAAAAAAATTAAACAAACCACGCTGAAGCTCAGGGAAATCCTAAGAAAGAATTTCTCTGTGATAAATAAGTGGATTGGGCGGTTTGTGGTCTTGTCCATTGGGATTTCAGTATTACTATTCATCTTGCAATCCATATTTGGCAATATGCCGGAGTTTAGTGGAAATATCGTAATCTGTTCGATATTTTTGACTTTTTTTTATCTCCTGTATTTATGTGTGAGGCTATTTATTTGGGTAAAAAATAACCGAAATTACGCATGGAGAAATTCTCTGCGCATCGTAAAAGGAGAGCTTGTCATTTTAGGAGGCATTATAGGATTGGGTATCAGCATTGGACTTGTTTCAATGATGCTGCCCATTGCCCACCATAAGACCAAATTGCATTATATCTATGAAGACTTTGACGTGCTATCTGATGGAGAATTAACAGAGTTGAAGGAAGATTTTAATAAAATTGAGGATTATTGTGCATTGCATCCAGAAATAAAAATTTACGGCTACCACACAGGAGACCCCAAGATTGATTGGGTTATTTCAGGAGACAAATTGTCTATATTAGATATTGCATCTAAAATGGCTCAGGAGAATCCGGAAAATCAAGGCCTCTATAATTCCTTAAAGGCAATGTCAGACAAGATTAGTCAAGGTGGTAAAAGTTTTGATACGTTGTCATCTGTAACGGTGGATGATACAAGGACTCCTTTAGAGAAGGCCAAAGATTCAATACTACATTATATTAAAAGGTTATCCACGAGTGAGGGGATTTCGAGTTTGGGGAGATTTATTGTATTTTTGGGGTACCCCATAATCCTTGGTTTGAGATTATTGTTTGGGTTGTTAAAGAATAGGGAAAGAGTGACTGTCGCCATACGAAATAATTTTTAAAAATTGGGACGGTGAAAATGTGAGGAAACTGTGGCAATAATAAAGGGTGGAGAAAGAACTGACCGAATCGCTAAAGAAGCCGAATTAGTATGGAAGTGGCTAAAGAAATTGCCAGAATATATTGCTGATTATCAGTTACAAAGCAAATTAGGCCCTGAAATAGATACTGCAACAAAAGAATATTTAAAGAACAAATACGGTTTTTCCCCTCTAATAAACCCAAAAAGAGAGAACGATTATATTTTATTTAAAGTTCCGGGTGAATTTGTTGTGAGATTTTCTCAATGTGTGGGTCACCCTTTTAACGACAATGGGGTAAAGTTTAAGAATATTACATCGTTTAATTTATGGGCGAAAGAGTCTCCTGAAAAATACAGAAATAATGATTATAATGGTCTTTATAAGGTCATAGACCTTCCCCAAAAGCTCGTTGTAGAAATTGACCCCCATAAGCCAACCGCACTATTATTAGATGAAATTAGATATTTTTTAAACAGACTTAAAAAGGTCTATGGCGTTAAAGATGAAAGAAGTCGTTCTGTGGGAATGAGTAAAGTTTACATGGTCTATGTTATGGAGAATTTGGGTAAGGAAAAGGCTAAAATCAAACAAAAGATTGAACCTTTGATTAGGGACGCAGGCCTTAAGGAAAGTAGGACTAAAAAGGCGGGAAGAATTTTAAAAAAGGCAAAGAAACTCAGGACAGATAAGTAATCACTTTTACGTCCGTGCAAGTTTATCAATAGGTTTTATAATTACATCCGTTGGGAGAAATTCTAACGGATTTTTTATTTGGTAATAAATGTGGAGAATTTTGTGGAGAAAAATTTGGTATCTGAAATAAATCTCACCATTATAAAGCCTAAAAATGGGCTTCTGGCCTTTGCAAACTTCATCTTGAACGATTCCTACTATGTCGGAGACGTTGCGCTTTATTCTCGCCTCGATGGTTCAGGGTTCCGCTGCGTATACCCTGTGAGAAGTCTGGCCAATGGCGGCAGGGTAAGCATATTTCATCCAATAAATAAGCCAGCAGCCCTGGCCATAGAAGGGCCAATTTATGAATATTATGAAAAATTATTAGAAGGGAAAGACGGCCGTGCCAAATAAACAATACATCTTTAACTGGTATTCTTTATTGCTTGAGCTAATTGATCATAGGTCAACGACAGACGAGGAACGTAAGGTTTTTAAGGATTTAATTGACAAAAAAGATTCAATAACCGTTTCAGAATTGAAGAAAATCGTTGAGGCTTATGCAGATAAAATCGGCTTCACCGATGTTAAGAATACCGCTATACAGATTAAGTGGTGAAAATGAAAGAAGCCGTCATTAAACATCCGCCCGCCCAATGGGCCCAGGATATTGCGTTAATTGAGCATGTAATATATTGTACTGGGGATTTTTATTTCTACAAAGACGGTTGTTATCGGCAATGGGATGAAAAACAAGTTTTTAAGTTTGTTCAAGATCAGGTTGGGGTCAACTATTCTCCCTATAAAATAAACGAAATCATGACATGTTTAAAGGCGGAATGTTTTAAACGGCCTGATGAAATAACAAATCAAGTTTATTTAAATTTATCTAACGGCCTTCTTGACCTTAAGACTTTTGTGAATTATATCCATACTCATGAGGTTATTTCTACTATTCAATTAAAGGTCAGATACAACCCAAGCGCCGTTTGCCATTTATGGCTCAAGACTTTGGATGAGATTTTTGAAGGCAACCAGAAAAAGATAAACCTGTTACAAGAGTTTTTCGGGTTGTGCCTGACTACCGATACAAAATACGAAAAGGCCTTATTTTTGATTGGTGAAGGTGCTAATGGTAAGTCCGTAATACTGTATGTCCTTCAACACATGATAGGGGAGGCTAATTATTCTGCTGTTCCATTAGAGAAGTTCGACAATGGGCATTATTTGGCAAATTTATTCAGCAAACTGGCAAACATTTCCATAGAGACTAACGCCCGCTCATCGGTGTATGACTCCAATTTCAAGGCTATTGTTACTGGTGATACTATAGAAGCAGACGCAAAATTTAAGCCTCCTTTCAAATTCCGACCCTATTGTAAATTGATTTTTGCCCTGAACAACATGCCACGGGTTGATGATAAAACTGCCGCCTTTTTCCGTAGGCTATTAATTTTAAGGTTCACCAGAGTTTTTGATGAAACCGAGCGCAACAGGAACCTTAAATTTGAGCTTCTGGACGAACTTGATGGCATATTCAACTGGTCTTTGTCTGGCCTTAGGCAGTTAAGAGAGCGGGGGTATTTTGAAATGACCGATGAGATGCGTACAGAGGTGGATGAGTACAAGAAGGAAAATAATAACGTGATTCTCTTTATTGAGGATAAATGCGAATTGGGCCCTGAATATTCCGAGTCCAAAGAAGAACTTTACCGTGCTTATTCGGATTGGTGCAGGCAAAATAACTGTCATCCACTTGCAAAGAAAAAATTTGGGAAGGAATTGAAGAAACAATTCCCTAATATCAACGGCGATGAACGCAGCGCTTATCAAAGGCTATGGCAGGGGATCAAAGTAATGCGTTTTCAATGACATAATGACAATAATGACAATTTTCCACTGATTAAACGACCTAAATAATTCAGTGGTATAGAGAAGTTTAAATAAGAAGAAATGGTCATTATCGTCATAATTGACAAAATTTTTATGGATCAAAAGGTTAAAAAATCCGCAGAAATCCTTATACACCACCCTACTGATAAGCTTGGCCATTATGCCGTCAACGGCGGCCCTGGACGGCCAAAAGGGCTTAAAAACAAGTTTAGCCAGATTAAGGACGATATTTTGGAGATTTGGGAGCAAGAGGATGGGAAGGAACGGCTTAGGGAATTGATCCAAAATGCCAATAAGAATGACTTCATTAAAATTTTTGGGTTGATAGTCTCGCTTTTGCCTAAAGATGCGGTGGAAGTGCCCAAAGGCCAGTTTATTCCCCAAATAAAAATTTATACCCCTGATGGGAAATTGCTCGATAGGCCAGGCGCCCAAACAAAGATTCAGTCAAATGGAACGTAGGTATTTAAACATCAGAGAGCTGTCAGAGTATACGGGCATTTCAAAGGCCACGATTTATACTTGGGTTTGTCAAAAGCGCATCCCGTATGTTAAAATCAGCAATCTTTTGAGGTTTGACCTGCGCCAGATTGATGGATGGATTAAAACTCGAAGCGTAGATGAATTTAAATTGACTACCCCTTAATTAATGTTTACAATAGTAATTGACAATGGTAACTAATAAGACTCTTTACACCCCGACTGAATTGGCGGAACTCTTGAAAGTATCGCGGCAAGAGGTGGTCAGGCGCATTTGGAGAGGTTTTATCAAGGCCGAATTGGTCGGAAAGTCTTATATCATTACCAAAGCCGAGGTCGAGAAGGCCATTAAGAACCAAAAAGAAAAGGGGTAAGTATGGCTCAAAACCGACGGACAGATAAAGGACTATTCTTTTTAAATGGAAATTGGCATATTGATTATAGAACTCCTGAAGGTAGACGCCGACGTAAACTCATAGGCCCGAATAAAAAACAGGCCCAGGATGTTCTTTGTAAAATCAAGGTCGAAATGGCCGAAGGCAAATTTCTTGACGTAGTTAAGAAAGAGCAGGTTACGTTTGAGGACTTTGCCCAAGAATATCTCGACATTTACTCTAAACACCATAAGAAAAGCTGGATTACGGATGAATTCCGTTTAAAAGATTTGGGCGAATTCTTTAAAGGGAAATTCCTTTATGAGATCACCGCTAAAGATATTGAACGTTTTAAAATAGAACGCCTAAAGCAAACAATCGGGGAAACCGACAAAACAATCTCCCCTTCCACGGTGAACAGGGAATTAGGAACCTTACGGGGAATGTTTAACAAAGCCGTGTCATGGGGCAAGCTACAAACAAGCCCTATGAAGTCCGTACAGTTTTTAAGGGAACCGCCAGGGCGTTTGCGTTTTTTGGAAACAGAGGAAATCAGCACTCTTATAAGTAACTGCTCCTCGCAATTAAGGTCGATTGTCGTCTTGGCGTTGTTTACGGGAATGCGAAGGGGTGAAATCTTTGGCCTTAAATGGCGGGATTTTGATTTTAAACGCAGGATCATCACCTTGTCCGACACAAAGAACGGACAGAAACGGGAAGTCCCGATGAGCGAGACTGTCAATAATGCCATTCTGCAAATCAGAGAGCATCCAGACAGCCCTTATGTGTTCTGTAATGGTCAGGGAAGATCCCGGCAGGATATCCGACAATCTTTCTCGACAGCGCTTAAGAAATCTGGTATAACAAATCTTCATTTTCACGATCTCAGACATACTTTTGCAAGTCAGTTAGTCATGTCAGGGGTGGATTTAAACACGGTCAGGGAACTTTTAGGGCATAAAGATATTGCAATGACCTTACGGTATAGCCATCTGGCACCGAGACATAAACAGCACGCGGTTGACATTTTAAGCGATAAAATGGACAGTTTTTGGACACTTGAGTCAAAACCGAAAACAGCAGAAAAAACAGATATTTCGCAAGTTATTATTAATCAGTAAGTTAAGTATCTTGCCAAGGTGGCGGAACTGGTATACGCGCTGGTCTCAAAAACCAGTGGTCTCACGGCCGTGAGGGTTCAACTCCCTCCCTTGGCACTTTCCATTGTAAACCTTCCATTCTATCGCAGTTGACAATCCTTCCGGCGCCCGGTATCATACCTTTCTATGCTGTGCATTTATTTAGACCATGCTTCCACAACGCCCTGCGATCCTGCTGTTGTAGAGGCCATGCGCCCTTACCTTGGGGGACAGGGCGGCAATGCCTCCAGCCCCCACCAAAAAGGCCGCGAGGCCCGTAAAGCCATTGAGCAGGCGCGCGTGCTCTTGTCCTCCTTCATCGGCGCCAAGCCTTCTGAAATTGTCTTTAACAGCGGCGCCAGCGAAGGCCATAATCACGCTATCGCGGCCGCAGCCGCGGCCTTAAAAGAAAAGGGCAGGCATATCGTGGCCTCGGCCATTGAACATCATTCTGTTCTTGAGCCCTTGCGGAAACTCGCCGGGCAAGGCTTTCAGCTTACCTTGGTCAAACCCGGGACAAACGGGATCGTCGCTGTTGAAGATGTCCGGGCCGCCTTAAGGCCGGATACCATCTTAGTCTGCCTTCAGCATGCCAATAATGAGATCGGGACCCTTCAGCCGGTTGAAGAAACAGGGAAGCTCTGCCGCAGCCGCGGCATTTATTTTTTAGTGGATGCGGTGCAGACCATGGCCCATGTGCCGGTGGACGTTAATCAAATCCAATGCGATTTTTTGACCCTTTCAGCGCATAAATTTTATGGGCCGCAAGGGGTGGGGGCCTTGTTCATCCGGCAGGGGGTGGATTGTCCTGCCTTGATTTTGGGCGGTGACCAGGAAAACGGCCGCAGGGCCGGCACCCAAAATACCGCCGGGATCGTCGGACTCGGTGAGGCCATCAAGCTGGCCCAGGCGCGGATGTCCGAAGAAGCTGTCCGGGAATCTGCTTTGCGTGACACCATCATCGCCGGAGCTCTTAAAGACATTCCAGGCGCTGTACTTAACGGCCATGCCCGACAGCGCCTGCCCAATAATGCCCATTTTTCTTTTCCAGGCATCGACGGCGAGACCCTTGTTTTGGCCCTGGACATGGCTGGGGTCGCGGTCTCCATGGGTTCGGCCTGCACCAGCGGCCGTTTGGAGCCCTCCCATGTGCTTAAGGCCATCGGGTTAAGCGATGCGCTGGCCTTAGGGTCTTTGCGCGTCACCGTCGGCCGCTGGACAACCCAGCAAGATATCACATTTTTTCTACAACAAATAAAGGGGACGTCTCCCAATTAATTAATTGGGAGACGTCCCCTTTATTGGGGTGTGCGATGCAGGAAAAAATCATCCAATTTCTAAAAGAGAGCGACGGGTATATTTCCGGCGAGGAAATCAGCCACAAGCTCAAAATGTCCAGGGCCGCGATTTGGAAGCATATGCAGGACTTGCGCGCCAAGGGCTATGAGATCGCCGCTGTCCCGCATCTGGGCTATCAATTGGTGTCCTCGCCGGACAAGCTTTTGGCCTTTGAGGTCGGGCAAGATCTAAATACCAAGATCATCGGCAAAAACATCGTCCTTAAAGAGAGCGTTGCCTCCACCATGGATGAGGCCTTTCAATTGGGCATGGAACAATGCCCTGAAGGGACGGTTGTTGCCGCGGAATACCAAAGCAAGGGCCGCGGCCGCCTGGGCCGCGGGTGGGTCTCGCCCAAGGCACGCGGCTTGTATTTTTCCTTTGTGCTAAGGCCCAGCCTGCCGCTCAATCAATTGGCCCAGCTGACCTTGATGTCTGCCGTGGCCCTGGCTGAGGCGATTGAAGAGGCCAGCGGGCTTAAACCCTCCATCAAGTGGCCCAATGATGTCTTGGTCAACGGCCAGAAAATCGCCGGCATATTGACGGAATTGCGCGCGGAATCCGACCAGGTCAAATTTGTCGTCGTCGGCATTGGGCTGAATGTCAATGCCGGGCCCCAGCAATTGGTGGCGGGTGCCACGTCCTTGAAAATGGCCGCGGGCCAAAACTTCGACCGTTTGATCGTTTTTCAGACCGTGCTGCGCGCACTGGACCAAGGGTATGCAAAATTATTGCGCCATGATTTTGCCTCGGTGATGCGCGCCTGGAAAAGTCGGAGTTCCACCCTTCATCATCGGGTCAGGATATCTGATCCTGCCGGCAGCATCGAAGGGGAGGCCATTGACCTGGATGAAGACGGCGCCCTTCTGGTGCGCAAAACCAACGGCATCATCGTCAAGAAAACCGCGGGCGATGTCCTTGTGTTAAGATGAACATTTCCTTTTTACAGAACGCCTTGCAGGATCTGGAATCGGCGGGGATGTACCGCCGCCTGAAATCCGTTGAATCCCCCCAGCAGAGGGAAATCACCCTCGAGGGCCGCAGGGTCTTGAATTTTTGTTCCAATGATTATCTGGGCCTGGCCAATGACAGCCGCCTCAAACAAGCGGCCCTTGAGGCTGTGCAGGAATACGGCATTGGATCCGGGGCCTCAAGATTGATCTGCGGCAATATGGGGCCGCATGACCAATTGGAAAAAGAATTGGCGGCCCTCAAGCATACAGAGGCCGGCCTTGTTTATTCCAGCGGCTATATGGCCAATGTCGGGATCATCTCGGGCCTGATGGACCATCACGGCGTTGTCTTCTCTGACCGGTTCAACCACGCTTCCATCATCGACGGCATTATCTTAAGCAGGGCCAGGCTGGTACGTTATCCGCATGCGGACATGCAAGCCTTGGAAGGTCTTTTAGAGAAACATGCGACGGCCCGGCGCAAATTGATCGTCACAGATACGGTGTTTAGCATGGACGGGGACAGGGCGCCTCTTAAAGATATCGTGGATTTGGCGCAACGGTTTGAGGCCATGGTCATGGTGGATGAGGCCCATGCCTTCGGTGTCTTGGGTGAAGATGGCGGAGGGTTGGGGCGGGGGCGGGGGGTTGGCGGGGACATGGATATTCAACTGGGCACCTTGTCCAAGGCCGCGGGTTGTTTCGGCGCCTATGCCTGCGGCAGCCGGGTCCTGCGGGAATATTTGCTCAATAAAAGCCGCGCCTTCATTTATACGACAGCCATGCCGCCGTCCCTGGCCCAGGCCTCGAGGGCATCCTTGCGCATCATCAAGGAAGGACGCCAGCTTCGCCGCCGATTGCTGGAGAATGCTTCCATGCTCCGACGAGAACTTCAAAGAATGGGATTCGACACCATGCAATCCACAACGCCCATCATTCCGTTGCTCGTCAAGGACCCAGGGCAGGCCGTGGCCATGTCCCAGCGCCTTTTGGAACAAGGCCTTTTTGTGCAGGCCATCCGTCCGCCGACGGTCCCTGCGGGAACCTCGAGATTGAGATTGACCGTGACCGTCGCGCATACCCAGGAAGATTTAAACCGGTTATTGAACGCTTTCAAGAATATTTAATATGCCTGTTTTCAAAACCCAGCGCGGCTTGAATTGGCATTATGAAATCTCCGGCGGCGGAGATCCCATTTTGATGGTCCATGGTTTGGCCGGCTGGGGCCGTATATGGCAGGAACAAGTCGATTTTTTAAAGGCGGATTTTCAGGTCTTGACCGTTGATCTTCCCGGCCACGGCCAAAGCGATTGGATGCCGCTTTCCCTGACGGAGATGGCCGCGGACCTGCTCGAAATTTTAAAGGGCCTCGGCATTGTCCATTATTCCATGGTGGCCTCTTCCATGGGCGGCCTGGTGGCGCTGGAGCTTTACCGCACGGCGCCGCAGGAGGTGATGCGCATCTCCATGGTCGGCTCCTTGCCTAAATTCGCCAGGGGACCCCGCTATCCCGCGGGCCTGGATATCGGCAGGATACGCTTGCTGAGCGGGCAATTCGACGGAGATTATGCCCTGATCCTGGATGTTTTTTTCCGGTCGCTTTTTACCATGAAGGAGCGCTTTGACCCGCGCTTTAAGATCGTCAAGGAACTGCGCCGGCACATGCCCTTGCCCAGGCGCGAGGCCCTCAAACATTACCTGGACATTTTGGAAAAGGCAGACCTGCGCGACAGGCTCGCGTCGGTGATCTGCCCCTTGCAGTTTATCACCGGCACCCAGGATTATATCTGCCCGCGGCCGATCATGGATTGGATGGCAGAGCACGCGCACAATGCCAGGTTTGATTTTATCGAAGGCTGCGGCCATCTGCCGTTTTTAGTCGAGGCCCAGGAATATAACCGCTTGCTGGAAGATTTTTTGCTTAACTGAAATTTAAAAATATGCAGACCTTAAACCATAAAGTCCAAAAGGGCTTTGGCTCCAAAGCGGCGCAGTATGATCTTTATACCGGCTTGCACCGCCGGATCGCAGATGGATTGTTTGAGCGCGTTCTGCAGGGACAAGCGCCTTTGACACTGCTGGATGTCGGCTGCGGCACAGGGTATCTGACAGGCCGCTTGAAACATCATTTCAGGCGGGCGCAAGTGACTGGGCTTGATTTTGCGCCCCAGATGCTCGAGGCCGCGCGGTCCAAGCAGGAAGAGATCAACTGGGTCTTGGCTGACAGCCAGCATTTGCCTTTTCCGGACGATCATTTCGAACTCGTGGTGTCCAACCTGGCCTATCAATGGGCCCAAGACCTGGCCCGCGCCTTCGGCGAAGCCAGGCGGGTGCTGAAAAAAAGAGGGAACCTGGCCTGCACGCTTTTCGGCTATCATACGTGCAAGGAATTATTCGCCTCCTTAGACCAAGCTGCCATTGGCAGAGCGCGGTTTAACCGTTTGCCGGACCTGCATCAAATCCATCAGGCCCTTTTAATCTGCGGCTTTGAAAAACCTTCCATTTCCCGCGAAGAGATCCAAATCGCATTTGACGGCATGCCGCAGCTGTTGTCCTGGATAAAGTCCATCGGCGCCAATCAACTGTTGGGCCAAGGATTCTTGGGGCCGCAGGGCTATTTAAGGGCCGCCAGGATTTACCGCGAACGGTTTTCTTGTGCGCAGGGGGTCGCGGCAAGCTTTGAGGTGATCAAGGTCCATGCCCAAAAATAAGGCCATTTTTATCACAGCGACGGATACCGGGGCCGGCAAAACCGTCACGGCCCTGGTGTTGGGCCTATTACTGCAGAAGAAGGGGTGGGATGTGGGCGTGATGCAACCCGTTCAATGCGCGGGCCAGGATGCCCGGTTTTTGAAAAAGGCGCTGGGGACCAAGGACTGGTTAAATGCGATCAATCCGTTTTATGCGCCGGAGCCGGTATCGCCTCATTTGGCTTTTCGCCGCGCCAAGATCAAATTTCGATGGAAGAAAGTCAAAAATGGCCTTAAAAAACTGCGCGCCGGCCATGATATCGTCCTTATCGAAGGCGCCGGCGGGCTGATGGTACCCTTGACCCGCCGATACTATAACGCGGATTTGATCGCGGATTTGAAGGTGCCTGTGATCGTTGTTTCCCGCCTGGGCTTGGGCGCCATCAACCATACCCTGCTGACCCTTCAGGAAGCCCGCCGGAGAAAATTGCCGGTCAAAGGGCTGATCTTCTGCCAGACTAAGCCCGGGGCCAAAGGATTGCCGGAGCGCAGTAATCCAGAGGAAATCGAACAATTGTCCGGCGTGAAGGTGCTGGGCATTATCCCGTACTTGAAATCTTTGGACAAGGCCGAGGTGTTACGCCGATGCCGGCACATAAAAATTTAAAAGCGTGGGACAAAAAATACATCTGGCATCCTTTTACCCAGATGAAGGATTGGCTTGAGGATGAGCCTTTGATCATCGATGCCGCCGACGGGATTTATCTGAAGGACATCGACGGCCAAATCTACATGGACGGGGTTTCATCCCTTTGGGTCAATGTGCACGGCCATCGCCAGCCGCGCATTGACGCGGCCCTAAAAAAACAGATCGACCGTTTAAGCCATTCCACGCTTTTAGGCCTTTCCAATACGCCGGCCGTCGAACTTTCCCGCGCCTTGATCAAGATCGCGCCCCCGGGCCTGAAAAAAGTTTTTTATTCGGACAATGGCTCCACTGCCGTTGAAATCGCCATCAAGATGGCGTATCAATATTGGCAGAATACAGGGCTGACGCATAAAACCAAATTTGTCCATTTGCGCCATTCCTATCACGGGGACACGCTGGGCTCCGTAAGCGTCGGGGGCATTGATTTGTTCCATCACAGATACCAACGGCTGATTTTCAAGACCATCGGCCTCAAATCCCAGGGCTGGGACGCTGTGCGGGAGCTGGAATCACTGCTCAAAGCCAAGGGCAGTCAAATCGCGGCCCTGGTGGTGGAACCCCTGGTGCAGGGCGCTGCCGGCATGTTGGTATGGCCCGACGGTGTTTTAAAGAAAATGCGTCAGCTGACCCGGGCCCATAATGTTTTTTTGATCGCGGATGAAGTGGCCACAGGCTTCGGCCGCACCGGCCGGATGTTTGCCTGCGCGCATGAGGGTGTCAGCCCGGATTTTCTCTGCCTGGCCAAGGGGATGACCGGCGGATACCTGCCGCTGGCCGCGACCCTGACCTCGCAAAAAGTTTATGAGGGGTTCCTTTTTGACTACAAGGACCAAAAAACTTTTTTTCACGGCCATACCTATACCGGCAATCCCTTGGCCTGCAGCGCGGCCCTGGCCAATCTGGAACTTTTCCGAAGGGAGAAGACCCTCAAGAAGCTCGGCCCCAAGATTAAATTCTTGGCCAAAAAGCTCAAAATGTTTTATAATCTGCCCTCTGTCGCCGAGGTGCGGCAGAAAGGCTTTATGGTGGGTATTGAGCTAAAGGGCCGCTGGAAAGACCGATTAGGGGCATGCGTTTGCCGGACGATACGAAAATACGGCGTCATTCTGCGGCCTTTGGGCAATGTTATCGTCCTTATGCCGCCGTTGAGCATAACTATTGAGGAACTTGAATATTTGTTAATGTCAACCTATAAGTCCATAGCAGAGACCTTGTAGACGATTTTTTTAACCATCACAACCCCGGGGGTTGTGATGGTTGAAACCCATCGCAACCCCCGGGGTTGCGGTGGTTGCGAAAACATAATATCGGTCATCCATATAGTCAAATATGAAAACAAACAAGGACACAACGGTTTTTGTCGCCATGAGCGGCGGGGTGGATTCCTCGGTGGCGGCGGGGCTCATCCAGCAGGCCGGCTACAACACCGTCGGGGTCACCATGTGCTTTAACATCACGCACAAGGACGGCAGGCCTTCCTGCTGCGGCATCGACGGCATTGCCGATGCCCGCCGCGCCGCGGACATCCTGGACATCCCGCATTATGTGATGAATTTCGCCCATGACATCAATGCCCTGATCATCGATAATTTCACCGAGGAATATTTAAACGGCCGCACGCCCAATCCCTGCGTGCGCTGTAACCAGCACCTGAAATTCGGCACCTTGTATCAAAAGATCAAGGACTTAGGCGGCGCTTATCTGGCCACCGGCCATTACGGCAGGATTGAATTCAACCCGGACCGCAACTGCCATGAACTTAAAAAAGCCGCTGATCCCAGGAAGGACCAGTCCTATTTTTTATACAGCATGAAAAAGGAGACCCTGCCTTCGGTGCTCTTTCCTTTGGGCGGCTTGACCAAGCCCGAGGTCAGGGCGCTGGCGCGCCGATTCGGGCTGAATACCGCCGAGAAACCCGAAAGCCAGGACATCTGCTTTGTGCCTTCAAGCGGTTATAAGCAATTCATCGCAGAGCGGGTGGGCGCCGAGGCCATGACTCCGGGGCCTTTTGTCTATGAGGACGGACGGGTGATAGGCCGGCACAAGGGCCTGGCGCATTACACCATCGGCCAGCGCGACAAGCTGGGCCTGGCCTTGGGCCATCCGGTCTATGTGTACAGGATGGACAGGGCCACCAACACCGTGCATATCGGCGATTTAAAAAAGCTGTACGCCCGCGGTTTGAAGGCCGGACAAATGAATTGGGTGAGCATGGAAATTCCTCAAGAAAGCATAGAAGTGAGCGCGAGAATCCGCTATAATTCTCCTGAAGTCAAGGCGTATTTAACGCCGCTGGATGGGCAGAACGTTGAGGTCCTGTTCGCCCAGCCGCAGAAATCCGTGACCCCGGGCCAGTCCGTGGTCTTTTACGACGGAGACGTGGTCTTAGGGGGGGCGGTGATCGATGAAGCCCTGGCCTGCTTGGACGAAGACGTAAGGAGAATCCTTCCATGAGAATCATCTTTGGCTTGCTGACCCTCGCTTTGCTCGCAGTCCCGGTCGGCTTGGCCCAAACCACGATCAATCCCGCGCGCATGTATGAACAGGCCAGGGGCACCCAGTCTCCGGTCGAGGGCGTGTGGCACGTTTATGACCGCAACGGCAAATTGCTGAGGGAAGAAAATTACCACAATTACAGGCTCGACGGCGAGATGAAAATTTTTTACCCCTCGGGCGCCCTGAAAGAGCTTTTGCATTATTCCGACGGCCTGCGGGAGGGCAATGACAAGGCCTATTTTGAAAACGGCGGCCTGGAATTCGAGGCCGATTACGAGGACAATGACCTGCAGGGCGCCGGCGTCCATTATTACGATACCGGCGAAGTGCAAAGCCGCGAGCATTACACCAAGGGCAAATTAGACGGGGAAAAGACGGTCCTTTATAAAGACGGGATTTTAAAACAAAGCATGTATTATGCCGGCGGCCTGCTGGACGGCGCCGTGTCCACCTATACCGAAGAGGGGAAAATCCTCCTGGATGAGCATTATATCCACGGCAACCTGGTCGGACATCATGAATATGATGCCAAATCAGCCTACGTGGCCAAAAACAACAAGGCCCAGAATACCGCGCCGCCCACCCCCAACAACGCGCCTGCCCCCCGAGACATGCCTACGAAATTAGGCGATGCAACCTATGATAACCCTCAATAAGGAGTATCTTAAGGGCTTTGTGTCCGCCCAAGAGATCAGGGAGATTTTGCCTGCCCTGAAGCAGGCCCATGAGCTTTTGCATGGCCGCAAAGGCGCCGGCGCCGAGTTTACCGGCTGGCTGGATCTGCCCTCACGCATCCCGGATGCCCTGATCAAGGAGATCACGGCCCTGGCAGGCCGGGTGCATAAGTATTCCGACTGTATTGTCTCCATCGGCATCGGCGGGTCCTATCTGGGCATCCGTGCGACACTGGAATGTTTGGGTGGCGGCAGGATACCGGTGTATTACGCGGGCCATAATATCAGCAGTGATTATCTGCATCATCTTCTGGAGGCGCTCAAAACCAAACGGCCCACCGTGGTCGTGATCTCCAAATCAGGAACAACCACCGAGCCGGCCCTGGCCTTTCGCGCGGTAAAGAAATTTATGGAAGGGAAATTCAAGGGGGAAGAATTAAAAAAGCGCATCATTTGCGTTACCGACGAGAAAAAAGGGGCCTTGCGCACCATCGCCTCCCAAGAAGGCTACCGCTTTTTTGTCATTCCCGATGATGTGGGCGGCCGCTTTTCCATTTTTACACCGGCGGGCCTGGTGCCCCTGGCCTTGGCCGGCATTGATATCCAAAGTTTCATCGCAGGCGCCCGAAAGGCCCAGGCGGAATACGCGGTGTGTGATGTTCAGAAGAATGACTGCTACATGTACGCGGCCCTGCGCAATATACTTTATCGCAAGGGCAAGAAAATTGAGGTCCTCTCTTCCTTTTATCCCAATCTATTTTACGTGGCGGAATGGTTTAAACAACTTTTCGGCGAGAGCGAAGGCAAGCAGGGCAAGGGCATTTTCCCGGCTTCCTTGATTTTATCGACGGACCTGCATTCCATGGGCCAATGGATGCAGGAAGCGGAACGCACGGTGTTTGAAACTTTTTTACAGATCGAGAAGCCCCATCATGAGGTCAAAATCCCCAAGGACAAGGACGATCTCGACGGGTTTAATTATGTCGCGGGCCAGGGCTTTGATGCGGTGAACAAGAAAGCCTATGCAGGCACGGCCGCGGCGCATTTCGAGGGCGGCGTGCCCAACATGACCATCACCCTGGGCAAGGCCGACACCATGCACCTGGGGCATTTATATTATTTCTTCGAGAAGGCCTGCGGGATCTCCGGGTATATCCTGGGCGTCAATCCGTTTGACCAGCCCGGTGTTGAGGCTTACAAGAAGAAAATGTTCGCCCTGCTTAAAAACCCCTGACAATGCTGACCCAGCCTGAAATTGTCCTGTCTGCGCGCGGACTCTGCAAAACCTATCCGGATGCCCAAAGCAAGGGCACGGTCAAGGCCCTGGACCATCTGGACCTGGACGTGCACGAAGGGGAAATTTTAGGCATCTTAGGCCCTAACGGAGCAGGCAAAACCACCTGTCTTAATGCCCTGGCCACCTTGCTTCTGCCTGATGCTGGTGAAATCGAAATTTTCGGCCTGCGTTCCATTCCTGCCCATTTCAATGCTGTCCGCCGCTGGATCAATATGTCCTCGGGCTATCCGAATTATGCCTTCAGCCTCTCGGTGCGCGAGAATTTGGAATTTTACGGCCGGCTGTACGGATTAAGGGCAGGGGCCTTGCGGCGCAAGGTGGATGAGGTCACGTCCTTATTTGAATTGGAGGGATATGCCAACCGGCGTTTCGATGAACTGTCCTCCGGCACCAAACAGCGCATGTCCCTGGCCAAGGCGCTGTTGAATGACCCCAGGATTTTGTTTTTGGATGAGCCCACCATCGGCCTTGATCCGGACGTGTCCTTAAAGACCAGGGAGATCATTCTTAATATTTTGCGCCAGCGCCGGATGACCGTGCTGTTGACCAGCCATAACATGGATGAGGTCGAACATATGTGCGCGCGGGTGGCCTTTATCCGCAAAGGCCGCATCATCAAGCTGGCTGCGGTACAGGAGCTTAAGCGCCTTCATCGCACCGATGATCTGGAGGAAATTTTCATCCAGCTGGCGCATGAGCAAATTCCTGCTGAAAGCACATCACCTGACCCTGTCCGGGAAAAAGGGGACGTCTCCCTTTTTTCTAAGACAGGACCTTCGGATGAGGACAATGGGAGACGTCCCCTTTTTTTGCTAAAGCAGTGGCTCAACCGCGCCTATGCCTTTACCTATCGCAGTGCGATTTTTGCCGTGCGCAATCTATTTGTCATGACCGATGTGTTCTTTTGGCCGATGATTTCCCTGCTCTCGATCGGCCTCATGGCCAAATTCGTCCAGCTGGGGGATCAGACTCTGGGCTTTGTCATGACCGGCACCCTGGCTGCGGGCGTATTGCAGATTACCCAATTGGATGTGGGCTATACGGTGCTTTATGAACTTTGGTCCAAGAGCCTCAAGCACACCTTATTGACGCCCGTCGGTGTGGCAGAGGGCGTGGTGGGGACCTGGCTGATCGGCATGGCCAGGGGAACGCTTACCTTCGTATTTTTAAGCTGTGCCGCGTCCTGGTTTTTTGGCTTTCATTGGCCCGGGCCTGTGACAACCGTCCTGTTTCTCTTCGGCCTTTTTGCCTGCGCCTTTATTTTAGGGATCTTGGTCAATATCCTGATCCTTTCCTTCGGCCAAAAGGTCGAGATCACGGCCTGGATGTTCGCGCATCTGTTCATGATCGTCTGCGGCATTTATTATCCGGTGGACATGCTCCCTAAATTTTTTCAATATATCGCCTTAGGCATTCCGATCACGCATTTTCTGGAATATTTCCGTCAGGCCTACGGCTTCCCGGCCCACACGCCGTATCCTTTGCTCACCGGCCTTGGATTGTCGCTGATTTATGCCGTGCTCTCCCTGCGTTTGCTGGCCCATGCCTACACCCGCGCCCGCCGCAAAGGCATCATCATCCGTTTATCAGAATAATTGGGACACATTGAATTATTGCTCCGATCCAATAATTGTGATATAAGAAACAATAAATATCCCCCGAGTCGTAAAAAACAAGGGGGATTATTTATGCCAAGGAGATATCGGATTGTAGTCGCAGGTCAACCGCATCATGTTATTCAGCGAGGAAACCGCCGTCAACAAGTGTTCTTTTATCCAGGCGACAAAACGCTGTACCTCCAGTTGTTAAAAAAACAAGTTGATAAACATGGTGTGGAGGTCTGGGCCTATTGCTTGATGGATAATCATGTTCACCTCATTTTAGTGCCTCAAAAAGCAGAAAATTTGTCCAAAGCAGTCGCAGAGACTAACCGATGTTTTGCCTGTAAGATCAATAAGCGTTATGATTGGCAAGGATATTTATGGCAAGGGCGATTTATCAGTTATGTGATGGATGAAATGTATCTTATCAAAGCGTTACATTATGTAGAAAATAATCCTGTGAGGGCCAAGATAGTTGATAAAGCATGGGATTATCCTTGGTCAAGCGCCCGTAAGCATGTCAAACAATCTAATGACCCCTTAGTTAATGATTGTCCTGCAATGTTATTGGTTGAAGATTGGAAGGAATTTTTATTACAGCCAGATATGGACGTTGTTTTGGATGAAATACGTAAGCGCAATTTGTCAGGATTGCCGCTTGGCAGCAAAGATTTTATTGAGAAATTGGCAAATGAACAGGGAATAAAACCGGAGGACTTGGTTCCAAAAGCAGCTGGCCGGCCAAAAAATAATTCAATGTGTCCCAGTTTTCTACCTTGACAGCGGCAGGGTTGGATGGTATATTTGAAAAAATTTGGGCAATACCTTTAATCCGGTTCTGTGAGGCTGGAAAGGGACTTATGAAGACTATAGGATTCAATAGATGCATTTGGCCCGCCATCTTTCCTGGTGAAAGTCGGCGGGTTTTTTGTTTTTAGGAGGGGGCATGGCCGCAGTCAAAATCATGGACATGGAAGCCATCCGCCGCGCGGTCTCGCGCATGGCGCATGAGATCCTTGAAAAAAATAAAGGCGTGGACCAGCTGGCCCTGGTGGGCATCCGCACCCGCGGGGTTATCCTGGCCCAGCGCCTGAAAAAGGCGATCAAGGACATTGAAGGCGTGGATCTGCCTGCCGGGATCCTGGACATCACCCTTTACCGCGACGATCTGACCCTGGTGGGGACCAAGCCGCTGGTGCGCGAGACCTTGATCGATTTTGATATCACGGACTTAAAAATCGTGCTTGTCGACGATGTGTTTTTCACCGGCCGCACCATCCGCGCGGCCTTAAATGCCCTGGTTGATTTGGGCCGGCCGGCCAGCATTCAGCTGGCTGTGCTGATTGACCGGGGCCACCGCGAACTTCCCATCCGCGCGGATTTCGTGGGCAAAAATATCCCCACGACCAAAATGCAGGACGTTAAGGTGATCTTGGGCGAATCCGACGGACAAACCGATGAAGTGATCGTGGCGGAGGCTTGAATATGTCCTGGAGGCATAAACATCTTTTAGGATTGCAGGACTTAAGCCGCCAGGACATTGAGCGGGTTTTGGAGACCGCCAAATCATTTAAGGAAGTCTCCAGCCGCGACATCAAAAAGGTGCCGGCCCTGCGCGGCAAGACCGTTGTGACCTTGTTCTTCGAGCCCTCCACCCGCACGCGCATCTCTTTTGAACTGGCGGCCAAGCGCCTTTCGGCGGACACGCTCAACATCGCGGCCAATGTCTCCTCGACGAGCAAGGGAGAGACCCTTTTGGATACGGCCCGCAATATCGAGGCCATGAACGTGGATGCCATGGTGGTGCGCCATTCTTCGTCGGGCTCGGTGTTTTTGCTGGCCGAGGGCTTAAACTGCTCGGTGGTCAATGCCGGGGACGGCTGCCGCGAGCACCCGACCCAGGCGCTTTTGGACATGTTCACCCTGCAGGAAAAATTCGGCCGTATCGAGGGGCTTAAGGTCGGCATTATCGGCGACATTCTGCACTCGCGCGTGGCGCGCTCCAATATCTGGGGCCTGACCAAATTGGGGGCCCAGGTCACGGTCTGCGGCCCCTCGACGCTGATGCCCCGCGGCATCGAGGCCTTTGGGGTCAAAGTCAGCCATGATTTGAAAAAAGTCTTGAAAGAATCGGATGCCGTGATCGCCCTGCGCCTGCAAAAAGAGCGCCAGCAGGACAAATTTCTGCCCTCCATGCGCGAATACGCCAGGCTCTTTGGCATCAACCAGGCCAATTTAAGCGAGGGCAGCAGCCATTTGATCGTCATGCATCCCGGGCCCACCAACCGCGGCCTGGAGCTTTCTGCGGACGTGGCCGACGGCCGGCAGTCCGTGATTTTAGACCAGGTCACCAACGGGGTCGCCGTGCGCATGGCCGTGCTGTATCTGGTCCTGGGCACAAAGGCGGAGTAAATTATGGGACTTTTGATCAAAAACGCCATCATCGTCAACAGCGATCAAATCGCGGAGAAGCCGCAGGACATTTTATGCGAGGAGGGCAGGATCGCCCAGATCGCGGCCAAGGTCCCTGAAGGCGAGCACGAAATTATCGACGCTGCAGGCAAAAAGGTCCTGCCCGGCCTCATCGATATCCATACGCACCTGCGCCAGCCCGGCCGCGAGGACAAGGAAACCATCGAGACCGGCAGCCGCGCCGCGGTCAAGGGCGGCTTTACCTCCATCCTGTGCATGCCCAACACCCAGCCGGTGATCGACAATGCCATGGTGGTGGAATTCATCATCCGCGAAGCCAAACGCGTGGGCCTCTGCAACGTGTATCCCATCGGCGCCATCACCAAGGGCCAGCAGGATGATGAATTGACCGATATGGCGGAACTCAAAGACGCGGGCTGTCTGGCCTTTTCCGACGACGGAAAATCCGTGCTCAACAGCCGCCTCTTTAGGCTCGCCATGGAATACGCCCAGATGCTGGATGTGCTGATCATCGAACATTGCCAGGACCCCTTGCTGACGGCCGGCGGGGTGATGAACGAAGGCGCTGTCTCAACGCGCATCGGCCTTAAAGGCGATCCCGGCATTGCCGAGACCGTGACCGTGGCCCGCGACATCGAAATCGCCCATTATCTCAATGCCCGCGTGCATTTGGCGCATATGTCGCTGGAGCGCTCCTGCGCGCTGATCCGCTGGGCCAAGTCCCAAGGTATTCGCGTCACAGCCGAGGCCTGCCCGCACCATTTTGTCCTGACCGACGAGGCCTGCAGCGGTTTTGACACCTCCACCAAGGTCAATCCGCCCCTGCGCGCCAAGGAAGATGTTGAGGCCATCAAAAAGGCCCTGGCCGACGGCACCATTGACTGCATCGTCACCGACCATGCCCCGCATACCAAGGAAGACAAGGAAGTGGGTTTTGACGGCGCGCCCTTCGGGCTCATCGGCCTGGAGACCTCGCTGGCGCTGACCATCACAGAGCTCGTCAAGCCCGGAATCATTGACTTGGCCCAAATGGTTGATAAAATGAGCCATGCGCCGGCGCGCATTGTGGGGCTTTCCCGCAAAGGCGCCATCCGGCAGGGCCTGGACGCGGACATCACCATCATAGATCCTGACAAGGAATGGACCGTGACTAAGGAAGGATTTGTTTCCAAAAGCAAGAATTCGCCCTTTATCGGACGCAAACTCAAAGGCCTGGCGGTCTATACGATTTGCGGCGGCAGGGTGGTTTACCGGATGAATTAGCGCCCGTGGCCTAATGGATAAGGCAGCAGCCTCCGGAGCTGCTCATGCAGGTTCGACTCCCGCCGGGCGCGTTTTCATAGATGGAGAAGGGAATCGAATGAGCCCTGTTTAGAAACCTCGACGAATAGGAGAGGTTTCTAGGGCGAGTGGCCGACCCGGAATGAGCTTTCGCCGCAGGTGAGGCGAAAGCGAATGAAGGGCGCCGATTCCCGCCGGGCGCGCCATACATAACTTAACGTGAGTTCGACATATTGAGAAAGGCATGCAAGGATATGTTTTTGATTAGGCGATGCGCTTTTCCCCCCAGGCGCGCAGGGGCTGCTTACAAATGTTCTCTTTTGTAGCTCCGACGCGCCGCGTTTGGGGGGTTGGGGGGCGCGTCGCCGTGAAAAAACATATCCTTGCATGCCCATAGATAGCGTTATGTCGAACTGACGTTAACTTATCTTAAGGAAAGCAAGTCATGCGAAAGCAAATGATTACGATCTCCGTGATCGGCGGAAGCAGCATCAGCTCCAAGATCGAGGCCTTGGCGGAATCCGTCGGCAAGATGATCGCGGATTTGGGCTGTGTGCTCGTCTGCGGCGGTTTAGGAGGGGCCATGGAGGCCGCGGCCAAGGGCGCCAAGAAGGCCGGAGGCCTGACCATCGGGATTTTGCCGGGCAAGGACAAAAGAGACGCCAATTCCTTCATCGACATTTCCCTGCCCACATCCATCGGCTATGCCCGCAACACCATTGTGTCCTGCTCGGCGGACATCATCATCGCCTTGCCGGGCTCGTTCGGCACCAATTCCGAAATCTGCTACGGCTTGGTCTACGGCCGTCCGGTGATCAATCTCGGCGATTGGAAGGTGGACGGGATGATCGATGTCAAGAATGTGGCGGAAGCCGAGGAGAGGATCAAAAAGATCATCAAGAAAATCCATAATGCCTGAACTCCCTGAAGTCGAAACAATTGTCCGCGATCTGCACAGCACCCTTCCCCAGAAAGTATTTTCCGCAATCACAATCCATGATCCGCTGGTCCTGCGCCAGCCGGGCCAGGAATTTGTCCGCCGCCTGAAAGGCCGGGCCATCAAGGACATCACCCGCCGCGGCAAGGCCGTGATCATCCATTTATCTTCCGGCGAATCCCTGATCGTCCAGGTGATGATGACCGGCCAATTGATTGTCAACGGCCTAAGCGACCGGCACACACGCCTGACTTTTAAATTCAGCGACGGCACATCTCTTTTATACAAAGACCAGAGGCGTTTCGGGCAATTGCGGGTGGTGGCGGGAATAGATGAGGTCAAATATTTTCATGTCCTGGGGCCGGAGCCTTTGTCCAAGGATTTTACCTTAGAGGGGATGCGCCGGGGGCTTTTGCACAGCGGCCGTCCTGTCAAAAATCTCCTGCTGGACCATTCCTTTGTGGCCGGGATCGGCAATATCTATGCCTGCGAAATCCTGTTTCGCAGCCGCCTTTCGCCCAAGCGCCTTGGCCGCCGCCTCCGGCGGAATGAAGCAGAGGCCGTGTTTAAAAATATCCGGAAGGTGTTAAAGGAAGCCATCCGTCATCGCGGCTCATCCATGCGCAATTACCGCGATGCCGCGGGCGCCAAAGGCCGTTTCAACGAACGCCTCTCTGTCTATGCCCGCGCCGGCGAGCCTTGCCCGGCCTGCCAAAAGCCCATTGTGAGGATCATCCAGGCGGGCCGCAGCACTTTTTATTGTAGGCATTGCCAGAAATGATGATATACTTTTGTGTTCCGCGCCTATGGAAAAAATCCAAAACACCTACAAGGTCGTCGCCAACGAAAAACTCTGCCCCCAATATTGGCGCCTGAGTTTTGACGCCCCGGACCTGGCCCAGGAAGTCAAGCCGGGCCAGTTTGTCCATATCCGCACCGATGAGGAGGGCCTGCAGCCGTTTTTCCGCAGGCCCTTCAGCGTTTACCGCGCCAGAAGGTTTGTGGAAATTTTTTACGATGTGATCGGTCCCGGCACCAGGCGGCTTTCCTTGAAGAAAAAAGGGGACGCGCTCGACGTGCTGGGGCCTTTGGGCACGCCCTTTGCCCTGCCCCCGCCGGAGGCTAAGACCATCGTGATGATCGCCGGAGGCATCGGCATCGCGCCGATGTTGATTCTCTGCGACCATTTAAAGAAAAAAGATTATGAGTTCATGCTTCTTTTCGGCGGCCGCGACCGCGGCCATGTTTATCCCATGCAGGAATTCAAGGACAACGGCGTCAAGGTCCATATCGCCACGGATGACGGCTCCGTGGGCTCAAAAGGCCGCGTCAGCGTCTTGTTTGACAGGATCGAGAAAAATTCCGGCCGGCCCTATATTTACACCTGCGGCCCTAATCCCATGATGAAGGCGGTGCAGGCATTGGCCAGGGCGCGGGGTATTCCGGGCCAGGCCGCCTGTGAAGAGCTGATGGCCTGCGGCCTGGGTGCTTGTTTGGGCTGTTCCATTGAGACCCAGCAGGGGTATAAGACCGTGTGTTATGACGGTCCGGCCTTTGACCTGAATGAAGTGAAGTTTGCTTAAAATAATGAACCTTTCCGTCCATATCGGTCCTATCGTTTTCAAAAACCCCGTGACCGTGGCTTCCGGCACCTTCGGCCATGCCCAGCGCTATTACAATCTCGAGGAAGTCAAGCGGCTGGGGGCCCTGGTGCCTAAAACCGTGACCTTTCATCCGCAGGCCGGCAATCCGCCCAAAAGGATTTTTGAGACCCCTGCGGGGATGATCAATGCCATCGGCATCGAGAATCCCGGCATCGACGGGTTTATCGCCGACAAACTGCCTGCCCTCAAGAAAATCGGCGTGCCCTTGATCATCAGCATTCTGGGGCATAATGAGGAGCAGTTTACCGGCATCCTGGAAAAATTAAACAGGCAGATGGGCCTGGTGGCCGTGGAATTAAACCTTTCCTGCCCCAATTTAAAACACAAGACCCTGGTGGCCCAGGATGCGCCGGCCACCGAACGTCTGGTCAAAAAGATGAAATCCATCTCGAAATTTCCGATCATCGCCAAATTATCGCCCAATGTGACGGATATCGCCGAGATCGCCAGGGCGGCCCAGGCCGGCGGCGCGGACGCCATCAGCCTGGTCAATACCTTTACAGCCATGGCCATAGACATCAAGACCCGCCAAAGCCGCATCGGCAATTTTACCGGCGGGCTTTCCGGCCCTGCCATTCGTCCCATCGCGGTGTATATGGTCCAGCAGGCGGCTTGCGCGGTCAAAATCCCTGTGATCGGCATGGGCGGGATCTTGAGTGCAGAGGATGCCCTGGAATTTTTGATCGCCGGAGCGACCATGGTGGCCGTGGGCACGGGCAATTTCATCAATCCCCGGGCACCCGTCGATGTGCTGGAGGGGATTGAACAATACATGAAGGAAAATAAGATCAAGGACATCCGGGAAATCATAGGAAGCCTGAAAAAATGAGCAAAGCCCAATTGGTCCTGGCCCTGGACCTTGAGACCTTTGAAAGGGCCCGCCAGCTGATCGACGAGGTGGATGAGGCCGTGGATATTTTCAAGGTCGGAAGCCAGATGTTTACGGCGTATGGGCCTTTTATCACCCGCTATCTGCAATCCAAGGGCAAGAAGGTGTTTTTGGATCTGAAATTTCATGATATCCCCCATACGGTGGCCTCTGCCGTCAAAAGCGCGGTGGGTTTGAGCCTCTCGCCGAATCAGGACCCGGCCTTTGCGCCGATTTATATGCTCACCGTGCATACCAGCGGCGGCAGGGAAATGCTGGAAGCGGCTGCCGAGGCCGGTAGGTCCCAGGCCAAGGCCCTGGGTGTCGAGCGGCCTTTGATCGTCGGAGTGACAGTCTTGACCAGCGCGGCCAAGGAAGCGGATTTGGACCAGGAAGTGCTCAAGCGCGCCCGTTTGGCCAAGGCCGCGGGCTTGGACGGTGTGGTGGCCTCCGTCGAAGAAACAGCCCTGATCCGCGGGGAATTAGGCCCGGATTTCTTGATCGTCACGCCGGGCATCCGGCCTGATGAAGCTTTTGCCCACGATCAAAAGCGGGTGGCCAGCCCTCAGGCCGCCCTCCGGCAGGGAAGCAATTTTTTGGTCGTGGGCAGGCCCATTATCCAGGCCCCGTCACCGCGCGCCGCGGCCTTGAAAATCCAGGAGGAGATAAAATCATGAATCTCTTTGCCAAAAAACCGATTGATCGGCTGGTGGATTCCGCTGCAGGGGGTGAGTTTAAATTAAAGCGGTCCCTGGGCGCGCTGAATTTGACGTCCTTAGGGATCGGCGCCATTATCGGAGCCGGACTTTTTACCCTGACCGGCAATACCGCGGCCGTGAATGCGGGGCCCGCGATTGTCCTCTCGTTTGTCGTGGCGGCCGTCGGCTGCGCTTTCGCGGGCATGTGCTACGGAGAATTGGCGTCGATGATTCCCGTGGCCGGCAGCGCCTACACCTATGCCTACGCGACCATGGGGGAATTCATCGCCTGGATCATCGGCTGGGACCTGGTCCTGGAATACGCCGTGGCCTCGTCTGTGGTGGCCATGGGCTGGTCAGGCTATGTGTGTTCATTTTTAAAAGGATTGGGTCTGGGCATACCGGTGCAGTTGACCAAATGCCCCTTTGACCTGGTGACCATGCCCGACGGCAGCCAGGTGCACGGCCTGGTCAATTTGCCGGCGATGCTGGTCATTGTTTTCATTTCCCTGCTGTTGATGCTGGGCATCAAGGAGTCCGCCATCGTCAATGATATCATCGTTGTCATCAAATTGGCCGTGGTCTTGACCTTCATCGTCGTCGGCTTTCATTACATCAAACCGGAAAACTACACTCCGTTTATTCCTCCCAATACCGGCACCTTCGGGGAATTCGGCCTCAGCGGCATCATGCGGGCCGCCGGGATCATTTTCTTTGCCTATATCGGTTTTGACACGGTATCGACCGCGGCGCAGGAGGCCCATAACCCTCAGCGGGACATTCCGCGCGGCATTCTGGGTTCCTTGTTCATCTGCACCATCATCTACATTCTTTTTTCATCGGTGTTGACCGGGATGCTGAATTACAGGGTGATGAAAGGCGATTCCGCGCCGGTGGCCACGGCCATCAATTTGACGCCCTATCCCTGGCTGCATGTGATGGTCAAGCTGGGGATCATCGGAGGGCTGACCTCCGTGATTTTGGTGATGCTTTTGGGCCAATCGCGTATTTTTTATGCCATGTCGCGCGACGGGCTTTTGCCGAAGATGTTTTCCGACATCCATCCGCGCTGGCGCACGCCGTGGCGCTCCAATTTGTTTTTCATGGTCTTCACCGGTTTTTTCGCGGGGTTTTTCCCGATTTCGCAATTGGGGAACATGACCTCGATCGGGACCCTGCTGGCCTTTATCATCGTCTGCGCCGGCGTGATGATCCTGCGCTACACCCAGCCGGATGCGCCCAGGTCTTACCGCTGCCCTTATTTCCCGCAATTCCCGATTTTGGGGATCATGGTTTGCCTCGCCATGATGACTTCTCTCGATGCCGAGACCTGGTGGCGGCTTTTGATTTGGCTGGCCATCGGTCTTATCATTTACTTTACCTACAGCCGATTCAACAGCAAATTGAATCAGGGGTGATTTTTTCAACCATGGCGGCTTTATACCGGAAAATAACAAAGTGCAGGGTCTGCGGGAACAAGGACCTTGAGCCCATTTTGGATTTAGGGCGCCAGTGCCTGACAGGGATTTTTCCCAAGACCAAACATCAGGCCGTTCCCCAGGGCCCTTTGGAATTGGTCAAATGCGCTGACCAGGATAATCCCAAACATTGCGGCCTGGTGCAATTAAACCATGCCTACCAGGCCGCGGCCATGTATAAGCACGGCTATGGGTACCGCTCCTCCTTGAATCAATCGATGGTCGAGCACCTGAAAACCATCGTCGAGGACATCCGGGCCAAGGGCGTCTTAAAGCCGGGGGATTTGGTCATTGACATCGGCAGCAATGACGCGACCCTGCTTAAATGTTATCCGGACAGGGGGTTTACGCTTGTGGGGGTGGACCCCATCGGCCGTTATTTAAAAAAATACTACCCCGCGCGCATCACCTTGCTGCCGGATTTTTTTTCCGCCCGCCTGGTCCAAAAAGCATTCGGCCGGCGCAAGGCCAGGGTGATCACCTCCATTGCCATGTTTTATGATCTGCATGACCCTTTGGATTTTATGCGGCAGGTCCGTGAGATTTTGGATGAAGAGGGGATTTGGGTGATGGAACAAAGCTATTGGCCGACGGTGCTGGAACAATTGGCTTATGACACCATCTGCCACGAGCATTTGACCTATTACGGCCTCAAACAAATCCAATGGATGGCCCAAAAGACGGGCTTGAACATCCTGCAAGTCAAGCTCAACAGCACCAACGGCGGCAGTTTTCAGGTGTTTTTGGCCAAGAAACTTAAAGCCGGCAAGGCAGAGCAAAAGAAGATTTCGGATTTGCTGGCCAAGGAAGAGCGCCTGGGTTTATCGACGCTGAAACCGTACAAACAATTCAAGGACAAGATTTTTGAGCACAGGGAAAAACTGCGCCTGGCGCTGGAGCGAATCAAGGACAAGGGCAAGACCGTTGCCGGCTACGGGGCCTCCACCAAGGGCAATGTGGTCCTGCAATTTTGCGGGCTGACGGCCAGGGACCTTCCTTACATCGCGGAGGTGAACGCAGATAAATTCGGCTGTTTTACGCCGGGCACGCGCATCCCCATCATCCCGGAGGGCGAGGCCAGGAAATTGGCGCCGGATTATCTGCTGGTTTTGCCCTGGCATTTCAAGCGCAATATTATTTTAAGGGAGGGGGAGTATTTGAGCCAAGGCGGCACCCTGTTATTCCCCTTGCCCGGCATTGAAATGCATTCAGGCGCCAACGGCCGCCGATCCGGATAAAATATGACCGCCACGCACCAGGACTATTGGGAACGCAACATCAAGGGCTTTTCAGGCTTTTACGACAAAGGTTCGGAGGAGAACATCGCCGGCCCCAAGGCCCTGGTGCCCTTTTATAAGTTTTTGGTTTTTCCCCTCGAGAAAAACGTGATGAAGAAGCGGTTTAAGCTCACCACGGATTTTATCCAGAGGAACATCAAACCCGGCTCATCCGCGGCGGACATAGGCTGCGGCAGCGGCATTTTCACCAAATACATGGTTTTTTGCGGGGCCGGCAAGGTCTATGCCCTGGATTTCACGCAAAGCGCCCTGGCCTTGACAAAGGGGCTGTTGTCCGGCGAGGAATTAAAAAAGGTCGAGCTGATCTGCCGGAATGTGGCCCGGCAGCAAATCCCCAAGAGCGATGTGGCCCTGGCCTTGGGGGTCCTGCCTTATGTCGAAGATATAAAGGTCTTTTTCCAGAATGTCCTGCCTTTTACCTCTTGTGTCTTGTTCAATTATCTGGAGCAAGACGTTTTTTGCAATCGGGTGCGCCAAACGATCAAGGCCCTTGATCCACGCAAGTACAATTATCACAGGACGCAGGAGATCATCGCCCTGCTTTCAGCCTACAATTTCAAGGTCACCCGGCGTTCCAGGATCGGCCAAGGGTATTTGATCGAGGCTGCGCTCTCATGACTGCACAGATGATCCCGTGGGCCAGGCCGGATTATTGGGGCCGTGAAAAAGATTTTGTCCTTCAGGCCTTAAATTCGACCTGGATTTCGGGCGGGCCCTTTGTCGGGCGGTTGGAACAAGATTTGGCCAGGTATCACGGCCGCCTTCATGCCTTGACAGCTTCCAGCGGCACGGCCGCGCTGCAGCTGGCCTTTCTGGCGCTGGGCTTGAAAGCAGGGGATGAAGTGATCGTGCCCGGCTTTGGATTTTTGGCCGCGGCCAATATGGCCCATCAGATGGGCGCCAAGCCTGTGTTTGTCGACGTTGATCCGGCGGCCTGGTGCATGAGGGCCGAGGACATAGAGCCGCAATTAAGTTCGCGTACCAAAGTCATCGCGGCTGTCCATACCTACGGCAATGTCTGCGCCATGGACAAGATCATGGCCTTGGCCCGCCGCAAGAAAATCGCTGTTGTTGAAGATGCCTCGGAGTCATTGGGCAGCCGTTATAAGGGGAAATTGTCCGGGTCCTTTGGCACCATGGGAGTTTTAAGCTTTCAGGCCACCAAGACGATCACGACCGGTGAAGGGGGCATGGTCTTGACCGATGATCAAAAGCTGGCTGAGACCATGTCGCTTTTTCGCAGTCACGGGTTAAAAAGAAAAAAGCATTATTGGCATGAATGCGCGGGTTTTAATTTCAGGTTGACCAATATGCAGGCGGCCTTAGGCTGCGCGCAGTTTAAAAAACTCGCTAAGATCATCCGCGGCCGCGGGCATGTGCATCAAGAGTATAAGAAGCATCTTGCAGACATGGACGGCCTGAGCTTGCAATTCTTTTCTAAAGACGTCGAGCCTGTGCTTTGGGCCATGGCAGTCAAACTGGATCCTGGGGCCTATCCGCAGGGCAGGGACAAGGTCTTAAAGCAGATGATGAAGGCCGGCATTGAAACAAGGCCTGGGTTTTACACCGCCCATGCCATGCAGCATTTGTATCCCGCCCCTGCCTTGCCGGTCAGCGAGGCCTTAAGCGCCCGGATCATCAGCTTGCCGACCTTTGCGTCGCTGACCAAGCAAGAGATAAAATATATTTGTAAGACCTTGATCAAACTGCGCCGCTAAGATGATTTCCGTCATTCTTCCCACCTATAATGAAGCCGGCAATATTGTCCCTTTGGTCAAGGCCATCATGGCCCGGATGCCGCAGGGCAAGGAGTATGAAATCCTCGTCGTGGATGATCACAGCCCGGATGGCACCCATGATATCGCTAAAAAGGAATTTGCGGGGGACAAGAGGGTCGTGACAATCTTAAGACATACAGACCGGGGCCTGGCCAAATCCATCTGGGCCGGCATTGAACAGGCCAAGGGCGATCAAATCGTGGTCATGGACACGGATTTCACCCATGACCCGGCGGAAATCCCTAAATTATTGCACGTGGGCGAGATTTATGACATTGTCATCGGCTCCAGGTTTTGTTCCGGCGGCAATATGCAGGATTATTACCATTATGTGACGAGTTTTATCTATAACCTGGTCTTGAGGGTCTGTTTGCACAGCCAGATCCAGGACAATTTGGGCGGTTATTTTACGATGAAAAAATCCAAAATCCTGCCCTTGCCCATCCACTTGATTTTTTACGGGTACGGGGATTATTTTTTTAGGCTCCTGCATTTTGCCAAGCGCCAGGGCATGTCTGTCGTTGAGCTGCCCGTGTATTACAAGGTCCGCACCTATGGCACGAGCAAATCAAGTGTCATTAAGATGCTGTATTCCTATACGCGCGCCGCGATCAAATTAAAAGCGTTTAAAAAATAAGGATTTTACCCTATAACGTTATGCTTTCCATAGCCTTATTGGCCACCGCGCTTACCGTCGAATGCCTGCTTGTCGTCAGTGCCGTCCTTAGCCCTATTCCTATCACGGTGGACCAAAATTTCGTTCAAACTCTTTTTGTCCCTTATCAAAAAGCCTTTGTCCCTCAGCGGGACCTGTTCTTGTATGGAATGGGGATCATGCTGGGGATGGCGATTTTCGCCTGCCTTTTGTCAATCGTCAGGTTTGTTAAAGTCAGCAAAGCCTGGGACCTTAAGTCCTTGACGGTGCTTCATCTGAGCGTGGCCTTTCTCATGGGCCACGCGGCCTTTGTGATCATCTCCATGGGCAATCCTGTCTGGGCCTGGCCGATGTTTTGGGGGGCATTGATCTTAGGCATCTTTTTAACAATATTTTGGCCTGATATTCTATCAGGGGTCCCTGTCCTGAAAAAATGGGCCGCTTCTTTGAAAATTCCTTCCTGGGCGCTGCCTTTGTTGTGCTGCGTCCTTATTTTTTTGGTCATTTTTATGCCGGACCTGCAGGCCGTGGTGGCGAGGGAATATTTAACCTCGCATTTTCGCGACTGGGACATCAGCATTGCAGGGGCGGCGTATGCCTTGACGAGGGGATTGTTGCCTTGCGTAGATGTGTATACATCCTACGGCTTCGGCGCTGCCGTAATGACGGCCAAGATTTTAAGCGTGCTGCACGGCTTTGATTACAGCAGGGTGTTGGGTATTCTCATGTGGGCAGGGATTGTTTATTTTGTCCTTTGGTTTTTACTGCTGAGGCGTTTTCTGGCCTCGACCGTGCTGGCCATGGCCGCCGTGGTCTTTGCCATGCGCGTGCAGATGTTCAATAACGCTGTGGGGACCTTTATTTATTCCGTGCCCATGAGTTCAGTTTTCCGTTTTTGTTTTGACATCGCGGTTTTTTGGATGCTGTGGATGCATATCCAATCGCGGCGGTTTGTATTTTTGATCTTGGGCGCATTTTGCGTTTCTTTAGGGCTGTTTCATATGTTTTCGACCGGCTTGTCCATGTTTCTGGCCTTTACCTTGTATGCTGCGGCTTCGGCGTTTTTTCCGGCCTTGGGCGGGCGCAAGGATTTCACCTTGTGGCGCAACCATTGTCTCGCCGTTGTCAGCATCTTTCTCTGGCTGGGCCTTTGGTTTTATTGGTCCGTCGGAGACCATGCTTTGGGGCCCCTATTTTACAAAAACCTCGTGGATTTCAGCAGCTACCAGGCCAGGGGCGCGTTTAACGGCCTTTTGATCCAGCCCTTGATCAACCGCAACACCCTGCTGGGTTTGGGCGGATTTGTTCTTCCGTTATTTTATCTGGCCACTTTTTTATATGCGGTTGGTTTGGTCGTCCGTCAGAAGTCCAAGAAGGCCGATGTGCTGGCAGGGCTTCTGGCTTTTTACGGGCTGTGGGCCCATATGTATTACATCGTGATGGTGACCCAATGGTATACCATGGCCGTGCCCGGCGTCATGGTCTTGTTTTATTGGATCAATGAAGGTTTGGCCAAACTGCCCTTGGCCCATTCAAGGAAAATCAGCATAGGATTATTGGCGGCAATGTTTTATTGCATGTTCACGGCCCCTTCATTTACGGCCTATCCCAATTTATTGAATTTTTCCCGCAATCCCTTGGTCGACATGCGCACGGCCTTTCGCACGGACGCCAGCACAGACCCCGATTTTGATAAAGCCATTGCCTATTTCCTTGATAATTCCGAGTTACCCTATTATTCCCTGGGACAGAAGGACGCGGCGTCGATATTCGGAGGCGATTTTGCCGACGATAAGGCATTGAAAGATTATTATGCCAAGGACACAGCCTGGCCTGAGGATGTGGCCATGATTAAGCGTTTGACCCCGTCTGGAGGGCAGGCAGCCGTTTTAAGCAGTTTTGAGGTGCTTTTCCTTCAAAGGTCGGACCGCAAACCGTTTTTTTATTATTATCCCCTGATCAATTCCCGGCCGTTGATTGAAAAGAATTTTACGCAGACCCGGCTGGCGAGTTACATCCAGTTAAAGAGGGTCATGGACCAGATCGAGTCCCGGAAGCCGGAATATATTTTTATGGAAATGATTTTCCTGGCCCCCAAGGTGCCTGAATATTATTTGAATAATTTCGAAGATTTGATCCTTTTGGTACAATATTTGCGCGTGCATTATGAGCCGGCCGAATACAGCCATTTTTTGGTGGCCATGAAGCGCAAAGACATTGAGGGCAAGTAGCTCAACTGGTTAGAGCATCTGACTTACATTCAGAAGGTTGAGGGTTCAAGTCCTTCCTTGCCCACCAAATATTGGGACACATTGAATTAATTCAATGTGTCCCAATTACAGCCTGCCAGTTTTCTATTTACAAAACATCCGGGAAAGATTAATATATCCATTTCCATACGGGGTCGTGGTGTAGCCTGGTTAACACATCAGCTTGTCACGCTGAAGACCGCGGGTTCAACTCCCGTCGACCCCGCCACGTATTTGAACTAACCGTTATTTGAGCTCAAGCATTGAATGTGAACAGAGGGTTCCGGGAGTTGAAAAGAGCCCTGCTTAGAAAGTCCGACGCATAGGAGGACTTTCTAGGGCGAGTGGCCGACCCGAAGCGAGGACCAATCCAGAAGATTGGTCCGAGCGAAGGGCGCCAACTCCCGTCGACCCCGCCATTTAAAATACGTCCTGTCGTCGCTGACAGGATTTTTTATTTTATACGATTTGATACTGATCATTTATAGATATTGCGCGTTTAGAAGGGGTATGATATATTTTAGACATGAAAGCCAATGTCATTATTTCAAATAGAAAAATCTTAGGAGGAACGCCGGTCTTTTTGGGAACCAGGGTTCCTGCCAAGAATCTCATTGATTATCTTACGGCTGGCGACAGCGTTGATGATTTCCTTTCTGATTTTCCAACCGTTACTAGAGAACAAGTCGTTGAATTCTTAGAATCTGCCCCCGAACGTTTTATAAAGAAATAAAATGAAAATTCTGCTCGATGAATCTCTGCCCAAAAGGTTAAGAAAACATTTCCCTGGGCACACGGTAAAGACTGTGTCTGATATGAGATGGAGGGGCAAACAGAATGGGGAGTTAATGGCCCTTATTGCGGGGAAATTCGATATTTTTGTGACACCAGACCAAAATATGGTTTATCAGATAAATTTGCGTCATGCCGTTGTACCCATTTTTGTACTTAAAGCTCCAAGCAATAGATATGATGATTTAAGACATTTGATTCCTGAATTACTAAAGACGTTAAAATTTCCCATTGTTAAGAAAATTAATATTCTCGAATAAAAGGTCACTTTTGGGTCACTGGACAAAAAAGACCCCACTGCCAAAAACAATTCTGTTGATATAAATTCTATAAACGCATATATTTGTGCAAATGGGGCTGGTTTTCAGATGTGAAAGCATATCAGCTTGTCACGCTGAAGACCGCGGGTTCAACTCCCGTCGATCCCGCCATTTTTAAAGTCCTCGCTATATAAAGTGGGGATTTTTTATTTATACCTAGTGATATAGAGTGATACCATTTAGACCAAAATATGGACACTTTTTGGACACCATAAATTTCTTGACTTAAAAAGCTATGGTGATATATTGATGTTAAGCAAGATCAGTGGTGCAGTTTGAAGGGATAAATCCGCCACTTTAAAATAATACAAACCTTCGTTGGACGGAGCACTGTCCAGCGGAGGTTTTTTCATTTTGTGTCTTTCTAGATTTGATCGTCCTGAGTCGAAGGGGGAACCTGGACGTTAAAAAAGTAAAACCTTCATTTGGCCTCATATCCGGCTAGATGAAGGTTTTTTGTTTGTACATACTACGAAAGGAAAGTCCATGGCAAATGCTAAAACCCATCTGTTGGTGGGGGCAGGAGTTGGAGTAGCGCTTTATATTGCTGACAGAAAATTATTTCATAAAAAGGATGTGACAATGGGAGGCATCATGGGATCCCTATTTCTTGGTATGGTTGGTGGGTTGATGGCCGATTGGCTAGAACCTGCCAGCCACCCTAATCATCGGAAATTTTTCCATAGTTTAGTATTTATGGGCGGAACCTTTCTTTATAAGGACGAGCTATGTGAATGGTTAGGATTAGGACAAGAAGGAAGGAAATATTTCGATTGGTTTATCTCTGCTTACGGAAGTCATTTGGTGCTTGATTCAGCTACTGCCAAAGGTCTACCGATCATATAAATGTTTTTAACCGGCTGTAATTAACAAGGAGGGAATATGGCAGCAATACATCAAGTTCAATGTATCCGCAAGACCGATAGGTTTAATCCTCATGAACGGATTCACTCAATAGGTGGAATAAGTGGAGGGCAACGATGGGAACTTTTGGAAGATGATGCAATTAAGGGAATCGAGCAAGGCAAATGGGCCTTTTATGTGTCCAGAGGCGGCAGGACAGTAGATGTGATTATTGCAACAAGCGCATATGGCCATAAATATCTGAAAACCGTAGCTGATGGGGTCACTCCAGATAATCTATTGAGCCTTCCGGAATGCCCTAGAGTATAATGGAGGATAAATTTATGAACATTACCGCAACAGATCTGTATTCCTATATTAAATGTCCTCACAGGATCTTCCGGGATGCTTTTGATGATCAAGCCTTGAAAGATCCTCCTAATGAATTTGTTCAACTTCTTTGGGAGAAAGGTGTTTTACACGAAAAAGAGATAGTTGAGCAACAAAAAGGTAAACTTGAAATCCTTGACCTTTCTGGCGTGCCAGCCGAACAACGTTTTACCCAGACTATAGAGGCAATGAAAAAGAAGGTGCCTTATATTTACCAGGGGCGTCTTGAGGCAGATGATTTGGTGGGGAAACCAGATCTTTTGGAGCTTCAGCCGAACGGAGAATACTTGCCCATAGATATCAAATCCGGCATGGGATATGACGGTGATGATGGGGAAGAAGAGGGCGAGGTAAGATTAAAGAAAGGATACGCCGTACAAATCGGACTTTATGTTGATGCCCTAATTAGGCTTGGTTTCCTGAGACGTAATATGGGCAAGATTCTTGATAGTCATGCAAGCCTTGTTGACTACGACTTAAGCATAGCCCGAGGAGCGAGGACTCCACAAACATGGTGGGAGTTTTATTTGGAGGTCTTGGGTAATGTCAGGAATCTTTATGATAAAAAATTGCAAACTGCTCCGGCCTTGGGGAGTGAATGCAAATTATGCGAATGGTATAACAACTGCAAACAGCAATGCATTCGGTCGAATTGCATTTCTCTTGTTCATGAACTCGGTCGTTCAAGAAAAAATGAATTATTGAAGGCTGCTGGCAGTATCAACGTCTTGGCTCAAATGGATGCTAAACAATTTGGGGCAATTAAAAAAGAAAAAGGGATTAAAGGAATCGGCGATACGTTGTTTGAAAAATTCAATCGAAGGGCTCAATTACTCATTACTAAACCTGATGATCCATTAATCTTGAGTCATTTTACAATGCCCAATAAGCCGATAGAACTTTTTTTTGATATTGAGGCTGACCCGACACAGGACATTATCTATTTACATGGCGTTGTAGAGCGTAGGGAAGGAAAGGGCGCTCCAGTATTTCATTCGTTTGTGGCCAAAGATGTCTCCCAACATGAAGAAAGGCGGGCCTGGGAAGAATTTTGGTCCTATATAAGGGCTCTGCCTAAGGACCAATGGGCCATGTATTATTACAGCAAATATGAACGCACACAATATCGTTTATTAGCCAGCCGGTATCCAGATGTCGCTAGTGGTGAAGAGATTGAATGGTTTTTTGATTCCACGCGGAGTGTCGATCTTTATTATGATATCGTTATAAAACACACGGAATGGCCAACTTATAATTATTCGGTAAAGACCTTGGCGCAGTACTTAGGATTTAAATGGCGGGATCCTAATCCTTCCGGTGCAGCATCGATTCAATGGTTTAATGAATGGTGTGAAAATAAGAGCCCTAAGACATTACAGAGGATTTTGGATTATAATGAGGATGATTGTTTAGCCATGATAGTGCTCAAAGATAAATTAGATAAATCTATAATTTAAAAATAAAATTTTATAATTCCTTGCGTATATTCTTCAAGAAGATAGAATACTATTAATGAGAGGATATTAGTCCTGCGTTGTAGTGAGGGGGAACCTGGACTCTAAAAAAGTAAAACCTTCGCCATCGTGGGCGAGGGTTTTTTATTTATGGGTCATTTGAGGATTTTTAGACAATGAATTTTTGCTTTCAAGATCCAACAGTGCCGTATTCATATACTCTCCATGAAGCACTGCTTCAATCGTGCGCAGGGGCTCAATATGGAGGCGGAGCATATGCTTTTGTTTCACAGGACGGTATAAAGTTATTACTCGAAGATGAGACTTTCAGGCTTTTTGTTGAAAATGGCTCCTTTAACCTTATTGTTGGCATTGATCATATAACTAATGAGTATGCTTTAATAAAACTTCAAGAATTAAAAAAATCTTTCGCCGGGCTTGAAATCAAAGCTTTTTTACATAATGTTCAAGGGTCATTATTTCATCCGAAATTTACCTGGTTTCGTAATAAACAGGGTGGAGTATTGATTGTAGGTTCTGGGAATCTTACCGCTTCCGGTTTACGTAGAAATTGGGAAGCGTTTAACATAATTCAAGTAGACAAGAAAAGAATCGAAAAGATTGAACATGATTGGAAACAGTGGCTCGCCCATAGTAAAGATCGCCTTAGAGCTGTGGATGATCAGGAGGTAATAGATAGAGCAAAATTAAATCTTAGGAAAAGTTATAAAAAACCTCTGGAAGAAGAACCGAATGCAAAAATTCGAGAAATTAAAGAGAGAGAATGGCAAGAAGGTGTAGTTCCAGAAGATATTGAAGCATGGCAGTTTGAGGATGCGGATAAAGTTTTTATAGCTGAGATACCAAAGGCTTCCAGTAGGTGGAATCAAGCCAATTTTGACAAACAGAATTTTATTGATTTTTTCGGTGCGAAACCTGGGGATAATAGTCATAGGATTCTATTAAGGAATGTCCACAACGATGGCACATTAGGGGATATAGAGATAAGACCAAGCGTCTCAGTTAAAAGTCAAAATTATCGATTCGAATTATCCGCGGCTGCAGGATTACCCTATCCCTTAGGGGATTCTCGTCCTGTGGGTGTTTTTATTCGTGTATCGGTTAGGATGTTTCTTTATGTTTTATCTATGCCGACGGATCCTTTTTATTCTGACGTTAAACGATTTCTCGATCAGCAATGGGATGGGCGGTCCGGCAGAATGAAAAGAATTCTTTCTGATGTGGGTGAACTTAGAAAGACATGCGGGAATCTGCCCATATGGAGTTTTAGCAAGTAAGCCATTGAGGTTTCGAATGAAAGAGCACGGAACATTGATCCAATCTTCCATTGATTTATTTGATGAGCGTTCACATTTTGAAAAGCCTTTCAGGCCAATTCACTATCTTGGCAGTAAATTGCGTTTGGTTAATGATATACGCAATGCGGTCGAGGATTTAGATCCAACGGGGGGTTGTGTTTGTGATCTATTTGCTGGTTCTGGGACCGTGTCTAGATTTTTGTCATTAAGTAGACCAGTCGTCTCTGTTGATATACAAGAATATTCAAGGGTTTTGTGCGAAGCTATTTTGCAGCCTTTAAAGATTCGACAACCCCTATCCGATGTGTGCAAGAATTCAGAGCATTTTGAAAGGCTACATTGGGCTTTAGAGCCTCTAATAGAATATGAGAATCTCTCCATCAGACAAGCTTTGTTAGGTAATTCTGAGGCGTTATGTGACTTGATTGAATATGGACCAATAATTGGTTTTGCATTGGGCTATGGGAAGAAAACATCGAAATTATATAAAATCATGGAGGATGTTAATTCACGCCTTAATAAACATAATTTTTTAAAGACATCAGGAGCAATAGTTTCTAGATATTATGGCGGAGTATATTTCTCATACGAACAAGCAGCCCAGATGGATTCGATTTTAGAAGAGATCGAAGACTATAAAATTGAGAAAAAAGTCTTCTGCCAAGCTGCTCTATTAAGTACAGCGAGTGATTTAGTTAATACTATTGGTAAACAGTTTGCTCAGCCACTTCGCCCCAGAACACCAGAAGGAGCGCCTAAGAAAGAATTAGGACATCAGGTCCAAAAAGACAGGTGCTTGGAAGTATTTGATTTATATGATAAATGGGTAGAGCGGTATTCAAATCTCGAACCAACCAGACATCAATGTCGTGTATATAAAATGGACTATTCGGATGCATTGAGCCTTCTGGAGGAAGAAGTAAAGGTAATCTATGCAGATCCTCCGTATACAAGGGATCACTACAGCAGATTTTATCATGTCCTTGAGACTTTATGTTTACGAGATAATCCAAATATTTCTTACACTTTTATTCATGGAAAAAGAAATATCAGTAGGGGGGTTTACCGACAAGAACGACATCAGTCTCCCTTTTGCATAAGGAGTCTTGCTCCGGATGCTTTTCATGTTTTGTTTGCTAAGACTAAAAAACTCAATTGTAGTCTGATTTTGTCATACTCGCCTTATAATGATAAGGGAGAGGCTCATCCCCGCGTGTTAACTTTAGAGCGGATAAAGGATATCGCAGGGGAGTATTTTAAATACATCGATATTATTTATTCGGATAAATTTCTACATAGCAAGTTGAATAGCGTCGACAATAATTTTGGTAAACCTGAAAGATCCGAGGTTCTTATCGTTTGTAAGAACGTTAGTAGGGGTAGCTAAAGACATGGAAGCTTTTACCTGTGAAAGTCTGAAAAAAGTAAAAAGATATTCCCATAATGGAGTTTATACGAGAAATATGCTTATTCATGGAGATAACAATAAGGTGCTTGACTTATTAATTGGTAGATATTCCAATAGTATCAAATGTATTTATATAGACCCACCTTACAATAATGGGGAGAGTTACGCACATTACCATGATGACAAAGATCACGAGGTTTGGATCCAGGATATTTCAACAACCCTAGAAAGGCTGAGAAGTTTTTTAACTGATGATGGTAGTATCTGGATCTCGATTGACGATAGCGAAATGCACTATTTGAAAGTTGCCGCAGATAGTATATTTGATCGAAGAAATTTTATAACTACAATTGTTTGGCAACAGAGATCTACCCGCGAAAATAGAAATATATTTTCCAATAATCACGAATACATTCTTGTATATGCAAAAAACCCCTCTCTTTTTAAAAAATCAAGAAACCTATTGCCACAAAATCCCGAAATCTTGAATAGGTATAGAAATCCCGATAATGACCCTAGGGGATCTTGGCAGTCCATATCAGCCAACGTACAATCTGGACATGCTACAAAGAATCAATTTTATGATATTGAGGGACCTAAAGGCCAGATACATTCCCCTCCTCTTGGTCGCTGCTGGGTATACAATAAACAGAGAATGCTGGAAGAGATTAAAAATAATCGGATATGGTTTGGTTCTCAGGGATCGGGGGTTCCCAGAATTAAAAAATACCTCTCGGAATCAATTTTAGGAGTTACACCACAGACTTTATGGTTATCAAATGAGGTTTCAACCAACAAAATGGCTAAGAAACATGTATTAGAGTTATTCCCCCATGAAACAGTATTTGATACTCCTAAACCGGAGCAATTAATTAAAAGAATCTTAGAAATCGCGACTGATGAGGAAGATCTCGTGCTTGATGCTTTTTTAGGATCTGGGTCGACTGCTGCAGTGGCACATAAAATGGGTCGAAATTTTATCGGGATAGAAATAAATGAAAAGACAGTTCAGCTCGCTGCCGATAGGATAAAGAAAGTAATCCAAGGCGAACAAGGTGGCATTTCCAAGGAAATCGGTTGGTCAGGAGGAGGGTATTTTGGGTTTTACAAACATGTTTGACATAGATTGATCGAGCAAGATCTATCGAGGGAATAAATGTCATTTTATTTGATACGTATTGGTGAGGGTTCAAAATATATTGGTGAAGCTAAGCAAGGTAGTTTTGTAGCAATTGGTTGGAATGAAGTAGGTGATATTTCACGATTTTCCAATATTGAGCAAGTAAAGAAGTCCCTTCAAAACGCCTCATATAATTATACGCTGACCTTGCCCCTAAATTAAACCGGATGCTCGTGGAGTTTCGGGGCGTTTTGGTT
>CAZACW010000016.1:0-39821 GCA_964483785.1 uncultured Planctomycetales bacterium
AAAAGACAGAGCTGGTGATCTTCATTACACCCAAGGGCATACTCAAGGATATTTGACCATGACCTGTTTGATTTACCATGATGATATTTTAGTCAGTGACGGCGTCAATGTGCACCGTTTTTCCAACGGGGAAGGGCTTAAAAGCATCTTGGGCCCTTTGCAGGAGGTCAGGGTCTGCGCGGTGGACACGGATGTACTCATCGCCGCGGCCCCGGAATACCCTCCGCAGAAGAAGGACAGCATCCTGGTGCGCAAGTTCAAGGAATACTATCCTCAAGACCATTATGTGCTCCAGGATGAAAGTATTGGGCATAATCTGTTTCAGATCACAGGCATTCAAGAACAAAAGGTCAAGGAAGTGTATGCCTTGTTGGCGCCTCGGCAGGTGGCTGTTTTTATCCCCTACGGTATGGCCTTGCGCCAGACATTGATTCACCAAAATGTTGATTTAACCAAGACCGTGGTGGTGGTGGATGACTGGGGCCGGCAGCGTTTATTGACGGTATTTGAAGGCCTCAAATTCAGCCGGACCAGGGTCTTGGCCAATGAGGTCCATGAGCTTTGGCCTGAAATCAAACGCTCCAGGATCGATTTTTTTAAAAAAACAGAGGGATTCTTCAACCAACAAGATTCCAATTTCAGCGTCATGGTCAATTGTCAGGACCTGGTCTCAGCGTTGGCCGGCCAGGATGCCTCTTTGCAGGTCCATTATTTAAATTCAAAATATCCTGCCCTGGAGGGGCTGGCAAGGATGGAAACGGCTATCAGGTATCGTCAGCTGTAGGAGATTAACCAAGGTAGCCGGGATATCGAATTGAAAAAGAATACGGTGACCGCCCGTGTCTGCCTGGGTCTGATCACCCTTGGACTGCTTTATTTGTTATGGAATAAGTTTGAGATCCAGAGGCAGACCCGGCACCAGGATGAGGCCCAAGGCAGGGAAATGCGTTTTTTGGAACAATTGAATGCCTTGGACAGGTCCATTTATCGTGAGGACTTAAAACGGCAAAAAATTTTGAATTTCGGGTTAACGTACTTGAAGGTGCTTGATTTGATACCGGAAAGTTATGCCGTGGATTCCTTTCAATTCTCTAAATCAGGCCGCTGGTCTTTTGATCTGACCCTGACTTGCACGCATGGATGGACCTTTGATCCGGTCCCCAAGGCCGGGGTCCTGAAAAATGCCCAGGTCAAGGACATCTATATCCATGATCAACCGGGAAAACATGTGAGTCTTATCCTATGAACAAAGCTTGGGCAGTTGTCTCCTTAATGGTTGCGCTGGTTTTGGCCCATGAAGGGCTGATTCTTAAATCAGCCTCGGACCGATTGAGGCAGGAAAATGCACTGCTCGACGGGAAGAATGCGGGCTTGGCAAAAGATATCCAGGACAAAGGCCGTTTGGCGCACCGCGCAGGACTGCGCCTGGCTGCGGCCTATGCCTTGGTCATGAATCAGGTGAGGGTCCTGGAAGACGGCAATGCCGCGGCCATGAGCGTTCATTTGGAAACAGCCCAGGAAAGCCGCGATATTGCGGATCATTTTGAGCCCACCGCCTACCAGGGGGTCAAGGGGCTGAAGATCAAGATCATCATAGATAAATTTTCTAGAGAAACGGACATGGGGGCTGTGCTGGATGATATCTATGTGCTTGAAAAGAACACGGATTTTTTGGCATCGGACATTGCCAAGGACAACAACAACTTAATCGTCAAGGGAGAGATCTATGGCCTTTAAATCAAGGACCTTCAAAATTGTTTTAGGCTCAATCCTGATGCTGATGGCTGCGGCAGGCCTTTGCATTTGGGCAGCGTCATTCAAAGCAGAGGCATCGCAGGAGGCCCAAGACCCTCTTTTGCCTGCTGTCCAGATCAAAACTCTGGAGCCATCTCCTAAGGCATCTTCAGAAGAAGAGTCTGTCATTGAAAAACAGTTTGAAGAAGACCGCCAACAGCAGAAGCAGACCAAATATCTGAAAAACAAGCTCGAACAGACCAATCTCGAACTTGAACAGGAAAAGGCCCTGGCTGAAATCAATAAATTGAAAACAGAAAACGGCAGTGCTTTCACGGCGCAGGCCGGCGGACAATCAGAGTTCCCTGAAGTCAAATTGGCCTATATCGGCGGCAGCGACGCTGACAAAGAGGCGGTGCTGTCCATCGCCGGCGTCAATTACCGGGTCAAGGCCAAATCCATGCCTTTGGACAATGTCCAGGTTACGGCAATTTCAGATACGGACGTGACCCTGCAATTTTTCAAACCCCGTCCAACCGCCAAGACCATCACCTTCAAACCGGAGTGAGTCATGTGGCCCAAGATCGGTGAATTGTTAATGGAAGAGAAAAGAATCACCCGCGACCAGCTGGACCATTGCCTGGAATATAAAAAAACCAATCCCAAGGTCCGGATCGGGGCGGTGTTGAGGCTCCATAATTTTGTGGATGACTACACCTTGGCCGACTGCCTGGCCAGGCAGATCAATTGGAAATTTTTTAAAGGAGACTATGTCCCGGATTTTCGGTCCATTGAAAAAGCCGGGTTGGATTATTTTCTGGCCCATCAAATCTATCCCTTGAAGAACGGCTCTTGTCCGGCCTTTGTCGTGTCCTTCATCGATGAGGTCAGGGCCACGGATTTCCTTCAAACAGGCTTTGGCCCGGGTCCCGTGGAATTTTACATTGGGGTGGAAGGGGACATTAAAAACGCCCTGGATGGGATTGTGGTGGAACAGAAAAGGCAGAAATTATTGAATCAGATCGAGACTTTCCAAGCAGAAGGGATCGAATCCCTGGCGTCCTGGCTTGAGAGCGCCATTAATCTTGCGCTCATGACCCGCAGCACGGACATCCACCTTGAACCGTCGGGTAAAACCACAGATATACGTTTTAGGATCGACGGTCTGCTGGTGCCTGTGACCTGCTTGAAGCCGGAGTATATGCCCAAATTGGCCAATATTCTGCTGACTAAATGCAAGGCCAATCCCTGTGATTACCGCATCCAGGACGGGCGCTTTGACCATGAATTTCATGAGATGGGCAAGAAGGTCGATGTCCGGTTTTCCCAAATTCCGTCGGTGCATGGCCCCAGCATTGTGTTGAGGCTTTTGGACCGTGACCGGGCCTCCATCCCTTTGCAGAGCCTGGGGTATACCGCACATAATCAGGCGCTGATCCGTCAAGCCATGATCGTCCCTCACGGTTTGACCCTGGTCACCGGGCCGACCGGCAGCGGAAAATCAACCACCCTGGCCGCGATGCTGGATGAAATCAAATCCATCACCAAGAAGGTGATGACGATCGAAGACCCTGTTGAAATCAGCCATTCCTTGATGACCCAGGTGGAGGCAGACCCGGCTCAACAGCTGGGCTTCGGCCATGCCATCCGGTCATTTTTGAGGCATGATCCCAACGTCGTTTTGATCGGTGAGATCCGGGACAGCGAAACCGCGGAGGAAGCCTTGCGCGCGGCCAATACCGGGCTTCAGATTTTCTCGACCCTTCATACCAATGATCCCATATCCGCCATTTTGAGATTAAAGGATTTGGGCGTGGATGCCGTCAACATTTCCAGCTGCTTAAGTGCTGTCGTGTCCCAGCGATTGGCCAGGAAGCTCTGCCCTTTGTGTAAAACTGCGTTTCCAGCGGACCATGAAAAACTGAAAAGCCATGAGCTGAAATATCTGACCCAAGCTGGTCAGGTCATTTATAAGGCCCTGGGTTGTGAACGCTGCCGCGGCGGATATCTCGGCAGGACGGTCGTGGCTGAAGTATTGATCATTGATCCGGAAATCAAAGAACTTGTCGCCGAAGGCGGCCTGGGCGCAATTTACGCGCTTTTAAGAAGGAGAGGCAATTATCATTCCATGATGGATGATATGAAAACATTGATCTTGAAGGGCGAGACATCCATCGAGGAGGCTGTCCGGATTTTAGGATAAGGTATGTTCTGGAAAATACAAGCTTTGACAGCCAAACGGGACCACATATCCAGGACGTGTGAGGTAGCTTTGCAGGAGGTCCAGCACCAGGCCCCGGTGTATGGGCTCGAGGTCCTGGACATCGCGCGTGATTTGGCCATGATCGTCAAAAGCCTGTTCCAAAATCAAAAACTGAATGCTGCGGTATTATCGGTGTTTTTCAAGGATTTTGCCGATATGCAGAAATGCGGCTTATCGGTCGAGGAATCGGTCCAGGCCATGTATGAGACCAGCTCAAACGCTGAACTTAAAAGGGCCTTGAAAAAAATGGGCAATTTTATTTACGACGGACGGTCCCTGGAGGAATCCTTGCGCAACACGGGCCTGTTCCCTCAGCTCGTCTGTATTTCGCTGGGTTCTGCGGAAAAGACAGGGCATGTCCCTCAACTTCTGGATGTTTTGGCCCAGTATTACGGTGTGCAGTACGAGAACCGCCAAAAGATGATCAAATCCATGCTTTATCCGGCGTCCATATTCTGCGTTTTGACCGGCTTGTCCATTTTTATCTCGATCAAATTAGTGCCGTTGACGAAAGCCTTACTGCCCGCGGGTTCAAACCCCAATTGGCCGGCGCTGGTCTTGACAGGATATGCGCATTTGATCAGGACTTTTGGATGGGCCCTTCCATTATTGTTCATGGGATGTGTGCTGCTGGCCAAAGGCCTTAAGGAGCATTGGAGGGAGCAAGGCATGGCTTTTGTCTACGGGGTCCCAGGGCTTGGCCCTTTGATGAAAAATGCCGAATTGGCCCACGTGTTTTTGAACATGTATGTGTACCAGAAAAGCGGGGTCAATATTATTCAAACCATCAAGGAACTGGACCAGGCCTATCATTCCTATATGACGGAAAAATTGGTCAAGGTGGGCGATAGAATATTCAAAGGGGCCTCCATGGCCGAAGCGTTCAGGCAGGACCCGTTTTTTCCGCCCTTCATCCATCAAAATTTGGGCAAAGGGCAGATCAGCGGGTTTTGGCCACAGTATTTCGAGCGGATTTATAAGTATTATGACCTTAAGACCAAGGCCTCGATCGACGCCATGATCGCCGCGCTTGAACCGGCCCTGCTGGTCATGGCCGCATTGTTTTTGCTGGCGATCCTCTCCGCCTTTATTTTACCGATCTACGCTAATTTGAGCAGTATGGGGGAAGGGATTTTTCACTAAATCAAGGAGAACAAACATGGACAAAAACAAACAAAACGCTTCAAAGGGCTTCACCATCATCGAACTGATCATTGCCGTTGTTGTCATCAGCGTGATTTTGCTGGTGATTGTGCCGGCAGGGCAGAAGCTGACCGACAACAGCCGGGTCGCCAATGCCGTTGCCTCGATCAAAGCCATCCAGACCGCGGCTGTCGGCTGGAGCAGTGACAATGGCGGGCAATTAACCGGAGTCAGTTTTGCCAATTTGGCCAACGGTTATTTGCCGGCGCAGTTTACCGCCACTTCCACCAATGCCTGGAACGGAAATTATACGGTCAATGTCAATGCCAATGACCCGACCTTGTTGGATATTGCCTTGACGAATGTTCCGGCCGCTTCCGCGGGCAAATTGACCGCGGCCATGACCAAATTAACGGCGGCAGCGCCGACGTATTCATCGACCAAGCTGACATGGACAGCCACCTTATAGAGCGTGAAGGCTTCACTCTTCTGGAATTGGTCTTGGCAGCCGGGGTAGGGGCGGCCGTGTTGACGGCTGTTGCGGTCAATGGGATGAGTTTGATCAACCGGGCCAGGCTGGAGGCCACGGTCAGTGAAATGAATTCCATTGCCGAGGCCGCGATTGAATTTTACGATTCAAGTTCCCCTGACCCTCTTCAAATGGCTTGGCCGGCCGGACTATCAGATCTGGTCCCTCAGTATCTGCCCCATGCTCTCACGCAGAGCCCTTTTGGGAACAATTACCAGTTGGCAGCGGTCAATCATAGGGTGACTGTATCAACCCAGGTCCCCCGAGGGCTGGCCAAGGATACAAGTTTGGGGAATTTGTTCTCTGTTGTAGCAGAGGGTGGTTTTGACCGGATCAGCATCAGCCGCATCGTGCCCAACGCATTTTCAGGAAGGCTTTCCTATGAACTTAAACATCCCATTTGACCCAAGGCCAGGGCAGGGCCAAAAGGCCTTCAGCCTTTTGGAAATGACCATCGTCATCACCATCATGTCCGTGATATTGACGATTGCCGTACCTTCCTTGTACAGGGCCTACGTGGAAAAAGCCGGCAGGAAAACTGCCCTGGATATCAGCGCCATCCAGGAAGCGGCGCGCGATTTCTATATTAACAACAATCAATGGCCCAACGACAGCGCCGATGCCACGGCCATGGCTGCCTTGCAGGCCGGAAATTATCTGCCGTCAAATTGGAACCCGGTCAATCCTTTTGGCTCACCCTATACCACCGCATCCAAGGGGGCCTTGTTTACCGTATCCACCGATGTTCCCGTCGCGGCAGAGCCCATCATCCGGAATTTACTGCCGACGAACTGGGTAAAGGGAAATACGCTCAGCAGCAGCGTGCCGGTGCCGAGCGTTTCTTCTGTGATGCCGACGGGTTCCATCATGCCGTGGGCAAGTTCCAATTTGCCGGACGGGTTTTTGTGGTGCAACGGCCAGACCGTCAACATATCGGATTATCCCGCGCTTTTCGCGGTTTTGGGGACGGTTTACGGCGGTGATGGGCTCAATACCTTTGGTCTGCCGAATTTGATGGGCAGGACCATTGTAGGCATCGACGGCATGGGAAAAGCGAGTCCGGCACATCTGATCAGCCAATGGTCAAATGCCCCGTCTGCCATGGGCGGGACCTTCGGCGAAGATAAGCATGCCTTAACCATTGCTGAGATGCCGCCGCATGACCATCAGACCTTGGCGGACAATGCGCCCAATGCCGGGGCTTACCTGGATTTTAAGGGCAATGGCGACTGGAAGGGCTGGGCCGGAGGGGGCACAGGTTTAGGATTATTGAAATACCGGACATCCTTTCGCGGCGGAAACCAGGATGGAAATTCCGCCAGCAAGGTCGTTGCGCACAATGTGGTCCAGCCGTCGATGGCCTTGGGATATGTCATCAAATTTTAAAGACCACCACAACCCCCGGGGTTATGATGGTTGACCATCATAACCCCGGGGGTTGTGGTGGTTTTTAATCGCGAATTTGTAAGCCAATGAAGGTCAGTGTCCTTTTGCTGTTTGTTTTGATCCTGTGCATCGCCTTAAATCTGTCCCATCTTGTTTTTTTTAACATTTTCTCCGCCTCCCTGCCTTGCGGGATTTATCTAAGAGTCAACAAACAGCCTCAAAGAGACGATTGCGCGGCCGCCTGCCTCACCTATGAGGCCGCCCAATACGGCCTTCAGCGCTCCTATCTGGCCCAGGGGGACTGCCCCACCGGCTCGGTCCTCGTCCTTAAATGGATCAAAGGCATGCCCGGCGACCGGTATGCCGTGAAAAATAATTTTCTTGGAATAAATGGACATTTGTATCATATAATGAAAAAAGATTCTGCGGGAAGGCCCCTGAAGGTCTTTTATCATGATCGCGAAGGGATTTTGCGCACAGGACAATACCTGTTATTGAGCGACTATGTGCCCAACAGCTGGGATTCGAGGTATTGGGGGCCGGTCAGCATCGCATTTTTGTTAAAACCGATTTGGATTTTTTAGGACACCGGGCCTGTAACGGTCCTTGTCCCATCGTGATGAAAAAAATTTTTTGGTTTCTGTTGTTTTATGGCGCGGCTGTTCCCTGCCTTTTGGCCCAAGAGGTTTTCCAGGCCCATACCCATGTCCGCTTGATCAGCGAACAGGACGCGGTGGCCCCGGGCCAGACCTTCTGGGTGGCGCTGGATTTAAAAATGGATGAAGGCTGGCATGTGTATTGGCGCAATCCCGGGGATTCGGGGATGGCGCCCAAGATCAAATGGCAATTGCCGCCGGGCTTTCAGGCAGGCGAGATCCAATGGCCCTATCCTCAGCGCATCAATATCGGACCTCTGACTAATTACGGTTATGAACATGAAGTTTTATTGTTGGTGCCTCTGACCGTCGACGGGGGAGCGCCTGCCTCACAAACCGCGGCATTGGGCGCGCACGTGGACTGGTTAGTTTGCGGGGACATGTGCATTCCCGGCCGCGCGGATTTATCTTTATCCATTCCTTTTGTGCCGCAAACCTCAGCAGTCACCTTAAACAGCAGCAAACTCTCCTTTGATCAGACCCGACGGGACTGGCCCCAACCCATGCTTTCCATGATGAGCCATGCCATGCTGGATGCCCATCAATGGCATCTGCACATTCAAACCCCGCTTAAAAAGCCGGGGGAGATTGTCTTTTATCCTTTGCGTGATGATGTGATCGAGCCTGCCGCGCCCCAGGCCCTCAAGGAAACTCCCTTCGGCTATGAAATCGATTTGCAAAAATCCCATTTGTATCAAGGCCAGGCCAGGGTGCTGGAAGGCGTCGCGGTCAATACCGCGGGCTGGGATGAAAGCGGCCGGACCAAGGCCGTGATGATCCAGGCCCCGGTGGAAACAGCTGCCCTGGGCATTCCCTTATGGGTCGCGTGTTTATTTGCCGCTATCGGCGGTTTGATCCTGAATTTGATGCCCTGTGTTTTACCCGTGCTCTCCATCAAGGTCCTGCATCTGGTCGAGCGCCATCCGGACAGGGGCAGGGCTTTTAGGCATTCCCTGGTTTATGCTTTGGGCATTTTGGCCTCGGTTTGGCTTCTGGCTGTGGTGTTGTTTGTGCTCAAGGCCGCCGGAAAATTCGCCGGCTGGGGCTTCCAATTCCAATCGCCGGTGTTTGTGATCAGCGTTGCCGTGATTTTATTTGTCCTGGCCCTTAATCTTTTCGGCGTCTTTGAATTTTCCATGCCCGCCATTAGCGGCAAGCCCTCGGCCAAGGAGGGTTATCAGGCGAGTTTTATCAGCGGCATCATCACCACGATCGTGGCCACACCCTGCACCGCGCCTTTCATGGGAACAGCCCTGACCGTGGCTTTAAGCCAGCCAGGCTTGGTGGGCTTAGGGATCTTTACCTTTTTAGGGCTTGGCTTGAGCTTGCCCTTTGTCCTGTTAAGCGCCTTTCCCTCTTTATTGTCGCTGGTGCCCAAACCCGGCCTGTGGATGGTTTATTTAAAACGCGCGCTTGGCGTTGTGCTGCTGGCCTGCGTGTTGTGGCTGGGCTGGGTTTTCGGCATCCAAACCGGATTAGGCGATATGTCCAAAATTTTCCGGTCTTCCCAGGATATCCCATGGCAGGATTATTCTCCGTCGGCCGTCAGCCTGGCCCGCCAGCAGGGCCACGGGGTGTTTATAGATTTTACAGCGGCCTGGTGCATCAATTGCCAGGTCAATGATCTCTTGGTCTTCAAAGACCCTCGCGTGGTCCAGGCGTTCAAAGCACAGGGCATCGCGGCCTTCAAAGGCGATTGGACCAAATATGATCCGCTCATCACCCAGGCCCTGGCTTCGTTTGGCCGGGAGAGCATCCCTGTTTACGTGTATTATCCGCCGGGCTCGAATTCAGCGGTCATTCTGCCTCAACTTATAACACCCGATAAAATATTGGACCAAGTCAAAAGCAGGGTCAGTTGAGCCTCCGCATGATCAGCGCCTTTGCCGCTGTTTATCTGATCTGGGGGTCCACCTATCTGGCCATCCGTTTTGCCATTGAGACCCTGCCGCCTTTTTTGTCAGCGGGCCTGCGCTTCTCCGTCGCTGGCCTGATCCTTTATGCCTTTGCCCGGTATATAAAGCAGGTGCCGGCACCTTCCCCCAAATGCTGGGGCCCGGCCATGATCGCCGGAGGTTTTTTGCTCTTGGGCGGCAACGGCAATGTGGTCTGGGCCGAGCGTTATGTGCCGTCAGGCCTGGCTTCTCTGTTTATCGCCACAGTGCCCTTGCTGATGGTCCTGCTCGAATGGCGCTGGCGCAAGACCCCAAGGCCGTCTTTCAGGGTATTTTTAGGGATCGGCATTGGCTTTATCGGGGTATTGCTGATGATGGCCCCGGACATTTTGCACCTGGGCTTAAGAAGGGTGCATTTAGGCGGGGCCCTTTTGTTGTTATTGGCCTCCATTTGCTGGTCCATCGGCTCGGTTTATTCACGCACAGCGGATTTGCCCAAATCTCCCTATATGTCGACGGCCATGCAGATGATCAGCGGCGGATTTTTGCTTATGCTGATGGGATTGATCCAGGGAGAATATGCCCAGTGTTCCTGGGAGCATTTCAGCGCCAAATCCTTGGCAGCCCTGCTGTATTTGATTGTTTTCGGGTCCTTGATCGGGTTTACCGCGTATCTCTGGCTTCTTAAAAATGCCGGCGTGGCCCGCACATCGACCTACGCTTTTGTCAATCCGGTGGTGGCCCTGGTCTTGGGCCAGGCCTTGGCCGGCGAGCAGTTAAACATCCAGACAGCCCTTGCCGCTGTCTTTGTTTTAGTTGCCGTGGTCATCATTACGTTTTATCATAAAGGGCAGGAATAAATATGGAAACCATCGGCAGTTTACAGAATGCTCTCATTAAAAAGGCCTGCGCCTTGCGCGAGGCTGATCAGCGCCGTGCCGCGGGCATGACGGTGATTGACGGCGTGCGCGAAATCACGCGGGCCTTTGAGGCCGGCTTTCCCTTGAAGCAGGTTTTTTACACCAAGGGGAAACAGGATGCTCTGCTTGAAAGATTGCGCTCGAAGAATATTGAGACCATCGAGGTCAGCGCCAAAGTGATGGCAAAGCTGGCCTACGGTGAGCATGATGAAGGCATGGTGGCTGTAGCCAAGACGCCTCTTTTGGATCTTAACGCCTTGACCTTGTCTCAACAGCCCCTGCTGGTGGTTTTGGAATCGCTGGAGAAGCCCGGCAATTTAGGCGCCATTTTGCGCACCTGCGATGGGGCAGGGGTCGAGGCGGTCTTGGTCTGCGCTCCTAAAACAGATATCTATAATCCCAATGTGATCCGCTCCAGCACAGGCATGGTCTTTAGCCTGCCGGTCGTTGCCGCGTCTTCGTCCGAGGTCATATCATTCTTAAAATCCAATCGCATCAAAATTTGCGCTGCGGCGCCGACGGGAAAAAAATTTTACACCCAGGCTGATTTTCGGGGAGGTCTCGCGCTGGTTTTTGGCCGCGAGGATGAGGGCCTTTCGCAACTTTGGCTCGATGCCGCGGATATGACCGTCAAAATCCCCATGAAGGGCAGGGCAGATTCCTTGAATGTGTCCATTTCAGCGGCCATCATCCTTTATGAGGCCCTGCGCCAGAGGCAGGCTTAACATGCGTCTGCAGGTGTATTTGTCCCACAACGGCGTTTGTTCCCGGCGGGCGGCCATGGATTTGATCCAGGCCGGCCGGGTCAAGGTCAATGGCCGCGTTGAAAAAGAGCCATCGACGCCGGTGCAGGGACATGAAGAGATCATGGTCGACGGCCGAAAAATCGGCGCCAAGGACTATGCCTATGTGATGCTGCATAAGCCTGCCGGCTACACCACGACCAAGGAAGACGCGCACGCTGAAAAGACCGTGATGGATCTTCTGCCTGCCTCTTTGCGGCATCTGGCACCGGTGGGCAGGCTCGACCGCGACAGCGAAGGCCTTTTACTTTTGACCAATGACGGCGATCTGGCCTTTAAATTAACTCATCCTAAATTTCACGCGGACAAGACGTATTTGGTCCGCGTCAGCGGCGACTTGACCAAGTCCAAGCAAAGCCAGATGGAAGCCGGCGTGATCGTGGAGGGGAGCAAAACTGCCCCTTGCCGTATCAGGGAAGTGAAGTATAATGGCACGGATACCGAATTTAAGATCACCCTGCATGAAGGCCGTAAGCGCCAGGTCCGCATGATGGCCAGGAGTGTAGGCCATCGTGTCAACTACCTGTGCCGATTATCGATGGGGAAACTGGAATTGGGCCGATTGGCCAAGGGGCACTGGAGAGAATTGACTCAGGAAGAGATTGGATTATTAAAATAAGTTAAAACTGACATAGTATTGTTTTCGAAATGGGGTATTTTGGTCGTAATACCTCCACAACCCCGGAGGTTGTGATGGTCAACCATCACAACCTCCGGGGTTGTGAAGGTCCCGTTTCGAAAATAATACTATGGCAGTGTAATGTCAATCTAATGTTATTTCCATGATTACTATTTCGAATTTATGCAAGAATTTCGACGAGCGCGTGCTCTTGGACAATGTGTCCTTGAGCATTTTTCCCAACGAGCGCATCGGCTTGACCGGCCCCAACGGCGCCGGCAAATCCACCTTGTTCCAGATCATCCTGGGCACCTTGGAGGCAAGCTCCGGTTTTGTGAATATCCAAAAGGGCTTGAACATCGGCCATTTGGCCCAGGAAGCCAGATACAGCTCGGAAAGGACCGTGATGGAGGAGATCACCTCGGGGGATGCGGAAATCCGTTCTCTCCTGCAGGAGAAACACAAACTCGAAGACGCGCACAAGGCTGACAGCCCGCGTTACGGGGACATCATGGAACAGCTTGAGCATAAAGGGATTTATGAGCTGGAACACAAGGCGGAAAAAATCCTTTCGGGCTTGGGGTTTAAAGAGGAGGAATTCCATAAGCCCCTGGTCCAGCTCTCGGGCGGCTGGCAGATGCGCGCCCAATTGGCCAAACTCCTGACGTACAGATACGATTTGATCCTGCTGGATGAGCCCACCAATTATCTGGATTTGGAGGCCACCATTTGGCTCAAAGGCTATCTGGCCCAATACGACGGCACCTTTATCATCATTTCGCACGATAAGGTTTTTTTGAACGATGTCACCAATTACACCATTGTCCTGGAAGATGCCAAGATGACCAAGGTCAAGGGCAATTACGAGACCTATGAAGAGGCCAAGCTGGTCCGCAACCGCACGCTGGAAAAACAGCAGAAGGTGGTGGAGCAGAAGCGCGAACAGCTGGAGCGTTTTACCGAACGTTTCCATGCCCAGCCCAACCGCGCCTCCGCGGTGCGCAACAAGCGCAAAATGCTCGAGCGCCTGGAGGAGATCCATGTCCCGCAGGAAAAACATTCCATCCGGGACTTCGCGTTTCCTGAGACAATGGCCAGCGGCTACACGGTCCTGACCTTGGATAAGATCGACAAATCCTATCCGGATAAGCGGGTCTACCAGGGGCTTGATTTTGAGATCACCAAGGGCCAGAAATTGTGCTTAGTCGGCCCCAACGGCGCCGGCAAATCCACCCTGTTGAAAATCATCGCCGGAGTTTTGCCGTTTGACGCGGGTACGCGCAAGCTGGGCCACCAGGTGAACCTGGGCTACTTTTCTCAAACGCGCTTAGATGTTTTAAACCCCACGCGCAGTGTTTTCGAAGAATTGATGTCCGCCGCCGAGCGCAGTGTGCCTCAGGCGCAGGCCCGCACGCTTTTGGGCGTTTTTAATTTCAGGGGTGATGATGTGTTCAAGCCCGTCAGCGTCCTGTCCGGCGGGGAAAAAAGCCGCCTGATTTTGGCCAAACTTTTGATCCAACCGCCTAATTTCATCTGCCTGGATGAGCCCACCACCCATCTTGATATCGACGGGGTGGAGGCCTTGACCAGCTGTTTTCAGAAATACGAGGGCACCTTGTGCTTTATCAGCCACGACCTTTTTTTCGTGCAAAACATCGCCAATCATATTGTGGAGGTCAACGCGGGAGAACTGAAACATTATCACGGCAGCCTGGATTATTATTTGGAAAAAAAGGCGGGGAGCTTGTCCGAAAAACCGGCATCCAAAAACAAGACAGCCGCTGAAGAGCCGAAGCGGCATGTTGAGCCCACACCGGAGGAGATCAAGAACCAACAGCTTAAAGAGGCCCAAAAGCGGCATCACCAGGCCCTGAAACGCCTGGAAGAGATCAAAAAAGAAAGCAAGGCCCTGGAGGCAGAACATAAGCAATTGGAGACGGAAAGTTACGTGAAGTCCAGGTTTTTGAGCGAGAGCTTCGGCCGCGACCCCCACATGATCAAGGAATACGGGATCAGGTTAAAGGAAATCCAGAAAAGAATGCGCGATATCGTCCGGCTTTTAGACCAATTGCAAGAGGAGAAAATACGGATCAGCAAATGAAGATCAAAATTCTGTTGATGGCCGCCTGTCTGGGTTTGTCTTCCTGCACCATTTTGAATAATCTCGATGAGATTTCGACCCTTGGCGACTATTCCCGCGAAAAAGATGCCCAGCACAAATGGGTGAAATTGACCACCAGGCATTATGAGGCCTTGACCGCGGCCATTGATCGGGGCGAGATGGGCCGCTACACGGACCAGGCCTCTGTGGTCAAGGCCTTTGGCCAGCCCATTCTCAAGAAGGACTTAAGCGATGGCAGCCAGCGCTGGCTTTACCGCAAGGCCGTGTACAAGTATGCCAAGGACAAGGTGTACATTTATTTTGACCACGGCGGGAACGTGATCAAATGGGAGAGATTGCCATGCCAGAAATTGTTTTAGGCACAGCGGTGGTCCTGATGATGATGGTGACTGTGATCGTCCTGGTCCTGTTTATGCGCAAAATGGACCGCGTGCAATTGCAATCCGCCGCGGAACTGGAGCTGCGCAAACAAGCTGTTGAGCATACGGTCGCGGGGCTCAAGGAAGAACTGGCCAAATACCAGCAAATGCTGCGCGAGGCCCAGGGGGACCATGCCCGCAAGTTCGGCAATCTCGAGAATGAGTTAAAGAACGCTTCCCTGGCCACCCAGAAGCTCGCGGAAACCACGGTCAAACTCAACAATATTTTAGGGAATGTCAAATTACGCGGCCAATGGGGCGAGCGCATGGCCGAAGATATCATCCAATACGCCGGCCTCATCGAGGGGGTCAATTATCTCAAACAGAATGTCAATACCGCCTCAACCAAGCCGGATTTCACCTTTCTTCTGCCGCAGGGGCACTGCATCAACATGGACGTGAAATTCCCCTTGGACAATTACCTGCAGATGGTGAATGCCGAGCCTGGCCTGCAGAGGGACAATTACGAGAAAGAATTCATCAAAAACGTCAAGGACCGCATCAAGGAGATCCAGAACCGCGATTACATCAACCCGTCGGAGAATACCCTGGATTTTGTGCTGTTGTTCATCCCCAATGAGCAGGTCTTTGGCCTGGTCCAGGAAAAAATGCCGGATGTGATGGATTTTGCCTTGAAGCAGAAGGTTGTGCTGTGTTCGCCGTTCACTTTGTATGCCATGTTGAGCGTGGTGCGCCAGGCCCATGAGCATTTCCGTTTTGAAAAGGACGTCAAGAAAATCATCGAGCTCATCGAGGGCTTTAGCCGGGATTATGAATTGTTCAAAAACCGTTTCGCGGATTTGGGTGCTTTGATCAACAAGGTCAGCGGCCAGTACGCGGAGATCGCGGATAAAAGTTTCAAAAAATTGGACGGCAAGATCCAGCGCATCGAAGACCATAAAAAAGGGCATTTGGAGGGCGCGCCTGCCCCCAAGGCATTGATCGATGCGGGCTGAGTTTTCCGGGCCGCTTTTGGCCCTGATCAGCGACGCGTCCATAGATTTTACGCCGTCGGATTTCGACAGCCCTTTGGCCGGACCACAGCGCGCGTATTTGAAAGCTAAGACCGGTGTTGACATTGCGCAGGTGTTCTGGCGCAAGCAGGTCCATGAAGACCAGGTCCTGGTGGCGCAGGGCGGGGCCAGGGCCTGCCAGGGCTTTGTGGAGGCGGATGCCTATATCACCAGGGAAAAAAATTTGCCGATCGCCATCCGCACTGCGGATTGTGTGCCGGTTTTTATCTATGATCCCGCGCACCAGGCCATAGGCCTGGCCCATGCCGGCTGGAAGGGGACCTACAAAATGATCGCGGCCAAGACGGTGCGCAAAATGAAGGAAGTGTTCCAAAGCCGGCCGCAGGACTTGAAAGTGTTTTTAGGCCCTTGTATTCGGGAGTGCTGTTATGAGGTGGGGAAAGAGTTTCGGGATGTATTGCCCGGGCATGTGAAGGAGCAAGAAGGCCGTTTGTATGCGGATGTCGCCGGCGCCAACCGCGATCAGCTTTTAAAAGAAGGAATATTGCGGGAAAATATTCAGGACAGCGGTTCATGCACGTATTGCGATAAGAATTATTTCTCTTATCGGCGCGACGGTGCCCAAGCCGGCCGCATGATTTCACTGATGATGCTGATTTGACCATCACAACCCCCGGGGTTGTGGAGGTTGGTCGGGCAGGATTTAAATTATGAAAACCGCCTATATTGTTGTTTTTGTCACAGCCAAGGATAAACAGGAAGCGGAAAAGATCAGCCGCGGCCTTTTGGAGGCCAAGCTGATCGCTTGCGCCAATATCCTGGAAGGCGTCCATTCCTTGTATTGGTGGCAGGGCAAAATCGATTCGTCCCAGGAAGCCCTGCTGGTTTTAAAGACCAAGACATCACTGTTTAAAAAGGTCCAGGCCAAGGTCAAGGCCTTGCACAGCTATCAGACCCCGGAAATCATCGCCCTGCCCCTGGCCGACGGCAGTCCAGATTATCTGCGCTGGATAGATTCTTCCATCCTAAGCCGCTAAATCCTTCCTAAATTTTTTTAAGAAAACGCTTTCCCGCAATTTCTTGCATCTCCTTGATTTCTTGGATTTATATGTTTTACTTTATATGGAAGAATTATGGACAGCCCCATCTTTAAGCCACATAAGCATTGCCGGAAGGGATTAATTTTAATCCTTATTCTTGCATTTATATCATCCGGTGTGGGACCTTTTTTGGCCCAGGCCCAGGATTTTCAATTGCCAACTCCTGGAAGCATGGTCCTGCCTGGTCCTGCGTACAATCCGCCGCTCCTTAAAGGCCTTAAAGTCCATCCTGATAATCCCTTTCGTTTTGACTTTATCCTTGATAAGGGTGATTCCAATCCACAACACATGTCACCCCCGCAAGCTTTTGGCGGGGGTCCACAACAAGAACAGCTTAAACAAGAATCCACCAAACTGATCAAGTATTTCTTAGCCTCACTAACAATTCCCGAAAAAGATCTTTGGGTCAATCTTTCGCCTTACGAGAAAAACAGAATTATCCCTGATGCCTTTGGCAGGACCGAAATGGGCCGCGATTTGCTGGCCGAAGACTATATGTTAAAGCAGATCACATCCAGCTTAATCTATCCAGAAGGGGAGACAGGGAAGAAGTTTTGGAAGAAGGTGTATGCCCAAGCGGCTAAGAGATTTGGTACAACTAATATTCCAGTAAATACGTTTAACAAGGTCTGGATCGTGCCTGAGAAGGCAGTGGTGTATGAAAACGCGAAAGCGGGAACGGCCTATGTGGTGGAATCCAAGCTTAAGGTCATGTTGGAAGAAGATTATTTATCGAAAGCCAAGCACGGGGATGTTGGGGTCCTGCCCTCGGGTATTTCTGTTTCGCAAAATGGGGACAGTCCCCCGGTAAACAATGATAAGGGGACAGTCCCCATTTTGAAGGACCCCAACATCCGCGTGATGGGCTCGCAAATGATCCGTGAGATTGTCATTCCTGAATTGACGAAAGAAGTTAATACCGGAGCCAACTTTGCCCAGCTTCGTCAGGTTTATAACAGCCTGATCTTAGCTACCTGGTACAAGAAGAAGATCAAGGACAGCATACTGACTGCCGTATATGCCAACAAGAACAAAATCCAAGGAATAACCATCACAACCCCCGGGGTTGTGGAGGTGATTTATCAGCGGTATCTCCAAGCATTCAAGAAAGGCTCTTACAATTTCATCAAGGAAGAAACCGACCCCGTCACCCATCAACCCATCCCTCATAAATATTTTTCAGGAGGGCTCTCTTGGGCAGGGGTCAGCCATGCCATGCTCGCCATCCACGATTGGTCCAAGGCCGGCCCTATAAAAGGAAGTCATTTAAGGCTTTTGAAAGTTGATATGGCCAGTATAAGCCGGCAAGCCAATGATACATTAGAGGAGGTAGGTCGAATCATAACTGAAAATGGGGTTCTCAATCCTTGGTATGTAAAATTGAATATGGCATATAGAAAATTAATCAATCCGCAAGGGAAGGATCTCACGGTGGCTGTAGGTTATCCCGGGGTGGATGTGCATAATGTTTGGCTCGCTACAGGATTTAGAACAGCCATATGGATCGTCAGTAACGCCAATTTAAGAAAATTGACCAAAGAAAATTTGGACGAGGACATCAGCGATTGGGCCAATCTCAACTGGGAAAATGATTATTTCAATAATAAGAAAAAATATGGATTTAGTGATTCTTTTCTGGCAGATGAAAATCCATCTAGGCGGATATTGGAAGAACTAAAAAGTATGGGAGCGGACCAGGTTAGTGCTGAATTCAAAGATAATACCGTGGAGCTGCATTTTCACCTACCTTTTGATGAGTCACCGAGAAAAATTGTTTTCACGGAAGGAAATCTCTTGTTCCCTTCCTTTGAATTATCTCAAATGCTTAAAGGGAACATCGATGTGTTTTATGAAAAAGCCTCCTTGGATTCCACTGATTATTCACCGTCAAAAATCGGTTTTTACGGCAATTGGCTTAAACCTGGCGGGATCTTGGCTGTCAGCAATTTTAAGATTTCAGATCAACCTGTGTCCGTAGATCGATTTTTGCCTGGTTTTATCAATGTATCGGATGACAATGGCGAAATCAATTTGCTCAAAGCAGAGCGTAAAGCCCTGAATATCGGACATGCCCATTACGGCTGGGACCTGTCAATTTGGCAAAAGCCAGAGGAATCAAATTTGAGTCGAGCCATGTTGACAACACCTAAGGGTGTTTCAAGACGAGGATTCATGACCGCCGCGGCCGCGCTGGGGGCCGGCCGATTGTTGCCGCGGGAAGTTTCTGCCCAGGCGTTAAAACCAGTCAAGGACAATGTCCTTTTTAAGCTCTATACCTTTGATTCTCCTACTTCCAATTTACGCTTAGAATCGGTCATCCATGACCCGCAAGGTTTCTTTCCGGCCCTTCGGTCCTGGGAACGGTTTTATAGCGCCGAAATTGAGCCATTAGGGGGTTTGCTGGAGACATACGCCAAGGAAATTGAAGCCATGAATCAATATATTGCGGACATTCAACGCCAGAGGGGTAAAGACATAACAGATATTGGTTTGGACCTTTCTGGGCCAGAATTGAAATGGGCTGTCGGCATTTTTGGCCAAAAGCAGGCCTTAAGGGACCATTTCAGAAAGCTTGGCTTATCCAATGCTGATCAAACAGCCGATCGTTTGATCCTGGCCTTGCTTGGCCCCGGGCTTTGGTTTGCGCTGGACCATCATCTTCACATCGTGCCTTTGCAGCATACAGTGTTCAAACAAGAATCCGAGGAAGAAATAAATGACTTGAAGATAAAAGGATTGGAGCAGTTGGTTTTATTAACAGATCTGCGGAATATCCACAATATCCCTCAATCGTTATCAGAAGATATACCCAAAATTGATGTCTATATCAAATTGGTCCCAGAGCGTTCAAAACATCCCGACACATTAAGCGATGTCAGTCCGGATAAATATTTTTCCGATCCCCTGACTCAACAAACCGCGCAGACATTTTATGACTCATTTGTCAGCAGGGTGGCCTATCGCCAGGCCAGGATCCGTGATATGCAGCGTGTCCTGGCCGGCTACAAAGGCGAGTCCCTGTTGGTTCTGTTGGGCCAGGAAGACATTGATGTGCTCTTAAAGGGCGACATAAATCAGTCCAATGGCAACAGGGCCATGACAGCCATTCCCGCGATCGACCCAGAGACCATGGCAGAAATCAAAAGGGACATTGCATTTGTAAAGCCAAGATTGACCGCATTGTTGCATGACAAAAAGAGGACCTGGGAGCAGAAAAGAAGCGAAGTGATGGACTTAAAGGGCAAATGGTGGGGGATTACCAATTCCAGCGGTGCGATTGCTATGTCCAGAATAAATAAGGTCGATTTCAAGATCCCTGTTTTGGGCTACGCCGGAGATCAAGCCAATGGATGGGCAGTCAAAATCGAGGATGTCCAGATCTACCAAGGAATTTGCGAATTTACTCTGGAACTCAGAAGAGGTGCCGAGCGTAAAACCGTGGCCCTTCAAGCGGCCCATTTTGTTGAACCGATTCGAAGAGGAGACAGGACCGAATATGTCCTGGAATTAAGCAATCGCCTGGGCATTAATGAATTGAGAAAGCTGGTCTTAAAATTACCAAACCATGACTGGACAGCTGACCAGGATTTGCCCAATATCGATGGCTTGCTCTTAGGGTCGACCAATGGGTATGGTACGATCCAATTTAAACTGCAGGATTTGAATTTTATATATACCTGGCCGGTCTTGGGCAGACACGAAGAAGGGTGGGAAATCAGGGTCGTCAAGGCACGGGTCGTTAATGGGATTTATGAAATGGATTTGAAGTTTAGCAAAGAAGGAAAAGAGTCTTATCGACGCATTGTTCAGTTGGGACCATATCAAAGGAATTGTCATGGTATTCATGAGGCAAGGTACGAACCTCCGTATAGGGCTTTAGACATATCGGAAGGAATGGCACAGTATGAGTTGCCGGCATTACTCAGCGAATATAAAAGGCAATGGACCCAGCAAGAGCTTGATCGGCTGGCCGGCTTGTCTATGGGCTATACAACGGCTTACGGGGGCATTTTTATAAATATCGCCCATGGATATAATTTTTCCTGGCACTTGATCAAATTCAAGGATTGGAGATGCGTGATCCAGAAAATCATTCCTAAGGATCAAGGTTATGTATTGGTCATCCGCATGACCAAAGACGGTAAATCCATTTTTCGAACTTATGACCTTGGACCAGAACTCGAAGATCTTGATACAGAAATTAAAGGAATGGGGCCGATCAAAATTTGGAAGGTCACTACCCGAGAAAGACTGTCTTTTCTTTCGCAAGAAAGCGCAGAAGGCCATGCAGCTCAAAAAACTTTAATACCAGGAAAAAATTTAAATAAAGAAGAAACTCAGGTCGTAAGCACCGATGAATTGGGAAGAATCAATTTGCGCGATTATCGGATCGGGGATGGGTTCATCGTAGGTATGATCCCATCGATGAAGTATGTCCTGCGGGCTGAATCCAGGATGGCGTTCAATCTTTATTATGCGCCATTAAGGGGCTCTCAATTGGATTTGAGTCCCGAAAATGAGATTGCCTTGTATAAAAATTTGCCCAGTGACAGGGGCAATATTTTGGTGGCCGCAGGAAATGTTGATGTCATGCAATATGCTTCAAATCAGGTCGATGCCATCTTTGCCTCGGTTCCCCGCGGGACAAGATTATTGGCCACCATCAATGATCTGGTCACTGAGCTTGGCTTGGAGCGGCAAGTTTTAAACCACAAACTGGCGGATTACGGAATAAAGACTTTGACAAAGGGTTTCAAGCAAACACTGACCATAGCCTTGGTTGGAGTTAACGAGGATTTTTATGAAAAGTTGAAATCAAAATATGGGGAAGATTCTGATATTGACTTGGTCAAAATGTCCCCTGACGAAATCATCGCAAGGAACAAAGAAGGGACCTTACGAGACACAGTGATCATTACAGAAGGCGAGGCAGGATTGTCGCTATATAGGGCATTGGATCAAAATTGGGAAGATCATCCATTTTTTATCTTGGAAAATAACGGCCCGATCATACGACAGATTTTGGCAGAGAGGATTGCTTCAGAAAGGCCGAGTTCCATGATGGTCGTCCCCTATCACCGGCAAAATGGGGAGATCGGTGAATTTTTTGCCCGTTTGGATGGTTCTTTGGATGCGTTAGAACATCAACGTCAAAGAGCCCCCAGCATGGCCATGGTGTCCATGCCTGGAGCAGATCAGGCCATGCCGGCCATTGATTTATCGGCCATTCCCCTAAAGGCCAGGGGAGATTATATAGTTAGAGAGACAAAGAGGAAATTAGCCAGCATAATATCCAAGGGCCCTAATTATGACTGGGTGGCCCATGCCCATGAATTACCCGATCTTACAGGAGGAGTCCTCGGCATTACCGATGAGAAAGGTATGATCTTTTTTGAAGTATTCAAGGATTTTGTTTATTTTTGGACAATTTTAGGTCCTATGAACGCAGGTCTTCCCAGAAAGGGCTGGAAGGCGGTCATTATTGAAAGCGGAGTTAAGAACGGCCTTTACGAATTTTCGGTCGAATTCTCACAAGAAGGCCAGAATTCATTTACTAGGACATTTCAAATAGGTTCCAAAGAGCGCATTTTGATGGGCAGGAGACAGGAACGTGGGAATATCAAGGCTGTTTTGGACATAGATGATCGCTTGGGATTGACAAGCCTTACAGAGATGACATCAATGGGCAGCAATTACGATTGGAAATCAAACTTTGATCATTTGCCAAATCCGATTGGTCAAAATGCAGGGATCACAGATTTGACCTCCAGGATTTATTTTGCGGTGCATAGACCCATAACTCAAGAGGAAATTGAATCGGCCTATTTGAACATTCAGTGGCATGAATTCATTGAGATTATTGAAAGGGAAAGATTAGGGAAGGTCATCGAACCGGGTAAGGTGATTTTAACAATCAGTGCAGGTTTGCAAAAAGATAGAATATCAAGGATATTTGGAACGGATTTCGATAAGATTTTTCCCATTTTGCAGTCACCCATCTTTATTTTTCCTTGGACATTGCTTCCCTATCAAGAAAGCGGATGGCGGGCCACTTTTACAGGTTACAGGGTCCAAAACGGGGAATTGGAATTGGAGGTTGAACTGAGAAAAAAATATCAACAGCCTATAACGAGGGGATTTCGCTTAGGTCAAGCCACCCGAATGCTTCAAAGAAAGGACAAAAGGACAGGGCAAACTCAGATATTGGAGGTCTTGGATATTGTTCCTCTTCAAGCAAAAGATGCCCAGGGGCAGTTGGAGAGGCAAAAGGAAAGATTGGCCAATTTCTTGGTCGGCGTCGTTCATGATCCCGCCGTCCCGGATGTCCAATTCATTAATCAAGAAATTGAGAATTATGCCCATCAGCAAAGGGCATTTTATGTCTCAGATCAAAATGGGACCTTAACGATCCGGAATTTTGAAGGACAGGAAATTGAATTTACCGGTCTAAAGCCCTGGACCAAATACAAGCTCATCCCCAAATGGAAAGAAAAAGTCGAATTTTATGTCATTGTGCAGGATTTTCAAGGTCAAAGGAGAATTTTTGAGAGAGATAAAACCATGCCAAATCGTTTTGTTGCCGAGACCCTCATCGTTGCCGTAGTCCATAATGAAAGACTCAAAAAAATTATGTATCAAGTTTATGGCAGCGAAATTTTGTTTTTAGATGATTCAAAAGTTGCCTTTACTGAAATTCTTAAAATGAAATCGGAGAAATTATGCATTGTCACTGAAGGACATGAAGGTCTCGAATTATATAGATCTCTGGCCGATAGAGAAGTCTATTTTCGTGGTTTTTTTATTCGTACGGATGATCCTGCATTGCATAGAGCAATAATTTCTGAGAGAAGGAATAAAACACATCCCATCAATATTGCCATATCGAACACTGATGGAGAAGATTTCTACAATTTTTTTGAAAGAGTGGATGGATTTTTAGATCAAGCCCAATTAACAATTATTAACAAATCGGGAAAGAATAACTTGGCCCAGTCCGCAGATACTACAGGCGGGATTGATATGACCTCAGTCAAGGTGGGGGCAAGAGGCTTAGGAATGCGCTTTCATATGGACCCTGCCATGGTCCAAAAATTAGAGCAGGCCGCCGGCTTTGAGCCAGTTATCATCAAGGATGAGCCCCTGACGGATTTGAAGCGCTTCATTGGTGCTTGATCTTGCTGTGCACGTCGGCCTTGGCGCGCAGCTGGCCCATGAAATTGATGAGGATCTGGTTGCGGCCTTCGGCGGAGAGCATCTGCCGGAAATTTTCCTTGTCCGATGCAAATTGCGCGTCATCCGGCTTTTCCATCTTCTCCAGATAAATGATGGCCGGCCCTTCCGACGAGGAGATCACCCCGCTTAATTTTTTAGAGGCATTTAACTGGTCTGCTTCCTGCTGGAATTCCGCGATGAGGCCGGTGCTGGCAATATAGTCCCGGCGGCCGAAGGACGGCGTTTCCTCGACCTTAAGCCCCAGCCCTTCCGCGGCTGTTTTGAAATCCTTGGTTTTCATGGCCTCGGTAAGGCCGGCCAGCGCCTTGTCCGCATCCGGCTTGGCCAGGGCAAAACCTTTCTGCACCAAGGCGGCTTCCTTGACCTGGTCCTTGATCTGCGCCAGATCAGGGATCGCGGAGCTGTTCTTTTCTTTAAGCTGGATCATCTGCCAGCCGTCGGGCGCTTCCAGCGGCCCGTAATACTCGCCTTGTTTCAAGGCAAAAAGTTTGTCCACATTTTCAGGATTGGAGGCAAAGGTCAAAATCGGCTGGTTTTGGGTGAAGGGGGCCGAGGTCTTGACCTCGAGATTCAAGGTTTTGGCCACGGCGGCAAAGTCCGTGCCCGGCTTTAATTCCTTGGAGAGGGTGTCGGCCAGGGCCTTGTCCTTGGTCTGCGCGTAATTCAAGACAATGGTCGGGGGCTGGCGGAACTGCTCCTTGTGGCCGTCGTAATAGGCCTTGATCTCATCGTCCGCCGCGGCGGCGTTCTTGGCATAATCCGAGGCATTAAATAAGACATACTGCAGGGTCAATTTTTCATTGCGCTTTTGGTATTCCTTCTTTAAATCCGCCTCGCTTAAGACCACCTCCGGCGCAACGCTGTCAATCAGCTTTTTGATGATCAACTGTTTACGCACGCCCTGCTCAAAATCGCGGGGGGAGCGGTCAAAGGCGTTTTGGTTTTGCACGATGTCTTCGTACAGCGACTGGTCAAAACGGCCCTCTCTTTGGAAATAGGGGACGGTGGCGATGAACCCCACCACTTCCGCGTCGCTGGCCTGGATATCGCGCTTCTGCGCCTCTTTCAGGAGAATGAGGCGGTCCCAGGTCTCCTGCTCCAAATCGATCTTGGCCGCGTTTTTAAAGTACTGTTCGCCCTCGGTGCGGATGGCCTGGTCGCGGGCGTCGTAATAAGCCTGCTGGAAATCCTTGATGCTGACACTGCGGCCGAACATGGTGCCGGCGCTGTTGATCACATTATCGAGACGATAGGCGGTGCCGAAGACACCGAAGGAGAGGATGATGATGACCGCGATGATCCACAGGATGGTTTTATTGACGCCTTTTTTGCGCAACACTTCCAGCATGTTCACCTCTTTCTAAAATGGTGCCATTATAACGAAGTCGAAGAGGTTTGACAAGAAGGAGTTTCGTTGTTAAAATTACCGGCCATATGAAGAAATTAAAATTAGGTCTGCCCAAAGGGTCTTTGCAGGAGGCCACCCTCGCCTTGTTTGAGAAGGCGGGCTTTAAGGTGGTGGTCTCCACCCGTTCCTATTTTCCCCAGATCGACGATGACCAGATCGATCCGGTGCTGTTGCGCGCCCAGGAAATGTCCCGCTATGTCGAGGATGAGACCTTGGACTGCGGCATCACCGGCGCGGACTGGATCGAGGAAAATTCCTCCCGGGTCACGTCCCTCGCCGAACTGTTATACGCCAAGCAGACCAGCAACAAGGTGCGCTGGGTCTTGGCCGTGCCGGAAGATTCCGCGGTCAAGACCGTCAAAGATCTGCAGGGCAAGAAAATCGCCACGGAAGTCGTCCGCGTCACCCAAAAATATTTGGCCAAGCACAAGGTCCATGCCGACGTGGAATTTTCCTGGGGGGCCACGGAAGCCAAGGTGGCGACCGGTCTGGTGGATGCCATCGTCGAGCTGACCGAGACCGGATCTTCTTTGCGCGCCAATAAATTGCGCATCATCGACACGCTCTGCGAGTCCACCACCCAGTTTATCGCCAATGCCAAGGCCCTGAAAGACCCCTGGAAAAAAATGAAGATGGAGCAGATCATCATGCTTCTGCACGGGGCCTTGCACGCCAAGAACATGGTGGGCTTGAAGATGAATGTCTTGCGCAAGGACCTCGACAAGGTCCTTAAGACCGTGACCGCCCTGCGCAATCCGACGGTTTCCCCCTTGGTGAACGACCAGTGGGTGGCCCTGGAGACCGTGATCGATGAAGGCACGGTGCGCAAGATCATCCCGGCCTTGAAAAAGGCAGGGGCCGAGGGGATCATTGAATATTCTTTGAACAAGCTGATTTACTGATTTTTTAGACCTCCACAACCCCGGGGGTTGTGATGGTCCACATTAATTTTTTAAGGAAGGAAGAACATGCCCTGCGGCCGTAAACGAAAACTGATCAAGATCCGCACCCACAAGCGTAAGAAATTACGCAAAGCCCTGCGCCATCTCAAAAAGAGAGCCACACGCTAATTCAAGGAGGCTCATCATGGCGTGCAGCAGGCGTCCCTTCAGCTTAGGGATGACGGCGTTTCTCTTTTTTTGGACCGCCGGACACTCGAGCGCGGGAGTCCCGCCTCTGGATGCGGCCAAGACCCGCGGCCTGGCCCATTACATCATGGCGCTGATGCATGATATCGACGGCGAGACCGCCCAGGCCATCCGCGAATACCAGCAATCCATCCGCTACAACAGCCAGGAAATCGCCCCGCACTTAAAATTAGGCGCCTATTACGTGCGTCTGGATGAAATCGACAAGGCCGCGGCCGAGTTGAAGGAAGCGGAACGGCTCGCTCCCCAGGAGCCGCAGGCGCATTATCTGCTGGCCCTGGTTTATTCTTCCGGGCACCATTATGATCAGGCCGCGGCAGAATATGAGACCATCCTGAAAATGGCGGCCCAGGACGCGCCGCAGAATACCGACGCCTTTTTGTATCTGGGCCAATTGTATTATGCCCAGGCCAAATACCCGCAGGCCATCGCGCAATACCAGAAAATCCTCAACAGCGACCCTTACAACACCTCGGTCCTTTGCCTGCTGGGATCGGTGTACGCCGATGCCCATGCCAGGCCGCAAGCCATGGAGATTTTCCGGCGGGTCCTGCGCATGGAGCCGGACAACAGCGAGGCGCTCAATGCCCTGGGGTACATGTACGCCGAGGACGGCGCGCACCTGGATGAGGCCATCCGCATGGTCCGCCGGGCCATTACCATCGACCCTGCCAACGGCGCGTATTACGACAGCCTCGGCTGGGCCTTGTATAAAAAAGGCCTGTACGCCGAAAGCCTTGCGAATCTGCAGAAAGCCCAGCATTTCATCGAGGATGAAGTCCTCTTTGACCATATCGCAGACGCCTACAAGGCCTTGAAACAGTATCCCCTGGCCCTGGACAATTGGCGCAAGTCCCTGAAAATCGACCCGCACCAGTCCGCGATCGAAGAGAAAATCAAGAGCTTGGAAAAATGCATCGCCTTAGAGTCCTCGCACCGGCAAAATTAAATCTCATCCTGGACGTGGTCCGGCGCAGGCCCGACGGTTTCCATGAACTGCGCACCATTTTTGAGCGCATCAGCCTCGCGGATGAAATCACGCTCACGCGCCAAAGGTCCCGCGGCATCAAAATCCTGTGCAGGCATCCCCATGTGCCCCGGGGCCCGGGCAATCTATGCCATCAGGCCGCCAGGATGCTCGCGGAGGATTTTAAGGTTTCCGAAGGCGTTGATATAGATATTATAAAAAATATCCCCGTGGCCGCGGGCCTGGCCGGAGGATCCAGCAACGCGGCCGCGGTTTTGTCAGGCCTGAACCGTTTATGGCGTTTGGGTCTGGGCCGGGCCCGTCTGCTTGATTACGCGGCCCGCTTAGGCAGTGACATTTCCTTCTTTTTATATGACAGCTCCTACGCCCTGGGGACCGGCCGGGGGGAGCGGATCAAGCCCTTGAATATCCGGACAAAATTATGGCATCTGCTTGTCACGCCTAAGGTTAAATTGCTTACCAAGGACGTGTTTGGCCGCCTGAAATTAAGTTTGACAAATAAAAAGGATAATGTTAATATTCTGCTTCCATTTTTACGGAATGGGGATTTACCACGGCTGGCAGGGGCCTTGTCCAATGATTTGGAGCCTGCCATTTTGTCGTTAAGGCCTGATTTTGTTGCGATTAAGGACAAATTACTCGACGCTGGGGCTGACGGCGTGTGTTTTTCCGGCAGCGGGCCGTCGGTCTATGCCTGTGTCCGATCGCAAAGCCAAGCTTTGAGTCTCCGGGCAAAATTTGACAAGCGTTACACACAGGTTTTTGTGGTCAGTACACTTTAAAGCGGCCGATGTTCCGTGATCACTGATGCTGCCCGGTGGTGTAATGGTAGCACCCGAGAATTTGGATCTCGTTGTTCAGGTTCGAGTCCTGACTGGGCAACCAATTTTACATTTTGCTTATGCTTAAGTTTAAGGCGATTGTGTTGGCGGCAGGCAAGGGCACCCGGATGAAATCCGATCTGCCCAAGGTCCTGCACAAGGTCTGCGGCAAGCCCTTGATCGCCTATATATTGGACATCACCCAAGCTTTGCGTTCTTTGAAAACCTATTGTGTCGTCGGCCACGGGGCCCAACAGGTCCAGGCGGCCGTCGGAGACGGCGTTGAGTTTGTCCGGCAAAAGCGCCTGCTGGGCACGGCAGATGCCGTGGCCCGCTGCGCCTTGCACCTGAAGCATTTTCGGGGCACGGTGCTGGTTTTGTGCGGGGACACGCCGCTGATTTCCAAGGACATTGTGGCGGCCCTGCTCAAACAGCATGAACGCACCCGGGCCGCGGCCACGGTGCTGACCGCCATGGTCAGCCGGCCTTTCGGCTACGGCCGCATCGTGCGCGAGGCCGGCTATATGATCGCCATCCGGGAGCAAAAAGACCTGACCCCGGAGGAAAACCAAATCCAGGAGATCAATGTCGGCGTGTATTGTTTTGAGGCGAAGAAATTATTTGAGGTCTTAAAGAAGGTCAGGCTCAATGCCCGCAAAAAGGAATTTTATCTGACGGATGCCGTGGCCCTGCTTTTATCCGACGGGCATAAGGTCGAAACCCTGACGACCAAGGACGAGACAGCCGCCTTTGGGGTCAATACCCGCGAAGATTTGGCCCAGGCCCAGGCCGTGATCCGCCAGCGGATTTTAAGCCGGCACATGCTCTGCGGGGTCACGGTCATTGATCCTTTGACCACCTTTATCGAAGAGGATGTGCTCATCGGCCGGGACACCGTGGTGCATCCCATGACCGTGATCCACAGCGGCGTGCGCATCGGAAAACATTGCAGCATCGGCCCCATGAGCCGCCTGCGGCCCGGCACCCGGGTGGCGGACCATGTGGAAATCGGGAACTTCGCGGAAGTCTCGCGGAGTTCCGTCGGCCGCGGGGTCCTGCAGAAGCATTTTTCGTTTTTAGGCGATGCCGTGATCGGGGCCGGGGCCAATATCGGCGCTGGCGTCGTCACGGCCAATTTTGACGGCGTCCACAAGCACAAGACCACCATCGGCCCGAAGGCCTTTATTGGATCGGATGCGATTTTGGTGGCGCCCAACACCATCGGCGCCGGGGCGCTGGTGGGCGCAGGGTCGGTCGTGGCCCGGGGCAGAAATGTCCCGGCGCATTGTGTGGCCGTGGGCCTGCCGGCGCGGGTGATCAGGAAAATAGCCAAGGGGAGAGCATGAGCCAATTATCGATTATGGGCGGGAATGCCCATCCCTCGTTGACGGCACAGATTTGCCAGAAACTGGGGATCAAGCAGACGGAAGTGTTTGTCGGGCGTTTCAGCGAAGGCGAGATCCGCGTGCATATCCGGGAGAACATCCGCGGGGGGGACGTGTTCATTGTCCAGCCCACCTGTCCGCCGGTGAATGACAATATCATGGAGCTTTTGATCCTGATCGACGCGGTGCGCCGCGCCTCGGCCGACCGGATCACGGCCGTGATCCCGTATTACGGTTACGCGCGCCAGGACCGCAAGGACCAGCCGCGCGTGCCCATCACCGCCAAGCTCGTGGCCAATCTGATCGTCGCGGCCGGCGCCAACCGCGTGCTGACCATGGACCTGCACGCCAGCCAGCTGCAGGGCTTTTTTGACATCCCGGTCGACCATTTGTACGCCATCAACGTGCTGGCGGAATATTTCAAGGAACGCAAGATCGGGGATTTGGTGGTGGTGTCCCCTGACGTGGGCGGGATCAAGATGGCCCGGGCCTATGCCAAGCGCCTCAACGCGGCGCTGGCCATTGTCGACAAGCGCCGGATGTCGCCGGAGAAGACCGAGGTCATGCACATTTTAGGCGAGGTCAAGGGCAAAAACGTGATGATGGTGGATGATATCATCGCCACCGCCGGTTCCCTGGTGGATGCCGTGGCGGCCCTGAAGAATTTCGGGGCCAAGGGGATTTACGCGGCCGCCAGCCACGGGGTGTTTTCCGGGCCGGCCCTGCAGAGGATCGCCGACTGTGCAGAGTTGCAGGAGGTGGTGGTCACCAACAGCATCCCCTTGAAGGACGGTGTGGCCAGCCCTAAAATCAAGCAATTGTCCGTCGCGCCGCTGTTGGCCGAGGCCATTGCCAGGACGCATAACGCGCAATCGATCAGCAGTTTGTTTGAGGAAATCAGAAATTGACGCTAAACGAAAATGTTTGGCGCCATCCTGGGCCGAGGGCGTTTAAGGATCTTGGAGTTTAAGCAAGATACTTCGCCGCGCCCAGCATGAAAGACTAAGGACAATCCCATGGAACAAATTCAATTTGATGTTCAAATCAGAAAAAACAGCGGCTCTTCCAGGGCCCGCCAGGTCAGGCGCTCCAATCTCATCCCCGGCATCGTTTACGGCGGGGGCGGCCAGCCCACCAGCATCCAGGCGGACCGCAAAACCTATGACCGCATCTTTCGCCAGCACGCGGGCGAGAGCCTGATCTACCATTTGAACGTGGTGGACGGGGCCGAGAAAATTTCGGATTTCCCGGCGATCATCAAGGACGTGCAGCTGCACCCGGTCACCGATGAGGTGATCCACATTGATTTTAACCGCATCTCCCTCGACAAGGAGATCGAGATCAAGGTCAAGGTCATCACCAAGGGCGAGGCCGTGGGCGTCAAGCGCGACGGCGGCACCTTGGAGCATTTGATGTGGGAGCTGGACGTGATCTGCTTGCCCACGAACATTCCGCACCATTTGGAGGCGGACGTGACCCATTTGGGCGTGCATGATTCCATCCACGTCAAGGATTTGATTTTGCCGGCGGGTGTCCGCACCAAGCACGACCCTGAATCGGTGGTCATCACCATTGCCGGCTCCATGCGCGAAGAAGCGGCTGCCGCTCCTGCGGAAGGCGAGGCTGCTGCCGCCGGCGCCGAGCCCGAAGTGCTGAAGGAAAAGAAGAAGGAAGAAGGGGCCCCCGAGGCCGCGGCCGGCGCCGCTGCCAAGAAGGCCGAGCCCAAGAAGGAAGACGCCAAGAAGTGAAATTGATCGTCGGGCTTGGAAATCCCGGGCCAAAATATGAGGGGACCCGTCATAACATAGGGTTTATGGTCCTCGAGGCGTTGGGCCGGCGCCACCGGGTCCGCTGGCGCGCGGACCATGGCCTTGTTGCCAAAGCGGTGATCGAAGACACGGAATGTTCTTTGTTAAGGCCGATGGAATTCATGAACCATTCAGGCGCGGCCGTGGCGGCCCTGGTGCAAAAAAAAGCCTTGGCCCCGCAAGACGTGCTGATTGTCTGTGATGATCTGGACCTGCCGTTTGAAAAATTGCGGCTGCGCGCCTCAGGCAGTTCCGGCGGCCATAACGGTCTGAAATCCATCATCACGGCCCTGGGTTCGAATGAATTCAGCCGCCTCAGGATGGGGATTGACAGCCCCGCATCCTCTGATGCAACCGTAGATTATGTCTTGTCGAAATTCACCCCGGCACAGAGCAAGACCCTGCCGGATTTTATCCATCATGCACTGGACTGCGTCACAAGCTGGGTGACCGAAGGTGCGCAAGCTGCGATGAACCGTTTCAATTAACCTTAAATGAGGAGCAACATGAACAAGTATGAATTAGTGTATATCGTCGACGCCCACGCGCCGCAAAACACCAAGGACGAAATCGCCAAGCAGGTGGCGGACGCGCTGGCCAAGGTGCAGATCAAGCTCGTCAACAGCCAATTGTGGCTGGACAGGCACAGGATGAGCTTTCCCATCCAGAAGGTCATGGAAGGTTCCTATTACCTGCTGACTATGGAAGGCAAAAGCACCAATGTCTCCAAACTGCACAGCATTCTGCGCATCAACGAGCAGATCCTGCGCTTTTTGACCGTAAAAGTGGAGGCTTGATATGGCAAGTTTGAACAAGGTATTGCTGATCGGCAATCTGACCAAGGACCCGGAACTGCGCTATACGCCCAACGGCACGGCCGTGACCAATCTGCGCATCGCGGTCAACCGCAAATTCAAGGACCGCACCGGCGAGCTGAAGGAAGACACCTGTTTTATCACCGTGACGGCCTGGGACAAGCAGGCTGAAATCTGCAATCAATATCTGCAGAAAGGCCGGGCGGTGTTCGTGGAAGGCATTTTGCAAAGCCGCTCGTGGGAAACCGGCGACGGCCAGAAGCGCAGCACCATTGATGTGCGGGCCGAGCGCATCCAGTTTTTGGGAGGGCCTTTGAAATCAGAAGGGGCGGGCGCGGCCGAGCCTGCCGTTAAAGACGCCGGGGACCAGGACACCGTGATTTCCCCGGAAGACATCGCTTGGGAGGAATAAGCCACATGGAGAGAAAATTCATCAAAAGAAATTCATCGGATAGAAAACCCTTTAAGAAGGACGGCGAGCATGGCGGCTTCGGCGGCCGGGGAGGCGACGGCGCCCGTCGGGGCCCGAGGCCCCCGCGCATGTCCATCCCCAAGGGCACCGAAATCAATTATAAGAACCTCGCGTTTTTGCAAAAATGCCTGACCGAACGCGGAAAATTGTTTTCCCGCCGTTTGACCAGCGCCAAGGCCGCCCAGCAGCGCCAGATCACCACGGCGGTGAAGATCGCCCGCTTTTTGGGCCTGCTGCCGGTCGGGTCCACCCGTAGAAAGTAACGTTCGGCGCAAGAGCGGACGTTATTTTCAGCCAAGGAGCGTTTTTAAGGGCCTTAAAGCAGAGAGATTCTTCGCAAAACAGGAGACAAAGGAAAGCTTATGGAGATCATCCTGATTGAAAATGTAGAAAAGCTGGGCCAGGTCGGCGATGTGGTGAAGGTCAAAAACGGCTATGCCCGCAATTATTTGCTGCCCCGCAACCTGGCCATGCAGGCCACCCAGGGCAATATCAAGCGCATCGAGAAGGAAAAGGCCAGGCGCCTGGCGCTCTGGGAAGCGGAAAAGCAGGAGGCCCAGAAAAGGGCCGACGAGCTGAGCAAGGTCTCCCTGACCTTGGAGGTTGAAGTCAATGACCAGGACAAACTGTACGGGGCCGTGGCCGAGTCCGACATCCTGGAAGCCCTGGAAGCGCAGGGCCACAAGATCGACAAAAAGTCCCTCGTCCTGGAGAAGCCCGTCCAGGAGCTGGGCATATTCGATATCGGCGTCAAATGCCATCCGCAGGTGATGGCCAAGATCCGCCTCTGGGTCACCAAAAAAAGCTGATATGGAACAAGACATAAGGGTCCCTCCCCAAAACATCGACGCTGAAAAGGCGGTGTTGGGGGCCATGATGATTTCCGAAGAAGCTATCGGGGTGTCCCTCGAACACCTCGATGGCTTTTATTTTTACGAAACGACCCACCAGAAGATTTTCGAGGCCGTGCGCGATTTGTACGCCCAGCGCAAACGGGTGGACTTGATCACCCTCTCCGACTGGCTGAAAAACAGCGGCCAGCTGGAGAATTTGGGCGGCCTCACCTATCTGTCCCAATTGGCGGATTATGTCCCCACCGCCGCCAACGCGCAGTATTACATCGACATCGTCAAGGAAAAGGGCATCCAGCGTCGGCTCATCAAGAACGCGACGGAAATCATCGCCAAGAGCTACGGGGTCAACGTGGACATCGACGAGCTGGTGGACACCGCCGAACAGCTGATTTTCGAGATCGCCGATGCCAAGCAGAAACAGCAGGCCGTGCATATCAAGGAGATCATCAAGGGCACCATCGAGAACATCGACCTTTTGTACCAGCACAAGAAATCCATCACCGGCGTCCCGACGGGATTTACCGATTTTGACAGCAAGACCTCGGGGCTGCAAAACTCGGATTTGATCATCGTGGCCGGCCGCCCGTCCATGGGCAAAAGCGCCTTTGCCGTGACCCTGGCGGAAAACGCCTGCCTCAACCACAATGTGCCGGTGGCGATCTTTTCCCTGGAAATGTCCAAGGAGCAGCTGGTCCAGCGCATGCTCTGTTCCCAGGCCCAGGTGGACGCGCACAAGGTGCGCACCGGGTTTTTACAGCCTTCGGACTGGCCCTTGCTGACTAAGGCCGCAGGACGGCTTTCCAGCGCGCCCATCTACATCGATGACACCCCGGCCATCTCCATGCTGGAATTGCGGGCCAAGGCCAGGCGTTTGAAGGCCGCGCATGATATCGGCCTGGTGATCGTGGATTACCTGCAATTGATGCAGGCACACACCAAGACCGAAAGCCGCCAGCAGGAGATTTCCGAGATTTCCCGCTCGCTCAAGGCCCTGGCGCGGGAATTGGGGGTGCCGCTGATTGCCATCAGCCAATTGTCGCGGGCCGTGGAAAGCCGGCAGGACCACCGGCCCCAGCTTTCCGACCTGCGCGAATCCGGGGCCATTGAGCAGGACGCGGACGTGGTGGTCTTGCTGATGCGCGAGGAATACTATAACCCGACCGAGGAAAACCGCGGCATTGCCGAGGCGATCATCGCCAAACAGCGCAACGGCCCGACCGGATCGGTCAAATTAAAATTTTTTAAGGAATTTGTCAAGTTTGTAAACCTGGAAACGTCCCATCATGAATAAATAATCATGATGTGCGTTGACAGCCCAAAACCCAGTCACTATAATTGAGCCATGCTGAAAAATAAAGCTTTGCCGCTGTCCCTGTTGGCCCTTTTCTTTATGCTTTCAGGAACGAAAATTATATTTGCCCAAGCAGTTAGCGACAATTCTAATGCCAGTCTGGCCAATACCGCAGGCGACACCCAGGAGGCCGCGGCGCCCCAGCAGGCAGGGGCCAAGATCGTCAAAGCCATCGATATCCAGGGCAATAAATCCATCGGGATCGCCCAGGTTTTGGCCAGGATCAAGACCAGGGTAGGGGAAGATTACGAGGAATCGGTGGTCAGCGATGACTTAAAAAGGCTTTACAATACCGGCCATTTTTCGGACGTGCAAATCGACCATGAGGACCTGGATGACGGCTACAAGGTGATCGTGAAGCTCAAGGAAAAACCGATCGTGGATGAGATCACCTTCTCTAAGATCAAGTTTTATAATGCGCGCTATCTGCTTAACAAAATGAAGACCAAAAAGGACAAGTTCCTGGACAACAAGACGCTCAAAGACGATATTAATATGATCGAAGACCTCTACAAGAAAAAAGGGCTGACCCAGGCCAAGGTGGACGTGGAGAGTTTCATTGATGATGTCACCAACAAGGCCAGCCTGCATTTTATTATCAGGGAAGGCTTTAAAATCAAGATCAAAAAGATATATATTTACGGGAACGTGGCTTATCCGGACAAGAAAATCATCAAGGTCATGAAATCGCGCCGGGCCTGGCTGTTCGGCTCAGGCCTGATGAAGGAAGATGTGCTGGAGCAGGACATGACCGCGATCCAGGGTTTTTACGAGCAAAACGGCTTTCTGGACACCAAGGCTTCCTATCAGCTCGAGCCCTTGTACCAGGGCCTGGTGAATGTGAACATCACCATCCAGGAAGGCAAGCGCTATTATGTCGGCGAGGTCAGTTTCATCGGCAATGCGATCCTTTCGGATTTTGACATCAAGGGCCATCTCAAGAACATGAGGGAGGGCAATGTCTTCAGCCATGAAAAGCTGGATGAGGACGTGGGCCAGATGCGCGAGGCCTATTTTGACCGCGGCTATATCGCCGCGCTGGTGGAAGATTCCACTTCGTTTAATGCCGATTCCGGCAAGGTGGACGTCAAGATCACCATCAAGGAAGGGCACCTCGCTTATATCAACAAGGTCAAGATCCAGGGCAATGCCCACACGCGCGATATCGTGATCCGCCGCGAACTGCGCATGTATCCGGGCGACCAATTCGACGGGGCCAAATTGCGCGTGTCCAAACAGCGCCTTAAGGACCTGGGTTATTTTGAAGATGTGGGCTATGACATCGAAGACACGGACCAGGAAGACTTTAAAGACCTTGTGGTGCAGGTCAAGGAGGCCAAGACCGGGACCTTTTCCTTCGGCGGGGGGTACAGCACGATCGACCGCCTGGTGGGCTTTGTGGAAGTCGAGCAGAAAAATTTCGACATCTCCAACTGGTCCACCTTCACCGGCGGCGGCCAGGACGTGCGCCTGCGCGCCCAGATCGGTTCGGCCCAGCGCAATTTCCTTTTAAGCTTCACGGAACCCTGGCTTTTTGACCATCCGATTTCCGCCGGCTTTGACGGTTACTATACGGAAAACCTCAAGGACAGCACCACCGGCTACGCCTATGACCAGAAAACCGCCGGGGGCGACCTGCGCTTAGGGAAAAACATCACCGACACCTTTGCCGTCAGCGGCGTTTACCGCCTGGAGCATATCAATATCAGCAATCTCGATTCCGGCGTTTCCCAGGCTTTATTGGAACAGGCCGGCAACAGTTTGATCAGCGATATCGGGCTCAGCTTCACCAATGATTACCGCGACAGCAGGATCTCCCCGACCAAGGGCCTGATGATCACCAACAGCGTCGATGTGGCCGGCAAGGCGCTGGGCGGGGACAGGAATTTCTGGCGCGCCCAGAGCAGCGGGGAATATTACATACCCATTAGGATCCATGATGTGCTCACCGTGCTTGAGATCAGCGGCCGCGTCGGCATGGTCCAGGCCTATCCCAACACCCCGGATGTGCCCATCTTTGAGCGGTATTTCACCGGCGGCCAGGATTCCATCCGCGGTTATGACGAGCGCGCAGTGGGGCCGCTGGATCCGAACACGCAGGATGCCATCGGCGGCGATGCGCTTTTGCTGGGCAGCGTCGAATACACCGTGCCGATCATGGAGATCCTCAAAGGGGCCATGTTTTTCGACACCGGAAACGTGTACGACAAGGTCTCGGATTTCGGCAACGGCGGGGTCAAATCCGGGGTGGGCTTAGGGTTTCGCGTCAAGACGCCCATCGGCCCCATCAAGCTGGATTACGGCATTCCCTTAGAGAAGATCCAGGGCAACAACAAGAAGAACGGTAAATTTTATTTCAGCGTCAGCCGGGGATTTTAAACCGCATGTATTTTTCATTTTTAATGATCAACGTTCAAGGAGGAATCATATGAAATCGTTCAAAGTGTTGGGATTGACCGTCTTGTTCGGCTTTTTAGCATCGACCCTGTGCCTGGCCGGTGACCTGAAAATCGCCTATGTGGACTTAAGCAAGGTCTTCGACGGTTACCAAAAGACCAAGGAATTCGACGCTATGCTGCAAAGCGAGGGCGCGGATTTCCAAAAGCAAAGGGACGCCATGATCCAGAAGATCCAGGACGCCCAGAACAAGCTGGATTTGATGAAGGACTCCGAGAAGGACGCCATGAAGACGGACATCGAAAAACAAAAGAACGATGTGGTGGCCTTTGACAAGTCCAAGCGCACGGAACTCTCCAAGAAGCGCGATGACAAGGTGCGCGAGATCTTGGCCGAGATCCAGAACGTGGTCAGCGGGATCGCCAAAAAGGACGGCTATACCTATGTATTGAATGACCGCGTCATGATCTTCGGCGACCCGCAGTTCGACCTCACCGACGAGGTGGCGAAGGCCTTAAATGACAGTTACAAGAAGTGATTGGTCCCTCAGGCCCGTCAGCGCCGCAGAGATCGCCCGGATGGTGCAGGGTGAGCTGGTCGGGGACGCGGCGGCCCTCATCCGCGGATTTTCAGGCATTAAGGAAGCCAAGGCCCAGGAACTGACGTTTTTGGGCAATCCCAAATATGAGCCGCTGCTCAAAGAGACCCAGGCCGGTGTTGTCCTGGTCCCGCGCCAGACGGCCTGCAAGGGCAAGACCCTGATCAGGGTCGACAATCCTTCCTTGAGTTTCACCCAGGTGGTCAATCATTTTTTAAAGGACGCGCCTGATGACAGGCCCCGCGGCATCCATCCGACGGCGGTGATCGCGCCCGGCGTTAAACTCGCCCCGGACGCGGCTGTGGGCGCCTACACGATCATTGAAGACGGGGCCACGATCGGCCCAGGCTGTGTGCTCTATGCCCAATGCTATGTCGGTGCCAGGACCAGCTTGGGCGAAAACTGTTTGATCTATCCTCAGGTGGTGCTGCGCGAGGGGGTGTCCTTAGGCAGGCGGGTGATTGTGCACAGCGGCACGGTGATCGGCAGCGACGGATACGGATATGTGGCGGTCGACGGCAGGCACGTGAAGATCCCCCAGGTGGGCACCGTGGTCATCGAGGATGATGTGGAGATCGGGGCCAATGTTGCCATTGACCGGGCCCGTTTTGATAAGACCATCATAGGCGAAGGCACCAAGATCGACAATCTGGTGCACATCGCCCACAATGTCACGATCGGCAAGCATTGCCTCATCGTGGGCCAGGTGGGCATTTCCGGCAGCACCAAGATCGGCCATCATGTGGTCCTGGCCGGCCAGGTCGGCATCGTCGGCCATTTGGAAATCGGGGACGGGGCCATTGTCGCGGCCCAGTCCGGCGTCAGCAAATCCATCAAGGCGGGCGAGGTGGTCTTCGGATCGCCGGCCCATCCCATGAAGGACGCCTTAAGGAACAACGCGCATATCCAGAGGCTGGACAAGTATGTCCAGACAATCAAGGAATTGAAAGAACGCATAGCAGCCTTGGAACAACACCATAAACCATGAAACAGCAGACCCTCCGCAATCCCATAACGCTTTCCGGTGTCGGCTTGCACAGCGGCAAGTCCGTCAAGATGACGGTCAAGCCGGCCCCTGACCATGAGGGGATCGTGTTTGTGCGCACCGACCTTCCCAACCGTCCGAAGGTCAAGGTGTCCGCGGCAACGACGGTCATGGATGAAAAGCTTTCCCGCTGCACGGCCGTGGAAGAAAACGGCGTGCGGATTTATACCATCGAACATCTTTTGGCCGTCTTCCATGGTCTGGGTGTGGACAATGCCTTCATCGAGATCGACGGGGAAGAACTGCCCGGCTTAGACGGCAGCAGCCTGGAATATGTCAAGGCCCTGCAGCAGGCCCAGCTAAGCGTTCAGCAGGCCGAGCGCAAGGTCTTTGTACTGCAGGAGCCGCTGGTGGTTTCCAATAAGACGGCCACCATCGTGATCGTCCCGGATGAGCGCCTGGACATTGCCTATACGCTCGATTACGACCATCCGCTTTTGCGTTCACAGTTTTTCGCCTGCAGCGTCGATGCGCAGAGTTTTGCCAAGGATTTGGCCGGCGCCCGGACTTTTTGCATGGAATCCGAGGTCGAGGAGATCAAAGGCAAGGGGCTGGCCAAGGGCGCGAACTACACCAATACCCTGGTGATGTCGGCCAAGGGGCCCATCCAAAATACCCTGCGCTTTCCCGAAGAATGCGTGCGCCACAAGGTCCTGGACATCGTCGGGGACTTATTTCTGCTGGGCTACGGCGTCAAAGGCGCGGTGTTTGCCACCAAAAGCGGGCACCGCCTGAACCGCGCCCTGGTCAAGAAAATTGACGAGCAGTGCCGGAAATACGCCCCGGGCTTCAACCAGCCGGTGCCGGCGGGCGGCCGGGTCTTTAACATCGGCGATATCATGAAAATCCTGCCGCACCGCTATCCCTTTTTGTTTGTCGACCGGGTGATCGAGATCGAGCCTGGCAAAAAAGGGATCGGGATCAAGAACGTGACC
>CAZACW010000017.1:0-35423 GCA_964483785.1 uncultured Planctomycetales bacterium
GGAAATGAAGGAAGCCGGCGTCCTGGATAAAACTTCCTTAGTCTACGGCCAGATGAACGAGCCGCCGGGCGCCCGCGCCCGCGTGGCCCTTTCCGCCTTGACCGTGGCGGAATATTTCCGCGATGAAATGCACCAGGACGTGCTTTTGTTCATTGATAATATTTTCCGTTTTACCCAGGCCGGCTCTGAGGTTTCGGCGCTCTTGGGCCGCATCCCGTCGGCCGTCGGCTATCAGCCGACCTTGGGCACGGACATGGGCGATCTTCAGGAGCGCATCACTTCAACCAAAAGCGGTTCCATCACTTCCATCCAGGCCATCTATGTTCCGGCTGATGATTACACGGACCCGGCACCGGCCGCGACCTTCGCGCACCTTGATGCGACCACCGAATTGTCGCGTCCGATTGCAGAGCTCGGCATTTATCCCGCGGTTGACCCCTTGACGTCCACCTCAACGATCCTGGCCCCGGAGATCGTCGGCGAAGAGCATTACAAGACGGCCCGCCGGGTCCAGGAAATTCTGCAGAAGTACAAGGAATTGCAGGACATCATCGCGATCTTAGGAAGGGTTGAACTTTCGAAAGCAGATGGCCTAACTGTTGAGCGCGCCCGCAAAATCCAGAAATTTCTTTCCCAGCCGTTTCATGTGGCGGAACAGTTCACCGGCATCAAGGGCAAGTATGTGCCTTTGGAAGAGACCATCCGCTCTTTCAAGGAAATTTTAGAAGGCAAACACGATGCCATTCCTGAGCAGGCCTTTTACATGGTTGGCAACATCGATGAAGTGATCGCGAAAGCCAAGACCTTATGAGCTATAAATTGACCATTGTTTCTCCTAACGGCAAAATCTTCGAAGATACGGTTGATTCCATGGCTGTCATCGGCACGGAAGGGGGCTTTGAGGTCTATGGCCGCCACATGCCGCTGATTTCGTCTTTAAAAGCGGGGAAGGCCCGTGTGCGGCAGGCCGGCCGGGAAACAGCCTATGAGATCACCAGCGGCATACTGGAAGTTGATTTTGCCCATAATGTCACCCTGCTGGCTGACCAGGCCATTCCCGTATGAAAAAAATAAATGAAAAGACGGTTTTCGACGGCCAATGGCTTTCTGTCAGCGAGACCGTTTATTTGAACAAAAAAGGGCGGGAATCGCGCTGGGAGACCGTGCACCGCAAACGCTCGACGGTCGGTGTGGTCATTGTGGCGCGGCTCAAGCCTTCCGGCCGTTATATCTTCATCAAGCAGTACCGTCCGGCCATTGACGGCTATATCATTGCCCTGCCTGCGGGTCTGGGATTTGATGATCCCAATCATGCTCTGGTGGAGTTGAAAGAGGAGACCGGCTACACAGGAAAGATCGTTGATATCAGCCCGGTGTTAAAAACCGGCGCATCCTTGATCAATGATAATGCCAGGATCATTTCTATCGAAGTGGACGAAACCTTGCCCGCGAACCAGGACCCTCTTCAGGAATTGGAAGATGCGGAAGATATAGAAGTTTGTTTGGTTTATCCCCAAGACGTCAAGGATTTCCTACTGCAGCATATCAAGCAAGGCACCCACGTTGCCGCCAATCTGTGGTATCTGTTCGGGACCCGAAATTAATTTTATATTAAGTTTCTTAACTTATTTATTTTGAATAAGTTACGGATTCTGCCCCAACTTGCCTGCATACAGCTTGGCATGTTACACTTGAGTATTAACAGTCTGCTGAAAAACCCTAAATCGTCATTCTGAGGCCCGAAGGGCCGAAGAATCTCGACGAGCCTTAAGGTCCTTCGCTTCGCTCAGGACGACAAAATGGACTTTTTCAGCAAACTGTTAATTCCCAATATAGACCAAAACTATGTGTAGACGTATTTTCCACAGTTTATTTATTTTTATTTTTTCCAGCGTTTCTTTAAACGTAAGGCCGGTGCATGGCGCGCAATTGATAATCCCGCCCATGCCCAAGCCAGGGGTGATGGTAAAGTTAAGCCCCGCTTTTGAGCCGGCGCGTCTGGTGGGCCTGACCGTTCATCCGGACAATGCGCTTAAATTTGATTTCCTGGTCAATAAGGGCGATGAGGTTTTGACCGCAGCACAGGAGTCCCTTGAATACAAAAATCTCGTCAAATACTTCATGGCTTCTTTGACCATTCCTAATAAAGACCAATGGGTCAATCTCTCCCCGTATGAGAAAAACCGCATCATCGAGGGGGACTTAGGCAAGACCGAAATGGGCCGGGAGCTTCTGGCCCAGGATTATTTTCTTAAGCAAATCACATCGTCCTTGATGTATCCGGAATCCGGCTTAGGCAGGGATTTCTGGGACAAGGTGTATGCCCAAGCTGCCAAGGAATTAGGTCCTGTCCAAATACCGGTCAATACCTTCAACAAGGTCTGGATCATGCCGGATGAGGCCGTGGTGTATGAAAGCGGCGATACGGCCTATGTGATCAAGACGCATTTGAAGGTGATGCTCGCCGAGGATTATCTATCCTTGACCAAGCATGTCAAGCCCTCAGCAGAGAAGACCCACACTGTTGTTTCCAAGATCATCAAATCCGTCATACTTCCCGCCCTTGAGAAGGAAGTGAATGAAGGCAAGAACTTTGCTAAATTGCGCCAGATCGTCAGCGGCATGGTCTTATCGACTTGGTATAAAAAAGCTTTGAAAGGATCATTATTAGGGAAGATTTACGCGGACCGGGCCAAGACAAAATTTTTATCCTCCCCGCAGGCTTCCATTGGAGACCCTGAAAAGATATACCTTCAATATCTTAAGGCCCTCAAAAAAGGCGTCTACAATTACATTAAAGAAGACGAAGATCGCTATACCCATCAGCCCATGGCCAGAAAATACTTCGCCGGCGGATTGAAGGGCGTTTCAGATGCGGCCATGCGGGTGGTGGATCCACAATCAGCCAGACCTGGCGATATTGATCGTCGGGCTATTCTTGGTTTCTTGGGCGGGGGACTGGTTTCAGTGGCCGTAGGCATCCAAACCGCCGATGCCCAGACGCTAAAACCAAGAGAACCCAATCAATTTACCTTTACCACCAAACATTTTCCCAACGGTTATTTCACCGAAGAAATCACTGCCATGAATGGAGATAGCCTATTTGAACTGATCAAACAATTCGATTCATGGGATACGCGTATACCCAAAGAAATGAAGGCCATTGTCTTGGATGATGCGGATTATAGAAAAATTGCGGACCATATCATCAGATTTAGGTTATTAGGCATTGACAGTGATCAATTGCCGGGTGGAAAACAATTGGACCTTTATGTGGTGGAAAATTTATTGGAGGCTTTCCGCCTCATTAAAACGAACAAAACCGTCAGCAAGATCACCATAGACCAGAACGTGGAAGTGTATTTTCTCGATAGCACAAATCAAGGAAAAGATTTAAATGAAATTTTGGCGACCACCTATGGAAACATCATTGTGGTCAATCTTGGAAATTTTGTGCGCAATGTCGGTGTTATCCGGAAAATCATTGATTCAGAGCGGCAGGCTTCGGAAATAATGAGATTTTATACCCGTTTTTACGGCCGTTACTCGGAACAAGAGGCCTTTATCGTGTATCTTAGGGAACTGCTGGAGCATGAAAAGGCGCACACTAAAACAATTGAACCCATTAATCATGCTTCCAATAGTGTTAAACTTGCGGTCAGGCCGCCCGCAAGCTTGGCCAAACTATTGGCCATTCATGAAACATCAGGCTTGCTGGCCCAATTGGCCGGGAGCGAGGTGCCGGGGCTTTTGCTGGCCCAGTTTCTTGAATTCCCCGACCGGACAGGGCAAACAGCGATAGGTAGAGCAAAAGCCATCGCCGCAGATTTGATTCAATCGCTATTATTACCAAGACTCAGGACCTCGACACCGGCGACTATTGAAGAATTTATGAACTTTTATCTTTTAACAGATCCCGAAACAATAAGGGAGGCTGCGCGTCAATTACATAAAAAATGGTTCGGCGTAGACCTGCCTAAATATGAAGAAAGGACGCCGATCCCTCCCGAGGTTTATGCATATGCCCAAGAACATTTAAGCGCTAAAAAATTGACTGACAAGGCCATGACCAAGGAAGAGGTCATTGAATTGGGTATGGACTACGCCCCGAATTTCGTCGACCATTTTCAAACGATTCCAGAATCCGCCGTCGTGCGCCATTTGGCCTTGCAAAAATCAAAGACGGATTTTTATCTTGAACTGCTTTATATTGCCCAAGATGAGCCTGATCTTTATCTTATGTTGAAACATTTGCTTGCTGTTTCAGAGGATAAACCCTTGAATGCCGACCACATTATGCAATTGGAAGCAAGTTTTTCGTCAGTATTAAGGGCCATGGACATTAACTTTTTCAGGGTCAGGAATCCGACTACATTAAGATATTATCTCTTGCGCATGTTGTATTTATATCTCTTTTTTGATTTTCTAAATGAGCATAAACCCTCTGATCTTACAAATCAATTGATCCGGCAATATTACACGGTTTTCAAACTTCCTTTTCAACAAGATCTTTCCCCTGCGGACAATGTTATTCAGGACATTCCCCAACAATTGGAAGCATTGACACGTTTTGCCGTTGATCATATCAAAAGCATGGGACCTCTCTCTCATCCAAAAGCTGAAGCGTTGGAATGGGCGGCCTTTATCGGTCAACAGAATTTCATTTTTGATTATACGCAGGGTATTTGGATCGCTATTCAAAAAAGATTAGGAATAGGACCAAGGACCCCGATCACGGATTTGATGAGAAAAAACATCAGAAGGATCATCACTGAAAACGGCGGTGAAGCCACGGATGATTTGGTCAAGGCCGTGGGGGAAAATTTGTCTCTTCAAGCCACGGATGCCAGGGTCAGAAAGGCTTCCGTATCTTTAAGAATGAGGTTTCAGCCTTCATCAGCCAATGTTTTGGCAGAGAAAAGCAGGCAAGGAACAATAAAAACCATGAATGGTTACCGGCAAAGTATTATCCAATTGTCTGATGCGGCCATGCTGGGCCGCCGTACAGTCATGGCCTCGGCCGCAGCCGCAGCTGCTGCTTTGGTCCGGCCCGCATCAGCCGAGCCAACATTAGTCCCCCAACCAGCACTTGATCCTTTTAGGCCGCGCTTTGGCATGGTGAATTGGGACAAACTTCCTAAAGAACAATTGACCTATTCGCCAATTCCAGGTGCCAGGCCGTTAAATCATAGAGAGGCTTTGCAATTGGCAGGTTGGATAGCGTATGGCCCTAATTTAGAAAGGTTATCCTCCCATGGTGTGGCATTAGATGGCGCAGGGGCAAATATTTCTTACCATTCCCAGCCGGTCCTTAGTTTTAATAATGACGGTACTTTTACTGAGCGTTTATATTCTAAAGCCGAATTAAAAAAGTTTTTCCAAGAATCGGGATATCAAGGGAAGGCCTTGGAGGATTTGGTCAATGTTTTTGTCAGGGGCATGGTGGTCACGTACGACGAACCGTTGTCCGCGGATTCTTTTGTATATAGGGACCTTGGCTCTTCAACCATGATAATTAGTGATCAAAACGGGAATATTATTGAACGAAGAACTGTTCCGCCTGCTGTGGAAAGTAGATTTGACCGGCTGGCCCAGGGCATAGGGCGGGCTTATCTCGAGACTTCAGGCGATATTCGTTGGATTCGGAATTTTTTGAAAGAACACAGAACGCAAATTTTGAAGATTTTAACCACCAATCACACCGGAGACAATTTATTGAAGGCAGAAGATGCCCCAAGAACGTATTATTTGCGCTCAGGACAATCCACCTTAAAAGTCAGGTTCAGCAAGGAGGGCAGGATCGAAGAAATTCAAGACCTGGCCATGAACGGCGGTATCAGCTTAAACGCGGACAATATGAAGCTCATTGATGTCAAGCGCGACGGCCGCGGGGTGCCCTTGCCGGTGAATCAGCAGGATTTGGCCCAGCTCTCCCGTGTCGCGGGTTTGGATATCAAGATTTTGTACATCAGGCCGGTGGTCCCTGCCAATTTGCCGATTGTCAGTGAATTACAGAAGCAGAACAAACTGAAGGCCATAGTTTAAGATATATACATAAAGTATTCTTGAGAATCCAGGATCATTTTTTCCTGGATTTTTTTCTTGTGCTGACATGAAACATCGGGCACACTATGTCATAAGGAGGCGTGTGGTCATGCGTACAAGTATTGTTTTAGATGACCATTTGGTCAAGCAGGCATTTAAGGTTTCGCGTTTGCGCACGAAAAAAGATCTTATTACAACAGCTTTGAGAGAATTTGTCCAAAATCATTTAAGGAAGGATATCCGTGATTTGGTCGGTAAGGTCCGTTTTTATAAAAACTATAACCATAAGAAGTTAAGATAAGGAAGGGCTTTGACCCTCTTGTTGTCCCAGGTTTAAAATTTTTCGAATGATGAAAACAACCGGATTTTTTATTTTCTTTTTCGCTTTGAGCCTCTCTGCTTTTGCCGACGGCTCTATCGAGGGGGTGGTGCGCTACGACGGCATTGTCCCGCATGAAAAGCTGGTCCATATGGATGCGGACCCCATTTGTTACGCCATTCATAAGGGCAATGTCCATGCCCCGGCCCTGAATTTAGGGGAGCATAATACGCTGGGCGATGTTTTTGTCTACGTCAAAAGCGGACTGGCCAATGCCCAATATCCGCCGCCGTCTGAGCCGGCGCTGATCACCCAAGCCGGCTGTAATTATGCCCCGCATGTGCTGGGCGTCATGATAGGGCAGAAGGTCAAGTTTCTCAATCCCGATGGGACCATGCACAATGTGCATGTGATGAGCAAGGTCAACCCGGAATTTAACGGGTCCATGCCGGAATTCCGCAAGGAGATGGAGGCGGTCTTTAACAAGCCGGAATTGATGTTTCCCGTGCGCTGTGATGTGCATCCTTGGATGCTGGCTTGGATCGCGGTGATGCCGCATCCCTATTTTGCCGTGACCAAGGCCGACGGCCATTTTGCAATCAAGGGCCTTGCGGCCGGGACCTATGAGATCGAAGTGTGGCAGGAAAAATTGGGCAGGCAATCAGCGACCATCACCGTGAAGGACGGGGCCTCCCAAAAAATAGATTTTACTTTTTCTCCCCCAAAATAATGCTACAATAACCAAATGGGAATCAAATATATCCATGTGACCTTGATCGTTGTCTCCATTGCCCTGTTTTTGGGCTTTGGCGGCTGGTCCCTGGCGCACGCGTACACGGCAAGCGCAACGGTTTCCTTGGGCCTTGCCGTTTTTTTGGTTTTTTATTGTATAAAATTTATCAAGAGCATGAAGGTTTTGTAATATGGTGTGGTGTGCTGTGTGTTTCGGGGACCCCACGTCTCCTTTGACCCAGGGTTATAATTTCGCCGTCATTGCGCTTTTGGCTGTGACGGTTTTTGTTTTGACCGTCTTTGCCTGTTTTTTCGTCAATTTCTATAAAAGGGAAAAGAGTTTGTCCAAATGAGCAGTGCCCACGATTCACATCACGACCAATCCTTCATCAGCAAATATGTTTTTTCCACCGACCATAAGGTCATAGGCATCCAGTACCTGTTCATGAGCCTGTTTTTTTTGCTCTTCGGCTTTGGCCTGGTCATGCTGATGCGCTGGCAATTGGCTTACCCCGGCACGCCGCTGCCCTTTATAGGGAAGCTCTTTGGTGAAATGAATATGCCGGGCGGGGTGATGCTTCCGGAATTTTACAATCAACTGGGCGCCATGCACGGCACCATCATGGTCTTCTTAGGGGTCGTGCCTTTAGGCTTCGCCGTTTTTGGCAATTATCTGATCCCTCTGCAAATCGGCGCCAAGGACTTGGCTTTTCCGAGGCTGAACATGTTCAGCTACTGGTCCTTTTTTGCCGGCGGTATGTTGATGCTCTCAAGCTTCTTTATGCCTTTTGGCGCGGCCAGCAACGGCTGGACCTCGTATTCGCCCTTGTCCGATATTTCCCACGACGGCCAGACCGTATGGCTGTTTAGCATGGCCATCATCATTATCTCTTCCTTGCTGTCTTCCTTAAATTTTATTACTACGATTTTTAATTTGCGCGCGCCCGGCATGACCTTTGAGCGCCTGCCTTTTTTTATTTGGACCCAGCTGATCACGGCCTTTTTACTGCTTCTGGCTTTTCCGCCGCTGGAAGGCGCCGCGTTTTTGCAATTATGCGACCGTTTGCTTGGCACCAGCTTCTTTTTGCCCAGCGGCTTGTTTGTCAACGGCCAGGTCTATCATGCCAGCGGGGGAGGCAATCCCTTGCTGTGGCAGCACCTTTTTTGGTTTTTGGGCCATCCGGAAGTTTATGTGATCATCCTGCCGGCCTTAGGCATCGTGACGGAAATCATCGCCAATAATACCCGCAAGCCCATTTCCGGCTTCGGCCTGATGCGTACCTCGGTGATTTTTTTGGGCTTCCTGTCCTTCATCGTCTGGTCCCATCATACGTATTTGACCGGCATGGGCACGGACATCACTGCTTTCTTTCAAACCACCACCATGATCATTTCCATCCCATCGGTGATCATTGTCTCTTCCTTATTTATTACGCTTTGGGGCGGCTGTATCCGTTTCAATGTGCCCATGCTTTTTGCCCTGGCTTTTTTGCCGATGTTCGGCTTTGGCGGCCTGACCGGCCTGCCTCTGGGCCTGGCAGCCACGGACATTCCGTTGCATGACACCTATTATGTGATCGGCCATTTCCATTATGTGGTGGCGCCCGGCGTTGTCCTGGGGCTTTTTGCCGGGATCTATTATTGGTTTCCCAAGGCCACGGGCCGCAAGATGAATGAGATATTGGGCCATCTGCATTTTTGGCCGACGCTGATAGCCATGAATTTTGTCTTTTTCCCCATGCTGATCCAGGGCCTGATGGGCGTCAATCGCCGCATGTATGACGGCGGCCAGACCTATTTGTTCGCGCACGATGTGCTGTATTGGAACGTGGTGATCTCCTGGGCCTCGTGGATTATGGCCCTGGCCCAGGTGCCGTTTATTTTCAACTTTTTCTACAGCATGTTTAAGGGCGAAAAAGTACATTCAGACAATCCCTGGCATTCGACCACTTTGGAATGGGCGACACCGACACCGCCGGGCCATGGGAATTTCACCAAACCGATCACGGTGTACCGCGATCCGTACAGCTACAGCCTGGAAGGGGCTGCCCAAGATTACAGCCCTCAGGACCAAAAGGACATTTAACATGCAGCACGCGCATTCCGAACATACGGAAGAATTCATCCCTTATATCGTCAAGCCCCGCGAAGATACCGGCTTGTATAACGCCAAATTCGGCATCTGGCTTTTTTTGGCGTCGGAAATCATGCTTTTCGGCTCCCTGTTTTCGGCGTATATATTGCTGAGGGTCGGCTCCTTCAGCTGGCCGGTGCAGTCCGAGATCCAGAATGTGGCCATCGGCGCCATTAACAGCGTGGTCCTTTTGTCCTCGAGCATTTTCTTTATCCGCGCCTGGACAGCCTTGAAGGCCAATGATTTGGCCAAATATAAAAAATTCATGTACTTGGTCATCCTTTTTGCCTTTATCTTTTTGGGATTGAAAAGCGTTGAGTATTACCAGCATTTCAGCCATCAGGAATACCCCAAAACCAGCGTCTTTTTAGGGTTGTATTTTTTGATGACCGGCCTGCACGCCCTGCACATCTTAGGCGGCATCTTAGTCAACAGTTTTTATGTGGGGCCGGGCCTGAAATTATGGGGCATGGACAAGCAGTGGTTCATCAACCGGGTGGAAGTGGCCGGCCTGTACTGGCATTTTGTGGATTTGGTCTGGATCTTTTTGTTTTCGACCCTGTATTTGCTTTGAGCGCATGAAGGAATCCGACGAATTTAAAAGAGACATTCAAATTTATCTGGGCATCATCGCCATGACCGGGCTGATCGTGCTGATCAGCCATTTGCAGCTGCATGCCTGGGGGATTTTTTTGATCGTCACCATTGCCTGCGCCGAGGCCGGGACCTTGGCGTATTTTTTTATGCATTTGATGACCAAGAGAAGGACCGTGCACCTGCTTTTGCTGTTGACCGTGGTCACGTTTTTAACGCTGTTATTTTGGCCCGCGTGGGACGTGTTTTATTCACCGCGGACACGCAGTGAATTTACCACCTTTTAGTATGGACCCTATTTTACAAAAACTCCTTCCCATGCAGCCGTTGGCCTCGGTGGAAGGCCGTGACAATGATATCCTGATGTATTGGATCCACGGCCTGGTGCTGGTGCTGTTTGTCGGCTGGGCTGTTTATTATGTCGTTGTCCTTATTAAGTTTCGCCAGACCAGAAAGTCCAAGGCCTCGGAATCCCATGTGGCGCATAATATATCCTCCGTCATCGAATGGGGGGTGGTGGTCGCGGAATTATTATTGCTTTTCGTTTTTTCCATTCCTTTTTGGGCCGTGCACCAGGCCGGGATGCCGCCTTCCAAAAATGTCATGGAAATCAAGGTGGTGGGCCAGCAATTCGCCTGGAACGTGCGCTATGCGCCAGGCGGCAGGTTCGGCCGCGCCAGCGCCAGGTTTCTCAATGATAATCCCATGGGCCTGGACCCTGATGATCCGGACAACAAGGACAATATCACCACCATGAACCAGATTTATCTGCCCATTGACAAGACCGTGCTCATCAGCCTGACGAGCAAGGACGTGATCCACAGCTTCGGCGTGCCGGCCATGCGCGTCAAACAGGACGTGATCCCCGGCATGGTCACCCATGTCTGGTTTACGCCCAACAAGCTGGGCGCTTATGAGATCGCCTGTTCCCAGCTGTGCGGCCCCGGCCATTACCGCATGAGGGGCGTTATCAATGTGGTGTCCCAGCCGGAATTCGACCAATGGATAGCGCAAAACAAAGGAATCCATGACTAATCACACTCCTACCCCAAGATCAGAGGCGCCGCAGGATGTCCAAAAAAGAAATTTTATCAAGGGCATGACCGCCGCTGTGTTAGGGTTTATCACGCTTTTTCTCTCCATTCCTTTTGTTTCCTTCCTGATCCCGGCTTCGAACGAAGGGGATGAGGAAAAATTCGTGAAGGTCCCCAATTTTCCAAAGCTTCCCGTCGGTCAGCCCACGAAAATGTCTTTTGAATCCATTGACAAGCAGGCCTTCATTTCCAGCAGTGCTGTTTATGATATCTGGGTCACGAAATTGGCGCAGGACAAGGCCGTGGTGTACTCGCCGTTATGTCCTCATTTGAATTGCCGTTACACCTTTGTGGACCAATTGTACAAATGCCCCTGCCATGGCAGTGTTTTTAATTCCGACGGAAAATGCATTGCCGGGCCTTCGCCCAGGCCTTTGGACACCCTGCCTTACAAGATCGAGGCCGGCGAGCTGTACGTGAAATGGGAATTGTTCAAGGCCGGGGTCCCTGATAAAGAATTGGCTTAATTATGGAACATATCAACAATAAATTAGCTGAAATCAAAAACTGGATCGATGAGCGCACCGGCTTGATCAAGGCGGGCGTGGAATTCCTGCATGAAGAGATCCCCGGCGGCACCAGATTTTCCTATACCCTGGGCTCTGCCTGCATGTTCCTTTTGACCCTGCAGATCGTGACCGGCATCTGGCAATTGTTTTATTATGTGCCTTCCATTGATTATGCCTATTCGAGCGTCAACTATCTGCGTTTGCACATCCCGTACGGCTGGCTGATCCACGGCATCCATTATTGGGGCGGGACCTTGTTTTCCATCTGCGTCGGCCTGCATGTCCTGCGCGTATTCATCTGGGGTTCGTACAAGAAACCCAGGGAAATGGTTTGGCTCATCGGTATTGTCCTTATCCTTTTGACCGCCCTGTTTATGTTCACCGGTCCGGTACTTCCCTGGGACAATGACGGCTATTGGGCAGGGCAGGTGGGGATCGGGATCGCGGGCACGGTCCCCATCGTCGGGCCTTTTACCGAGATGCTTTTGCAAGGCGCCAACAAGATGGGACAGATGGCCCTCTTGCGCATGTATGTTTTGCACGTGGCCCTTTTGCCCGGCGCTATCGCGCTGTTTGTGGTCCTTCATTTGGTGGCTTTCCGCAAGTACGGCGAATCCGGGCCGTGGGACCCTCAAAAGCGCAAGAAGGTGGGGTATTTCTGGCCGGAACAGATCTTTAAGGATGTCTTAGTTTCCTTATTGATATTTCTTCTGCTGGTATTTCTGTGCGCCTTTTTCCCGGCGCCGTTTCCCGGGCTTGCGGACCCCATGGATACGCTGGTCACGCCCAAACCCGCCTGGAATTTCTTATTTCTATACCAGATTTTAAAATATTTGCCTGGTCCGCTGGAACCGCTGGGCACGGCCGGCGTGCCGCTGGTCATTATTTTGTTATTTGCTTCCTTACCTTTCGCGGACAAAAGCCCGGAAAAGAACCCGTTTAAAAGAGGATTCGTGATTTCTGCCGGGTTCGGCTTTGTCGCCGTGATTTTGTACCTGACCTGGCTGGGCTTCATTTATAAAAGCCCGGCGGAACTTTCCCAAATGGACCAGCCCGGCGAAACCATGGCCGCGGCGCCGAAACTGCCTGCCATGGATATTGAAAAAGCCCAGGCCATGGTCAACAGCCGCAAATTAAATGGAGAACAATTATTCAAGACCTTAGGGTGTACAGAATGCCATACCACCAGCGGCCAGGCCGGCAATAAGCAGGGGCCGGATTTGGTCATGGCCAAGGCCAATAACCGCACCTGGGGATGGGTCCATAATCAGATCATCGCGCCCCAATACCATAATCCGCGCACCATCATGCCGCCGTATTTGCATCTTTCCGAGGAGAATGTGGCCCTTTTAGTCAATTATATCGAGGGTTTACAGCCGGCACCGGCGCCGGTGCTGACGCCCCCGCCGCCCGCGGCCTCTTCGGCCGCTGATAACGGGGCGCTGATCAAATACGGGGAACAATTATTTACAGCCAAGGGCTGTGTGCAATGCCATACCATCCAGGGCAGGACCAGCAATAAGCCGGGGCCGGACCTGATTTTGGCCATCAAAAAAGACATGCCGAACAAGGACTGGCTGAAGACCCAGATGGTCAATCCCCAGGCCCATAATCCGACCAGCATCATGCCGTCCTTTGCCAACCGTTTGAATGACGATGAGATGAACGCGATGATTGGATTTTTAAGCAGTTTGTCCTCGAGAAAGGTGGAGGCCTTGCCGGAGGGCGCGGCAGAAGAGCCGGCCGAGGGAGGCAATACTGCCCCGGCTGTTATCAGCAGCGTCTCTTCGGTCAATATCATCGGCAACAAGGAGCATGGCGCCATTTTATTCCATCAATCCTGCATCATGTGCCATGGCCCGCATGGCGATAATAAGACGCCGGGATTTACCGGATATCTCGACGGCGCTGTGGCGCCCAAGGGCGTTCCCGCGCTTAATCCCATTGACCGCAATGTGTATAATGCGGATCCCCAGCGTTTTGTGGAGCGCATCGACAATTTTATCCAGCACGGCATTCCCAACACGGAAGGCGGGCCCAATATGCCCAATTTCGGCGATTCCCATGCCCTGACCCAGGCGCAGATCGCGGATTTGGAGGCCTATGTCCTCTCTCTCAACGGCGTTGACCGCACGGAAATCCAAAATCCCGGGATCGAACCGAAGGAATTTTTCTTCATGCTGCTCGGGATCTTGTCATCCATTTTCCTGATTGCCGGGCTCTCCTGGTTTTTAATGCGTTATTTTAAGCTCTAAGCCCGGCCCATCTTCCTATGCCTTTTCAACATACCGGATTAAGGCGCTATTCGAAATTTCTTTGCCTGATGACCCTGGGCCTGATCCTTTTAGGCGCCCTGGTCAAGAGCACGGAATCCGGCCTCTCTGTCCCGGATTGGCCCACGACCTACGGCCGTTTCATGTTTGCCTATCCTTTGGACAAAATGGCCGGCGGGATCAAATACGAGCATACCCACCGCATGTTGGCTTCCATCATCGGGCTTTTGACCTTGGGCCTGGTTTTTTGGCTTTTGCGCGCGCGTCAGGCGCCTGTTTGGATCAGAAGATGGGGGATATTGGCCTTTGTCACCGTGGTGCTTCAGGGGGTGCTGGGAGGCCTCACCGTGTTGTATTATCTTCCGGTATGGCTTTCCACCTTTCACGGCGTGCTGGCCCAGACTCCTTTTTTGATTGTGATTTTCATCGCCTATGGCCTGTCTCTGGAACGCCTCGAGCGCGGCCGTCAGGAGGAAAAGTCCAACAAGAAGGTCCTGCAATCAGCGCTGTTTTTGACTGTGATGGTGTTTGTCCAGCTTATCATCGGCAATTTGATGCGCCATGCCCAGGCCGGCCTGGCCATCCCGGATTTTCCGACGATGGGATGGACCTTTGTTCCCGCCTTTGATGCGGCCTGGCTTAACCGCGTCAATGAATGGCGCTTTGAGAATAACCTGGACCCGGTCACGATAAAGCAGGTGATGGTGCATCTGACCCACCGCTTCTGGGCCTTGTTGATTTTTTTGAATCTTATATGGCTCAATACAGCGGCCTATCAGGAATGTTTGGACAAGCCCCGGATTTTGAAAACGGTTTACTGGCTGAACGCGGCTGTACTGCTTCAAATCGCCCTGGGAATTTCCACTGTGCTTTCCCATAAAGAGGTGTATACTACGACCGTGCATGTGACCACCGGGGCCGTGGTTTTAGGTTTGTCTTTTTTGATGGTCTTGCGCGCCTCGCCCTTGACCTGGCGCCAGTTTAAAAAAATATGGATTCAATGATGACGATGAAGCGATCTCTTGTTCAATCTTACCTGAGCATGACCAAACCAGGCATTGTGCTTATGGTCTTGGTCACCACGGCCCTGGGTTTTTATTTTGCTGACCATGGTTTTCAGGAGCCCTTGGTTTTGGCCTGGACCCTTTTAGGCACGGCCTTAAGCTGTGCCGGCGCCACGGTGCTGAATCAATACCTTGAGCGCGACGTGGATGCCATGATGCAGCGCACCAAGCGCCGGCCCATTCCCATGGGGATCATTGCGCCGGCAGATGCTTTTGGCTTCGGGATTATTTTGATTTTGTCCGGACTTTTGATTTTATGCTGGAAGGTCAATGTATTGACGGGATTTTTAAGTTTGCTGACCTGCTTTTTATACGTCCTGGTGTATACGCCGATGAAGAGATTGACCTGGCTTAATACCACCATCGGCGCTGTTCCAGGCGCCATTCCGCCTTTGGGCGGATGGGCTGCGGCTGCCAATCATTTGGACCCCGGGGCCTGGGTGCTGTTTCTGATCTTGTTCACCTGGCAGCATCCGCATTTTTACGCCATATCCTGGATTTACAAGGAGGATTACCGCAAGGCCGGATTTAAAATGCTTTCCGTGGTCCATCCTGACGCTAAAATCACCTTGTCCCAGATCATGACATTCAGTTTTTTTCTGGTGGCTTTTTCCCTGATGCCGGCGATGATGGGCATGTCCGGCAGGATTTATTTTTGGGGGGCCCTGGCCTTAGGCCTGGGGATTTTGTATACCGCGTTTTTGTTTCAACGAAGCCAGTCTGTGATGGAGGCGCGCAAGGTCCTGGCCGCTTCGATCGCTTATCTGCCGTTTTTGCTGGTTGTGATCATCATCGACGGTCTGAAATTTTAGGGCGCTGTCCCTATTTTTATCGTGCATCCGCCATTATTGCCGACTATCAACGCTTCTCTCAATGCCCTGGCCGGCATTTTTTTGGTTTTAGGCGGCTGGGCCATCAGAAATAAGGACCGTGCCAGGCACAGGGTCTTGATGCTTTGCGCCTTTGCCTGCTCCAGCCTGTTTTTAGCCTGCTATCTTTTTTACCATCTGACATCAAGAGGCATATCGCATTACCAGGGCAGGGGAATATGGCGGGCGGTTTATTTTCTTGTTTTAGGCACGCACACGCCCCTGGCCGCCTTGATTGTGCCTTTTATCATCATGGCCGTCCGCCATGCGTTAAGAGGGGAGTTTGACAAGCATACCCGCATTACAAGATGGCTTTTTCCCACCTGGATTTATGTCTCCGTGACGGGCGTGATCGTCTATTTAATGCTTTATATTCTGCCTGCCGGTTAAAAATCTCAGCCTTCCCGAGAGAAATCCCCAGAAAAACTTGAATTGGCCAAGCAAGGTGCCGAAGATCATCAGTCCTGCGTAATAGGCCGGTGGGATCAGGGGGATGTAGACGAGGATTTTGATCCAGAGGGGGGTTTGAGCGGTGATGCCGACCAGATGAAAGATCAGCTTGCGCACAGGCATGATGAACATGCCGGCCAGCGAAAAACTCAGCATGATCATCCAAAAGTCCCAGTCGCTTTTGATCTGCCATTTGGACTTCAGGCGCTGGATCCAGTTCATTTTTTGGGTTCTGCCAGCGGGGTCTTTTTCTGGGTGATCACCGGCAGTTCCTTGGACTTCGCGGCGTTGAGGGACACGAAGCTTTTGAATTTTTCCGGCACGTCGGAATCCGCGTAAATGGCCTGGACAGGGCATTCGGGGATGCAGGCCCCGCAATCGATGCAGACTTCGGGGTCAATGACGAGCATTTCCTTGTCTTCATGGAAACAATCCACGGGGCAGACAGTGACGCAGTCGGTGTATTTGCACTTGATGCAGGGTTCGGTGACGATGTGGCTCATGCCTGGCTCCTCTATAAAGAAAATTTATTTTTGTAATATACCAAATTAGTGGACAGGTGTCAACACGGGGATGTTGGCTGACCGGGGGCGGACACTGCGGTTTAAGAATTTGGCGGTCGGCTTTTTTCCGTCCTTGCCGGTCTTTACGGCCCGCACCATTTTTTGGGAAAAATAATGGGTAAAGGCCCCGAAACCGTAGAGTTTCCTGAGTAAATCACCGACGGAATTGATGGACACGAGCATGGCCCACATTTGTTTTGGCCTAAGGTAGAATTCTTTGAGGCCGATGTCGATATGCTCATCGATGTCCTTGTGGGAAAATTGCGGATAGGAAAGCAGGGTGCGCTGTTCCCCGTTTTCCGTCAGCCAGTCCTTCCAGTCCTTGGCCAGGATATATTTGTTTTCCTTGGCCCATTTGTACAGCGAGGTGCCGGGATAGGAGGCCACCCCCGTGATCTGGATGGTGTCCAAGGGCATGGATTTGGCAAAATCAATGGTCTCGCGGGCGCTTTCCTTGGTTTCGCCGGGAGCGCCGATCATGAAACAGCCGTGGATGGTAAATCCCAGGCGGTGGGCCGCGTTGGAATAGGCGCGGGCCATGTCCACGGACACGCCGCCTTTGCGGATCACGCGCAGGTTTTCGTCCGTGCCGAATTCAAAGCCGGTCATGAGCATGCGGCAGCCGGCCTGGCGCATCAAAGGCAGCAAGTCTAAGTCCGTATTGACGCGCATATTGCAGGACCAGGTGATGCGTTTGTTGATCCCTTTGGCGATGATCAGATTGCAGACATCGATGACATGCTGGCGGTCAGCCGCAAAGGTGTCGGTCTCAAACATGATTTCGCGGATCTGCGGATGAAGCTTTAAGTCGTGTTCCATTTCCGCCACCACCAAATCCGCGCGGCGGCTCCTTAATTTATAGCCGTACATCAGCTGGGGATCGCGGCAGAAGGTGCAGGCATTATTACAGCCGCGGCCGGTGATGAGCGTCAGGAAGGGGAATTTTTTGCCGGCATCCGGATACCATTCCGGCTTGATCAATTGCCAGGCCGGAAAAGGCAGTTCATTGACGTCGATGTCAGGCCGGGCCGGGTTTTTCATCACCTGGCCGTCCCTGGCCCAGCAGAGGCCCAGATTTTGATCGTCCGGCAGGCCGTCGGCCAGATCACGCAGGGTATAATCGTATTCCCGCGGCAGGATATAATCCACGACGCCGCGGCCGATGGCAAAGGTATTGTCCACCTCGGCTGTGGCATGCTGGCCGACAAAGGCCACCTTGCAATGGGCACGCTGTTTGATGGTTTTGGCCTGGTCTATATCGGCATAGATGGAAGGGGTGGTCACATGCATGAGCAGAAGGTCAGGTTTAAGCGCCGCGGCCGAGGCGATGGATTCTTCGGCGGTGAAATTGCGCGCCGCAGCCTCGATAAAATGGGTCTCATGGCCGGCATCGATCAAGACCTGGGCCGCGGTGAGCAGGTATTCAGGGTGGCGCTGGACGCGGCCGCGGGACTTGGCAGCCCAGCGGGCCACGCGCACAAAATTGTCTCCAAAGGAGGGGTTTAAGATGACGACTTTCATGGATAATCTATAGTACATCCGTCGCCAAAAGCCTGCAACGACTATTTTAGAAAAAACTGGGACACATTGAATTATTTTAAGGGATAACCTCCACAACCCCGGAGGTTGTGATATCACAACCTCCGGGGTTGTGGAGGTTCATCTAAAGTATTGTGTCCCCTTAATGCGTCAAATCTGGTATAATCTTGCCTTATGAAAATTTTAGTTTCCTTACTGTTATTGATGGCCATGTTCAGTTCCTGCAGTCAGCCCACGGCGTCCCATGCTTCGTTTCCCTGGAAGCCTTACAGCAGGGAGGCTGTTAAGGATTCTGTGGCCCGGCATAAGCCGATGTTGATCGATTTCTGGGCCCAATGGTGCCCCAATTGCCATGAAATGGACCGTCTGGTTTTTTCCAAACCCGAAATCCAGGCCAAGCTGGCCGGGTTTACAGTCCTGCGCGCGGATGTAACAAACCAGGATGATCCCACTGTCCAGCAATTGATCCAGGATTTCCAGCTGGACGGTGTTCCTACCATTATTTTTTTGGACAGCCAAGGCCATGAGATCAAGGATTCCAGGCTGGTCGGCCTGGCCACCGCAGAAGAATTTTCCCAGGCCCTGGCCGCGCTGACCCTGAATAAATAATGCCGACCTTATTTTTAATCCCCAACACTATTTCTGCCGAAGGCCGCATTTTTCTTTCAGAGGAAGTCCTGCGTCGAATCAAGCATCTGCGCGTTTTTTTCGCGGAAGAGGCCAAATCTTGCCGACGGCTTTTGAAAGCGCTGGACGCGGATTTTCCCTTAAAGGATTGCCGTTTTTTAGATTTGAATGAACACAGTTCTCTTCAAACCATCCGCTCCTATGCCGCGATTATAACCAAGGAAGACTGTGCCATTGTTTCTGAAGCCGGCTGTCCCTGCGTGGCTGATCCAGGCGCGGATTTGGTCCTGCTGGCCCATCAACACAACGTTGAGATCATGCCCTTGGTCGGGCCTTCATCCATTGTCCTGGCCTTGATGGCCTCTGGTTTATCAGGCCAGCATTTTGCCTTTCACGGCTATCTCTCCAGAGAAAAGCCGCAGAGGGGCCAACAAATCAAATTTTTGGAAGAACGCTCTTTCAAGGAACGGCAAGCGCAGATTTTTATGGAAGCGCCCTACCGCAATCAAACATTATGGGAAGATATTTTAAGCGCGTGCAAGGACCATACCTTGCTTTGCGTTGCCGCGGATTTGACCGGCCCCAAACAGAACATCAAAACCAAGAAAATCAAGGAATGGAAGAAGGACCCCATTCATATTGAAAAAACACCCGCCTTGTTTATAATACAAAGTCTATAGGAGTTGTGCTTATGACAGCGTTCGACCAAAAATCTGTCGTCAAAACAATAAAGGTCCAATCAACGACGTTTATCATTTATTCCCTGCCGCAATTTGCCAAGGCGCGCGGGCTGGATATTTCCCGTCTGCCTTTTTCGATCCGCGTCTTACTGGAAAGCGCCCTGCGCAATTTTGACGGTTACCAGGTGACCCGGAAAGACATCGAGACCATCGTCAATTGGACACCCAACACCAAAAAAGAGGAAATCGCCTTTAAGCCCGGACGCGTTGTCCTGCAGGATTTTACCGGCGTTCCCTGCGTCGTGGATATGGCGGCCATGCGCGATGCCATGAAGGCCTTAAAAGGGGATATCAAAAAAATCAATCCCCAGGTGCCTTGCGATCTGGTGATCGACCATTCGGTGCAGGTGGATGCCTTTGGCACGGCCGCGGCCCTGGCCCAAAACGTAACGCTTGAATTTGAGCGCAATCAGGAGCGTTATGAATTTTTAAAATGGGGCCAGGGTGCTTTGCAAAATTTTAGGGTGGTGCCGCCGGCCACCGGCATCGTGCATCAGGTGAATTTGGAATATTTGGCCAAGGGCGTTTTACGAAGCAAAAAAGGCAGGGAAGAAACCGCCTATCCTGACAGCCTTGTCGGCACGGATTCGCACACCACCATGATCAACGGCCTGGGCCTGGTCGGCTGGGGGGTGGGCGGCATCGAGGCTGAGTCTGTGATGCTGGGCGAGCCGATCTACATGCTGCTGCCGGAAGTGGTGGGATTCCGCATCAAGGGCAGGCTCAAAGATGGTGTCACGGCAACGGACCTGGTATTGACCGTCACCCAGATTTTGCGCAAAAAAGGGGTGGTGGAAAAATTTGTGGAATTCTTCGGCGAAGGCCTCAAATACCTTTCCTTGCCGGACCGTGCTACCATCGCCAACATGGCGCCGGAATATGGGGCCACCATCGGTTTATTTCCCGTTGATCAAGAGACCCTTGACTATTTGAAATTATCCGGCCGCTCCAGTTTGGAAGTGGCCTTGGTGGAAAAATATTACAAGGCCCAGGGCCTTTTTTATACTTCGAAGACTGCTGAGTGCCTTTATTCAGATATTGTGGAATTGGATTTATCAACGGTTGAACCCTGCCTGGCCGGCCCGAAACGGCCGCAAGACAGGGTGGCCTTAAAAGATTTGAAAAGCAATTTTCATCAATCCTTGACCGCTGATGTCGCTTCCCGCGGCTATGGATTAAGCCCCGCAGACCTGGATAAATCCGTCACCTTGCACAATGGGGCCGCTGAACAGCTTCATCACGGCTCAGTGGTGATCGCGGCCATCACAAGCTGCACCAATACCTCCAATCCGTCGGTGCTGATCGGCGCCGGCTTGCTGGCCCAAAAGGCCGTGGAAAAAGGACTGCATCCGCCGCAGTATGTCAAAACCTCTTTTGCGCCGGGTTCCCAGGTCGTGGAAGAATATTTGCACAAGGCCGGCTTGATGAAATATTTGAACAAGCTCCGCTTTAACGTTGTCGGCTATGGCTGTACCACCTGCATCGGCAATTCCGGGCCCTTGCCTGAGCCTGTGGCCAATGCGGTGAGCCAGGGCCAGTTGGTGGCCGCGGCCGTGCTCTCAGGCAATAGAAATTTTGAAGGGCGGGTCAATCCTTTGACCAAGGCCAATTTTTTGGCGTCCCCGCCGCTGGTGGTGGCCTATGCCTTGGCCGGTCGGGTGGATATTGATCTTAATCAGGAGCCCCTCGGCAAAGATAAGAAGGGCCGCGCGGTTTATCTTAAGGATATCTGGCCTACGCAAAAAGAAATTGAAAAGGTGATGGTCAAATGCGTCAAGGCCTCGCTGTTTCGAAGCTCCTATAAGAATGTGGACCGCGGCAATAAAAATTGGAACGCCATCAAAACCCCCCGCGCAGATCTTTTTCAATGGGATACGCACAGCACCTATATTCAGGACCCTCCTTATTTTACAGGGATGAAGGCAGAGCTTGATCCGATTCAGGGCATACGCCAGGCCAGGTGCTTGGTCATGGTGGGTGATTCCATCACCACCGACCATATTTCTCCGGCAGGCGCCATTGCCAAGGATTCACCGGCAGGGCAGTATTTGATTGCACAGGGTGTTCTCCCGAAAGATTTCAACAGTTACGGCGCCCGACGGGGTAATGACCGGGTGATGACCAGAGGCACCTTTGCCAATATCCGTTTGCGCAATTTGACCGCGCCGGGCTCGGAAGGGCCGTGGACCACGTATTGGCCGTCTCATGAAAAAATGTTTATCTTTGATGCCGCTCTGAAATATAAACAAACCGGCACGCCTTTGATCGTTTTGGCCGGCAAGGAATACGGCACAGGCTCTTCCCGCGACTGGGCCGCCAAGGGCACCACCTTGCTGGGTATCCGCGCCGTGATCGCCGAGAGTTTTGAACGCATTCACCGCAGTAATTTATGCGGTATGGGCGTTTTGCCCTGCCAGTTTAAGCCTGGAGAAGGTCACGCGGCCTTAGGCTTAAAAGGGGATGAGGTCTTTGATTTTGTCAATCTCAACGATCAACTCAAACCCCGGCAGGAGCTGACCATTGAAGCGGCTGCGCCGGATGGAAGTACAAAGCGGTTTACCGTCATAGCCAGGGTCGATACGCCGGTTGAGGTCGATTATCTGCGCAACGGCGGTATTTTACAGACGGTCTTGAGAAAATTGGCCAAATAATGCGCATATTATTGACAAACGATGACGGCATATACGCCGAGGGGATTTACGCCGCGTATAAGGAGCTTAAAAAATTCGCCGATGTGACCGTGGTGGCCCCGGAATCCGAACAAAGTTCTGTGGGGCACGGGATCACCTTGTTTTATCCTCTTTTTGCCAGAAAAATTTCCCCTGAAAAACATTTTAACGGCCACGCGGTCAGCGGCAAGCCGGCGGATTTCGTGAAATTCGCGGTCAGCGTGCTGATGAAAGGCCGAAAGCCGAACCTGGTGATTTCCGGGATCAAGTTCGGCGGCAACGACGGCTGCAGCGTCTTTTATTCGGGCACCGTGGCCGCGGCCCGCGAAGGCGCCTTGATGGGCATCAATGCCTTTGCCGTGTCCCTGGATTGTTTTGAAAACCCGGATTTCTCCGTCGCCGCGAAATTCACGGCCAAATTGGCCCGCTGGGTGCATCGCCATGGCCTGCCCCGAGGCACTTTTCTTAATGTCAATGTCCCTCAGGGCAAGCCTAAAGGCGCCCGCTTTACCCGCCAGGGCAAGGAGCCCATTCACGGCACCTTTGACCGCCGCAAAAGCCCGTACGACAGGCATTATTACTGGATGGGCGCTAAAATGCCTGCCCATAAACCGGACAACAGCATTGATACCTATGCTTTAAGGAACAAATACATCACCTTAACTCCCATACAATCGGATTTGACCAATGAGGATTTTTTAGATAAAGTAAAGGCCTATGCTTTCTGATGAAAAAATCTTCGCGGCCAGGGTCCTGATCGTTGATGATAACGTTCTGGACGTTGAAATCCTCGAGAAAATCCTTTCTCACGCCGGCTTCATCAACATCACCAGCACCACCGACCCCACCAGGGCCATTGACCTTTATAAGGAGATCAGGCCTGACCTGGTCCTTCTGGATTTGAACATGCCCAAGATGGATGGTTTCACCGTCATGACCCAGCTGGCCTTGATGCATCCGGATGATTATCTGCCCTTGCTGATCTTGACTGCAGCAGAAGAGTCCGTGCGTTATAAGGCCCTTTCCGGCGGCGCCAAGGATTTTTTGCGCAAGCCCTATCAGCATTTGGATGTCCTGCTTAAAAGCCGCAATATCATCGAGGTCAGGCTCTTGTACAGCCAGATCAAAAACCAGAACGCCTCCCTGGAACACCAGGTCAATGAGCAGATCAAGGAAATCCGGGACACCAGGCTCGACGTGATCCAGCGCCTGGCCATTGCCGCGGAATTAAGGGACGCGGGCACGGGCAAGCACATTTACCGCATGAGCCGCTATTGCCAATTGCTGGCCGCGGCCATCGGCTTTACCAAGGAACAAAGCGATATGATCCTGACGGCAGCGCCCTTGCATGATATCGGCAAGATCGCCATCCCTGATTCGATTTTGTTAAAGCCCTCCAGCCTCAATCCGCAGGAATTTGAAATCATCAAGACGCACACGGTGCAGGGGGCCAAGATGCTCTCCGGCAGCAATTCGGTTTTTTTGAAATTGGCGGAATCCATTGCCCTGTCCCATCATGAAAAATGGGACGGCACAGGCTATCCCCACGGCCTTAAAGGCGAAGCCATACCGCTGGCCGCGCGCCTCTGCGCCCTGGCGGATGTTTTTGATGCCTTAAGTTCCACCCGGCCGTATAAGCAGGCCTGGCCGCTGGAAAAGACCATGGCCGAGATCCGCAGTTTGAAGGGCAAGCATTTTGACCCCAAGATTGTCGAGGCTTTCGAGGACATTTACCACTCATTTAAAGCCGTGTATGAACAGCATTAACATGCTATAATGCGGTGATTTTCAAAAAACCCCATGGCTGATCCGGTGGACATCCATATCGACGGAAAAAATCTCGAATGCCCGGTGATTGTCGGCACCGAAGGCGAAAAGGCCTTTGATATCGGCAAATTGCGCTCCCAAACAGGGTATATCACCATGGACCCGGGCTTCGGCAATACCGGCTCCTGCAAAAGCGCCATCACCTATCTCGACGGGGACAAGGGCATTCTGCGCTACCGCGGCATCCCCATCGAGCAATTGGCGGAAAAATCCACCTTTGTCGAGACCTCCTATCTGTTGATCTACGGAAAATTGCCCACCCAGAAAGAGCTGGATAATTTTTCCGAAGCTTTCAACGAACATTCCACCATCCACGAGGACATGATCAGTTTTTTTGACGCCTATCCGTCCTCGGCGCATCCCATGGCCAGCCTTTCGGCCATGGTCTGCTGCATGTCCGCCTATTATCCGGAATTGATCAAGGAAAACCCGACCGGCCAGGAGATCGACAGGATCGCGGTGCAATTATTGTCCAAGGTGCGCACGCTCTGCGCGTTTTCCTATAAAAAATCGATCGGCCAGCGTTTTGTCTATCCCCGGCAGGACCTGCGCTACGTGCCTAATTTTTTGAACATGATGTTCACTGCGCCGACTAAGCCCTACAAGATCGTGGATGAGGTGGTGCGCGCCATGCAGGTGCTCTTGATCCTGCACGCGGACCATGAACAGAATTGTTCCACCTCTACGGTGCGTTTGGTGGGTTCTTCTCATGCTAATCTGTATGCTTCCATTTCCGCCGGGATCTGCGCCCTTTGGGGGCCTTTGCACGGCGGCGCCAACCAGGCCGTGATCGAAATGCTGGAGCTGATCCATAAGGACGGAGGGAATGTCCCAAAATATATCACCAAGGCCAAGGACAAGGACGATCATTTTCGCCTGATGGGTTTCGGCCATCGCGTTTACAAAAATTTCGACCCCCGGGCCAAGATCATCAAGCAATGCGCCGATGATTTGCTGCGCACCTTAGGGATCCAGGACCCCTTGCTGGATTTGGCCAAACGCATGGAAGACCTGGCTTTGAAGGATGATTATTTTGTTGCGCGCAAGCTCTATCCCAATGTGGATTTTTACAGCGGGATCATTTACCGGGCCATCGGCATTCCGTTGAACATGTTCCCTGTGATGTTTGCCATCGGCCGCATGCCGGGCTGGATCGCGCATTGGAAGGAAATGATCGAGGACCCCACGACCAAGATCGGCAGGCCGTTTCAAATTTATACCGGCGCCTCCAAAAGAGATTATCTGCCCATGGACCGGCGCTAAAGCAAAGAAAACTTTCAAGGACGCTTTTTTTAAAAAGGAGTTGATGTGATTTCATTTTATCCTCACGCCCGCCATGACAAGGACGCGGCCATCATCCTTTTGGCTTCGGGGCAGGGCCATCCTAAATTTAAAAAGGAATTGGACAAAGGCGAGATTTTTCCCGTGGCAGAGGGCGGCAGGGTCCTGTTGTTTGTGGGCCTGGGCAAATTGGACAAATTATCCTGGACCGAATTGCGCATCCAGGTGCGCAAGGCCCTGATGTCTCCTTTTCTGCAAAAGGCCAGGACCGTGGAAATTGTGCCGCACCGCCGGGAAGACAAGGCTGTCCTGGCCATCATCGAAGGGGCGCTGATCGGCGCCTATGATTGGGACAAGTACAAATCCAAGGACAAAAACAGCAAAATCATCCACCCTAAGCGGATTTCCATTGCGGCTGAATCGAAAAAAATATTTGCCGATGCCTTGGCTGTTTGCCAGGGTGTCAATCTGGCCCGCGATTTGGTCAATGATAACGCGGACAGAATCACCTCGGATTATCTGGAAAAGACCGTCAAAGATTTGATCAAGGGCAAAAAGAATTTCAGGCTCGAAATTCTTAATCGCAAGGAACTTAAAGCCAAGGGCCTGCATTTGCATTTGGCGGTCAACCAGGCCAGCCTTAAAGAGCCCAAATTGATCATTGTCCGTTATAACGCCGGCCGTAAAAATGAGGCGCCCACAGCCATCGTCGGCAAAGGCCTGACCTTTGATACCGGCGGATTGAATTTAAAGCCCACCGGCGGCATTGAAACGATGAAGATGGACATGTCCGGCGCCGCGGCTGTCTGCGGGATTTTAAAAAATGTCATCAGCCTCGATATCAAAAAGAACCTGCTTTTTGTTTTAGGTGTTGCGGAAAATGCCATTGGCGCCGCGGCCTATAAGCCAGGGGACGTGCTCACAGGGTACGCGGGCAAATCCGTTGAAATCGGCAATACCGACGCCGAAGGCCGCTTGGTTTTGGCAGATGCCTTTGCCTATGTGGTCAAAAATTACAAGCCGGCCAAGATCATTGATCTGGCCACCCTGACAGGCGCCTGTGTCGTGGCCTTGGGCTTTGATTATTCCGGCTTGTTTTCCAATAGCGATGAATTGGCCGGCCAATTGCTGGAAGCATCCCAGGAAACCGATGACCGGGCCTGGCGCCTGCCGGTTTACGCGGAATTGAAAGAATACATTAAATCCCCGATCGCGGATTTGAAAAATACCAGCTCCATCAAGGGCGGGGGGGCTTGCACGGCCGCGGCGTTTTTGCATCAGTTTACCGACGGCACCACCTGGGCCCATTTAGACATCGCCGGAAGCGCCTATGCTGAAGGCGCAGGGCGCATGTATTATGGTTACGGCGCCACCGGCGCCGGTGTCCGTTTATTGACCCATTATTTAAAGCACAATTAAGCCTATGGATTATCGCGTTGAATCTGACAGCATGGGGGAGATCAAGGTCCCGGCCGACAAATACTGGGGCGCCCAGACCCAGCGTTCCCTGGAGCATTTTAAAATCGGCTCTGACAAATTTCCCAGGGCCATGATCAAGGCCTTAGGCATCCTTAAAAAGGCCGCGGCCATGGCCAATCAGGAGCTGGGTTCCTTGCCGCCGGAGAAGGCGGCCCTGATCATCCGCGCCGCGGATGAGGTGATTGAAGGCAGGCTGGATGCCCATTTTCCTCTGGTTGTGTGGCAGACCGGCTCCGGCACGCAGACCAACATGAACGCCAATGAGGTGATTTCCAACCGCGCCATAGAGATCAGCGGCGGGACCATGGGCAGTAAAAAGCCCGTTCATCCGAATGATGATGTCAACATGGCCCAATCTTCCAACGATACCTTTCCAACCGCCATGCATATTGCCGCCGAGGAGGAGATCCACCGGCGCCTGATTCCCATGGTCAAGCAATTGCGCGATGCCCTGCATAAGAAGGAAACGGAATTCAAAGATATCATCAAGATCGGCCGCACCCATTTGATGGATGCTACACCTTTGACCCTGGGCCAGGAATTTTCAGGCTATGTCAGCCAATTGGACCATGATCTTAAACGCCTTGAGTCTGTTTTACCTCAGCTTTATGAATTGGCCTTAGGCGGCACAGCTGTGGGCACCGGGCTTAACACCCATCCTCAATTTGCCGTTAAGTCCGCCGAGAAAATCGCCCAGACCACGGAAAGGCCGTTTAAAAGCGCGCCTAATAAATTCGAGGCCTTGGCTGCGCATGATGCCATGGTCTTTTTAAGCGGGGCCTTAAACACCCTGGCCGTGTCCTTGATGAAAATCGCCAATGATATCCGCTGGCTCGCCTCCGGCCCGCGCTCTGGGATCGGCGAATTGCATCTGCCGGAAAATGAGCCGGGCTCCTCGATCATGCCGGGCAAGGTCAATCCCACCCAGTGCGAGGCCCTGACCATGGTCTGCGTGCAGGTCTTTGGCCATAATACGGCCGTGACCGTGGCCGGCTCCAGCGGGAATTTCGAATTGAATGTTTATAAGCCTGTGATCATTTTTAATGTCCTGAATTCCATCCGTCTGCTGGCTGATGCCTGTGAAAGTTTTACCATCCATTGCGTTGCTGGCCTTGAAGCCAACCGCCGCCAGATCCAAAATCATTTGGACCAATCCTTAATGCTTGTCACGGCCTTGAATCCCCACATCGGTTATGATAATGCCGCCAAAATCGCCAAGAAGGCCTTTGCGGAGAATATCACCCTCAAGCAGGCCGCCGTTGCTTTGAAGCTCTTGTCAGCGGAACAATTTGATGCCATTGTCCGTCCCCAGGACATGATAGGCCCGCATGATCATAGGCGTCCCTAAAGAAATCAAAAATAACGAATGCCGGGTCGGGCTTTTGCCCGTCGGTGTGGAATCCCTTGTCCGCGCCGGCCACCAGGTGTTGATCGAAGAGAACGCCGGCCTTGGCAGCGGTGTCGCCGATGCGGATTATAAAATGGCAGGCGGCACAATGGAGGCGGATGCGGCCGCGGTTTATGCCAAGGCCGAGATGATCGTCAAGATCAAGGAGCCCCAGCCCGGCGAATACAAGTTGTTGAACAAAGACCAGATCATTTTTACTTTTTTTCATTTTGCCGCAAGCCGCGATTTGACAGAGAACATGCTGCAGAAAAAAATCACGGCCTTAGCCTATGAGACCCTGCAGACTAAGGACGGGGAATTGCCGTGCCTGACGCCCATGTCGGAAGTGGCCGGCCGCATGGCCGTGCATGAGGGCGCCAAATATCTGGAAGAGCCCATGCACGGCCGGGGGATTCTGCTTGCCGGTGTTCCTGGTGTTTATCCGGCGGAAGTGGCCATTATCGGCGCCGGGGTGGTGGGCTCCAATGCCTGCAAAATGGCCGCGGGTCTGGGCGCTAATGTAACGGTCCTGGATGTTAATTTAAACCGCCTGCGTTATCTGGAAGAGATCATGCCCCTGAATGTGCATACCTTGATGAGCAATTCGCATAATATCCGCGAAGCGGTGATAAAGTCTGATTTAGTGATCAGCTCTGTCTTGATCCGGGGCGCCAAGGCCCCTTGTCTCATTGACCGCAAATTGGTGGCCCAAATGAAAAAAGGCGCGGTGATTGTGGATGTGGCCATTGACCAGGGCGGTTCTGTGGAAACCTCGCGGCCCACGACCCATGAAGATCCGGTGTATGTGGTAGACGGAGTGGTGCATTACTGTGTCACCAACATGCCCGGCGCTGTGGCCCGCACCAGCACCCATGCCCTGACCAATGCCACCTTTCCCTATATTTTGAAGGTCGCTGATCTGGGATTTAAACGATGCGTCCAAGAGTCCCATGAAATCCGCACGTCCCTCAATATGACCGAAGGCCATTTGACCCTCAAGGAAGTGGCTGAGACCTTTGGTTTACCCTGCCATGAACACCTTAACTGATCTAAGATGCATCTGCTGTAGGGGGGAAGAGATCAAACCCCATCTGGTTGGACTGCTCTCCTGCGGCCGCTGCGGTCATGTCATGGCTGATGTGGACATGGACGCGTTTAACGCCAAGGACATCTATTCCTATAATTATTTTAAGGACGGTGAATACTTAGATTATGTCAAGGACAGGGCGTGTTTTGAGAAGAATTTCAAAAAGAGATTAAGGACCCTGCGCCAATATAAGCCTGCCGGCCGTCTTTTGGAAATCGGTTCTGCCTGCGGCTTTTTTTTAAATCTGGCCAATCTCTTTTATGAATGTACCGGATATGAAATCTGCACGGAGATGGCGCAATTCGCCGGTAAAGAGTTTGACCTGAATGTCAAAGCCATGGATTATCTGGCCGATCTTGAGCATAAGGACCATTACGATGCAGCGGTTTTGTGGGATTGCATCGAGCATTTGGCCAGGCCGGACCTTTATATCCAAAAGATCCGCGCCGAGCTTAAAAAAAACGGGGTGATGGCCTTGACCACGGGGGACATAGGGAGCCTGGTGCCAAAACTGCAAAAAGGCCGGTGGCGGATGATCCATCCTCCGACCCATCTGCACTATTTTACCAGGGCCTCCATCAGCGCCTTGCTAAACCGCCACGGGTTTCAGATCATGGACATTCAATATCCCGGCTTTTACCGGAGCCTGGGCCAGATGTTCTACGGCTGCCAGGTCAAATCCCTGGCCTGGGTCTCAACACCGGTGTATCTTAACCTGTACGACATCATGTGCGTTGTAGCCAAAAAAATTTAAATTCCATGCGCAAACTCGAAACTCTCTCCATCATCATACCCTGCTATAACGAGGAAGAAGTCCTTGAAGGCACCCATCAGCGTATGAGCGCGCTGTTGCAGGGGCTGATCCGAAAAGGCAAATGCGCGGATTATGAAATTTTATACGTCAACGACGGGTCCAAGGACCAGACCCAAAAATTATTGGACGGGATTTTCAAGCGCGACAAACACGTGAGGGTCGCGGCCTTGCGCCGCAATTTCGGCCTGCAGGGCGCCTTATGCGCCGGCCTGACGCTGGCCCGCGGCCAGGCGGCAGTGACCATTGACGCGGACCTGCAGGACCCTCCGGAAAAAATTGAGGCCATGATCGATTATTATGAGCAGGATTATGATCTTGTCTTGGGCGTGCGGGAAGACAGGGCCGCGGACAGTTTTTTCAAGCGATTCACCGCCGAAGGGTTTTATTCTTTCTTAAAAATCATGGGGGTCGAAATCGTCCATAATCACGGGGATTTTCGCTTGATGGCCAGGCCCTTGATCGATGAATTCAATCAGCTGACCGAGCGCAACCGCTTTATCCGGGCCATGGTGCTGTCCTTGGACAATCAATATGCTGTAGTTTATTATAAGCGCCAGCCCAGGATGCAGGGGGTAACCAAATTCAATTTAGGCAGGATGATGTCCTTGTCCTTGGATGGAATATTGTCTTTTACCTTCATGCCGCTTCGCCTGGTGTCCTTGCTGGGATTGGTTTTTTGTGTATTGGCCTTTGCCGGCAGTGCCTATGTGGTCTACAGCAAGGTCTTTAAGGACGCTGTGCCCGGCTGGACCTCGACGGTATTGCCCTTGTTTATCTTCAGCGGTGTCCAGCTTTTGAGCCTCGGCATTATCGGCGAATATGTAGGCAGGCTGTACATCGAGGCCAAACACCGTCCATTATTCAGTGTCCGGCGGGAATTAAAGCATTAATGCGGTTTCCAAAAAGACACGGCATAGGCCCTGCGGTCCTGCGGGGCGTACAATTCGATCGCTCCTTCATATTTATACGATTTGCGGATCGCATCTCCCACCCCTAAGGGCAAGAGGCTCGGCTGCAGGATGATCAGGTCAAATTCCTTGCGGTCCACCATGTTTCTTAACTTCTCAAAGAACATGGCCAGCTGAACATTGACCCTGTAATCTTCCTTGAAAAAACGGCCCATCAAGCCCTTGCGCCCGCCGCCGGAGCCGAAATACTCGGTCATGCCGTTATCAAAGACCTCCTTGTTTTGGGTGACGAGCAAGGGGGCGATCAAGGAGGAATTCAAGATGCGCTGATGCTGGCTGACCACCTGTGCCACTTGAGGCCAGCCAGGCAGGTTTTTATTAAACCACTGGTATTTTTCATCCAGGGTCAGCACATATAAATTGTAGACGAGAAAGGGGACGCAGACTAAGGGCCAAAACGGGTGGCGGCTGAATAACCAGGCCATGCTGATCAATAGAAACGGGGAGAGCAGTTGGAAGAAATACCATAAGGTGGCCCCGTTATGCCGTCCCAAGGACGTATACAGGATCAGCATGGACCACAGGCCCGCGTAAAGCACCAGAGGGATTTTCCAGGACAATTTGGGTTTCTGAAAAGCATACCAGACAAGCAGGGCCCCGGCCAAAAGCAAAATCCAAAAATGCAGGCCGGTATACAGATGGATCTGCATGGTCAAGCGCTCCATGCTCGACCAGGATGCTGTCATGTTGGCCGAGACAAAAAAGCAATTGTCAAAATAAGCCGGCAAGGCCATGTTGACTAAGGGAATGCTGATGGACATCAAGGCGATCCATAGCAGGGTATAGGCCAGGCCCTTGATTTTGGAAACAAAAAAGAAAACATAGGAGGCCATGACCACGATCCCAAGCACAGTGTAACCCTTGGTGTAAAAAGCCAGGGTCCCGCACAGAACACTCAAGATCAAGGAAGGGTAAGAGTATTCTCTAAACCAGGGGACAAAGATGGTCAAAAGAAAAAGGAACATCCCCATGGCCCCTGAGTCAACACAAGGGGTGCTTGTTCCCGGATAAAGCAGGGAAGCATACAGCATCAGCACGGCCCAGGCGTTCATCAAAAAGGGGACCTTCATTCTTTTTTGGACGAGGAACACCAGAACGCAGGAAGCGATGATAAAAAAGGCGGTGACAGCGCGGTGCACCAACAGGCCCTGGCCAAAGATCTTGGCCCATGGCCAGACTGCCAAGGGGTACAGGATGCCATAGACATTGGCGTATTGCGGCTGTAATTCCATGGCAAAGGGGTTAAGGCCTTTGAGCAGGGCGTCGGTGCTCATCATGATGGCGCCTTCCCTGAGCATGTCCGCGTAGGGGAAAACGATCAGGGCATAATGGTACACAGCCAAGCGGAGGGCGAAATAGGCGAGCAAAACGGCGAAGATGACCTGGCAGGTTTTAAAAATTTTGGTGGTCAAAGCCATTAAATTATAATAAAGTTAAATCAATTATTTTGCAATGAAATGTCCATCCTTTTGAGGCCCTTCCATGTCCGTGGCATGCCAAATCTGTGAAAGCAGTGCCAATACCAAGGCTTATGATCCCCGGATCAATTTGTACCAGTGCGCCGCGTGCGCGCACACCTTCACCTTGGTCGATGCGCATTACACTGAAAAAGAGATTTATTCCAGCGCTTATTTTGACTCAGAACATAAAAATTGGTTTAAATATCCCAATATCGAGCTGTTTGAGAAAATTTACCGCATCGTGCTGGAGCACACTCGAAATCCCGCGTTTAGTTTGCTTGATGTGGGCTGCGGCAGGGGGGATTTGTTAAGCTGTCTGCGCCGTCTGGATGCGCAGGCTGAATTGTCCGGTATCGATACAGCTCCTTGCGCAAGCCAAGATTTCAAATTTATCCAGGATGATTTCATGAAGGCGCAGGTCCAAGGGCAGTTTGATGCTGTCATCAGCCTTCAATGCATCGAGCATATCCCCAACCCCGATGCCTTTGTCAAAAAAATAAAGGAACTGATCAAGCCTGACGGGCTGGCTGTTATTTCCACCATCAATTCCGGCGGCATGATCTATACAACAGCCAAATTATTGAACAAGATCGGCATCCATGCGGGATATAACCGGCTTTTTTCCGAACACCATATCCATCATTTCACCAATCCATCCTTGAGGCGGCTGCTGGAAAAAAACGGTTTGAGGGTGCTCTCCCAACAAAACCATAACTACAGCCTGGCGAGCGTGGATTATCCGCCGGCCTCAGCCATGATAACCTTGCTATATAAAATATTAACCGCTATAATATTTGCCCTGTCCACGGTATTTAGGAATGGTTTGTCGCAGACCGTGGTTTGCGTGCCGGACATTGAGAATGGTCAAAAAAGAAAAATTTCAAATTGAGGAACGCAGGGACAGCGTACGCGCCCAGCGTATCATCACCGTGCGCCACCGCCTGTACAAGCACAAAAACCGCAGGCTGGATTCCATATGGCAGCTGGCCACAACGGAGAATATGTCGGTCAGCGGCCTGCTGTTTACGAGCGTCCTGCCCTACCAGGTGGGTGATCTCATCGAGCTTCAGGTGGTGATGTCCGGCGTGCTGGATATTTTCAACGGCTTCGGCCGGGTGGTGCGCACCATCCGCAACAAGGCCGGTTACTGGAAGGTGGGCGTCAAGTATGTGGATTTAAAGACCAGGCGCCGGCCGGCCAAGACCGTGCTTCCCTCCAAGGCCTCCAAATCTTCTTAAGGCGGTTCCCCTGCCTGGTGCATCAGATAAGCCACGTAATCCGTCTTGCCCAAATAAGAATACCCCGGCGGAAACTGAAAAGCAGTCTCAATATAAAAATAAATCATGTCCAGCTGAAAATAAGGGTCTTCCCTTTCGATGGAGGGGCAGTTTTGAAGGAAGGGGGCCAGCGGTTGGGCATGGATGTTTTTGTGTTTGATTTGCGCCCAGGTGAATAAGGTGTAAATATATTTGCATTCGCTTTGGCGCAGGCTTTTGGAGAGGTCAAAATAATGATAAGGGTTGATCTCTCCGGAATAAATACCGGGATAGGGAAATTTGCTGGGATCATAGCCTTGGTTTTTGAAGATGGCCAGAATATAGGTGCTGGTCATCAGCCCATGCGCGGCCAATACCAGAACGGTCAAGGGCAAGCTCAGGCGGAAAAATCGGCCTTGGTATTCTTCCCATAAAAACTGCAGTACAAAAGTCAGCGTCACATAATATAAAATCGAGAAAAGACAGCCGTACCAAAACACCGTCCATACCCGCACATTGTGGGAAAGCTGGAAGGTGTGAAAGAACACAAAGACGAGCAAAAGGCTGGTTGAGGCCGCGATTTGCTTGAGCCTGAATGTCCATGTTTTGGTTTTAAAAACCGCCAAGAAGAACAGCCCTGCCAAGAAAAGAAAAACCAAGCTGTAAATAATTTGTAAAGCAATGACCACAGGATGGCCGGCCAAGGGCGCAAAATGCCATTTCAGGTTAGGGTGCACGCTAAAGAGCAGATAGAAATTAGTCAAAAGATTATGCCCATTCGGCAGGAACAAACTGGTAATGTGGGGATAATCCCGGTAATGATTAAGGCCGATGGTCTCGCCGTTGACGATCCAATGAAGCCAGGGCAGAAATAAGCTGATCAGCAGAAAATAAATGATCGGCAATGAACAAAAACCGGCCAAGAGCAGGGCTTTGTCCTTGAATTTGGCCAGCAGGGGAAAACCCGCGACGATCAGCACGGGAAAAAGAAAGATCCCGGTTTCATCCGATAAAAAAACAATCAGGGCAGAGATCAAGGAGCCTAAATAAACAAGCCAAAATCGGGGGACCCGGCTGACGGAGATGGGGCCAGGTCCCTGGCTGCGGTAAAGGCCGGTCAAGGTAGAGAGGCATAAAATCCCGAAAAAATTGACCATGTTTTTGGCCGGGTGGGAGAGCATCACAATGGGGCTTAAAAATCCAGAGGAAGTCAAATAAAGGGAAGTCCCGGCCAGCGCGATCACGGGATGGCATTGGAGATTCCGGAATAATCTATAGAGCAGGATGGGCAGGCCGATGAACAAAAACGGCCATTGCAGGGAAAAGGTGGGATGAGGCAGGACATGGTCCCATAGATTGGCCCGGAATTTGGCGTCGATCACTTCCACCATGTTGGAGAGCGGGCGCGACAACCGGTTGGGGTCGATTTCAATGACCTTGGTGTTTAGGCCCTTGGCAAAATCCGGCCAATGCCATTCCTTGCCGTTGGCAAGGATAAAGATATGGGTCTTGAATTTTTCTTGGACCATCCAGGGCATGTCGTAATCGAGCAGGACGCGGAAAATATAGCCGTAAATGCCGATCAGTAGCAAAAAGAGCAGGGCCGCAAGCCATCGATGCTTTTGAGAGGGGATGGGGGCAAA
>CAZACW010000018.1:0-34976 GCA_964483785.1 uncultured Planctomycetales bacterium
CTATCACACGGGGCCTACCGTCCTTGCCGGCGGGGCCCGATGGCTGCGATGCCGACGCTGGCAGCGTCGGCCGGGGGCAATTCCTGATACAATCTCATCCTGACAGGTTGTCCGATGCTTCATCTACCACCTTGCATCCGAATCCCGTTCCTCGCAGCGGGCCTTTCCTTCACGCTGATCGTGCCACCGCACGTCGGCGGCCATGCTGCCGCAGGCGAGGTCAGGACCAAGGACGGAACGGTCCTGCGCGGCGATGCCAAGGAGGTCGAAACGTCGAACAGAAAACCGCCCAAGACACCGAAGAGCGCAGGCAAAAATTGATGGATGACATGAGGCAAAAAATGGAAGACATGCAGCAAAGGAGCCGGCCTTAAAGCTTAATCTGGCTGTTGATATTGTCGATTTGATTGACGACGCTGTCCAAGGTCGCGTTGAGCGCCGCGGGCAAGGGGCTTTGGGCCGAAGCGAAAAAGTAGAGGCCGACCAAAAGCACCGCGGTCACCAGCAATAAATATTCGACGATGTTTTGTCCCCGGGAGTCCTTCATAAAGGAAATATAACACATTCTCGGGGTATGGGCAATGCATTCTCCTACTTGTACACCTTGTCCCCCACCGCCACGATTTTATCGACCTTAAGACCGATCAACTGCCCTTTCTTGGCCACTTTAACGTCTTCACTTTCGATCTGCATGGACCAGACCTTTTGGACAAATTTGGTCTTGGGGCCGCGGATGGTCAGCTTGTCGCCGATGAGGATCGACCCATGCGTCAATTTGACCACACAGACCTTGATGCGGTCAAAATAATGGGTGATGCTCCCTGCCTCGACGAGGGAAGGGTCCAGCGCCTCTGCTTTGGGGGCTTTGGCCGCAGGGGCCTGGCCCCTGCCTTTTAAGGGAGCTGCTGCCTTTGGCTTGCGCCGTTGATCAGGCCTGGCCGCGGGTTTCTTCTTGGCTGTTTTTTTCGGGGGCTTTTTGACGGTTTTCCGTCGGGAAGCGGAGGGCTTCCGGCGCGAGGGCTTGATCCAAAACACCTCTTTGAGAACATCCACGATGGTCCGCAGCATGGCTGGCAAGGGCCTTTTAGAGTGTTATTTTCTCGGCGATCCCGGCGACCACGGGCAAGGCCACGGATTGGCCGCGGATCGCCGCCACCATTCCCCACAAGGAAAATCCGCACAGGACAAAAAGCAGGGGCCTGAAGATCCAGGGAAAAATAATGCTGATGACTAAGGCGCCGGCCTCGCCCACAAACAGCACCAGGCCCTGGCGGCCGTGGCCGAGCACAAAGGCGTTATTTTTTTTGAGGATCAAAGGGATGATGCAGAATATGGAAAGATAGGCCAGGACCGCGTACATTTTACCGTCAAGCACTTCATCCTTGGTAAAGCCGGCCTTGGGGGCCATCAGGCCTTCACCTCAATCAGGGAATTGATGTCCCCGAAGGAATTGCGCTCAATGTTGGTATTGGAAGGGTCTTCCTGCCATTTGCCGTCGACGATAAACTGGTATTTATAGGTGCCGGGCCTAAGGTTCACCTTCAGGCTCCAGGTGCCCTCCTGGTTGTTCATGCGGCAGTTTTCATCCAGGGACCAGTCGTTGAAGGAGCCGGTGACATAAACGGACTTGGCCTGGGGGGCCTTCAGGACAAAGGTGGCGGAACTTAAGAACGCCGCGGTCTCCACTTCGATCAGCTCCTGCATGCGCTCGGAAGGCGTGTAAGCGGGCGCCTGGGGTTGCGCGGTCTTGGGCTGGAGCGGGGCTTGCGCAGCTTCGGGCTGGGCCGCCTTCTTGCGGTCCAGGGTGAGGATTTCGCGGGCCAGGCCCATATAGTCTTTTGAACCGCGGCAGTATTTGTCGTATTTGATCACGGCCTCGCCCATCACCGCGGCCTCTTTGAGCTTCACATTGACATGCACAATGGTGTCAAAGAGCATGCCGTTGAATTTTTCCTTCATTTTGCCCAGCATAGTGAAGGAATGCCGCAGGCGCGAGTCGAACATGGTGACTAAGACCCTGGGCACGACCGGATGGTTGAGCCGCTCGCGGATCAGGTGCGTGATGTCCATCAGATGGTCCACGCCCTGCATGGAAAAGCGGCTGGTCTCAACCGGTATGATAAGCTCGTCGCTGGCGCGGATGGCATTGACGGTCAAAAAGCCAAGGCTGGGCGGGCAGTCGATCAGCACATAGTCATACACATCCTTGATCTCGCCGATGATTTCCACGAGCTTCAGCTCCCGGCCGATTTCATCCGCCAGTTCCTGTTCCAGGGTGCCCACCAGGACATTGGAGGGCACGATGTCAAACTGCCGCTCCAAAGATTTGATGATGTCCTTGATTTTGAGCTTGTGCGGGGTGAGCTTGGAAATGCAGTTGTACAGGCTGTTCTGGTCCTCCACATTCAAGCCTAAGGTGGCATGGGCCTGGGGGTCGAGGTCGATCAGCAGGGTCTTCTGCCCGTTGGCCCCGAGGGTCGAGGCCAGGTTGATCGCCGTCGTGGTTTTGCCGCAGCCGCCCTTTTGGTTCGCGATGGAAATGATTTTCATAAATGATGGTCCCCGCCCTTTGGTTGGTTGATCAGTTCGAAAATGAGACCCCGTCGATCAACAGCGTCCCCCGCCTGAAATCCACGTTCCAGGCCTCCAGCACAAAGGAAACATTGGTGATCGTCGTCCAGTCTGTCAAATTCAGCTTTTCAAAAGGGACGCTCGCCTTCTGCCAGAGCGACCCCACGTTTTGGATGTAATAAATCGCCTGCTCGTTCTTCTGGTTGGCAACAACCACCTTCACGATCCCGGGATAGGCCCCGTCCATGCCCCGCAGGCTGACATTCAGGGCCTTGTACTTGGACACGTCCTTGTTGGGGATGCTCAGCACAAATGTCTTCGTCGCCGGGTAAGGGTCATTCAAGTCGTAGCTCAAACGGATGGGCTCGTTGTTAAGCGCGTAAAAGACCTGGGATTTCAGGCCCGCCCGGCGCGTCAAGAAGGCCGTAAAGCCGTACACCGTCGAGATCGTGATCACGGCGGTGATCACGATGTTGATGACCCACAGCGAGCGGTTGACCGGCTTCGGCGGGGCCTTCTTGGGCGAAACGTTTTCACGCTTGCCTAAATAGACCTTGGCAAGGTGATCATATATTTCATCGCGGGTCATGCGGGCACTTCCCCCGGAATACTTGAAACATGTTAACAATGGATGAAATCAAAATGAAGACCTGATATTTATCATAACAAAGAAAACATAAATGGAAACGATAATGTCAAAAATTTTTTTAAGAAAGACGGCGCGGCGGCGGTTAGAGGTCAACAGCGACGAGAAAAATAATTTTTTATAAATAAAAACCCCCGTCCCAAACGGGACGGGGGCAGGTAAAACAAACGCAACCGATGTTAGAATTTCACAGCCACATCGGCAAGGGCTTGCTGGGCGATGTTGTTGTTGTTGCTGGTAAACGCATCGCCGGGGACGAACCAGCCAAAATTGACACCGAACGTCACATCTTCGGTGTAATTGTAGACGAAGTTCACGTCCCATTCATTGCCTAAGGCCCTGTTACGGTTGACCTTGACCTGCTCGACGATCGGCACCGCACCGCCATCCGGCTGGAACAAATACAGCGGATTGTTGCCGGTATTGTCGAAATTCTCGGCAGACCACAGACCGTTCCAGGTCAGGGAAGCCGTCACATCTTCGATCGGGTTGATGGAACCGCCGACGGAGACGATATGCAGGTTGCTCAAGGGGAACAGGGTGTTGTAGATGGTGCCTGAACCCTGGTTCTCATTGAACGGATCCCAGGCGGAGAAGGTCTTGGCTGAACCAACCCCGTCTTTACCGTTATTGGTGAAAGCGTTCTTATCACCGGAAACATAGGTGTAAGAGGCGTTCATGGTCGGCTTGTATTTTTCCATGACCGGGATAGCATAGCTGGTCATGAACTGGGCTGCCATGGCACTGCGGCGCTCAGATTCCTGAGCAGCACCGTTAAAGACGGTGTGGCGGCCGAGCTGCCAGGCCACTTCGCCCTGCACATTCAATCCCTTGATGGGATTGGTGCTGGCGCGCAAGCCAGGGACCCACAACGAATCGCCTTTGTCTTGGGTCAAGCATGCACCTGTACCCATGGTACAAGCGACACTCTCAAGATCAAAGTCAGAACCGTTGTTATGTCCATTGAAACGGCTGAACATGTAAACTTCACCAACCGTGTTCATGGCATCATTCATTTGATAATTGGCGTTGACGCCGAAAACATCGGAACTGGTTTCTTTGGAACCGGCGTTGCCGTTGACCACATTTTGAGTATTCTTGAAATACAACAAGTCAATGGTCAATGGCTTGTAATCCAAGACAGCCTTGACGCCGTCATAGGATGTTCTCATGGTCAGGTCCTGGGCGATACCGGCCAAATCACCTGTGGCCTGGTTATTGACACCGCCGTCACCCAAGATCAGGCCGTTGCCGTAATTGAAAACTTGGCGGCCGACAGTCACGGTCAAGGGTGAATACAGGAACTCACGCAGGGTGAGGTTGGCCAGGTACAGCTGGACGTCGGTATTTTCAGCCTGAGTTGTAATGGCTGAAATATGACCTTCACCGCCCCAGGCGCGTTCGTTGATCAAACCCACGGTTGTGGACACATTGTCGCTTAAATCAGCGTCAATGCGCACGCGGGTCTGGGTAATGAACACGTTCTGCTTTTTCAATCCGGCTGGAGAAAAGCAGTCATTACCGGGTACGGTAGGGTCGCACGCAGTACCCCCGTTATTTGAATTTTCAAGCTTGGTCAACCCTAAGTTGAAGGTATTGCGGTCAATGAAGGTAGATGTGATGTCCCCGCTGACCTTCACGTTCTGGATCGCGGCGAAGGCAGGAGAGGCCAACACAACCATCACTGCTGCTGCTAATAATTTTTTCATTGCATTCTCCCAAGAATTTAGGAAAAGTTTATATGTATATATCTAGGTGTCTATTGGCCTAGGATAATGACAATATAGACCCCAAATGATGATCTCCAACCGTTCTATCTCATCCCCCCTTTCTCGGTCATGCCTGAAATCATCAGGGTGAAATTGATAGGAAATCGCTTTCCTATCAGGTTGCGGCTATTCTGCCATGCGTGCAAGGCCGTGTCAAGAAAAATTAAGAAAATTTTAATGATGTGGAGGCTGGCGGGGCTAAAAAAGGGGGTGAAAGGCTATGAAATGGTCACGCCGTTGTGTCCGTGGTGCTTAATGTCCTTGCCGTTGACGATATAGACCACTTCTTCCGCTATATTAGTGGAAAGATCAGCGATCCGCTCCAGGTTATGGGCGATTCTCATCAGCGCCAAAGCCCTTGGAATCACGTCTTTTTTGCCTTTCATGATGTCGGTCAGGTCCTTGAGGATCTTATCCCCTGCCTTATCCACGATATCGTCCCGGTCGCAGACCCTTTGGGCCAGGTCTATGTCCTCATTGACAAAGGCATTGATGCTGTCCTTCATCATGGATACCGTGTTTTCCCCCATGGCGCGCATATCATCGTAAGAGCCTAAAAAGGGGTTGGCAATAAGGTACAGGCCGCTTTCGGAGATGTTAACAGCATGGTCTGCCATGCGTTCCAGGTCCTTGTTCATCTTAATGATCATGATGACAAAGCGCAGGTCCCTGGCCACAGGCTCATATTGGGCTATGGTCTGCACACACAGCTCATCGATGGAACGGTCAAAGGCATTCACCCGGGGTTCCTGGTTCTTGACCACCTGATAGAGCATGTCCGGGTTCTTTTCCAGGAGGCCCCGCATACTGCGGGTGATCATATCTTCCACCAGGCCGGCATCCTGGATCAATTGATGCTTTAATTCCGTGATTTTTTCCCTGAGCATTCAAAACTCCTAAATTAAATCTATAATAAAATATTAAAGGGACTAACCAAACCTGCCAGTGATGTAATCTTCCGTGATCTTACTGGACGGTTTTGTAAAGAAATCCGAGGTTTTGGTGAATTCAATGATCTGGCCATGCATTAAAAAGGCGGTTTTGTCCGAAACCCTGGCTGCCTGCTGCATATTATGAGTGACAATGACAATAGTGTATTCATCCTTCAGGGTCCCCATCAGCTCCTCAATACGGGAGGTGGCTATAGGGTCCAGGGCAGAACAAGGCTCATCCATCAGGATGATCTCAGGGTCCACGGCAATGGCCCGGGCAATGCACAGGCGCTGCTGCTGGCCCCCGGAAAGCGACAAGGCGCTTTTGCCCAAATGGTCCTTGACCTCATCCCACAAGGCGGCGCGCTTAAGGCTTTTTTCCACCACTTCCTTGAGGATCTTCTGGTCCCTGATCCCAACTATTTTAAGGCCGTAAGCAATATTGTCAAATATAGATTTTGGAAACGGCGTGGATTTTTGAAACACCATGCCCACCTTGCGCCTTAAACCGACCACGTCCAGGCCTTTGTCGTAGATATTGACGCCGTCGACCAAGACCTCGCCCTCAACGCGGGAGCCGGGTATCAGGTCATTCATGCGGTTGAAGATGCGGATCAAGGTGGATTTGCCGCAGCCCGAGGGGCCGATCATGGCCACGATCTGCCGGGGATCGACCGTCATGGAAATGTTCTTCAAGGCCTGTTGTTCGCCGTAATAGAAATTCAGGTTTTTGACCTTGATGCTCCCTTGTTGGTTCATAACAGTGGTCTCTTGGTTGGCATCGCCGCCGGCAGCAGGCGAAACGGTTTTAGGTGAAACAATTTCCGGTTTTTTGAAGGTCAAAGGCATCGCAGCTATTTCCCCGCGGTCCAGCGGCTGCGGCGCATCACATAATACTGGGCCCAGCCGTTGATCAAAAACACCATTAAGATAAGGACAATGGCCCCGGCCCAGGCCTGGCGGTGCCAATCTTCAAAAGGCGATATCGCGTAGGTGAAGACCTGCAAAGGCAGGGCCGAGATGGGCTGGGTCAGGGAATGCTGCCAATAACGGTTGCCGAAAGCTGTAAACAAAAGCGGCGCGGTCTCACCGGCCACCCTGGCCAGGGCCACCATGATCCCGGTCGTGATGCCGGCCAAGGCCGCGGGAACGACAATGTCTATGATCACCCGCCATTTGGGAACGCCCAGGGCCAGCCCCGCTTCCCTTAATTGCGAGGGCACCATCTTGACAAATTGTTCGCTGGTGCGTGAAATCATGGGGATCATCATGATGCCTAAGGAAAATCCGCCGGAAAGCGCGGAAAAGCCGTGCATGGGCAGCACGCAGATGATATAGGCGAAGATCCCGTAGACGATGGACGGTATGCCGTTCATCACATCCGCCATAAACCGGACAATATGGGCAAAGCGCATCTGGGCGTATTCGCTTAAATACACGCCCGCGCCAAGGCCGATGGGCACGCCGACGCAGACCGCCAGGCCCAGCAAGGTGATGGTGCCTAAAATGCCGTTGGCCATGCCCCCGCCTTTTTCACCCACGGGTTTGGGCAGATGGGTGAAAAAGTCCAAATTCAACGAGGTGATGCCTTTGACGAACAGATGGGCCAGCACATTAAAAAGAATAAAAAGAATGCTGACCGCGCACAAGCAAAGGACATACACCATGGCCGTGTCCCAGATGGCGCGTCTGGAACGGGTGCGGTCAAAAGCTGTGAGGATCAACTCGCTCATTTGATGGATTCCGCGGGGCCCTTGGTCACGGACCAAATCAAAAGCCTCGCTAAGATATTAACAACAATGGAAACCAAAAACAAGACCAATCCGATTTCGATCAAGGCCGACAAATAGGTGTTGGTCGCGGCCTCGGCGAATTCATTGGCCAGGACGCTGGCCAGGGTATAACCCGGCGAAAACAAAGACGGAGTGATGACCACATTGTTGCCGATGATCATGGTCACGGCCATGGTCTCGCCGATGGCCCTGCCCAAGGCCAGGATCACCGCGCCTAAAATTCCCACCTTGCCGTAGCTTAAAACAATGTCCCAAATCGCTTCCCAGCGTGTGGTGCCCAAGGCATAAGCGCTTTCTTTATACACGGAAGGGACCGCTAAAATCACTTCACGCGAAACAGAGATGATAAAAGGCACGATGATGATGGCCAAAATCACGCTGGCCGCCAAAAACCCCACCCCATAATTAGGACCCTGGAAAAACGGCAAAAAGCCGAAATACTTTCCTAAAAAGGGCTGGACCGTTCCCCGCATGAAAGGCACTAAGACAAAAATCCCCCACAACCCGTAAATGACGCTGGGGATCGCGGCCAGAAGGTCGATCAATACCGAAATCATACGGGAGACATTCGCAGGAGCGTATTCAGCCAGAAATATGGCCGCGCCCACCCCGATCGGGACCGCCAGCAACAGCGCCACAAAGGAAGTCACGCAGGTGCCGAAAATAAACGGCAAAGCGCCGAAAACCTCGTTGACCGGGTCCCAGGTGGTTTGATATAAGAAAGAGAAGCCGAATTTCTTTAAGGCCGGCAGCGAGGACCGAAAAAGCTGGAAAAAAATACCAGCGACAAGGATCAGAATGGATACGGGGAAAACAGCCAATATCCGTCTGAATACAATGTCGCTGGTATCATTCCTCATAGTGAAGTATGATCTGCTGCTTATAGGGGGTACTAATACTTCACTTTATCCAGCTTATGCTGGATCATTTCCACTACATTGCCGGGAAGCGGCGCATAATCCAAGGTTTCCGCAAATTTCTGACCGTCTGTAATGGCCCACTTAATGAAGCCGACAATGGCCTCACCCTTGGTGTGGTCATCCATGTCCTTGTAGATGAGAAGCCAGGTAAAACTGGCAATCGGATAGGCATCAGGGTTCGAGCTGTTGACAATCGAGACCCTGAAATCATCAGGAATTTTGGCGCCATCAGCGGCCTTGGAGGTGCTTTCCAAGGTCGGCTCGATGTAGGTGCCGCTTTGGTTCTTCATGAAGGCATAGGTCAAATCATTCTGCTTGGCATAGGCCAATTCCACATAGCCGATGCTGCCGGGGGTTTGCTTGAGCATCCCTGCCACGCCTTCATTGCCCTTGCCGCCTAAGCCGAGCGGCCAGTTGACGGAAGTCCCCTTGCCGACCTTGCCTTTCCAGTCGCCGCTGACATGGCTCAGATAATCGGTGAAGATAAATGAGGTGCCGCTGCCGTCGGAACGGTGCACCACCACGATGCTGCTGCCGGGCAGGTTGGTCCCGCTATTTTGTTCGGCGATGCGGGGATCATTCCATTGTTTGATCTTACCTAAATAAATGTCCGCCAAGACATCCCCGCTTAATTTCAGGCCTTTGGCAACACCTTCCAGATTATACGCAACAACCACAGCCCCCATCACGGTAGGAATATGATAGATGCGCCCGGGAGCTGCTGACAGCTGGTCCATGGACATGGGGCCGTCAGAAGCGCCGAAATCCACGGTCTTGGCTGTGATCTGCTTGATGCCGCCGCCTGAACCGATGGATTGATAATTAAAAATCACCCCTGGGTTGACTTTCGAATACTCATCAAACCATTTGGAATAAATCGGGTATGGGAAGGTCGCCCCAGCCCCGTTGATCAGGACAGAATCCGCAAAGGCGGAAAATGCCCCCATGGTCATTGCCAGACTTAAGGCCAGTAATTTTTTCATAAATAATCCCCTTTCTTCAGACAAGCACTAGAATTTAATATTGACGTCCATTTGGAACAGATTTTCAGGCGCTTTTGTCTTAAAGGCCGCAATTGTTGAAAGGTGCTTCAACACCTCTGTTCTAAAGTAAAGGATATCAAACCACACATTTTTGGCCAACCCAATATCGAGCTGGGATTGCCAGCCGCGGGTATCTGTGTCGCCTGAATAAAAGTCATCATTAGGAAGGGTGTCCAGCCAGGCATCTCTCTGGATGGCCTTATAGAAACTCTGGAGTCTCCAGGTCCCCCAGCCGCTGACAGATGAGTTGCCTAAGTAGAAGCCGGCCATCCAAGCCTTATTTTCCTGGTCATGGGCGGCGTTATTATAGGCAAAATCACCGAAAACACCGATTTGAGGCACGTAAAACGGATACGGCAACATCTCGCCGAAGGGATCATTCATCCCGAATTCCAAGGCGCCGACGAGCACATCGTTATAGTTGTATTTCAACATCGTGGTCCCGGCCACGGTCACGGTTGTATTCGTTCCGGTGGTCTGGGTGGAAAGGAAGTGGGACGGATTGTTAAAATCAATCCAGGAAAACCCGGATTTATAGTAGATCCTGTCTGTAATATTGCCTTTAAGCCCGCCCTGGGTGATCAACATGAAAGGATCGGTCTTAACAGCGGTCGTGGGGGACAGATCATGCAGATCAAAGTACATGGTCTGGATATAGGGGGTTATATGGTCGGTGAGTTTCTTTTCCAATTTCAAAACAACGCCTTCAGGCGTGATGTCCGGATCAAATAACATGGCTGCATTGGCATTGCCCGGCTCCCAGAAGGGATTGTCCATTTTACCGCCCGTGATGGTCAACCAGCTCCAGGGCGTATAGACACCGTAGGCCTTGTTCAAAATGACCTGGGGTTTGCCGAAAGTATCCACATTGGTGATGCCTGTTACCGCGGCCTTACTGCCGCCTAAGGTGTAATTGTTGCTGCGGGGATTGCCGCCATCGGTTGCGATGCCGACCACCATTTTGAATTTATCATTGACCTGGTCTTCAAAGTTCAGTCTGGCGCGGATGCGTGAACGGGTTTGACGGAAATTGAAGGTCTTGGCAGCGGTTAAGGGAATGGCTCTATAGTTGGTTTGAACGCGGTAACGGAAATCTCCGCTTAACTTAAAGCCGTTTAGCCAATCCGGCAGTAAGCTCTTAAAGGTCATTTCCTGGGATGTTTTCTCACTTGAGGCGATTTCGCCCTTGATTTGATTGGCATCTTGGTCAGTCAAAATGCCTTTATCTTCCAGCTTCTGGATCAACGCATCCACGGAACTGGCGGCGAAACTCATTCCTTGCCAGGCAAAAACTATTGCTGCCGTTAAGGTTATGACAATCTTTTTCATGCATCCTCCTCATTTATTTTTTAGGGTAACGCTTAAGTATGAATTTTGATTATTACAATAAGATTAAGCATTTATTAAGATTTAGAATCAGACAAAAACTTAAATAATAATTCAAAAATAAACAGAAAAACAGCCTGGGTCATGCTTCGCTCTCCATGCACAGAGATTAAACCCCCTATATTAGAGTAAGATGAAGCACAGATGAAAACCATCACAACCCCCGGGGTTGTGATGGGCATGCAAGGATATGTTTTCGATAAGGCGATGCGGGGGAGCCCATCACAACCCCGGGGGTTGTGATGGTTATCCATGCGTACCGTTGGGTGGCCGAGGGAGGGGCTCCCCGCCGCGCGCAGGCTTTTGCGAGCACGGCCGGGAACCCCGAGGCCAGGACCCAACGGTCTGCTAAATATATCCATGGTTCCTTAATCTAAATATGTGGGACTCACATTAAATTAATGAGGATACCATGCTTATTTCCGAGAATTAAGTATTGTGTCCCCTTAAATGCGTATGCTATTATATTCCTCTTTTAATTCAAAATAGGCGCGGATATAAAATTCTATGTCTGAACAAATGAATCTGATCTATTGGACCTCCCTGACCGGGATCATCAGCTGCCTGGCCACCGGCTTAGGCGCGATCCCGGTCCATTTTGTCAAAAATGATTCCAAGCTGCTGCGCTCCTTTTCTTCGTCCTTTTCCTCAGGCATGATGATCTCCGCCGCGGTGTTTTCCCTGGCTGAGGAAGGCATTTCACTCAAATCCAAATTCCCCCTGGCCCCCTATGAAGTCGTGCTCGGGCTGCTCCTGGGTGCGGCCTTTTTCTGGTGGACGTCCTGCCTGGTGGAAAAATACAATTTTGAAAGCCATCATCTGACCAAAGGGATCTCCCATAAAGGCATCCTGATGTTTGTGGCCATGTTCGTGCATTCCATCCCCGAAGGCATCGCCATCGGGGTCGGCTTTGCCACCGGCAATTTCCATTTTGGGCTGATCATGGCCATTGCCATCGGCGTGCACAATATCCCTGAAGGCATTGCCGTGTCCCTGCCCTTGAAAAAAGACGGGGCCGGCACCCTCAAATGCGCCTGGGCCTCGATTTTGACAAGTCTGCCCCAGCCGATCCTGGCTGCTCCCGCAGCCCTTTTGGGCTGGCTCTTTGATCCATTCTTGGGTTTAGGGCTGGGGTTCGCGGGAGGTTCGATGCTCTATCTGGTGGTGGCGGAAATGCTGCCGGAAGCCATTGAAGAAGGCGGGAAAACCCTGGCTGCCTGGGGCCTGATGCTGGGGCTGTGCACCATGCTGATGGTGACCAATCTGATCAATCTCTTACCGACCCCGTAAAACAAAAAGGACGTCTGCCATGAATATGATCATAATGGGAGACGTCCCTTTTTTACCTGGAAACAGGCACCGGTACATCAGCCTTTAGCGGCGCGTTTTCGATGTTCAGGATCTTGACCTTGAAGGTCAGGTCCTTGCCTGCCAAGGGATGGTTGAAATCCAAAACAATCTTATCGTCCTTGATGGCCGTGATCCTGGCCGGAAATTTCGAACCGTCCGGCGCCGTGGCCTGCAGGATCAGGCCGATCTGCGGCTGCAGCCCCTGAGGCAGGGACGTTTTAGGGAATTCCTTGACGGCCTTGGGGTCCACGTCGCCGTAGGCGTCCTTGGAAGCGACGTTCACCACCTTTTCCTCATTGACATGCATGCCATTTAGCTGGGTTTCCAGGCCGGGGATGATATTGCGCTGCCCGACCACATAGACCAGCGGCGTCTTGCCCACCGAGCTTTCCATTTCCTTGTTGTCGACGGTCAAGGTATAGTCCAAGGTGACCTTCTTGCCGGGCCCCACCACCGGATCATCGGCGTACGCGCAAACATTGAAGATTCCCACCACGGCCAAGGCCAAAATTCCAGCTAAGCATTTTTTCATAAGTGCCCTTCCTTTAAAAACATGGATGATCGGTTTTAGGGGATATCAAAAATTGTAGCGCAAGAAAGCCCTTTTGCCTACGGTTTTCTCTGTTTCTAAAATCTTTTTTTATACTGCCAGTAGATTTGGGTCTCGGTTTCCGTCTGGCCGTCCTGGGTGCTTTGGGAAGGGTCCCGGTTTTGCGGCAGGATCCCCTGGGAAATATTCAGACTCATGTTCTCGTCCATGTCCATTTCCCCGTTGATCTTGCGGGTGTAATACACATTGGTCGCGCCCGGCGGCGATGGCAGCTGGTCCATCTCCAGGCCCAGTTTCAAATTGTTGGTCAGTCTGGTCTTGAAACCCGTCGGCTGCTCCTCCTTCAAATCCTGCAGGGAATAATTCAGAAAATTTTCCGCCAATTGGGACGAGGTCGCCCCGTTAAACGGATTCGAGGACAGGGTCCAGGCGTTATGGGTAAACAAAACCCGCAAGGCTTCCTGAGGATTCATCGGCGGGTCGGAGCTGACCGCCAAATCCGGCTTGGCCATGCTCCCCTGCACCGTCAGGTCAATGTCCATGTCCTCGACCTGGGCGCTAAGATGGATCTGCAACAGGGGATTAAAAAAATCACCTTGAAAGGTGAAACGGCTTGGCGTCACATCCAAATCTACACCCCTGATCTTCACCAGCCCCGAGTCCACATCCACCTCGCCGCTGACGAGGCAGTCCTGGGCCCGGGGCGTCAGGGTCAGCCCCAAGCGGGCAAAGCCGTCGGTCAAGAAGATGGATTTATAACGGAGGCTGTCCGCCAAAAAATGCCCCCTGACCACCGGCGCAGATACCGGCCCGGACACCGCCAAATCCGCGTTGGCGATAAAACCTTGGAGATTCCTGCGCAAATCTTCGATGGCCCAGAAGCGGCCGGCCTCGTGCAGGTCCACGGATTTGGCGTACAGATTGCCGCGGATGGCGCCGGCGAAAACATCGCCGGTAAACACAATGGGATCGCTGTCCGGCAAAAAAAGCCGGGCGTTGAAAATTTTGAAATCGCTATGCGCCAGGTCCCACAACGGCAGGCGCATCTCAACCTTCTGGATGCGCAGCAAGGCATTAGGCACATAGGTCAGGCCCTTGACATAGATGTCCTTGAGGACAAAGCCGCGGTGCAGGGACCCCTCATAAGAACCGACCTGCACCAGGCCTAAGCAAGCAAATTGCTGTTTAAAGAAATGCAAAAGCAGGCGGCCGCCCAGGGGGGAAACGATCAAAAAGGCGAAGCTCCCGCTCAAAAGCAGGATCAGGGACAGGACCGTAAGGCCTATGGCGGTCAAGGGCCTGCGCAGGGCATGCATAAGTTTAGGGCAGTCAGAACGTGTGGATACCGGACATGATCTCGAGGACGCCCCGCCGCACCATCATCACACCGATGGCGGCCAGCAAAAGCATCATCACCTTGGACAAGGCGCGCGAGCCGGACGGGCCTAGGACCCGCATGATCCGGTCGGAATAGACAAAGACAATGCCGACGATGGCGATGTTCAAAAACAAGGCGATCAGGGTGGCCACCACCCCGTGCACGCTGACGAGCATAAGGGAAATGGTCAAGACCGCGGGCCCCACGATCAGCGGCGTGCCGATGGGCACGGCCCCCAGTTCCGCGGCCGCGCCCCGGCGGGTCCGGCCCTGCACGGTCAAATCCACCATGGCCAGGCAAAACAGGATCACCCCGCCGGCCACCATAAAATCGCCCATGGTGATCCCCAATAAATGGAAAATGCCCTTGCCCAAAAAAATGAAAGAGACGGCGACCACACTGGCCGTGGCCAAAGATTGCAGGATAATGGCCTGCTTTTCCTGGGGCTTCATCCCCTGGGTCAGGCTGGTGAACACCGGCAGGATCCCGATGGGATCCACGGTAAAAAACATAGGAATAAAGACCAGCAGAATGTCATTGAGCATAGTTTAAACCTGCGGCCCGGCGCCGGCCAATTGGCGTGCGATGGGCGCGTCCTCGAATAATTTGAAATTTGCGGCAAACAATTTGCCCAGCCGGCGCAGGGCCAGATCATAGGCGTCGGGGTCTGCCCACAGATTGCGGGGATTCAGGCTCTGCTCCTCCACGCCGTTGACCTGGCGCGGGACCTGGACGTTGAAAACCGGCAGCAGGTCGAACCCTGCGCGGTCGATGCTGCCGTCTAAGATGGCATCCACAGCCCGGCGATTGTCCTGCAGGGGGATCCGCCGGCCCACACCGTAAGGCCCGGCGATCCATCCGGTATTGATCAGATAGGCCGCGGCCTGATGTTCCTCCATTTTGCGGGCCAAAATTTCGGCGTAGCGCGCCGGATGCAGCAGCAAAAACGCCTTGCCGAAGCAGGCGGAAAACGCCGCCTGGGGTTCCTTGACCCCTAACTCCGTGCCCGCGACCTTGGCCGTGTAACCGCTCAAGTAATGGTACATGGCCTGCTCTCTTGTCAACCGGCACACCGGCGGCAGAACGCCATAGGCATCGCAGGCCAAAAAAATGATTTTCGCAGGATGCCCGCCCCTGGAGGCCGGCTTGACGATGTTGCGGATATGGTTGATGGGATAGGACACCCGGGTGTTTTCCGTTTTCTTTTTGGAGGCGAAATCCACACGGCCTTCGGCGTCGATGTCCACGTTCTCAAGCAGGGCATCGCGCCGGATGGCGGCGTACACTTCCGGTTCGCGCTCTGGAGTCAAGCCGATGCATTTGGCGTAACAGCCGCCTTCAAAATTAAACACGCCGTCCTTGTCCCAGCCATGCTCGTCGTCGCCGATCAAGGCGCGTTTGGGGTCGGTGGACAAGGTGGTCTTGCCCGTCCCGGAAAGCCCGAAAAACAGGGCCGTGTCTTTCGCCGGGCCCATGTTCGCCGAGCAATGGAAGGAGCCGATGCCTTTTAAGGGCAGAACATAATTCATGATCGAAAAAATGCCCTTCTTGATCTCGCCGCCGTACCAGGTGCCGCCGATGACGATCATGCGCTGTGTGATATTAAAGGCCACGAAGACCTCGGAGCGCAGGCCCCATTGGACAAAATCCGCGCACCCGGTCTTGCAGGCATTGAGGATGGTCCAGTCCGGCTTAAAGTGCGTTAATTCTTCTTCGCTCGGCGGGATGAACATATTTTTGAAAAAATGCGCCATCCAGGCCACCTCGGTGACGAGGCGCACGCCAAGGCGCGTGCCGGGGTTGGCCCCGCAAAAGCCGTCCATCACGTACAGTTTTTTTCCGTCGAGCTGCTGCAGCGCGATACTTTTAAGGTGCGCCCAGACAGCCGGGCTGATGGGCTTGTTGTCAGAGCCTGAAGGCCTGCCGTCCGCCCACCACACCGTGTCCTTGGTCGTCTCATCCAGGACAATGTATTTGTCCTTGGGGGAACGGCCGGTGAAACGGCCGGTGTCCACCGCCACTGCGCCTGACGCAGACACATACCCCCGCGCATAGCCCTGGTTTTGGGGGTCGGTTTCATGCGCGAAAAGCTCGTCGTAGGACAGGTTATAATAAAGCCGCTCGACCTTGGCCAGGCCCAGGGACTGCAATCCGAAATTTTGCGCCGGGTTGTCCATGGTGATCATACATACCTTTCGATGCTTTTAAGCAGGGCCGTGGGGTTGACGGGCTTGATCATGTATTCCTTGACGCCTTCCACCTTCACGATTTCGTTGAGGCCCTCGCGGCTGGTCATCACGATGATGGGCGGATGATTGGGCCCGATAATCTCCTTCAAGGCCAGGATAAAATCATAGCCGTCCAAATGGGGCATCTGCAGATCCAGCACGATCAAGTCCGGGCCTTCCCTCAGCCTTTCCAGGCCCTTGCGGCCGTCGTGGGCCACCACCACCTTGTAGCCGTGGTTGTTCAGGGCAGCTTCCACGGTCTTGGTGCACATCGGGTCATCGTCCACCACCATCACGGTCTTGGTCTTGGCCTTTTCCTGGGCGCTCCATTTGGGCAGCATCTCCAGGGTGATCATCTCCACCACCAGGCGCTTGGCCCCCTCGATCTCGAAGCTGATCTCGTATTTTTCCGTAGGGCCGTCCGGAATGCCCACCCCGTCCATGGCGCTGTTGATATGGCTTTCAAACGGGGACATCATCATGTCCTTATAGCCTAACTGGGCCAGCTCCCGCTTGTACTGGCCGCCGATCAAATTGGCGATGGTGCCGCAGCCGTCTTTGACCTCCTCCTCGTCGTCGGAATCGATGTAGGGGTATTGCAGCAGCCGCAAAAACTCGGGAAGGAATTTCTGCTCCAGGTAGATGATCAGGCTGACCATATAGGCCTGCTTGTGCAGGCCCTCTTCGTTGGGCGCGAACTCGACGACGGAAAACACCGTCGTGGTGTTGAACTTCTCCATTGCATCGACCCGCATGCGGCGGACAAAATGGATGATGGGCTTCTTGACCATCTTGGGCTCGCCGGTGAAGGTGGTGGCGGTCTTTTCGTAAAAAATTTTCTTCACCGCCGCGGTCAGGGCTAAAGCCAGGGTGAAGGCGCTTTCCGCCGGGCCGGAAGCGTGAAAGGAGCGCAGGTACATCCTGGCGCTTTCCTGGCGGACGGTCTCTTTGAGTTTTTTCAAATCCAGGGGCTGGGCGTTGGGGTCGCTCACCGTCGCTCCTTAGTCAACGTAAATGGGGATTGATGGTTTCAATCAGCTCTTCGGTCTTGTACGGTTTGATCAGATACCCCGCCAGGCCCGGATTGACCTGGTAGGCCTTGCGTTTGTTCTCATCGGACCCCGAGGCGGTGACCATGATGATGGGCAGGCTGGACAATTCCGGGACCTTGACCATGCCGGCCATGAGCTCGATGCCGGTCACCTTCGGCATCTGCCAGTCCAACAGGACTAAGCAAATATCTTTGTAATGGGAGGCCAGCATCTCCATGGCCTGTTCGCCGTCCTCGGCCTGCAGGATCTCCTGGGAGATGCCGGACTTCATCAGGACGCGGATCAGCAATTTTCTATCCAGCAGGGAATCATCGACGACAAGGATCTTCATATCAGGCTTGGGGTTTGACGATAAAGCCGCTGTTGTAATTTTTACGGATCTCATCGAGCATCCGGCGGGCCGTGGGCTCGTCCGGGATGCCGATGACGCGCACCCGGTACCAAGTCCCCTTTTCCCCCAGATCGCTCATCATCATCTCGGCGTGGTAGCCGCTGTTCTTTAAGGTCTGCAAGGCGGTGGCCGCCCGGTTTTTGTCCTGGAACGAATAGACCTGGATCATATAATCCGCCTCATGGCCGTTCACCGGGCTGGTGACAATCGCCATCGGCGGCACCGGGTCGGTCTTGGCCTGGACCCCGGCCGGCACAGCCGGCACTGCAGGGCCCTGGGTCTGGCCCGGGCGAAGGCTTACGGCAAACAGGGCGATACCGCCGGCCAGCAAAAGAATGATCCACCAATTGTTTTTCAAGGGATTAGGCATCGATGATCTCCGTTAGAAGGACAGCACATAGGACGCGCGTACAGTTTTTAATTGTAGCATATAAAAGAAAAGATTCTCAACTTTTTTAGATGGGTGTGCCCTCATGTCTGCTGGGGATACCGGCCCTGGAGCACGCCCTGGATCATGGCCTTGACCTCATCGGAAAAGTCCTTGTCCAGGACCCAGGCCAAATATTGCGGGTCTTTTTTGGCGATCACCTTCAAGGGCTCTTTCTTCGCGTATTTGCCGAAGGTCATGTACAAATCGCCGTTCCACCAGCGGAACTTGCGCTCCGCGTCGAAATATTCGCTCGAGGGTTTATAGGAAAATTCCTTCAGGCCCTCGATGTCTTCCCGCGGGGCCGCGTAGCGCTTGATCTGCGCTTGCAGGATGGCCAGGGTGGCCTGGGCGTCATGGACCGCGGAATGGGCGTCCTTCAATTCCTGCTGGCAGTAATAGGCAAAGGCCGCGAACAGGTCCCGGCGCTCATGCAGATGGTAGATCTTCTGGGCGTCGTAGATGGTGCGGCCGGTGTAATCAAAGGTGATGCCGGCATCGGCAAATTCCCTGGCCAGCAGGGGCAAATCAAAGCGCTCCACGTTGAAGCCGCCGATGTCCGCGCCCTCCAAAAAGGAAGAGACCTTGCCGGCCACCAGGGCAAAGGACGGCGCGCTCTTGACCTGCGCGTCTGTGATCCCGGTCAATTCGGTCACCGCCGCCGGGATGGGCATGCAGGGATTGACCTTGGTCGCATAGACCTCCTGTGTGCCGTCGGGACTGACCCTCACCATCCCGATCTCGATGATCCTGTCTTTTTCAATCCAGACGCCGGTGGTTTCCAAATCCAGGACCACCAGCGGTTTGGTCAATTTCATTATGCACCTTACCCTTCATGTCTTAACAGGCCCAGATCCAGGATTTTTTGGATCAAGTCTTCATAACTGATGTCCGCCTTAAGAGCGGCCTGGGCCATCTCGTCGATTTTGGCGATGCAGGGATTGGCGTTGGGCTCGATGATGTAGACCTCGCCCTCGGGTGTGACCCGGATGTCAAAGCGCACATAGCTGTCCAAATCCAGGGCCCGGTAGGCGCGCCGGCAGACATCGTCGATGTTTTTCTGCCAGGCCTCGGGCAATTTGGCGGCGGAGGCGCTTTTGATCCCCCATTTTTCGCGGTACGCGTCGTCCCACTTGGCCTTGTAGGTCGCGATGCGCGGCTCCCCTTCCGGCAAATCCCCGAAACTCATTTCCCTAGGCGGCAAAACCGTGATTTGCTTATAACCCATGACGCCGACGTACAGTTCCCGCCCCTCGATATATTCCTCGGCGATGGCGTCCATCTGCATATTGGTGTGGATGAATTTGATCCGCTCGGTGAAACTTTCGGGATTGTCCACGATCGAGGCCTGGGAAATCCCCCGCGAAGCCTCTTCGCACAAGGGCTTGATCACGGCGGGCAATTTCATCTTGGCGGCCAGGCCCACCCGCTTGCCGCGGTAATAGGTGTGAAACTTGGACACCTTGATGCGGTGAAAGGTGAAGATTTTTTTGCTCAAGGCCTTGTTGTTGCACAGATAAATGTTCCCCGAGGAGGCGCCGGTAAAGGGGATGCCCAAGATCTCAAGCAGGGCCGCCATGTTTTTTTCCATCTGGGTCTGGTCGTTGAACACCTCCATCATGTTGAAGATGATGTCCGGCTTGTTGGCCTGGATCTCCTCGAACAAAGGGGTGATATCATTGTAAATGCCCAACAGCGCGACCTCATGCCCGAGGGACACCAGGGCCTGCTGCACGTCCTTCTCCGTGTACATATTGTCAGGGTCGGCGAACTCTTCCTTATATTCATAGCCCCGCGGTTTCTGGTAGGGGCTGTAGAAGAGCATCAGCACTTTTAGCTTTTTTTTCATACAATTCTTGTCAGAAGTAATAGATGAATATATTCGGCCAAGGTATTTCCTAAAGCAGGCAATAGAGGGCCGTTTTGGATTGGTCCGCCTGCGCCACCTTGCGGCGGCAAAACGGCCCGGGCATTAGCGAGCCGCGCCGCTGGAGCGCGGCGAGCGGCCTGCGAGGGAAAGACCTTGACCGAATAAATTCTCTTATAAATTTTCATAGCGCCGCGCCACATAGCCAAAACGGCCTTCTATTGCCTGCTTTAGGAAATACCTTGGCCGAATATATTCTCTTATAAATTTTCAATGGCCTCAAAATCCTTTTTTCAAATTTCAATTTCTACGCCTTGTCCCCCGCAGCCAGCCCGTATGGATATAGTTCATGGTGATGCTGGTCACATACACCGACAACTGCATCAGGGCCACGGCCTGCGGCTGGGTCACGATCATGCGCAGTTGTTTGGCGCGCAAGGCGATATTTTTAAGCAGATCGCTGATTATATATTTACGCTCTCCGGTGCATCGGTCAATACTATTTAAAATATTTTTGTAATGCTCCCGGATGAGCTCCTCGGCGGTCTTGGTCTCCTTGTTGTTCTTGCGGTCTTTCCTGAAGGCCCACCATTCTTCCGCGGACAAGGGGGTGAAGATCTTGGCCAGCTGCACGTCATGAAAATCCGGGAATTCCTCTTCCTCATGGCGGTATTTCTTTTTGTAATACTTCTGCAGGGTGATGGTCAGATTTTTCTGGTGCCAGAGCTTTTTGCCCTTGGGCTTAAGAGGCTGGAGGCCCTTGATCGAGGCCATAAGCCCGTCGACAAATTTCAATTTTTCCAGCGCCTTCCAGCCCTGGTATTTATTGGGCCAGTCGGCATCCGGGGTGAGCCACACGGCAAAGGTCTCGACAAAATCCTCGTCTGGATGGTACTGGGCGTAGAACCCGTCCAGGTGGCGCACGTAACTTTTGCTGTAGGGCTTGAATTTGTAGGTGTGGCCGTAGGCTTCCTTGGAAGAACCGAAGACCTTCTGCCAGGAACGGCGCTGGTGCAGATTGTAAGCGTAGGAAAAAGCGTGGCCTGCCTCATGCCTTAACAGTTTCATGCACCAGGGCTTGCCCTCGCCCTCTGCTTCCAGCATCATCCGGCGCTCGAGCTTGATCAAGGCCGGATGGGCCAGGTAAAAGGGGATCCCTATGGCCACCTCGCCTTCCGGGGTCAGCCATTCATCGGCCAAATAGCATTCCGGATGAAAGGCCAGGCCCTTGGCGTCGAGCTCGGCGTATAATTCCCGGACGCAGTCTTCGAGCCAGGTGCCTTCGATGCGGATGGGAAGGTCTTGGATGCGGGTGGCCAGCAATTGTTCTTCGGTGAGCTGGTCTAAATCAACGGGCTTGGGCGTCATGAGGTGAGCTGTGTTCCAATCTTTCCAGAAGTTCCTGGGCCTCGGCGAGGATGTCGGGGTCGGCCAATTTCAAGGTTTCCATGTCCTTTTGAAAACTTTTCAGGGCCGCCATCAGGCGGCGCACGCTCTGGCCATGGCGATCTTCCCGCTCCTGCTTGGGATCGACCTTTTTGCGGTCCTTGATCAGGGTGGTCAAATCCTTGCTCACTAAGGAAGGGTCCTTGCCCTTCTCGAAAATGTCCTTACGCAGTTTGGTATAATCTTCGCGAGTCAGTTCCTTGTGCGCGCGGGCCTTTCTTAAGACATCCAGGCTCTCATAACCCGGGATCACGGCCGGCGCGCGGCTTTCCGCGAATTCCTTCTTTAAATAGACCGGCTCATCCTGTTCCACGAAAAAATAGGTTTTCACCAGTTTTAAGGCCAGGGGTTTTTTCAGGCCGAGTTCCCGGATCACATAATCCTCGAATTTGTCGAATTCCCAGGCCTGGTAGAGCTTGTCGCGCCAGACGCTGTACAGCCCCTGGCCCAGCTGGAGCCAGGACAATTTAAAGGTTTTGGCATGCTGGCTCAAATGTGTGCGCAGTGCCTCGGATGGCTCGGCCATTTTCATAGGAAAACCTTTCTAAAGGGGATGATTAAAGGGGGTATTGTAACACAAAAAATTGGGACAGAGACATAAAAAAACTGGGACACATTAAAAAAACTGGGACACATTGAGTTTTATTAAAAAACTCAATGTGTCCCAGTTTTTTTAATGTGTCCCAGTTTTTTTATTTCAGGTAGGTCTTAAGCTCTTCCCAGGTGTGGCGGCCCAGGACGCCGTCGGCTTTCAGGCCATGGCTTTTCTGGAATTCCACAATCGCTTCCTTGGTCCCCTGGCCTATCCTGCCGTCGATGGGGCCGGTATAGACCCCTGCGGCCTTAAGGGCCCTTTGGATCTTTTCCGGACTGGCATGCACACGGATGATACGGGAATTTTCCGACGCATCGGCTGGGGTTGAAACCGCGGCCTCTGCGGTATTTGAGGAAGACCCGGCGGCAGCCTGGTCTGTTTCCGCGGGCTTGGAAGCTTCTATTTTACTGGAGAGGTCCTTGACCTGGTACTGCAAATCCACGATCTCCGCGTCCTTGGCCTGGAGATTTTTTTCAAGCTCGGTCACGCGGGTGGACAATTGATCATTTTGGTTCTTCATTTGGGTGGTGGCGCATCCGCTGAACGCAAAAGCCAGGACAAGCAGAGCAAAGAAGCGTATGATCACGAGGACCTCCCGTTGTAGTTATGATTTTTTTTATTTTAACATAAACATCCATTTGTCTATATCAAATTCCATTATTTTGAAGGCGGCCTAAAAGGAACAAAAAATTCTTTCTTCGCTTGTTTCTTGCGCAGCGGCTCCCTATAATAAACCAACATGGAACATACCCTCCAAGATAAACCCGCTGCGGCCTTGCCGGTCGATTTCACCGGCTCCGCCGGCCAGGGCAAGGCCGAGATCAAGGCCCCTGCCGCCGTGGGAGGGGCCTGTTCCCTCAATGAGGTCCTGGCCTATGCCCGCCAGAACACGGCCAGCGACGTGCATATCGGCCCTTTGAAACCGATCCTACTGCGTAAATTCGGCGTGCTGAAAAGCATTTCGACGGAGGCGCTCAGCGCCGAGCAGGTCAAAAAAATGATCTCCGAGGCCCTGCCTCTTAAGGTCCTGGAGCATTTTGAAAGTACCGGAGACGCGGAATATGTGCATACCATCGCCGGATGGGGGCGCTTCCGTGTGGCCCTGATGAAACAGCGCGAGGGCTGGGACCTGACCGCGCGGCTCATTCCCGCGGTGATCCCCAAATTCGAGACCACCGGCATGACCCCGGCCTGCGCCAACCTGACCAAATGGGCCCAGGGCCTGGTTTTGATCACCGGCCCGGCCGGCTGCGGCAAGACCACCACCCTGGCCTCCTTGATCGAATTGATCAATCAAAACCGCCATGACCATATCATCAGCATCGAGTCCCCCATCGAAATCGTTTATGAGCCCAAGCATTGCCAAATCACCCAGCGTGAAATCAACGTCCACACCCTCTCCCAAAACAATGCCCTGCGCGCCGCCCTGCGCGAGGACCCGGATATCCTCATCGTCAGCGAATTAAGGGACTTAAACACCATCCAATTGGCGGTCACTGCCGCCGAGACCGGACATTTGGTCTTCGGCACCATGAACACCACCAACGCGGCCCAGACCATTTCCAGCGTCATCGATTCCTTCCCGGCCGAAGAGCAGTCCATCGTGCGCAACATGATCTCCGAGTCTTTGCGCGGGGTGATCTGCCAACAATTGATCCCCAAGAAGGACGGCAGCGGCATGGTGGCGGCCCATGAAATTTTGATCGTCACGCCCTCGGTGGCCAATCTGATCCGCTCCAACAAGGTCACGCAAATCAACAATGCCATTTCCACCAGCAAGAATTTCGGCATGGTCTTGATGGACACGTCCCTGGAGGCCCTGGCCAAAGCCGGGCAAATTTCAAACAAGGAAGCCTGCGAGAGGTCCACCAACCCCGCGGCCATGATGCAATTGGTCTCCCGGGGCACCATTGCCAAGGCCACAATTCTGGAACTCGGGCCCAACGGCGCTTCCATTTTAAGCGACCTGATCCAATTCGGCGTCCTGGAAGAGGCTTCCATGACCGAGGTGCGCGTAAGGGCGAACGCGACCCTCGATGAGGATTTCATCCGCAAAATCGCCAAAGACCAATTCGACAAGATCATCGCGATCTTGCAATAAATTTATGCTGGACATTGACGCCTTATTTAACACCTTGATCAGCCAAAACGGCTCTGACCTGCACTTGGAAGAAGGCCAGAGACCTAAGGTCCGCATCCACGGCAAGATGGTTGAAATCGGCGATGCTGTTTTGACCAGAGAGAAAATGCTGACCCTGCTCTCCCCTGTGCCGCCCAGGGAAGACTGGCAAAAATTCGTGGCCCACGGCGATCTGGACTTTGCCTACGCCCTGGGCCATGAGGCGCGCTTCAGGGCCAATTATTACCGGCATTTTTACGGCCTGGGCGCGGTGTTTCGTCTGATCCCCTCTAAAATCCGGTCCATCGAAGAATTGGACCTGCCGCCGCGCATCAAGGACTTCGCCAAATGGCGCACCGGCCTGGTCTTGGTCACCGGACCGACGGGCAGCGGCAAATCCACGACCCTGGCCGCCATCATCGATTACATCAACGCCAATTTCAGCCAAAAAATCGTCACCATCGAGGAACCGGTGGAGTTTACCCACAGCAACAAAAAATGCCAAATTATCCACCGGGAAGTGGGCAAGGACACCCAGACCTTTGCCAGCGGCCTGCGCACGGCCATCAAAAGCGACACCAATATCATCCTGGTGGGGGAAATGCGGGACAAGGAGACCATGGAACTGGCCCTGACCGCCAGCGAAATGGGGATCTTGGTCTTCGCAACCCTGCACACCAATTCCGCGGCCAAGACCATTGACCGCATCATCGACACCTTCCCGCCCAACCGGAAAAACCAGATCCGCACCATCCTGGCCAACACCCTCAAGGCCATCATCGCCCAGCAGCTTCTGCCCAATGCGGACAAGACCCGCCGCTATGCGGCCTATGAAATCCTCATCCGCAACCAGGCGCTGGGCAACATCATCGCCACCGGCGAGACCAACCGCCTGACCAGCGAAATCCAGACCAACCGGGGCCTCGGCATGATCCTGATGGATGATTCCCTGATGGAATTGGTGAAGGCGAAGAAGGTCACGAAGGAAGAAGCCTACCTGAAGGCCATTGAAAAATCCAAATTCGTCTAAATAAAAAGGACAGTCCGTTGTCAGACTGTCCTTTTTATCGATCAGCGCATGGCATAAGCTTATCGCTCCTTTTTTAAATAAGCCGTGATCACGGTGCTGATCTCGCCTTGGCTGGCGCCAAACTGCCTGGCGGTCGTGATCAGCTCTTGGCAAACTTCATACTCTTGGGCGATCAGCGCTTCCTTGAAATACAGCAAAGCGGTGACCTTGAGTATTTGGTCTGAGCCAAATGCCTGTTCCTGATTGAGCAGGGCCTGGTCTTTCATGGCTGCACCTCCTTTCTTAAAAAATAAAAAACCACCGTTTTTTTAAAGAGACGGTGGTTTGAATGAACTGCCCGGTTTATTTAATCAATGATTCAAAACACACCCTCCCCGGCCTGCTTTCTCCATGCGGATGAAAGCAGCATACAGGGTACATAATGGGTGTGAATCATTGTTCTGAACATAGTTTATGGAGTTTACCACAAGGCCAGGGGCCTGTCAATCCCTAACGCTTGAGCGCTCTTGGACTTTACGGCCTTCACATAACGGGAATATTGCCTGGAAGTTAGATTTTAGCATACCTGCGCGTGACATCCTCAGCCGGAACATATTTAAGCTCCGGGGCCCAGCGCATGGGAAAGATTAGCCCTGTTTTCCTAAAGCTGATCGCATAAATGGGATGCGTTCGGTCTGTCTTGGCGGCCTTGGCGCTGAACCAAGCATGGTCCAGGGCCCCGGGCTCAGCAGCCCCGACATAATGCCATTGGCCGTCCCAAATTTCCACCCAGGTATGATTGCCGCTGTCATCCGGCCATTGGGCAATGGCCGCGATCCGGGCTGGAATGCCCACGGCGCGCAGGGCATCGGTCAAAAGGATGGATAAACCGGTGCAGGAGGCGTAATGCGCCTGGGTTGACTCATAAGGACTTTGATCGGGTTTAGGGCGCTTGTCCGCGCTGTAGGCGACGTGCAAATTGCTGAAAACATAGCTGTTCAAGGCCAACACCGCCTGGTCAATGGTCTTGCTTTGTTTGGCGATTTCAAGGAAGCGCCGGTGAAAATCCGCGCGCCAATTGTCCCGGCGTTCATTGAGCGAGGCATAAGGCAGAACATCATTAAGAAATATTTCCTTTGGAATGCCATGCCCCCAAGGGACTTCATCCACCGCCTGATAAGCCAGCCGGACATTTTCAACCAAAAATTTTTTTGCCAGGCTCAAGCGGTCCCCATCCGGCATATTGGCCGTCAAAAAGTCCAGGCCCTCCTGCTCGCGGGCGGACAAGCTCTCCCCCTCCTTGGCCCAGGCCCAGGAAGATAAAATCACACATAATAATAAAATTTTGATCATACCGCTTTTTTCAAGGCTTCGATGATGGGTGTATTGGGTTCAAAGGCCTTGGTCAGCCAGGAGGCTGCCATTTCCTTTTTATATTCAGGCCAAAGTTCGGCCCAGCGGTCCCAGCCGCTGTGCGGCCCCTGGCGCAGCACCCAGGGGCTGTTGGGATAATAGCTCATAGTCCCGTCGGGAAAAATAAAATTCTTGACCGCCTTGTACGTCCAGTAATTCCAGTGAAAGCCAAGGGCGTTGAAAATCTCCAGCTCATCCCGCAGATATATATGTTCGTTATAGACGCCCTGGCGAAAATTGACCCCGAACTCCCCCACATGCACGGGCCTTTGCATTTTTTGGGCAAAGCGGTGATAGCCCTCCATGCGCCGGCGCAGAACGTCCTTGTTACAGCCGGGCCAGGGATAGCGCATGAACGGGATCAAATGAAAGGCAAATTCCATGGGCTCGTAAAAATGGATGCTGTAGAGCCAATTATCGTCGGGAAAATCCTCCAGCGCATCGATCTGCTGGGCCCAGTGCTTGCCTTCGATAAACAGGATATGATTGGGGTCACTGCGGCGGATGGCCTTGATCGTTTCGCGGTAAAAGCTGTTTAACAGCGCAGGATCATCCAGCACCGGCTCATTCAAAAGATCATACCCCGCGACATAGGCCTCATCCTTATAACGGTCAGCGATTTTTTCCCAGAGGGCATAGGTTTTGAGCCGGTTGGATTTTTGGGTCCATAAGGCGGTCTTGCGGTTAATGCTGTCGGAATGCCAGTCCGGGTTTTGCGCGCCAGGGGCTGCGTGCATATCGAGCAAAAGATAAATCTTGTGCTTTTTGGCCAGGGCCACGGCCTGATCCAGATAGCAAAGCGTTTTGTCGTCGGAAGCGATTTTATAGTGAAAAGGCAGGCGTATGCAGTTCATACCCCAGGAGGCCACCTGCTGAAAATCCTTTTCCGTAATAAAATGGCCGCGAAACTGGGCCAACAGCTCCTGCAAGGCCCTGTTCCCCAGGCGGCGGGCGAATTGTTTCTCAAAAACCTGCTGGGCCAGGTTGGCGGCGTGCACAAAATACGCTTCCATCATCAGCCAGCCGCCGAAATTAACGCCCTTCAGGCGTACCTGGCGGCCCTGGCCGTCGATGATCTTGGTTTTGTCTGTCCTTAAACAAGCCTTGTTCATAACAGTCCTTGTTCCTTAAGCAGACGGGAAAACGCGGCCGCAGCCGCGGCATCCACGGTGATGGAGCCGTCGTTATGCCCGCCGTGGATCTTTAAAAATGCCTTGGGTTCTGCCGCTGCCTGAAAAAGTTTTTCACCCACCCAATACGGCACCACCTCATCGTCCGGGCTGTGGATGAACAGTTTGGGTGTTTTTAAAGTCTTGACCTTGGCAAGGGAATCGAATTTAAGGCTCAATACAAAGGAAGGGATGAAAGGATACAGGATCTTGGCCATGTCCCGGGCACTGGTGATGGAGGATTCCACCACGAGCAGCGCGGCCGGGCGGCGGCAGGCCAAATCCACCATCACCACACCGCCGATCGAGGCGCCGTACAGGATGATCTTGTCCATGTCCACATCGCCCCTTGCCTTTAAGTGATCATAGGCTGCCTGCGCGTCCAAATAAACGCCATTTTCCGTCGGCCGGCCTTCGCTCTTGCCGTAGCCGCGGTAATCAAAGATCAGCACGTTCAGGCCCAGGTCATGGAAGAACCTGATTTTAAAAAGACGGTCGCTCATGTTGCCGGCATTGCCATGGGCAAAAATCAGGGTGGATCGGGCCCTGGGATTTTTGAAAAACCAGGCATTGAGCGTGACCTGGTCCATGGTCTTAAAATATAGGTCCTCGCAGGTGAGCCCCACATCCGCGGGCTTGATGCCCATGGAGCGGCTGGGAAAGAACACGGCCACGGCTTCCAGATAGCGCACCAGGGCCCAGAACCCCGCCGCTGCCAGGGCAAGCAGGAAGGCCGTATAGAAAAAGGGCTTGGTCATGGCTCATCACGTATTGCGCTGGGGGACCAAGGACAGCATCAGGCGGATGCCCTTGAGAATATCTTCCATCTGGCAGGGTTTGGTCAAATAATGGTCTGCCTCCAGGTTCATCCCCTTGCGGAAATGTTCCAGTTCATTGAGGGCTGAGACGATGATCACCGGCTGCCAGCGTTTGGTGGGCGGGTGCTGGCGCAGTTTGGTCAAGACCCCCCAGCCGTCGATCTTGGGCATGTTCAAATCCAGGATGATGATATCCGGCACGGCACTGACGATCTTGTCCCACGCTTCCTGGCCGTCATGGGCAATGACCACCTCATAGCCGTGCGCGGCGATCTTGCGGGCCATGATCTCCAGGACCAAATCCTCGTCGTCGGCGATCAGGATCTTGATGGGATGGGTGCTCATCGCGCTGAAGAATAACTCTTGATGTCGTACTGGATCGCCTTGTCCGGCATGGCGATGCGGTCAATGGCCACGCCGGCCTTTTTGAAAAAGTCCACGGCCATGGTGTCATGGAAATCGGAAAACACCACCACCCTTTTGACGCCGGCGGTGATCAGGGCCTTGGCGCAGGTGGTGCAGGGCATATTGGTCACATAGGCGGTGGCGCCGTCCACGGCATGGCCGCGCCTGGCCGCCTGGACAATGGCGTTCATCTCGGCGTGCACCGTGCGCACGCAATGGTTCTCAACCAAAAGGCAGCCCACGTCCTCGCAATGTTCATCGCCGGGGATGGAGCCGTTGTAGCCCGTGGCGATCACGTTCTTGTTTTTGACCAGGACCGCGCCGCAATGCATGCGCGGGCAGGTGGCGCGCTCCGAGGCCAGCATGGCCAGTTTCAAAAAATATTCGTCCCAATCCGGTCTTTGAGCCATGGTTTATCTTAGCAAAATTGCCCTCGTAAGTGAAAAAAATTTGCCTTTAATTGCAGGATTTGGCCAGTCTTTGGAAGACCCGGCCCAGGGCCTCCTGAAAATCTTTTTCCCTGGGCAATAAACTGAAAATGATGTGCGCGCCGTCCTCAAAGTCAAAAAAATAGCCGGGATAGACCAGGACATGCTCCTGCCTCAACAATTCCAGGACCCATTCCTCCTCTGTTTTGACCGCGGGGAGGCGCAAGATAGCATACCAGCCGCCTTGCACGTTCAAAAGCTCGGCGTGTTTATGGTTTTGCCGGCTCAGCCATTGCAGATTTTTTTGGACCCTCTGCTTGATCTGGCCTTGCATGGGCGGGTCCTGCTCCAGCCAGGTGTTCAGGGCGTTTTGCACCGGCGTATTCACGGACAAAAAAGAATCCGCGATGATTTCCAGGCGCAGAAGGGCTTCCTTTAAAGGCCCCTCGGGGCCTGAGCTTAAAATCCAGGCGCATTTCATCTGCGGCAGGCCAAGGGATTTGGACAAGCCTCCCAGGACAAAGGTCAGGGCCGCTTGATTGCCTGCGCAAGACACCGCGTCCGAAGCTTCGAAACCATAATCGGCAAAAACCTCGTCGGAAATAATGGCCATCCGGTGTTTGGCGCACAAGGCATTGATATGGCTTAATTCCCCCCGGCGGATAAAGGACCCGGTAGGATTATTGGGATTGACCAGGACCAGGGCCCTGGTCTTGGCATCAATCAACGCTTCCAGGGCCTTGATGTCCAAATGCCATTGGCCCTCGTAGGTCAGCGGATAGTATTCATATTTGACATCATGGATGTCCAGCAAATATTGAAACAACGGATAGCTGGGTCTGGGGACCAGGACCTTTTCCCCGGGATTGACCAAAAGCCTCAACAAATAGGCATAGGCCTCGGAGGTGCTGGCTGTCAAAAGAATCTGCTGCGGCCCAAGGAGAAGACCTTGCCGGCGGTAATGCCGGGCCACGGCCCGGCGGGCCGAGGACAGACCAAAGGCTTCTGGTTGATATTTGAGGTTCTCCGGTGCTGTCAGGGCCTCGAGCAATTGGGGCGGATAGGCAAAACCGCAGATGGTCGGATTGGAGACAGTCAAATCCGCGACGGGGATTTTTTGGGCCTCGAGCGCTTCCAGGGCCTGGTGGATGGCATTGCTCTGCCTGGGCCAAAGCGTGCGCAGGGCAAAGGGAAAATTATCCATGATTTGTTTTAAGGCGGGCGAGTTCTTGCTCCTGGGCGGCGAAGGATTTCTTCAACGCGTCGAATTCGCTTTTGGCCACCCATTGGATATCTTCGCGTTTTTCTTTCAGCTGGCTGATGGTGCGTCTTAATTCCTTCAATTCTCCGGCATTGGCCTCCAGGCCGGCCTGCTGGCTGTTGGTCTTGACGGACAATTGCCTTTTTTCCTCGATGATCTGGTCATGCTTGATCTTAAGCTCCTGCAGTTCGCGCTCCAGCCTCAGGCGGCTGGAGTGTTCCTTTTCCAAATCGCCTTCCGTGCGGATGATCTGGTCTTTCAGGTTTTTCTCATGGTGCTTGAATTTTTCCAGGGTCTCCTGCTCCTTTTCGCGCCAGCTTTTTTCCAGGGCCAGCTTTTCGATAAGGTCCTTGACCTTCACCTGGTCTTCCTGGGCCGCTTGCTGGGCCCTTTTAAAATCCATCTTCATCTTTTCGATCTCGCCCTGCAGGGATTGATTGTTCTTCTGCCAGCGCTCGGCAATGGCTTTCCAGTCCTTGGTATCGGCAGGTACAGGCTCTGGCGCCGGCGCGGCCTTTTTGTCCTTGTCCTTTTTCTTTTTGGCCTTGACCGCCGGGTCCGACGGCAGGTAATAAATCACCACGGCCAGGGCCATCAAGAGTGCAAAGCCAATGATAACCATCCAAAACATAGACCTACAAAATACCACAGAACAAGGGGAAAGAAAAGACGATTATAGGCGCTATGCAGGCAGTCCTAAAAACGCGCGGATATTGACCAGCGGCTGGATGCTGAGGATCACCGGCACAAAGCCAGGGGCGTCCTGAAAGGCCTTGAGCTGGGCAGGGTCGATGTGAAATTGAATGACCTGGCCGTCCGCGTCATGATGGGCATCCACCTTGACCGAGGTCAAATCAATACCGCCGGTCTTGTTGTGCTCTGCCTTCAGGACCGGGTCGAGCCTTTTCTCCTTTAGAATGTCCAAAGCTGGGGCGGTCATGGCAGAATCAGGCACATCAAGGCCTCGGGCCCTTAAACCGGCGTTGACTTTTTGATTTATGCTTTCTTTGTCCGTTCCTCTGGGCTCGAATTCCAGAAAATGACGATATAAAAGAAGCTGCATGGCTCCTATAACAGCTGTATAGACCAGGGTCATGCGGGATTGATGTTCTTCCGGGTCCAATCCCGTGGGCCGCAATCCATAATGACGCTCTTTCAATAAATGCGCCCATGTTTCCATCTCACCAAAATAAAAATGGGATTTTATATATTTTTTCAAATTTTCAATGTCTGGAACTTCAGAGGTAATCCATCCATTCAGCGGCGCAAGGACCTGGACTTCAGGGGGATTCTCCCTTCTTAAAACTTCGTTATTGACATAATCCTCTGCTGTGCGAACACAGTTGAATTTGGCGCCGCGGCGTCTGCCTTGTCTCTGAAATAGATCCAAAACTTTCGATAAACTTCCCTGCCATTCTTTGAGTTGATCGAGGGTGACTGTGTCTTGTTCCAGCAAGGCATCGGGATCATCTCCGGTTTTGAGCAATTCGACCAGTCCAGACAACCCGAAGGTTGACCGTTTGAGCACATGGGCAAAAACTACTCTTGCGGCCTTTGGATTGTCTTTCCGCCATGCCATTCTATAGGGCCACAAACTTCTGGGCCGTAAGCTGCTCATCCAGTCTTCCTGCTGCTGCGGTCCCATGGCCAAAAAATCTTCAGCCGTCATGGCAGAATCGTCCACCGATGGCTCGCTGTCCATCGCCGGACTGGCCGATTGAGGTTTACGGATATAGAAAGTTGTTGGAAGAGACCTGCGTTTGATTCCCATATGAAACCAATGGCCGATGGCGGCCTCTATTTCTCCTCTGTTATGCGTGTAATGAATGATGGGAGGGGCCTCGGCGGTCATGGCGGCATTAACAGACACGTATCTTTCATTGACAAGTTGTTCTATAAACGCGTCAAATTGGCCTCCCACAAATGGGATCACGTAATAAAATTGCACCCGTTTGGGCCGGAAGGATTTGACAATACCTCTAAGTATATCTGCCCTGGTGCTGGCCTCCTCATTGCCGCGCATACTGCGTTCCCAATGGTCCTCAAAGGTAAGGCTCAAATTTTTCCCGTATCGGGTTTCCCATGTTTTTTGAAAATATTGACTGATTTCAGGCGAAATTGCATGCAGCCTATCCCTTGTTTTTTGCAGTTCATCCACCGCGATATTAAATGTGTTCCGGTAAGCCCCAGCTTCATTGCCGGGCCGCTGATAAAATGAATCGTCCATGCTGACTTCTGTCGATCCAAAATTCCGGACCACCAATCTCCCGTCCATAATCCCTAAAGCATCGATTTCTAAATCATGGTCAAAAATACCCCGTGACCAATAAGACTCCATCAAGGCAAAAAACTTTCCGACAAAATCCTCTCCTTCTTCCCTGACATAATCTTCTGTGACAGGCGTGACCAACCGCACCAGGACCTCATGGTCTTTATCAAAATCTGCGGGCAGCAAAATAGGCGTTACAAGACCTCCTGCCCGCTGGACGCTTAAAACAAAACCCATGGCCGTTTTTGCAACCGAAGAATCGTCGGCATCATCGTCAATGACTTTCAAACCATAAGGAAGGTCCCCATGTTGGATTAATTGACTGTGTAATCCGTGAGACCCTGCTTGTTCGCGGTCAAACATGTCGAATTGGGACATAAGATCAAAATTGGAGTGCATCCGGCCATAAATCCACCTGGCAAAATCCATATTTGACCTAAATTGCAAATGGGCCAGCTCTTCCGGATCTAAAAGATATCCATGCCTCATCTTAAAAAGTATGCGCTCTCTGGCATCGGCAGCGGCCGGCACAGGATCAAGATCTGCAGATAATCTTTTCTGCTCTGCCTTTCTTGGATTCTCCACGACGGCTCTATTACTGATGTTTAAATCCTGGTCTTCCCAATTAAAGTTATCTGTTTTTCTTTTTTTCGTAGCGCGTTTTAAATATTTTAATTTCGCGAAATCTATGATCTGAACGCCTTTAATATTACGGTCTTTGCCCAAACGCAGCAAAAGGTTCTCATCATGTAGTTTCCCATGATCGAACCATTTTCCTTTTTTGGGCTGTAAGGCTTTGACCACCTTGGTTGATATCTGTTTTCGACGATGTTTTGTCCACCATTCCCCATTCACTATTTCTTCCAGGGTCTGGAAATCAAAAGGCCTCAAATCCAGACTATAATAAACTTTTCCGCTGCTGGGAACAAACATCGGCACGATGGAGGGTCGCTTAAGATCCGCCAATTGAGCGACCCTCCTGCGTCTTCTTTTACCAACAGTTTTACGAATAACGTGGACGCCCTTAATTCGATAGGCCTTTAAGGTTTCATCATCCCCTTCTATATCTTTCTTCCTTTTGCGTTTAAATTTCTTGATATCTTTGTCCGTCAAAGATCGAACGACCTTAGCTGCTTCTTTTATGCTCATTGCTGCATCGAATCTCACATTGACAAGGACTGCAGGGTCTTTAATAGTATTGGCAACGGCAAGGATGGACGGATTGATGGTTGCTTGAAGATCATTCTCCACTTGATCCAACGAAGCACCGCCGGAGAAATATTTTCTTGGGACAGGCTGCTGGGAGACGGAGTCGGGCTCTTCCTTGATGAAGTTATAGACACCCTTCTTGAATGCTTGTAGGTACCGCCGATAAATAACCTCCACAACCCCGGGGGTTGTGATGGTTATTCCTTGGATTTTGTTCTTGTTAGCATATACGGCAGTCAGTATGCTGTCCTTAATCTTCTTCTTGTACCAGGTGGCCAAGATCAGGCTGTTATAGACCTGTCTTAGCTGGGCAAAGTTGGCCCCTGTATTGACTTCTTTCGTCAATTCGGGAATGACAATCTCGCGGATCATTTGCGTGCCCAGCATATGAATATTGGAACCCCTCAAAATGGGGACAGTCCCTTGGGAAACAATGTTAACGGGACAGTCCCCATTTTGAAGGACCCCAACATCTGAGTGCTTGGCTTGCGATAAATAATCTTCTTCCAACATCACCTTAAGCTTTGATTCC
>CAZACW010000019.1:0-34729 GCA_964483785.1 uncultured Planctomycetales bacterium
ATATACCAGTAAATACTTTCAACAAGGTCTGGATCGTGCCTGAGAAGGCAGTGGTATATGAAAACGCTAAAGCAGGAACGGCGTATGTGGTGGAATCAAAGCTTAAGGTGATGTTAGAAGAAGATTATTTATCGCAAGCCAAGCACGGGGATATTGGGGTCCTTCAAAATGGGGACTGTCCCGTTAACATTGTTTCCCAAGGGACTGTCCCCATTTTGAGGGGTTCCAATATTCATATGCTGGGCTCGCAAATGATCCGTGAGATTGTCATTCCTGAATTGACGAAAGAAGTCAATACCGGAGCCAATTTTGCTAAGCTAAGACAGGTGTACAACAGCCTGATTTTAGCCACCTGGTACAAGAAGAAGATCAAGGACAGCATACTGACTGCCGTATATGCCAACAAAAATAAAATCCAAGGAATAACCATCACAACCCCCGGGGTTGTGGAGGTTATTTATAAGCGTTATCTGCAGGCTTTTAAGAAAGGTGTTTACAACTATATCAAGGAAGAAACCGACCCCGTCACCCAACAGCCTATTCCAAGGAAATATTTCTCCGGCGGTCTCACTTTAAAGATGGACCAAGCCATGCGGACCACCGCCGATGCCGCCATGGTGGATCAAGATAACAGTTCTGGGCGTTATGTTGAGATTGATTCCATGGGTGAGCCCACTGGTCAAAATATGAATCATAAAATTTTTTCAAAAAAACCGGCGGATGATTTATCAGCGGCCTTAACTACACTGCACGCAGCAACCCGATTAGAGGGAGACGAAGCGATGTTAGGCAAAAGAAGTTTATTAGCCGCTGTGCTGGCAGGGTCCTTGGCCGGTTTTACCCTGCCGTCGGCCGCTCATGCTGAAATCATCACTGTAAACGGGGCAGGGAATGTTCATTTGTTGATCAACACTCAGCATCCGAACCCATTGTTGAGGGAACGGCTTATGAATCTGCAAGAAAATCAACTTGGTGTTTATCAGACCGATGTCGTTAAAGACGAAATTCGAAGATATCAAGATGAAGTGGCGCGGCCCGTGATGCTTTCCTTGGAAAAGTTTGACCGAGCATTTGGGGAAAAGTCCTACGTCATTGCCCTTGAGGATGATCCTGAAGGGTTGGAGAAGGACATCAAATATATAACCGGGCTTAGCACGCACAAATCAGAAATCAGAGCAAAGTTAAATGTTTCAGAGGATTATTTAAACGGCATTATCCTTTATCTATTTGACCCGGTTCTTTACATGAAATACTGGCAAGGAGCATTAGCCCATGCCCAAATCATCGCGGCCGAAGATGCAACGCTGTTTCGACAGTCATCGGTGATTTTCAAAGGCATTGAACAAAGCAAAGCTGAAATTAGAACATTGGAAGCCTCCACGTCTTTTCCCGGTTTGAAAAAGAAGGAACCGGAAAAGAAAGATTTATCGATAGCGGATATCGAGAAGGCTTTAAGTGATTGGGACGAAGAGTTTAAGAACAGGCAGAAAAGCAGGGTATTGTTTACGGAAGGGCAAATGAGCCAGGCCGCACGCACGGTCAATCAAGCATTTAATGAGGGGATAAGGAAGCTGTTGCGGCAATACAATGCTTTCATTATCAATATGAATGATAGGGACGAAAAGAGCCATGAAAAGGTGTCCGCCTATCCCAAAGAAACCGTGAAATTGTTTGTCATGGGAGGTAATCATGGCCCCAATTTAACGCGATTATTTGCAATGGATAAAGCCATGATGCCACAATCAAATCCAGCGATGAATTCATTCGAAGATGCGTTTGATCAAATGTTTAAAACCCCCATTCAAATCGGCGGCGCTGAGTTGAAGAAATATTTAAAAGGAGATGCTTTGCAGAATGTCCTGTCCTCAGGCGGAAAATTTTATGTCCGCCGTCTTGATCCTCAGGCGGATAAGGTCTATTTACTTCAATGGCAGGAAGATGCTGCAGCCAATCCCGCCTGGCAGCAGGAGTGGGAAGCCCAAAGAAAGGCCAAGGGGGGATTAACGGAAAATCTGCCGCGTTTTAAATACCTGGACTCCCAATCGTTTGGTTTGTTCTCAGACATCAACGGCAAGACGCATTTGGAAGGATTTATAGGGATTGGCCAAAGGTCAAATCCGGTCCATGCCGGGGGCATGGTATTCAGTTATCCAGTCCATGTTGATCAAATGGAAGTGTATTTTCGCCACGTCGGTCGGCAAGGGCAGATTAAGGGCATTGCGGAGTTGCTTTTTGATCTCTTGATCAAGTTATGCGCCGACCCGCAGAATCACATGGACCAGGGGATCACCTTTTATCCCATTTCAGACGGCTCGAGAGCATTCGGCGAAGGAAGAAAATTGGCCCGGGACGCTTATGGTAATTTTGTTGTGCCCAAGGACGAAATGAAATCCTATGCCGAACAAAATTTGGGAGAAGTTTTTAATCACCGTGATGCGGCGATGAATCCCTCTCAAACAAAGGGACCGATGCTCATCAATGGCCATAAGGTTGAGCTCATCACTTTTGTAACGGCGCTCGATCGATTAAGGGTTAAGACAGATACCAGGCATCAAGATATTTGGGAAATAACAGATATGCCCGATGTCGACGGACTAAGACCGCTGGTCCAGCTCCCATTCGAGGTCGCCGGAGATTTTATCGACGGGTCCAGATGGTTATTGATTTCAGGTACAAATGAGAAAGTGGAATACCCAGGTGATTTGAATAAATTTTATCTGCAGGGAAGGGTCATGGTCGATTTTCATACCCATCCTCACATATACGGAGATTGGAGCCCTGAAATATCGGACCAGGTGATCATCTTTGACCCGAAGTATCCCTCGTTGCCGGATTTGGATCATTACAGCTGGACAAATAACAGTTTTCATTTGTATGCCACCGGGGTCACATTCACTTCACGGCCAACGTTGAATCCTTATTCGGGCCAACCGGTCTTAAATCCATTGCGTGGAATGAGGTCTGGCAACGTGTCAGAATTTCGAAATTCGTATTTAGGCTGGGTTGAAATAGAGGCCCGGCATGAAGGGATTGTTTTACATAATAAAGACGAATTTAACGCTTACGCCATAAAAAAATACCCGGAATTTATCCAAAGATTGGGGGTCAATCTCGCCACTTTCAATTTTTCTCAAAGGGATCAAATCAATCAATATTATCGTCATTACATGTCCAATGCGGCAGTCTCACCGTTGTCCAAGGTCCAAAGCGATAATGCCGGCGAGCGCCTGCAAGGCCTAGCCTTTGTCGATGAGCGATTAAAGGACATCTTGATCATATCCAAGGAGACTTTTTTAAAAAAACTTAAAGCACTGGGAGTCCGTGTCGAGGAATATCAGGGTTATGCCAAGTCATATGGAGACTTAATCATTGAAACATTGAAAAGTTTACCAAGCTTAAGGGAAGATCATCATAACGACTTAATATATTTTGATCGACCCGTCATGTTGGCCAATGTTCAGAGTCCGATCAAGTTTTATGATAGAATCAAAATTGAGCGGACGGTAAGAGAGGCGGTGAGGGACTGGGTACTTTTTCGTAATTTTTATAGATTTGTCGAAAGATCATATAACGATGCCGTAGCAAAAGCTGATGGAATACCAGCCATGCAGCAATTTGCTTCAGCCCTTGGTTATCCTGAATATGAAGCCAGAGAACTTCTTGATATCTATAATCAAACCAGAAGGCATGAAGAAGATCGATTACAGGTCAAGGATTCGGCCCAAAACAGCAAACCAGATACCGGCGGTATTGATTTGACCAAGGTTAAGGTGGATTCCCGCGATGCCATTAAGTTCCATATCGATCCGGCCCAACTGGCCAGGCTCCGAAGCGCCGCCGGTTTGGTGCCGGTGATCATCGCCATCCGCCCCTTGCGCAGTATCCGTTCCTTCCTGGGCATCCCTCAAGCCGGCCTACATTAGAGTATTTTAATCATATCAAAATCAATAAAAAGAGTAGTTGATCCCCTGCATCTGTTAAGTTAAAATACAAAAGCTTTATAAGAATTTAATATTTTTCCCCCAAAATCCCCAAAACATTTAAGGAAATTCATGAAGCAGTACGTCGTTGGTGTGGATGTCGGCGGCACCAATATCAAATTGGGTGTCGTCGGTCCTTCCGGGAATGTCCTTGTCCGAACCAGTTTCGCCACAAAGCCTTTCGCCTCTCATCGAATCAAATTAATCTCCGCCCTGGCCCGTGAAATCGAGGCCGGCATCATCACCGCCGGCCTTTCCAAGGGCCAGATCGCCGGTGTGGGCGTCGGCCTGCCCGGCCTGGTTGATTATGAAAAAGGATTTGTCCGCTTTCTGCCCAATATCCGGGGCTGGCAAGGGGTGCATTTAAAGTCCATTCTGCAAAAAAAGGTCAAACTGCCGGTGTTTGTGGACAATGATGTCAAAATGATCACCCTGGCCGAGTCCAAATTCGGCGCCGGACGCGGAGTCAGGAATTTGATCTGCCTGACGCTGGGCACCGGGGTGGGATCAGGCCTTATTTTAAACGGAGAGCTTTACCGCGGCCAAGACAATGCCGCCGGCGAGCTGGGGCATATGCCGCTCAACGAGCACGGCCCCAAATGCAATTGCGGCGGCTTTGGCTGTTTTGAGGCCTACGTGGGCAACCGGGCCTTGCTGACCCTGGCCGCCAAGGTGATGGGAAAACCCTTGGCCACGGAAGAGATGTTTGCCCTGGCCCAGAAGGGCCACAAAAAAGCCCTGCTCTTTTGGAAAACCGCGGCCGGGCATATCGGCAACGGATTGGTCGGCATCGTCAATTTGTTAAACCCCCGGCTGATCATCATCGGCGGCGGCATTTCCAACAATGAAAAATTTTTGTTTAAGACGATCGCCTCGACCATCCGCCGCAGGGCCATGAGCCTTCAGGGCCGGGCCTTTAAGATCAAACGCGCCCAATTCAAAGATGACGCCGGAATTATCGGTGCGTATGTTTTGGTGATGAATGCGCAAAGATGACCGCATGAAAATTTGGATGCCGGCCGTTCTGTGGGCCCTGCTTCTTGTGATGCCCGCCCCGTCGATGGCCAGCCATCTGCCCATGCCTGATCTGAAGGGCGAATTCAAAAAAGCAAACACCAAGGGCCCGTCCCAAATCCAGCTGCAGGCCGACCAGGTCAGCGTCTCCACCCAGGACAATAAGGCCCATGCCGAGGGCAATGTCCAAATCGTGCGCCAGGACCAGGAATTGTTCTGCGACAAGCTGGAATTGGACCGGGTCGTGGAACAGGCCGTGGCCGAGGGGAATGTGTACTTAGACACCCCGAACGAGGAGGTGATGGCCCAGGGCATGACGTATAATTTCGGCAGCGGCACCGGCGAATTCCGCAATGCCAAGGTCTTTGCCGATCCCTACCAGATCGAGGGCCAGCGCATCGACAAGGTTGCCCAGGACCATATGAGCATGGATGAAGGGTATATGACCACCTGCGATTTGGACGAGCCCCATTACCGCATCGGCGCCCACCGCATGGACATCTACATGAAGGACAAGGCCGTGGTGCACGGCATGAAGATTTATTTGGGCAAGGTCCCGGTCATGTACCTGCCTTATTTCGAGCAGGACTTGAAAAACCGCAATTTTGTGGACATCTCGCCGGGCGAGAGCAAGGATTTCGGCTTCTTCGTGCTGACCACCACGCATCTTAAGTTCGGCCCCCACGTGCAGTTGAACGTCCATGCGGATGCGCGCGAGCGCGACGGGCTGGGCGAGGGCGCTGACCTTAAATACGACACGCCCAATTTCGGCAGCGGCTTGCTTAGCGCCTATTACACGGATGAAAACCAGATCGCCGGCCGTCACTGGTGGGAGGAATATAAAAACGGGGTCAAGGTCGGGCCCACCACCCACCATGAGCGCTACCGCGTCATCTGGCGCCACCGCTGGCAGATCGGCCCGAATACCGACGCTGTTTTGCAGTATTACAAGATCCACGATTATGACATTCTCAATAACGGGTTTTTAAAGACCTATTTCCCCAGGGACTATAATCAAAACGCCCAAAACGCCAACCTGAATACGTATTTCCTGCTGACCCATGTGATGCCCCGCGGCACCCTCACCTTTGACGTCGACACCAGCCGGGAAAACCGGCCTTTGCGCGGCATCGAACGCATCCCCGAGGTCAGGTATGTGTTTAATAATCAGCAGATCGGCAGGACGGGCTTTTACGCCAAAAGCACCAACACCCTTTCCAATCTGTTTCAGCAAAATTATCCCAAAACAATCAACAACAAGACCCTGCGCTTTGATTCCAACGATGATATTTCCCATCCCTTTAAGCTTGGCTTCATCCAGTTTAATCCTCATGTGGGCGGGGAGGAGACCTATTACAGCCGCACCGCCGACGTCAATGACAGTGATATCATCCGGGGCGTGTTTCGGACCAGCCTGGACATGAGCACCAAATTCTACAAATTTTGGGACTATCATACGAATTTCGCGGGGCTCGACATCAACGGCCTGCGCCATGTGATCACGCCGACCATCACCTATCTCTACCAGGCCAAGCCCACCTTCCCGGCCTCGGAACTCAATCAGTTCGATTCAGGCATTGATAATGTGTACCGGATCCACCAGGTCGAACTGGGCCTGGAGAACAAACTGCAGACCAAGCGCAACGGCCAGATCGTGGATTTGGTGAGGTATCTGGTCACCACCAATTACGGCCTGCAAGGCACCACCGGCCACCGCGGATTTAATCCGGTGGATACGGTCCTCGACTTTAATCCGACGAATTGGTTCACCCTGCACAATGAATTTGAATATGATTTCCATGCCGGCCGCTTTGACACCGAGAATTTCGACGGGGCCATCCATGGGCCGGGCTGGTCCCTGTCCTTGGGCAACCGCTATACCCATGGCCAGGGCGACCAGCTCACTTCGGAATTTGATTACGTCATCAACCCCAAATGGCGTTTCAGGATATATAATACCTTCCCGGTGACCAAGGCCACCAACGGCACCACCTCGGCCAGGGAAAATGAATTTGTGATCACCAGAGACTTGCATGAATGGGAGATGGACATGGCCATAGACACCCTGGAGGGCAGGGGGACGACCTTCTATGTGCTCTTTCGCCTGAAAGCCTCCCCGGGGATGAAGTTAAACTTAATCGATACGACCTTCCAGGCGTCCAAGCCTGGTACGCAAAGCCAATAGGCTGCAACAGCAGTCAATGTCAGGAGGCAGGATGAAAATCGCCATTATCGGTTCCGGTTATGTGGGATTGGTCTCAGGGGTCTGTCTGGCCGAGATCGGCCATCACGTGATCTGTGTGGACAACAATCTCGAAAAAATCAAAACGTTAAAGAAGGGCCGCCTGCCGATTTATGAGCCGGGGCTCCTCGAGCTCATGAAGGCCAATGTGGCCAAAAAAAGGCTCTCCTTTACCGGCTCCATCGGCGAGGCCACGCAAAAGTCCCAGGTGATTTTTTTGGCCGTGCCCACACCGTCGAAGCCCAACGGCGATGCGGACTTGACCTATGTGGAAAACGTGGCGCGCGCCATTGCCCGGCACATGGACTCCTATAAGCTGATCGTCGAGAAATCGACCGTGCCCGCGGAAACCGGCAAGAAGATCCGGCGCACCATTCACCTGAACCTGGCGCCCAAACATAGAAAAGGCAACAAGGTCCTTTTGGATTTTGACGTGGCTTCCAACCCGGAGTTTTTGAAGGAAGGCAGCGCCGTGCATGATTTCATGAACCCGGACCGCATCGTGATCGGGGTGGAATCGAAAAAGGCCGAAGGGCTTTTGAGGGACATTTATAGGCCGCTTAAGCCGAAAATTTTGGTGACCAATATCGCCTCCGCCGAGATGATCAAGCACGCCTCCAATTCTTTTTTGGCCGCCAAGATTTCTTTCATCAATGCCGTGGCCCAGGTCTGCGACAGGGTGGGGGCCGATGTCCTGAAAGTCGCCGAGGGCATGGGATTGGACAAGCGTATCGGCCGCCAGTTTCTGGATGCCGGCGTCGGCTACGGCGGGTCCTGTTTCCCTAAGGATGTGGATGCCTTTATCCGGGTGAGCGAACGCAGCGGCTATGACTTTACCCTGCTTAAAGAGGTGCGGCGCATCAATGAGCAGCAAAGGCACTGGTTTGTCCATCTCATCGAGGAGAAATTATGGAACATCAAGGACAAGACCATCGGCGTCTGGGGCCTGGCGTTTAAGCCCAACACCGACGATATCCGCAATGCCGCGGCCCTGGAGATCATCCATTTGCTGCAGGCCGAAGGGGCCAGGGTCAGGGCCTATGACCCCAAGGCCATGGAGGCCGCCAAAAAAGCATTGCGCGGGGCCGCCTTCTGCCCCAACGCCTACGCCGTGGCCGAGGGCTGTGACTGCCTTCTGCTGTTGACCGAATGGCCGGAATTCAAGGAGATCGATTTTGTCCAGATCCGCGATGCCATGGCCCAGGCCGTCATTTTCGACGGACGCAATTTCCTCGACGGCACGCATCTGCGGGACATCGGGTTTGAATATTTTGGCACAGGACGGGGTAAATCTTTATAAATAGAAAGGGCTGTTGTATGTCAAAGAAAACAGTTTTAATTTCAGGCGGGGCGGGGTTTTTAGGGAGCCATTTGTGCGACTGGTTCATCGGCCGCGGCTTTCGGGTGATTGCGGTGGACAATTTGATCACCGGGTCCCCGCGCAATCTGGCGCATTTAAAGAAGCACAAGCATTTCAAATTCCTCAAACACGACGTGTCCCGGCCATTCAAGGTCGCGGGCAGGATCGATTATGTGATGCATTTCGCCTCGCCGGCCTCGCCGGTGGATTATATGAACCATCCCATCGCCACCATGCTGGTGGGCAGTTACGGCACGCACAACATGTTGGAAATCGCCAGGCTCAAAAAAGCGGTGTTCTTGCTGGCCTCCACGTCGGAGGTTTACGGCGACCCCTTGGTCCATCCCCAAAAGGAAAGCTACTGGGGCCATGTCAACCCCAACGGCCCGCGCAGCATCTATGATGAGGCCAAACGCTACGCCGAGGCCGCGGCCTTTGCCTACAAGCGCGTCTATAAGATGGACGTGAAGGTGGTCAGGATCTTCAACACCTACGGCCCGCGCATGCAGATCAAGGACGGCCGGGTGGTGCCCAATTTCATCGACCAGATCCTTAATGACCAGCCCCTGACCGTTTACGGCAGCGGCCGGCAGACCAGGTCTTTCTGCTATGTGGATGATCTGGTGGACGGCATCACCCGCCTGCTCTTGTCCAAAATTTCCGGCCCGGTCAATATCGGCAACCCGAGAGAATTTACCATTTTAGAGTTTGCCCAACTCATCCGAAAGAAGTATAATCCCAAAGCAAAAATCGTTTACCGGCCCCTGCCCATCGACGACCCCAAACAGCGCAGGCCGGACATTTCCATGGCCCGCAAGGAGCTGAGGTGGGAGCCCAAGGTGCCCCTGGAAGACGGGATCGGGCGCACCATGCACTGGTTTGCCGGCAACATAAGGAAGGCGAAGCGTGGTCACTAAGGAAGAATTGATAGCTTTTGAGAAGGAGATCGCGGATGTTTTTGCCACCGGCGTCATCCGGGCGCCGGTGCATTTGCGCGCCGGCCGTGAAGAGGCCCTGATCAAGATCTTCCAGGACCATCACATCAGCGGCGATGATTATGTCTTCGGGTTCTGGGACTCCCATGAGCTGGCCCTCTTGAAAGGCGTGCCCCGCGAAGACTTGAAAGAGGCGATCCTGCAAGGCAAAAGCATTTCCCTGTGCTTTCCCCAATATAAGGTCCTGTGTTCCGGGATCGTGGGAAGCTTGATGGGCACGGCCGCGGGGGTGGCCTGGTCCCTGAAAACCCAGGGCCGTAAAGGCCGCGTTTATTTGTTTTGCGGGGACATGTCCTCGGAAACCGGCATTTTCCATGAGGCGGTCAAATATGTGTATAATTTCGGCCTTCCAGCCACCTTCATCGTCTGTGATAACGGCGTTTCCGTCATGACCGACACCCGGGCCACCTGGGGCAATGCAGAACCCTGGTTTAAGGGCACGAAATACGAGAAGCACATCATTTATTTTCAATACACCAACGGATACCCGCATTCGGGTCTGGGCAAATTGATCAAATTCTGATATGACGACGGGCACCCAGTTAAAATATTTCGATGAACTCAAGCGCACGATGGAATGGCTGGCCCAGCAGCCCAAGACCATCTTTGTCGGCCAGACCGTGGCCGGCCCCGGCACCTTTATGTTTCAGACCCTGCGCGACTGCCCCAAGGAGCGCTGCCTGGAGATGCCCATCAATGAAAGTTTCCAGATGCAGTTTACGATCGGCATGGCCCTGGCAGGCTATGTGCCGATATCGGTGTATCCGCGCCAGAATTTCCTGCTGTTGGCCACCGGCGATATGGCCAATGTGCTGGACAAGGTCCCGGCCATTTCCGGCGGGCAATGGCCCCTGAAGGTGATCATCAGGGTCGCCACCGGGCCTGACGCACCGGTGCATCCGGGCCATCAGCATATCGGCAATTATGCCAAGGCCTTCCGGGAACTGTTTCACTGGATCGAGGTGGTCGAGCTGAATGCGGCCGAAGACATTTTTCCAGCCTATGAACGCGCCTTAAAGCGCAATGACGGCAAATCGACCCTGATCATCGAGCACGGCAATTTTTATAATGAAGAGTATTATGCGAAGAAAATGATCACTTCGGGTCAATAGGAAACCATCACAACCCCGGGGGTTGTGATGGTTTCCTAATTTAGATTATGTATGCGCCGAAAATCCAAGATTTTTATCGTCGGACATAATGACAGTATAGAAAATTCCCTAAGATCGCATTTTGCCTCCCAAGGGTTTGCGCACGTCATTTCCAATACCCGCGACCGCATCGATGTATTGAACCAAAACAAGGTCCAAGATTTTTTCAAAAGATTCAAGCCGGATTATGTTTTTTTAGGTTCCCTGCGCTCCGGCGGCATTGCGGCCAATCAAAAGCACCCCGCGCCATTCATCTATGAAAATATACATTCCCAAAATCTGGTGATTGAGGCGGCCCGTACCCATCGCGTCAAAAAACTCCTTTATTTTTCCAGTTCCTGCGTTTATCCGGCCCAGGCCAGACAGCCGATCAAGGAATCTTCCTTGCTCACAGGGCCCCTGGAGGCCACAAGCGCACCTTATGCCGTCGCTAAAATAGCCGGCGGCAAATTGTGCCAGGCCTATAAGTCCCAGTATGGCTTTCATGCCATGGCTGCTGTGCCCGCGACACTTTACGGTCCGGGCAGCGACACGGACGTGGAATCTGCCCATGTTTTGGGGGCCTTGATCGCTAAGTTCCATAAGGCCAAGGCCGCAGGAGTGCGCGCACTCACCCTGTGGGGCAGCGGCCGTCCCCGCCGGGAATTTCTGTACGCGGATGATTTTGTCAGCGCCTGCATGGTCTTGATGGAAAAATACGACGGCACGGACCTGATCAATATCGGCAGCGGCCAGGAAGTGACGATCCGGCAGTTGGCCATGATGATCAAGGAGATCAGCGGTTATACGGGCAAGGTCTTGTTTGACGCTTCAAAGCCCGACGGCGCCATGCGCAAGCTCATGGACAATTCCAGATTGCGCAGGCTCGGCTGGCGGCCGAAGGTCGGATTAGAGAAGGGCATTGCATGGACCTATCAATGGTATATGAAAAAGGGACGTTTGAAAGCATCCTCTTTTTAACGAAAGGAAGGGTATGAGGATTTTAGTGACAGGGGCGGCGGGATATATCGGATCGGTCCTGGTGCCGCGCTTATTGGCCGAAGGGCATGAGGTGATCGCCCTGGATAATTTTATGTACAATCAGTCATCCCTGTTGGATGTCTGCCACCATGGCGCCTTGAGCATCATCCGCGGCGATACCCGGGATAAGGGTTTGGTGACCAAGCTCATGAAAGGGGCGGATGCCATATTTCCGCTGGCCTGCCTCACCGGCGCGCCGTTATGCGCCAGGGACCCGGTCGGCGCTCAGACCATTCTGTTGGATGCCATTAAAATGATCCTGGAGATGAAAGCCAAGGACCAGCGCGTCATTTTCCCGACCACCAACAGCGGCTACGGCATCGGTGAAAAGGGCAAGCATTGCACGGAAGAAACGCCGCTGCGGCCGATTTCCTTATACGGCAAGCTCAAGGTGGACGCGGAAAAAGCCATTCTGGACGCGGGGGGCGGCATCACCCTGCGTTTGGCCACGGCCTTTGGGATTTCGCCCCGCATGCGGCTGGATTTGCTGGTCAATGATTTTACCTATCGCGCGGTGTACGATAAGTTTGTGATCCTTTTTGAGGCCCATTTTCACCGCAATTACATCCACGTGCGCGACATCGCCAAGGCCTTTATCCACGCCTTGAATCATTTTGACAAGATGAAAAACCAACCCTATAATGTCGGTTTGAGCGACGCGAATTTGACGAAGCTCCAATTATGTCAGGAAATCAAAACCTTGGTTCCTGATTTTTATTTTGTAGAGGCCACCATCGGCGAGGACCCGGACAAGCGCGATTATATCGTCAGCAATGCGAAGATCGAGCAAACCGGGTTTAAGCCGGATGTGTCCCTGCGCCAGGGCCTTCAGGAATTGATCAAGGGCTACCAGGTCATTAAACGCAATCAATTCGCGAATATTTGAGGTGCTTGTGCCCCGCCTTGGGCGGGGACAGGCATGACGGCGGTCCACCATGAAACATCTTGATGTTCTCTTCGTTCACGCCAACGCGTCCCGGAAAATCTACCAGGATCTGGCCAAGGATTTTTCCGCCATCGAGCCGCCGATCTGGGCCGGCATGCTGGCCAGCCATTGCCGCCTCAAAGGTTTTTCCGTCGATATTTTGGACTGCGAGGCCTTGGGGCTGGATGAGGCGCAATCCGCCCAAAACATCGCAGAGGCCAAGGCGCGCCTGGTTTGCTTCGTGGTGTACGGCCAGCAGCCCTCGGCCTCTTCCCAGAACATGGCCGGCGCCGCCAGTTTGGCCGAAGCGGTCAAGCAGACTGCGCCTGAATGCAAGGTCCTTTTTGTCGGCGGCCACGTCGCGGCCCTGCCGAAGGAAGTCCTGGAAAAACACCTCAGCATTGATTTTGTCTGCCAGAACGAGGGCGTCTATACCATTTCCCAATTATTGAAAACGAATTTGAAGGACCATTTGGAGGCCGTGGACGGCCTGGGTTTCCGGCAGGATGGAGGGGTCATTTTCAACAAACCATCCCCCATCGTCGCCAAGGCGGACCTGCCCGTTGCAATGCCCGGCATCGCCTGGGATCTTCTGCCCATGAAAAATTACCGCACCTCGTTATGGCATTCCTATCCCAACCATTCCATCCGCCAGCCCTTTGCCGCCCTGTATACGTCCCTGGGCTGCCCCATGAAATGCTCTTTTTGCATGATCAATATCATCAACCGCCAGGACAATGAATTCTCCGACGGATCAGCGGTGTTCCGCTTTTGGGACCCGGAACACATCATCCGGGAATTTGATTTCTTCGCGTCCCAAGGCATCACCAACATTAAAATCGCGGATGAGCTTTTTGTCCTGAACGCCAGCCATTTCTTGAAGCTGTGCGAATTGATCATCCAGCGCGGCCACAAGTTTAATATCTGGTGTTATTCCCGCGTCGACACGGTCAAGGACCACTTCTTGGCCACCTTGAAAAAAGCCGGCGTCAACTGGCTGGCCCTGGGGATTGAAAGCGGCAATACCCGCGTGCGCAAGGACGTGACCAAGGGCCGGTTCGAAGATGTGGACATCCGGGCCGTGGTGGCCAAGATCCGCGCGCACGGCATCAATGTGATCGGCAATTATATTTTTGGGCTTCCGGAAGATGATTTGGCCAGCATGCAGATGACCCTGGATCTGGCCATGGAGATGAACACCGAAGAGGCCAATTTTTATTCGGCCATGGCTTATCCCGGCAGTCCCTTACACGGCCTGGCCAGGAAAGAAGGGTGGAAACTGCCTGCCACCTATGCCGGCTTTTCCCAGCATTCCTATGAATGCCAGCCCCTGCCCACCAAGCATTTAAGCGCCGAGCAGGTCCTGGCTTTTAGGGACGAGGCCTGGATGAAATACCACACCAACCCCAAATTTTTGGAACTGTTAAAGCAAAAATTCGGCCAGACCTGCGTCGATGAGACCGTGCGGTCCACCCGCATCAAATTGAAGCGCAAAATCCTCGAGGAAGGGGCGCTGGCGCGATGATCATTTCCCGCACCCCTTTTCGCGTCTCGTTTTTCGGCGGCGGCACCGACTATAACGGCTGGTTCCAGGACCATAACGGCGCCGTCCTGGCCACCACCATCGACAAATACTGCTACATCAGCTGCCGCTATCTGCCGCCTTTTTTCGAGCATAAATCCCGCATCATTTATTCCAAGATGGAGCATGTGCGCGAGAACATCGATGAGATCGACCATCCGTCGGTGCGCGAGGTGCTGCGTTTCCTGAAGATCAATGAGGGCGTTGAGATCCACCATGACGGGGACCTGCCCGCGCGCACGGGCCTGGGCTCAAGCTCGTCGTTTACCGTCGGGTTGTTAAACAGCCTTTACGCCCTCAAAGGCCAGATGGTCACCAAGGAAAGGCTGGCCAGGGAAGCCATCCATGTGGAGCAGGACATGATCAAGGAAAATGTCGGCTGCCAGGACCAGACCCAGGCCGCCTACGGCGGTTTCAACCTGATCGAGTTTGGCGGCACCCATCATCTGCGCGTGCGGCCCTTGACCGTGCCGGCGGACAAGCTGAATTTACTGCAGGACCATTTGATGCTGTTTTTTTCCGGGTTTTCCCGCCACGCCTCGGTGATCGCCAAGTCCCAGATCGACAATATCCCCCAGAAAAAGGCGGAATTGGCCCGCATGCATGAGATGGTCAGCGAAGCCGTGGAGGTCTTAAACGGGAATGAGCTCATCAAGTTCGGCCGCCTGCTGGATGAAAGCTGGAAACTTAAGCGCACCTTGTCGGACAAAATTTCAAGCCCGCACATCGATGATCTGTACGCGACGGCCATCAAGGCCGGGGCCGTGGGCGGCAAATTGCTGGGGGCGGGCGGCGGAGGGTTTGTCCTGTTTTTCGTCGAGCCTTCCCAAAAGCCCAGGGTGCGCGAGGCCCTGAAAGATCTGCTCGAGGTCCCTTTCAGGTTCGAACATTCAGGAAGCCAGATCATCGTTTATCAACCTTAAATTGACCATCACAACCCCGGGGGTTGTGATGGTTATGACATTTGTGAAGATGTTTCCAGATATAGTGATTCTCGCCGGCGGTTTGGGCAAGCGTCTGGCCTCCGTTACCGGCGGCGCCCAGAAAGTCCTGGCCAAGATCGGGGACAAGCCGTTTTTGGAAATCCTCATGGATTATATCGCCCATCAGGGCGGCAGGCGGTTTATCCTGTGCGTCGGCCACGGCAGCCAGGACGTCGAGGCCTACTTTAAAAATAAATACCGGGACCGTGAAATCCTTTTTTCCAGAGAGGACGAACCTCTGGGCACCGGCGGGGCCATTAAACAAGGCTCGGCCCTGGTGACATCAGATTGTTTTTTGGCCATGAACGGGGATTGTTTCTGCGTGATCGATTACAATCGCCTTATCGCGGCGCATCTTCAGCATCAGGCCAAGGCCACCCTCGCCGTGACCCGGATGCCGGATGCCCGCGATTACGGGACCATTGCAATTTCTTCGTCGGGCGCGATCACGGCCTTTAAGGAAAAACAGCCCGAAGCGCGGGAGGCCTTTATCAATACCGGCACCTATTGTTTTGACCGCGCTGTTTTTACGCTGGCAGATACGCCCCAGAAATTTTCCATTGAATATGATTTTTTCCCGCGCTTGGTCGGGCGCGGGTTTTACGCCTTCGAGGTGGAAAACCGGTTTGTCGATATCGGTACTCCTGAGCGCTATGCCTGGGCGCAGGAGCATTTGAAGAGCTTGCGATGAATAGGAAAACCAAGATGGATTTCAATAAGGCCGCCGCTGTCAGCGACGGCCAGGAAGCCTCAAAATCCGCCTATAAGGTGCCCTTCGGCACCATCTCCCTGACGCTTAAGGCCAGGAAACTGATCGATGAGGCCCTTGACCGCGGCTGGCTGACCAAGGGCCAATACGTCAAGGCATTCGAGGACAAATTCGCGGCCCTTTTCGGGGTCAAATACGGGGTGGCGGTCTCCAGCGGCACGGACGCGGATGCCATTGCCTGCGCCGTGCTCTATGATTTCGGGGCCCGGCGCGGGGACGAGATCATCGTTCCGGCCCTGACCTTTGTGGCCACGGGCAACGCGGTGCTGCAGGCCGGGTTCAAGCCGGTTTTTGTGGACGTTGAGCGCGCGACGTTGAACATCGATCCCCACAAGATCGAAAAAGCCGTCACGGCCAGGACCCGCGCCATCATGCCGGTGCATCTGATGGGCAAGCCCGCGGCCATGGATGAGATCATGGCCATCGCCAAGAAACACAAACTCCATGTCATTGAGGACGCGGCCGAGGCCCACGGCGCCGAATACAAGGGGCGCAAGGTCGGTTCCATCGGCGCCATGGCCTGCTTTTCCCTGTATGCCGCGCATATCGTGACCACCATCGAAGGCGGCATGCTGATCACCGACAACGCCCAGATGGCCGAAGCGGCCCGCTCCCTGCGCAATCACGGGATCGACGGGAAATTCCAGTTTAAGCGCATCGGCTTTTCCGCCAAGATGAACGAGATCGAGGCCGCGGTGGGCCTGGGCAATATCGACATTTTCCAGAGCATTCTCGAGCGGCGCCGGGCCAATGTCCGGCATTTGATCAAGCATTTTGCCGGGTTCCAGAAATTCTTCTGGCACCTGACGGAAGAGCCCCATGAGGTCTTGGGGCCGCACGCCTTTTCCATTGTGCTCAAACCCGGTCTGAATTTCACCAAGCATGAATTTGTCACCTACCTGCAAGAGCAGGGGGTCGACTCGCGCAATTTGTTTTATTCCATTCCCACCCAGACGGCCAGCTACCGGTTCATGGGCCATGCCGTCGGGGACTTTCCTGAATCCGAATATTGCTCCGACCAAGGCACGCATATCGGCTGCCACCAGGACGTGGGCATTTCCCAAATGGATTATGTGATACAGGTGGTCGCTCAATTCCTCCAATCCAAAGGGCATACGGTTTAGCGCATGCGCATAGCCATCAACGGCCAATCCATCCTTTTTAACGAGCGGACCGGCATCGGCCGTTATACCTTCCATTTGCTGGATAGTCTGGGCAAAATCGACCGCGTCCATGAATATCTGCTGTATGTCCCGCCCCAGCGCCTGTTCGATTTCAAGCGGCGGCTCCCGGATTTTTCCAGATACCCGAATTTTAAAAACCGCATGGATTTTTGGCAGCAGGGCATGGTCAAAAGCGATGTGTACCATATGCCAAGCCCTGATGCCATCAGCCCTCACGCGGGCAGGCTCGTCGTCACCATCCATGACCTGATTTACAAGACCTATCCCGAAGGGCACCATCCCCAGACCATTGCCACGACGGAAAAGCACATGCAGGCCATCGCCTCCACGGCAGAGAGGATCATCTGCGTCTCCGAGAACACCCGCCGGGACCTGCATTCCTTTTGGAACATCCCTTTGGCCAAGACCTGCGTCGTATATAACGGGGTTGACCATGCCATGTTTTATCCCTTGTCCGCGCCGCAACGCCAGGAAGCGGCCGTTGAACTGACCCGCTGGGGCATTGAGGGGCCCTTTATTTTATACGTGGGTACCATCGAGCCCAGAAAAAATCTCGCCGGCCTTTTGGAAAGTTTTGCCATGCTCAGATCCAGAAAGGCCTTTGAGGGGCATCTGGTCGTGGCCGGCATGAAGGGCTGGAGGGCGGAGGACATCGAGGCGCGCATCAAAAATTTAGGCCTGCAGTCTAAGGTCGTGTTTACAGGTTTTGTCGACAACCGGCAATTGTGCTGCCTGTACAATATGGCCGAGGTTTTTGTCTTTCCTTCCTTTTATGAGGGTTTTGGTTTTCCCATCCTGGAATCTTTTTGCTGCGGGACGCCGGTGATCACCTCCAACACCTCTGCGTGCACGGAAATCGCGGGCCAGGCGGCCCTGCTGATTGACCCCAGGGACCTCTCGGCCCTGGCCCAAGCCCTGGAGAGGGCCTTGACGGACAAGGCCCTGAGGGAATCTCTGCGCCAGGCCGGTTTTAAGCGTTCAAAAGATTTTTCCTTTGCCCTGACCGCCCAAAAGACTTTGAAAATCTATGAAGAACTTGACCGCTAAGACCCTGGATCTCATCGACCGCAGCCTCAAAAGCCCGCCGCGAGGGCGGGATGTTCTGGTCATGTCCCTGTTTTTTGTGGCCATTACCTTTTATCCCTATTATCTCAATAACCGCATCAATGTTTTTGAATTAGGGCTTTATCTTCCGGGCATCAACGCCATCCTGCACGGCCTGGTGCCCTACCGGGATTTTTTCCATTTGCGCGGTCCGCTGGAGCTGTACGCGCCGGCCTGGCTGATGAAGGTCTTTGGCGTGCACATGGCCACGCTCTGTTTTTATTTTTTCGTTGGCAATGTCCTGTGTTTTATCGTGATGGTGATGATCTGCCGGGAGCTTTTGCGCACCCGGTTTATTTTTTACACGATGCTGCCGGCCATCATCGCCCGGGCCTGGCCCCGTGTCGTCTTTGGGATCTGGGGAGGCATGCGCTACACCTTCGGCCTTCTGGCGGTCTATTGTTTGGTCCGGTTTATCAAGGGCAGGCATTGGGCCTGGGCCCTGGCCTCCGGCTTTTTAACGGCCTTGGCCGGCCTGGTCAGTTTTGAGATGGGCGTTTACGCGGGCCTGGCCGCCGGCGCCGCGGCCGTCGTGATCTGGACCAGAAAAACCATGACAGGAGGGGAACTTGGCCGGGGCATCCTGGCTTTTGCCGCGGCCCTGGCCCTGGGCGCATCGCCGTGGCTGATTTATGCGGGCCTAAACCATGCCCTTGTTCCCTATTTTGAAGCGGCCTGGACCATTGTGTCGCGCATGCAGACGGTCATTGACCCGCACCAGGTCTCGATTTATCCCCATAATTTTTCGGAAACCTTGGCCATGATGCTCAATCCCTTCAGCATCAATTTCCGCCAATTGTCCGTGGCTTATTTGTATATTTTTCTTCTGGGATATTTGATCATGCGCTGGTCCAGGGGCAGGGGCGGCTGGAAAGCAACGGAAACCATACTGCTCGCCTTGGGCGTTTACGGTTTTATCATGTACAACACGGCCTTTCGCTGTATTTGGGCCGCGCAATTTGAAATGTCGCTTCTGCCGGAAAAGGTCCTTTATTCCTATCTGCTGGAAGCTGTCGTGCTGTGGCTGTGGGCGAACAAAGAGAAATTCATCAGCTGGAAAAAGTCCCTGATTTGTTTTTTGATCTTTGCCCTTTTCGGGTTTTCCTGGGGCTTTGCCATCTACCGCTTCAACAGCCGCTTCTGGTCTTTTCAATATATCTGCCGCGTCCTGTCGTTTAAATCCACGGCCCGCATGAAATTTTGGGACAAGCATGATCAGTACAAGGAATTGGCCATCCCCCGGGTCAACGGGGTCTGGGTGCCGGTGGATGAATATGAGGATTTGAATAAGATATCCGATTTCTTAAAGGCCAAGGCCGGGCCCGACGATGTCGTCGTGGGATTTCCGGAGCTGGGCATGTACAATTTTATTTTTGACAGGCCTTTTTTGGGCCGTTTCCCCTTGCCGACCTTCAGCTGGTTCCATGAGCAATGGTACGATGAATTTCTGCAGGCCTTAAAATCCGGCCAGGCCAAATTCGTCATCGTGCAAAAGACCATGCTGCCTGAATGGTACCAGGTGTATTTCGGGTATCCGCCCAATAAGGCCAAGTTCGACCAGATGCTCGCGGTGATCAGTGCGCGCTATGTCCAGGCCGCGGATACGGGGGAGACGAGGATTTATGAAAGATTTTGAAGGCCCGCCCATGAAGGTCAGCGGCTTTACCATCGTGCGCAACGCCGTCAAATTCCAGTATCCCGTTGTCCAATCCATCCAGTCGATCCTGCCGATTTGCGATGAATTCATCGTCAATGTGGGCGACTGCGAGGACGGGACCCTTGAGCTGGTGCAATCCATCCGCAGCCCCAAAATCAAAATCATCCAGCATGTCTGGGACATGGGCCAGGGCCCTGAGGTGCTCTCCCGGCAGACCAATCTGGCCTTGAAAGCCTGCAAGGGCGATTGGGCCTTTTATCTGCAGAGCGATGAGGTGATCCACGAGGCGGATTTGGGCAGACTTAAAATGTGGATGCAGTTTTACCTCGATAAGCCGCAGGTGGATGCCCTGCGTTTTTGGTGGTTCCATTTTTACGGGTCTTCCTGGCGCTACCGCATTGACCTGGGCTGGTACCAGAAGCAGGAGAGGATCATCCGCAACAACGGGCAGGTCGAGTCCTATGGCGACGCCTTCGGCTTCCGGCGCGCCGACGGGCAGGCCTTGCGCACGCGCCTGACTTTTTGCCCTTTGTACCATTACGGCTGGGTCAATTCCCTGGAGGCCATGGACAAGCGCTGCGCCAATGCCGCGGCCATCGGCTATATCGACTCTCGCAAGCGCCACGCCTTCACAGAGGGTTACGGCAATCTGGACCGTTTCCCGGCGTATTGGGGCAGCCACCCGGCGGTGATGCGGGAATTGGTGGACAATCATCCCCTCAGCCGCGAGGATTTTGATTTTATCCGCCGCAAGTATTGGTATAACCCGGCGCTTTGGCTGCGCCTGCGCTTTAAGACCTCCCGCCGGGTCAGGGAGAGGATCGATTAAAGGAGTGCGGTTTGCAATTGCGGAAAATACTGATCATCAATCCGTACGGCATCGGGGACGTGCTTTTTACGACGCCGGTGATCAGCCATTTGCGGGAAGCTTTTCCCGGGGCGCAGGTCAGCTATCTGGCCAATCGCCGCACGGCGGATTTTTTAAAGGCCCAGCCGGACATTCACCAGGTGATTGTGTATGAGCGCGATGAATGCGTCCAAGACCGGCGCCGATACCTTGCCCTGTACGCAACGGTCAAACAGGGGGCCTTTGATGCGGCTTTTGATTTCTCCCTCAATTCTTTCTTCGGTTTTTTGGCCCTGGCCGCCGGCATCAAAAAGAGGATAGGATTTGATTTTCGCGGCCGCGGCCGTTTTCTGACCGACCGTCTGCCCCTGGCCGGCTATGAAGAGAGGCATGCGGTGGACTATTACATGGACCTTTTGCGTTTGGTCGATCTGCCGGTGCAACAGAGGCCTTTAAAACTCGAGGTCCCTTCTGCCGAAGCAAAGTGGGCCGGCCAATGGATCAAGGACCATGGCATTGATGCCGCCAAACCGCTGATCGCACTCGTGCCCGGAGGCGGGGCCAGCTGGGGCCAATCCGCGTCGCTGAAACGCTGGCCGGTCATCCAATTTGCCCATTTAGCCGACAAAATCATTGAAAATTTCGACGCTGCCGTTATACTGATGGGTGATTCCAAGGAACAGGAGTTGTGCCGCGAACTTGGTGCCCAGGCCCATTTTCCCTTATATAGCGCGGTTGGGGAAACATCCATCTTAAAGATGGCCGCCTTGCTCAAACATTGCCGGGCCGCCATTGTCAATGACGGAGGGCCTTTGCATGTGGCCGTGGCCAGCGGGGTCAGGACCGTGTCCTTGTTCGGCCCGGTGGATCCGCGGGTGTACGGCCCCTATCCGTCCCAGGGACACACCGTCGTGCAAAAAGACCTGCCTTGCCAGCCTTGTTACCGCCGCTTTCGCATGGCCCGCTGCGGCCATGTGAGCTGTTTGAGGGAGCTGTCCGTCGAAGAAGTCTATAGAAAGGTGCAGACCGTCTTATGAGCATCCCGTTTATCGATTTTAAGGAGCAGAACCGCCAGATCCAGGGAGAAATTGACTCAGGATTCAAGAAAGTGTTTGAAAAGGGCGATTACATTTTAGGCGAGCAGGCCCATGTGTTTGAAGAGGCCTTTGCCCGCTATTGTGAAGTCCAATACGGGGTGGGGGTCAATTCCGGCACCGACGCCCTGCATCTGGCCCTGCTGGCCATCGGCATCCAGGACGGGGATGAGGTGATTGTCCCAACGCTTACCTTTATCGCCACGGCCCTGTGCATTTCCTTTTGCCGGGCCAAACCGGTTTTTGTGGACATCGAGCCCGGCACGTATAATATCGATCCCCAATCTTTTCAAAAAGCCATTACACCCAAGACCAAGGCCGTGATCCCGGTGCATATTTACGGCCAGCCGGCTGACATGGACGAGATCACCGGCATCGCCCGCAAGCACGGCATCAAGGTCGTCGAGGACGCGGCCCAGGCGCACGGGTCCCGCTACAAGGGCAAACGCGCCGGGTCCTTGGGCGATGTGGCTTGTTTTTCCTTTTATCCCACCAAAAGCCTGGGGGCCTGCGGCGACGCCGGGATGATCGTGACCAATGACAAGGACATTTTTGAAAAAGCCAGGATGCTGCGCGATTACGGACGCCAGGGCCGCTATGAGCACAAGATCAAGGGCACCAATTCCCGTCTGGACACCTTGCAGGCCGTGGTCTTAAACGCCAAATTAAAGCATTTGGACCATTGGAACAAGATGCGCGCCGACCATGCCGCTTACTATGCCGGGCTTTTAAAGTCCTTGCCGCAGGTGACCGCGCCGGTCACCAAACCGGACCGCACCCATGTGTTTCAAACCTACGCCGTCCTGGTGCCCAACCGCGACAAGGTGATGGAAGCGATGAAGGCCTTAGGGGTGAGTGTCTTGATCCATTATCCCATCGGCCTGCACCTTCAGGAGGCCTACAAGGAATTGGGCCATCGCAGGGGCGATTTTCCCGCCGCTGAGAAAGTGGCGGACGAGGTGATGAGCCTGCCGATGTTCCCGCACATGACCAAGGAACAGGTCGAAGCGGTGGCCGCGGCCCTGAAAAAATCATTATAGGAGCCCAACAAACGTGCCCTTACCGATAAGCGCCGTGGTGATCGCCAAGAACGAGGAGTCCCGGATCAAGGACTGCCTGGAGAATGTCCACGGCTGGCTGGATGAGATCGTTATCCTGGATGATGAGAGCACGGACCGGACCCGTGAGATCGCCGGCGCCTATACGGACAAAATTTTCATCCGCCGCATGGAGCTGGAAGGCCGGCACCGCAATTTTGCCTCCACCAAGGCCAAAAACGACTGGGTCCTTCTGCTGGACTGCGATGAGCGCATCACCGACGAGCTCAAAAGCGAGATCGCCGCGGCGCTGCAAAACGGGGACCCTAAGACCGTGGCCTATTGGGCCCCGCAAATCAATTATTTGGGGGATGTGCAGCTGAATCACGGGGGCTGGTCGAGCCCCCATATCCGTTTGTACAATAAAAATTTTGTGCAGTGGTCCGAAGCGGAATACGACGTAGTGCATCCGGGATTCAAGATCGCCCAGGGTTACAGCGGCGCCAATTTGAAATGCAAAAGCATCCATTACAGTTTTCGCAACATGGAAAACATGATCGCCAAGATCAACCGCTACTCGACGCTGGAAGCCACCAAATGGTATCTGGACAAGCGCAAGATGTCCTGCGGCAAGGCCATGTGGCGGGCCTGGGACCGCTTCTTTAGGCGCTTCGTCGCCAAAAAAGGATATAAGGACGGCTATTACGGCTTTGCGGCCGCGGTGGTCAGCGGCTTCCATGAATTCGCCGCCTACAGCAAATACAAGGAAATCAAGGAAAAAGGGTATTACCTCAACGCCGCCAAGGCCAAAACTTGAAATTTCAGCCGGATGAAGGTCATTTTTTTAGACAGGGACGGAGTCATTAATGCATTTCCCGGCCGCGGCGCTTACGTGACCAGGGTCAAGGACCTGCATTTAATTCCCGGCTCCCTCGCGGCCATCCGCCGGCTCACCCAGGAGGGGTATCAAATATTCGTCATTTCCAACCAGGCCGGGGTGGGCAAGGGCGTTTTTTCGATGGACAAATTAAAGCGCATCGACGCCAGGATGCTTAAACTTGTCCGCAGGGCCGGCGGCAGGATCCGCAAAAGTTTTTACTGCACGCACCGCTCTGATGCCGGCTGTGACTGCCGCAAACCCGGCATCGGGCTTTTGAAAAAGGCCTTAAGGTCCCTGCACAAGACCATCGCCCACGCGCAAAAGGCCTTTTTCGTCGGAGATACCGAAAGCGATATCAAGACCGGCCATCATGCCGGCTGTAGGACGGTCTTCGTGCTCTCCGGCCGCGAGAACAGGCGTTCCATGCGCCGCTGGAGCGTCAGGCCGGACCACATCGCCAAGGACTTAAACGCTGCTGTTGCCGTCATCCAACATGAAAATTCTCGTCATCCACGCGTCAGCCGGGGCCGGTCATAAAAAAGCCGCGGAAGCGATCTTTAACGGACTGCAGGCCAAGGGCGCCGGCTTCGAGGCCAGGCTGGCCGATGCGCTGGACTACACCAACCCCTTTTTTAAAAAGTCCTACCCGGGCGTTTACGCATTTTTGGTGACTAAGCTTCCCTGGCTCTGGGGGTTCTTTTTCGGATTGCTTGACATCAACTGGCTGCAGCCCGCCGTGCGTTGTCTGCGGCGCTGTTACAATGGTTTAAACGCCGGGGCCCTGCACCGGTTTTTGATCGCGGAGAAATTCGACGCCGTCATCACGACGCAGTTTTTGTCGGCGGAGGTGGCGGCGCACCTTAAGCGCAGCGGCCAAATCGCCTCCAAGGTGGTTTGTGTCGTGACGGATTATGCGGTACACCACGTCTGGGTGAATGAAGGCATTGACCTTTACTGCGCGGGTTTGGACCATACGAAAAATAGATTGATGGCCCTGGGGGTCGCGCCGGAAAAAATATGCACAAGCGGCATCCCGGTGGATTTGAAATTTGTACAGGCGCAGGATGCCAAGGCCTTAAAGATGAAATTGGGCCTCCAGGACGGCCCCATGACGGTGTTGGTCGTGACCGGGTCCTTCGGCATGGGTCCCATCGAAAGCTTGATGGATCTTTTGGTCAAGTATCAGGTCATCATCGTCTGCGGGCATAATCAAAATTTGTACGCGAAATTAAAGCCAAGGTCCGATGCCAAGACCCATGTCCTGGGCCTGGTGCATAACATGGATGAGCTCATGTCCGTCGCTGATGTCATGGTGACCAAGGCCGGGGGATTGTCCCTGGCGGAAGCCCTGGTCAAAAAACTGCCCATGATTTTTTTCAGCGCCATCCCGGGCCAGGAAACCGGCAATATCGAAATCTTGAAATCCTATCATGTGGCGCAGGGCCAAAGCAGCCTGCCGCAGATTGCCGAGATCATCCGCGCCTGGCAAGCCCATCCCGAGCATTTGGACGCGGTCCGCCGGCGCATGGCAGAGCTGGCCAGACCCCTGGCCGTCGAAGACATCATTGCCCTCCTATGATCGCACAGATTGTATTTGATCTGCCCCTGGACGGGCCGTTTGATTATTTGGTCCCGGACGCTTTGGCCTCCAAGGCCGCCGTCGGCTGGCGCGCCAAGGTGTCCTTCGGCCGTAAAATCCAGACCGGTTTCGTGGTCGGCTTGATCGCGCAAAGTTCGCTCCCTCAACTTAAGCCCATTTTGTCCCTGCCTGATTCTGCCGCGGCCTTTAATAATTTGGACCTTGAATTTGCCGGAAATTTCAGCGCCTATTACGGCTGCAGTCTGGGCCAGGCCCTGGGGACCATGCTGCGCCATCAAAAAGTCCCTGTGCCTTCCGTCTCCAGGGCGCACAAGCCGCAAAATTTTTTTTACCGCTGCCATCCGGACGCTTACGCGGACAAAATCCGGGAGATCCTCCAAAGCCGCGCCCGTCCTGCCGAGTCCCATTTTTTAATACTGGTCCCTGATATTTTCCACAGCCAGGCCCTGGCGTCCCGGCTCAATGGTCTTCCTGTTCAAATCGGCACGCGCTCAAGCGTCTTTGAAAGCGACGGCCGATTTGACGGTGTCATCATGGTGGACCAGGAAGACCCTTCCTACAAGCAAGAGCAGATGCCCATGTATGACACCACCCAGGTCCTGCTTGAGCGCAGCCGCCTTTATGGATTTGATGTCTGCTTCCTGGGGATTTCTCCGTCGGTGGAAATCATGGCCATGGCCCGGGAGGGAGAGATCCAGCTGGTGGATGAAGGTTCTTCTTGGCTTGCGGCCTTTAAGCTCGTGGATTTGACAAATTATAAATCCGTACCAGGCCTGGTCTCCCCGCCGGTGCGCGATGCCCTGGAAGCTTCCTTGAAAGCCGGGCACAAAAGCCTTTTTCTGTTAAACCGCAGGGGGTCTTACCGCATGACCCGCTGCACGGATTGCGGGGCCATTTTAAACTGCCATCGCTGTGACAGCCCGCTTTATTTTTCCAGGTCCGAGGGGAAATTTTTGTGCCGCCATTGCACCTTCAGTGTCCCGGGGGACACGGTCTGCCCGGCCTGCCGTAAACCCAGCTGGCGCTCCTACGGCATCGGGGTGGAACAATTGCAGGCGGAATTGAAAAAAATTTTTTCCAAGGCCAGGATCGCTTTTTTTGAACGTCCGGCCCGCGCCGCAGCGAAGAGTGCCGCGGCCAAACCTTCTTTAACGGAATTCGACATTCTCATTGCCACCCAGGCGGTGCTGCGTTTTCAAGGACAGTGGAAAGCCCAGACCCTTGCTTTCATCGATTTTGACAGCCAGCTTAACCGTTTGGACATGCGCTCGGCCTTTCAGGCCTACAGCCTGGCCCTGCATATCAGCGCCATGGCTTCAGGTCCGGTGTGGATCCAGACCCGCAACAGCCATCATTATGTTCTGCAGAGCCTGGCGCACGGCCGACCGCAGGAATTCTACGACGAGGAATTGAAATTACGCAAGGAACTGGGATTCAGCCCGTTCAAGCACTGGGTCAAGATCACTTGGCGGGGTAAAACCGAAAAATCCGCCCGGGCCCAGGCCCAAGAGATGTATAATCAATTAAACCATGCATCGGGTGAAGGGATGGTCCTGACCCCGCCGCAGGCTGAGGCCGTGTCCAAGAAACGCGGCCAATACCGTTTCCATGTGATGGTGCAGGCTAAGAGCGTGCCCGAGGCGATGACATTCATCAAATCCGCCATGCGCCAGACCAAACGCCAAAGCCGGGTGATCGTGACCTTCGAGATAGACCCTTGAAGAGGAGTTTTCAAAGCATGCGCATTATTTTTTTCGGCAGTGATGATTTTGCCGCGGTGCATTTGGATCAATTGATCAAGGCCGGGCATGAGGTTTCAGCCTGCGTCTGCGGCCCGGACAAGCCGCAAGGCCGGGGCATGAAGCTGGCTGTTTCGCCCATCAAGAAAATGGCGCAGGAGAAATCCATCACCTGCTTACAGCCTCCCACGCTGAAAGATAAAAATACCGTCCAGGAATTAAATTCTTTTAAGGCGGATTTGTTTGTGGTGGTGGCCTACGGCCGGCTTTTGACCCAGGAGATCCTGGATTTGCCCAGGCTTCTTTGTTTGAATGTGCATGGTTCGCTCTTGCCCCGCTATCGGGGTGCGGCACCCATCAACTGGGCCATTCTTAACGGCGAGCAGGAGACCGGCGTCACCCTCCAAAAGGTGGCCTTGGCCCTGGATGCGGGGGACATTGTGGCCCAGAAAACCATGGCCATCGGGCCTGACGAGGACTCCGCGCAACTGCGCCGGCGCATGGCAGGAGTGGGGGCGCAGTTATTGGCCGACATTTTGCGGCAATTTCCGACGGGCGACTTTCCCTTGACGCCCCAGGATGAAGGCAGGGTGAGCTGGGCGCCCAAGATCACCAAGGACATGGGCCTCATCAATTGGAACAGGCCCGCAGAAGAGATTGTCAATCAGGTGCGGGGCCTTCAGCCCTGGCCCGGGGCGCAAACGATGTATCAAGGGAAAATGCTTAAAATCGCCAAGGCCCGCGTTTCTGCCGGCGGCCAGGGCCCTGGCCGGCCGGGTCAAATCGTTCAAGTCAGCAAGGACGGGTTTTATGTGGCTTGCCGGGACACTGCCATCCTGGTCCTGGAGGTCCAGCCGCAAGCAGGGAAGCTGATGAGCTCTGGCAGTTTTACAGCCGGGTATAAAATAGCTCAAGGACATATACTCCCGTCTTAAGCCGTGTTATAATCGTTGCCATGTCTCAACTGAGAAAAGACCCCATCGTCAACCGCTGGACCATCATCGCCACTGAGCGGGCCAGACGTCCGGCGGCCTTTGTCGACACCATGTCCGTGGATACGGACCAGAAAGACTGCCCTTATTGCCGGGACATCGCCAAACCCGGCATCTTTGAACTCCATGGCGTCAAGGTCATCAACAGCACCAATCCCATTTTAAACGATAAAAAGCCTTTTGAGCGCCACGGCCAGGGCCTTTACGATGTCTGCCACAGCTACGGCTTTCATGAAGTCGTGCTGGAGACGCCGGAGCATACCGCCAATATGGCGGACCTTTCCGTCGGACAAATCCAGGCGGTCCTGCAGACCTACGCGGCGCGCATGCAGGTCCACCGTAAAAATTTGTTTGTGGAATATGTCTTGGCCTATAAAAATTATGGTGTTGCCGCCGGCAGCCGCAGCATCGGCCACGCGCGCTCGCAGATCATGGCTGTGCCGGTCTTGCCCATGCGCGTCCATGACAAGATCAGCGGCGCACAGAAATATTTCGAATACCATGAGCGCTGCCTTTTTTGCGACATGGTGGGCCAGGAGCTCAAGCACCGGGAGCGGGTGGTCTGTGAAAATGACCATTTTATCGTGGTCACCCCTTTTGCCTCGCGCTTTCCCTTTGAGACCTGGGTCCTGCCCAAGGACCATCATTGCGATTTTGCCGACGGGATCGAGGGCCGCGAAGAGTCCCTGGCCGCCGCCATGAAGGAGATTTTGATGCGCTTTAAAATCGGCTTGAACGACCCCGCGTACAATTACATGATCCAGACCTGCCCGGTCAAAAACGCCTCGAGCTTCAAGCACGCCTACCATTGGCACATGGAAATCATGCCGCGCCTGACCCGGGTGGCCGGGTTTGAGCGGGGCACGGGCTTTTACATTTGTCCCATCCCGCCGGAAATGTCCGCGGCCCATTTAAAAGAGGTGGATTGGCATGCCTGAGCTTAGACGCGACCCGGTGGTCGGCCGCTGGGTGATCATCGACAGCGACCATTTGAAAGGCCCGTCGGATTTTCCCAAGGACGACAATACGCCCACCCGCCAGGAAATCTGCCCTTTCTGCCCCGGACGGGAGCACCAGACCCCCAAAGAGGTGGATGCGGTGCGCCATCCTGAAAGCACGGCGGATGCGCCGGGCTGGCTGGTGCGGACCGTGCCCAATAAATTTCCGGTCTTAAGCCCGGACGGTCTTCTGCAGAAGGAGGGCCTGGGGATTTATGACCAGATGACCGGGATCGGCGCCCATGAAGTGCTGATCGAAGGCCCGGAGCACCTTAAGAGCGCCGCGGAATTGTCCCCGGAGGAAATGCGGGCGATGATCAGCCAGTACCACCGGCGCCTGCATCTGTTGGCCGGGGACGGGCGGTTTAAATATGTGATGATCTTCAAGAATTTCGGCTCCTCGGCCGGCGCCACGGTGGAGCATACCCACAGCCAGATCATCGCCCTGCCCATGGTGCCTAAGTCCGTGCTGGAAGAGATCAAGGGCGCAGAGCATTACCATCAATACCGCGGCCGCTGTGTCTTTTGCGACGTGATCGCCCAGGAATACCAGGACAAGGAGCGCATCGTCGCTGAGAACACCAGCTTTCTGGCCTTTTGCCCCTTTGCCCCGCGCTACGCCTTTGAGATCTGGATCATCCCCAAGGTGCACGGCGCGGATTTCGCCCACGCGGATGAATTCGTCCGTTCCCATCTGGCCCAAATCCTGCAGGACGTGCTCAAAAAAGTCAAGAAGGTGCTGGGCAACCCTTCCTATAATTATTATCTGCACACGGCACCGATCGGGTATGAGAACCCGGCCTGTTACCATTGGCACATCGAGATCATCCCCAAATTGACCCGCAGTGTTGGTTTTGAATGGGGCACCGGACTGCACATCGTGCCCACCTACCCCCAGGACGCGGCCCGCTTTTTAAGGGAGGCGTAAAGGCCTTTGAATATTTGACAATTCAGGGCTTTTCAGTAGAATAAGCTTCTTATTTGTCCCGCATTTCATGCCGAGATAGCTCAGGTAGTAGAGCGCAGGACTGAAAATCCTGGCGTCCCCAGTGCAAGTCTGGGTCTCGGCACCATTTAAGGCCATCCCAATAGTTGAAAAACCATCACAACCCCGGGGGTTGTGATGGTTTTCTTAATGTTCCAATCGGACAAATATGAAATCATATTGCAGATTTGTCCATTTCATGGTATCCTTTCATTATGTTTAAACGGGACCTATTAACAGAGATTCAACAAGCAGCCAAAGAGTATCCTGTGATGACCATCACTGGCCCGCGCCAATCCGGAAAAACGACCTTGGCACAAATGGCTTTTGGCAAAAAAGCCTATGTTAACCTTGAAGAGCCAGCTGCCAGAAGATTGGCTGTTGAAGATCCAAAAGGGTTTTTGAGCCAATATCCTGATGGCGTAATCATTGATGAGGCGCATAAAGCCCCAGAAATTTTTTCTTATATACAAGTTTCTGCGGATAAGTTAAAGAAGAAAGGCCATTATATTCTCACGGGTTCATACCATTTTTTGCTTTTAGAAGCTGTTTCTCAATCCTTGGCTGGTCGCGTTGCGATATATCATTTATTGCCTATGGGTTTCGATGAGCTCAAGAGAGCCAAAGTTTTTCCTGCCACTTTAAATGAGCTGATACGTACAGGATTTTATCCGAGAATTTACGATCAAGCATTAAACACTTATAAGTGGTATGGTAACTATGTGAACACCTACCTTGAGCGAGATGTGCGTTCCATGAAACAGGTCAATGATCTCATGGTTTTCCAGCGCTTCATGAGATTGGTTGCAGCCCGCAGCGGTACGGTTTTAAATTACGCCAGCATAGCCAATGATTTAGGGGTGTCATCCAATACCATTAAAGGATGGGTATCGATTTTAGAAGCCAGTTTTATCGTTTTTTTGCTGGCACCTTATCACCGTAATTTCAATAAACGCTTGGTCAAAAGTCCAAAGATTTATTTTTATGACACAGGTTTATTGTGCTACTTATTGGATGTACATAATGACGCCGTGTTGGATTTGCATCCCCTCAAAGGGCAGATTTTTGAAACCTTGATCGTGTCTGAATTGATGAAACAATACTACCATCACGGTCTTAATCCAAGGCTATACTTTTGGCGGGATAAAACGGGTCATGAAATCGATTGTGTCATAGAAAGAGGGACGCAAATCATCCCCATAGAAATCAAATCCGGCAGTACAGTCAACGCTAATTATTTTGATAATCTCGATTACTGGAAGAAATTAAATAAAACCAATTTTAGTTATGTGCTTTATGGTGGGAATACAGTGCATAAACGCCATGAATGTTTGATTTTACCCTATGACCAGACACAAGGCTTGGTTAAAAACATGCAGGGTGCCTTAAAAGGTATGGATACCAATTTCGAACGGGAAAAGGACAGGCTATAAAGAGAGTATTTTTTTGGAATTCGTATTTTATCAACAACCATTCACGACCATCACAACCCCGGGGGTTGTGATGGTTTTCCAAATCAAAATAATTACTATTCTTCCCTCGGCCGGGCCCTGCCTGTGTTAGAATTTTTTGATGCCTTCCTTTAAACTCAACAGGGACCACATTGTCATCTTCGTCGTCTCGCTGGTCTGCATTTCCCAAGAGTTGTTTTTGACCCGCATATTGAATTTAAAGGCCTGGAACCATGTGGTGTATACCGTGATCCCTTTTGCGATGTTGGGCTACGGGATCGGCGCCAATATCGTGATGGTCGGCCTGGAGTCCTTCAAAAAAATCCAAAAAGAAAAACTCCTCGCGTATCTTTTGCTGTTGACCGCCTTGACCACGGTGGGCACGGCCTGGCTTTTGAAAGACATCCCTATCCGGGTGCAGTACATTGTTTCCATTTTCGTGAATATCCAGGCCATCGGCATGCTTTTGTTGTCCTACACCGTGTTCATGGTGCCGTTTGTGCTCATCGGCTTTGTCATCGCTTATCTGTTTAGCATCAACCCCAAGGCAGCTTCCCGTCTCTATTTTTTTGATCTTGCCGGCTCCGGCCTCGGCGCTTATCTTTTTTTCCCCTTGATTAATCATTATGCTGTCTTTCATTCCCTGTGCATTTTTTCCCTGCTGTGCTTTTTGACCGCGGTTTGGCTTTTGGCGCCCAGGGTCAAGTGGGCGCTTATTTTAAGCTGGCTCTTGTTGTTTTTCATCTGCTTTGGGGCCATCAGGGAACCCGGCCATTATGTCATTGACCCGAAAAAGGGCTGGGAATGGGTCCCGGGTTATTTTGCCAAGAAGGATTATCGTCATGTGGTCTCCATCTGGCATCCTTTAGGCCGCACGGATGTGTTTCAAATGAGGAGCAAGGCCATTGGGAAGATCTATCAGTCCAATCCCGGATCCTTTGAAATCAATTTGAAGCCCTTGCCCGGGGTCTCCTATTTCTCGACGAACTTTTTGGCCGGGACGCCTGTTTACAATATGTCGCCCATGGGCTTGGCCCGAAATCATTCCAAAGTTGAACTATTCAGCCAGTGCATGGAGGTCCCCTATAAATTGTTGGACAAGCCAAAGGTCGTGGTCATCGGGACTGGCGGCGGACGTGATATTTTCATGGCCCATACGCATGGGGCCGCGCAGATTATCGGCGCTGAAATCAATCCCGGCATCGTCAAGGAAATGTCGCCGGGCGGGGCCATGTACGATTATTCCGGCCGCATCTACACCAGCCCCCACACCAAGGTTTATCTCGTGGACGGCAGGCATTTGGTCAAGACCCTGCCGCCCAACAGCCAGGATTTGATTGTGCTCAACGGAGTGGACACCTTTTCCGGGCTCTCTTCCGGGGCCTATGCCTACGCGGAAAGTTATTTGTACACGAAAAACGCGATGGAGGATTATCTGCGCATCCTCAAAGACAATGGCATGATCAACCTGTACCGCTGGGCCTTTCCTTCGATGCCCCGGGAAGAACTGCGTTTGCACGCCATTGCCCTGGCCGCCCTTAAAAGCATGGGCGCCCAGAAGCCGTGGGAGCATATCGTCATCGGCCTGCACGGGTCCTGGGCCGTTTTTCTGATCAAGAAAACGCCTTTTACCGACGAGGAACGCAGGAAGGTGGAAGGGTATCTGGTGGGCCATCGTACGCTCATCGTCTATCCCTTGCCCGCCGTCATGAAAAAAGGAGGGGGCCCGCTGTCGAGTTTTGAAGTGTACGTGGATTTCTTCAAGAAAGACGCGCAGAAGAGTTTTGAAAAATATTACCCGTGCGATATCTCCGTGATCACGGATGATAATCCGTTTTTTTACAAGTATTACAGGCTCAGCAGTTTTAACCCCTTTCACACCTTTGCCCTGCACCATACCGGCCCGGTGGTTTTTTTGACCCAGACCTTGATCTTGCTGCAGGCGGTTATTTTCATTTGTTTGTTTATTTTCATTCCTTTGTTTTTGGCCAAAAAGCAGGGCATGGAGCGCCTGCCTCCCAAGGCCCTGGGCGGCTTTATCACTTTTTTTGCCTGTTTAGGCACGGGCTATATGCTCATTGAAATCCCCCTGATGCAGCGTTTTGTGCTTTTGCTGGGGAGCCCGATCTATTCGCTGAGCGTGGTGCTGGCGGTATTGCTTGCGGCCACAGGGGTGGGAAGCCTGATCATGGGCAGATGGGTCGAACGAGCAAGGTCCGGCGGGCATCCCTTAAGCTGCGTGACACTGGTGCTTGTTTTGTATCTGGTGGTATTGGTCCTGGCCGGGACAAGGATTTATGACAGCTTCATGCCGTATCCATTTGTCGGTAGGATTTTGCTGGTCTCTGCGCTGATCTTTCCCATCGGCGTGCTGTTGGGGGCCTATTTTCCGTCGGGTCTGCGCCTTATCAGCCAAGACCATCAGGACACCATAGCCTGGGCCTGGGGCATCAATTGCGGCTTCAGCGTCCTGGGGTCCATTCTCTCCATCATCATCGCCCAGTTCCAGGGCTTTAATGTGGTGATCATACTCGCCTGCGTGCTGTATCTCCTTGCCCTTTTATCATTCAAGCAGGTCCAAAAAGCGCTATAATCCATAGAGAAACTGGACATCTTCGACGAAATCTGATATATATTAGCGTTCATGTTTGGATATGCTATAGTTGATTAAGTCCCAGTAGCTCAGTTGGATGAGAGCAACAGCCTTCAAGAGGAGCCTTCATAGGGAACAAAACCTATGAAGTGGACGCCGCTAATTCGGTAAATACCTTAAAGGGCAATACCGAGCTACCCGAAAGGGGAGTGTAGAGACTTTACACGGCGGGGCTGTGATGCCCAAGAGAAAGTCCAGCCAGCAAACCAATGCGGCGGTCAGGGAAACCTGATGCTGGAAGCTAAGCTGTGGGTCGCAGGTTCGATTCCTGCCTGGGACGCTTATTTTCCAATATTAGATTTTTTGTGGTGGGTGGCCGTTTATTTTGGAATGATATTGTGGAAACGGCACGACCTACCATTTTGTTTTTGAATTAAATTTGTAAAAGCTTTGGTAAAATGGTGGGTGGCCGTTTATCTTGGAATGACATTATGGAAACGGCACGACCTACCATTTTGTTTTTGAATTAAATTTGTAAAAGCTTTGG
>CAZACW010000020.1:0-31805 GCA_964483785.1 uncultured Planctomycetales bacterium
ACGGGCTGGTCAATGTGCTTAAGGCCTTGAGGGCGGTCAGCCGGGAGAAAATCATCCTGGTCTTTGGCTGCGGCGGGGACCGCGACCGCACCAAGCGGCCCAAGATGGGTCTGGCTGCCGGCCGTTTGGCGGATCATTCCGTGGTGACCAGCGATAATCCGCGCAGTGAAGACCCTCAGGCGATCATCGGTGAAATCGTTGCCGGATTTACTCAGAAAAATTTTGAAATCTGCGTTGACCGCGCCGAAGCCATCAGCCGCGCCCTGAACATGGCCCGCCAGAAAGAGATTGTCCTGATCGCCGGCAAAGGCCATGAGGATTACCAGATTTTTAAAGACCGTACAGTCCCTTTCCATGAAGCGGAAATTGTCAAAGCATGTTTACAATCCATGATATCTTAACTGCGACCAGGGGCCAACTGCTGCAGGGGCCGGCCAAAGGCAGGGTCTCTTCGGTCTGCATTGATTCGCGCGTCATCAAAAAAGGCGGACTGTTCATCGCGGTCAAGGGCGAGATCTTTGACGGCCATGATTTTATCGACGCTGTGATCGGCCGCGGTGTCCGCGTTGTCATTGTCCATAAACCGGTCCCTGTTCAAGACCCCAGGATCAGCGTCATCTTGGTCCGCGATACCACCCGCGCCCTGGGCGATGTGGCCCGCTTTCACCGCCTGAGATTTAAAATCCCGGTCCTGGCCTTGACCGGTTCCGCCGGAAAAACCACCACCAAGGAAATGATTGCCGCGGTTTTGGGCCGCACCCACAAGGTCCTTAAAAATGAAGGCACCCAGAACAATCATATCGGCGTTCCCCTGACCCTGTTGAAATTAAAACCGGCGCACCGCATCGTGGTCCTGGAATGCGGCACCAATCAGCCGGGAGACATCATCTGGCTTGCGGACGTGGCCCGGCCCAGCATGGCGGTTTTTACCAATATCGGCGCATCGCATTTGGAAAAGTTAAAATCGATCGACGGCGTGCTTGAGGAAAAGTGGGCCTTGACGCGGTTTTTGGGCAGGAGGGACGCGGTTTTGGTCAATGCGGATGATCCTTGTTTGGCCAAAAAATTTCGCCCGAAGAATGCATTTAAAGTCCTGGCCTATGGGATCAAATCCAAGGCCCGATGGCAGGCTTCCAAAATCCGCATTCTATCTGGAGGGCAGTTAAGTTTTCAAGTTAACGGCCATACCGTGACCTTGAATACCTGCGGTGTTACCCATGTTTATAACGCCCTGGCGGCTTTTGCTTGCGGTGTGCTGTTTAAAGTACCGGTCAAAAAAATTGTGGCAGCGCTTCAATCCTTTGCCTTTCCCCAGGGCCGGGGGCAGATCCTTCGCCTGGGGCGGGGATGGCTGATCAATGATACCTATAACGCGAATCCGGTCTCGATGCGGTCTGCTTTGCAGACCTTGCAAGCCATTGAAACTTCGAGCCAGAGGATTTTTGTGGCCGCGGATATGCTGGAATTGGGAGGACAGGCGCGGGCCTTGCACCGTTCCATTTCGCCGGCGATTGCAGCCGCGGGCGTTGATGTCCTGATTACCGTGGGCCCGCTGGCTAAGCATCTGGCCGCTGACCTGGGGCCGGGGCAGGAAAAAATACAGGTATTTGCTTGCGCAGACCCTGAGTCCGCGCAAAAATGTTTAGCCGGGGTGTTTCAAAACGGGGACGCGGTGCTTATTAAGGGGTCCCGGCGCATGCGCATGGAACAGGTGGCGGAATTTCTCCTGGCAGGCCCCAAATAAAGACCATCACGACCATCACAACCCCCGGGGTTATGATGGTCAACCATCATAACCCCGGGGGTTGTGATGGTTTTGCAGAATAAGAATATATGTTTTATTTTTTATCGCAATATTTCAATAATTATTCCCACTTCAATATATTCCGCTACATCACCTTCCGCGCCGGCATGGCCGTGGTCACGGCCTTTTGCCTGTGCATGATCTTGGGGCCCATCTTCATCCGGCTGACCAAGCGCCGGCGCATCGGCGAATCTGCCAAGCGCCATGACGCGCCGGGCCTGGACCAGTTTCAGGCCAACAAAGAAGGCACGCCCACCATGGGCGGGGTGTTTATCGTCGGCAGTATCCTGGTTTCCGTGGGGCTGTGGGGCAATTGGTCGAACATGTTCGTGCAGATGACCTCCTGGGTCTGCTTGACCTTTGCCGTCCTGGGCGGCTGGGACGATTATGTGAAACTCAAAGGGATCGGCAAGCACCGGGGGATCTCGGCCCGCGTCAAGTCTTTCTGGCAGGTGACGATCGCCTTTATCGTCGGTGTTTTTGTGTATTTGTACCCTTCGATCACCACCAATCTGGACGTGCCGTTTTTAAAGAACTTGGTCATCAATTTAGGGCCGTTTTTCGTGTTCTGGGTCGTCTTGGTGGTGGTGGGATCGTGCAATGCGGTCAATCTCACCGACGGGCTGGACGGCCTGGCCATCGGATCGACCTTGATGGTGGCCTTGACCCTGGCGGTCTTAAGCTATGTGACCGGCAATATCGAGATCAGCGAGTATCTGTATGTTCCTTATGTGCCCGGCGCCGGGGAATTGACCGTGTTTTGCGCGGCCATGGTGGGGGCCAGCCTCGGCTTTCTTTGGTTTAATTGTTACCCGGCCACGGTGTTCATGGGAGATGTGGGCTCCCTGGCCTTAGGCGGCAGTTTGGGCATGATCGCGGTCTTGATCAAAAAGGAATTGCTGTTGGTGATTTTAGGCGGTGTGTTCGTGGTCGAGGCAGGGTCGGTGATCCTGCAGGTCTTTTCTTTCAAGCTGACAGGCAAAAGGATTTTCAAGATGTCGCCTTTCCATCATCATCTGCAATTGTCCGGCTGGAATGAAAACAAGATCATCGTGCGCTTCTGGATTTTGGCCATTATCCTGGCCATGCTGACCATCACGACCTTAAAGATCAGGTAAGATGACATTCGATCTCAAAAATAAGAAAGTCACGGTGATCGGCGCGGCCAGAAGCGGCATTGCGCTCTCCAAGGCCGTACTGCGGCTGGGAGGCATCCCTAAAATATCCGAGAAAAATAATTCCATGCCGCGCGAATTGACTGCAATCGATTCGGGCGATGTCAGGCGGCACGAAAATTTTAAGGATGTGAGGATGGAGTCCGGCGGCCACACCAAGGCCTTTATTCAGGAAAGCGATTACGTGGTCTTAAGCCCGGGCGTACGTTTGGATGCGGATCCCGTGAAATGGGCTGTTGAGGCCGGGCTTGAGGTCATGGGCGAGGTGGAATTCGCCTGGCGTTTATGCCCGTGTCCCGTTGTCGCTGTCACCGGCAGCAACGGCAAAACCACCACCTCGACCGTCATCGCCGAAATCCTCCGGCAAGCCGGCCGTCAGGTTGTTCTGTGCGGCAATATCGGCAGTCCTTTTTCCCAATATGTGCTGGATTTAAAACCGACGGATTTCGTGGTCCTGGAGATCAGCTCTTTCCAGCTGGAGAGCACCATCCATTTTAAGCCCCATGTGGCGGTGTGGACGAATTTCAGCCAGAACCATTTGGACCGCCATAAGGATTTGACGGAATATTTTGAAGCTAAAGTCAAAATTTTTGCCAACCAGGACAAGGAAGATTTTGCCGTGCTCAACGCGCAGCAGCCACAGCATCAGCAATTGGCCAAAACTTTGAAAGCCCGGGTTTTATTTTTTAATCAGGGGGGGCACGCGTCTCCCTGGCTGGAGAACCCAAATTACGCGGCTGCCATGCAGGTGGCACGGGCGCTTGGAATCGGCGAGGAAATTTGTTTGAAAGTTTTTGGCGCATTCAAAGGGGTGGAGCACCGTTTGGAATTCGTGCGCGCCTTGGCCGGAGTGGAATATATCAATGATTCCAAATCCACGACCGTGGAAGCCGGACGCTGGGCCTTGGAAAGGGCCCAAAAGCCCATGGTGATGATCTGCGGGGGACTGGATAAACATTTGGATTATTCGCCGCTAAAGCCCCTGGTGGCCCAAAAGGTCAGGCGGATGATGGCCATCGGCCAATCCAAGGAGATCATGAAATCTACCTTCGGGGACGTGGTGGCTGTGGACACCTGCGCTTCCCTGGAAGAAGCGGTGCAGGCGGCAAGGCGGATCGCCAAATCCGGCGAGAGTGTCCTGCTTTCTCCCATGTGCGCCAGTTTTGATATGTTTAAGGATTACGAAGACCGGGGACGGTGTTTTAAGGAAATCGTCCATAGTTTGAAATAAAAAATGCATGGGGCGGGCTTCGGGCCTGCCGGGACAATCGCTGATCGTATGCGCCAGGAACGTGTCAACTTGATGATGACGGTGATCACCCTTGTCTGCATCGGCATTGTGATGATCTATTCCGCCAGCTGTGTTAATGCCATGCAGAATTTCGGGGACAGCCTTTATTATCTTAAACGCCACGTGTTTTTTTTGATGCTGGGGCTTTTGGCCTCCTTTTTTATCCTGCGCATGGATTACCGCCAGCTTAAGCCTTACGCGCGCAGCCTCGTTGCGGTCTGCGCCGTGCTTCTTTTGCTGGTCCTTATCCCGCATATCGGCTCCGAAAGCTACGGCGCCCGGCGCTGGTTTAAGATCGGCGTTTTCCATTTTCAACCGTCGGAACTGGCCAAGCTTGCCATGATCATCTATACCGCGGATTTTTTGAGCCGCAAACAGCCGATGATCAAAAGTTTCAGGCAGGGCTTCTTGCCGCCGCTGTTGGTGATGGGGGTGTTGTGCGCCCTGACCGTCAAACAGCCGGATTTGGGCACCACCGTCGAGATGGCTGTGGTGACCCTGACCATGCTGTTTTTAGGCGGGGCCAGGCTCTGGCATATGGCCATGATTTTTTGCACTGCCGTGCCCTTGGTCGTGTATCTGATCATCAAGGAGCCTTACCGCATGGCCAGGATCATCGCCTTTCTTGATCCCTGGCAGGACGCCCAGGGCATCGGCTTTCAATTGACCCAGTCGCAGATCGCGCTTGGCTCCGGCGGGATTTTCGGGGTGGGCCTGGGGCACAGCCAGCAAAAACTCTTTTATCTGCCCGCGGCGCACACGGATTTCATTTTGTCCATCATCGGCGAGGAACTCGGCCTGTTGGGGACGCTTGGCGTCATCATTCTCTTCGGGCTTTTTATCTGGCAGGGCACCCGCATCGTCCGGCAGACCAACAATGCCTTCGGCTATTTTTTGGGCTTAGGCATTGTGATGATGCTGGGGCTGCAGGCCGTGGTCAATGTGGGGGTGAGCATCGGCGCTTTTCCGACAAAAGGACTGCCCCTGCCTTTTATCAGTTACGGCGGATCAGCCTTGATTTTTCATTTGGCGGCCATTGGTTTATTGCTGAATATTTCCAAAATCGAGGATTATTGATGAATGTTTTGATCGCCACCGGCGGCAGCGGCGGGCACATTTTTCCGGCCATTGAAACAGCCAAGGCCTTGAAGGTGAGGGGCCATCAGGTCAGCTTTGCCGGCGTTTTGGGCGCCAGCGAGGAGAAGATCAAGGCCCTGGGCTTTCCGGTGTATTCGCTCTCGGCCAAAGGATTGAATGACCAGTCTTTTTCAGGCTGGGTCTATTTTTTGCGGACCATGTTCAAGGCCATCTGGGGTTCCTTCGGCGTGATCCATCGCGCTGCGCCGGATAAATTGATCGGCTTCGGCGGCTATGGCGCCTTTCCCGTGGTCATGGCCGGCTATCTTAAGCGCTGTCCGGTCATGATCCATGAACAGAACGTGGTCCCGGGCCGCGCCAATGCCGTGCTTTCCAAGCTGGTGAAAAAAGTGGCGATCAGTTTCGAAGGCAGCCGTCAATACCTGGATCCAGCCAAGGTGGTGTGGACCGGCTGTCCCTGCAATTTCAGTGCCGGCTCGTCGCGCGCGCAGGGCCTGGCCGCCTTCGGCCTCAAGGAAGGCCAAAGGACGCTGGTATTGCTGGGCGGTTCCCAGGGCAGCCAGCGCCTCAACGAGATTTTTTTTGAATTGATGCGGGACATTGGCTATGCGGGTTTTCAGGCCGTACATATGACCGGCCCCAAGGAATTTGCCGCCTATGAAACACGCTACGGCCAAGAGGACCTGCCTGTCAAGGTCCTGCCCTTTATCCAAAATATCAGCCAGGCCTATGCCGCGGCCGACGTGATCATTGCCAGGGCCGGCGCCGCGACCATCAGCGAGCTGGGGCTCTGGGGCATTCCCTCCATTCTTGTGCCTTATCCTTTTGCCGGCAATCATCAAAAATACAATGCCGATGTGCTCAAGGACAAAGGGGCGGCCATTGTCATCGAGCAGAAAGACCTGACCAAATCATCCTTGAAAGAAGCGGTGACCAGGATCGTGTCCTCCAATTGGGCGCGGGAAGATATATTGGCCAAAACCAGGGGGGCGTTTCAATCCGACGCTGCCCTGCAGTTGGCGTTGGTGACGGAAGGATTATAATGATTTCATGGTTCACTTTCCACCACAACCCCCGGGGTTGTGATGGTTTGACCACCGCAACCCCGGGGGTTGCGGGAAATAGGGGACAGCGCCCCATTCTTTTGGCGTTGGTTTTTCTTTGCATAGTAGGGCGCTGTCCCCTGTTTGCCGATACTAAAAACGAATGGCAGGTGAAGAAGGGCCAGGCCTTTGAGATCTATGCCCGCGCAGACGTGCCTGACGATTTTGTGCAGACGACCATGGACACGGCCGAGGACGAATTCAAGCGCGTGACGGACAATCTGGGCATCACCAACAATCAATACTGGTCCATCAACAGAAAGATCAAGATCTACATTTACAGCGACAAGGACGATTTCGTCAATCACAGCGGCCAGGCGGTCTGGTCGCACGGCGCCGCCTTTGCGCAGGCCAAGATCATCAAAACCTATCCCGAGGTCTCCGGGTTTTTCGACAGCATCCTGCCGCATGAGCTGGGTCATATCCTGTTTAGGGATTATATCGGCTTCAAGCCCCAGATCCCGTTATGGTTCGAGGAGGGCGTGGCCATTTACCAGGAAAAAGCCAAGCGCCTGGGCTCCAACAAGATCGTCCGGGAGGCCATGCAAAATGGTCAATTTATTTCTTTAACTGACCTGACGGGTATGCGATTATATAAGGACACCAGCAAAGAAGCGGTGGACTTGTTTTACGCCGAATCCGCCAGCGCCGTGTATTACATGATCACGGAACTGGGGGAACAGGAATTTTACCTGCTGTGCCAGGAAATCAAAAATAACACGCCCTTCGTGGAGGCGCTGCACAAGGTTTACTTGAAGTTCAGGACCATCGGGGAATTAAACCAGGCCTGGACAGATTATCTGCAAGGTTGATATGAAGAGCCAGCATTATCATCTCATCGGCATCGGCGGCATCGGCATGGGCACCCTGGCTTCCCTGCTTTTGGACAAGGGCCATGTTTTAAGCGGCTCGGACCTGAAAGAAAATGAGATGACCAAGGGCCTGCGCAAAAAAGGGGTGGCCGTGCATATCGGACACCGCATCGGCAATGTGGCCCAGAATGTCGATTTTGTGGTCTATTCCTCGGCGGTGCGGGCCAATAATCCGGAGCTCATCGAAGCGGTCAGCCGCAATATCCCGATGCTGCGCCGGGCCGAGGTCCTGGCCCAGCTGGTCAATGCCCAGACCGGCATCACCATCGCCGGCGCGCACGGCAAGACCACGACCACCTCCATGGTCTCGAGCTTGTTGATCCACGCGAAGCTTCAGCCCACCACGGCCATCGGCGGGATCATCAACGGCCAGGCCGCGTATAACGCCCATCTGGGCGAGGGGACCTATTTCGTGGCCGAGGTGGATGAGAGCGACGGCACCTTCCTGTATTTTAATCCGCTCTATTCCATCATCACCAACATCGATTTCGAACACGTGGATTTTTACAGGCATTGGGAGGGGATCACCGCGGCCTATGCCAAATTCATGGCCTGCACCAAGCCCGGGGGCGTCTTGATTATCTGCGGGGAAGACCCCAGGCTCATGGCCCTGGCGCGCCGGCAAACCATCAAGACCGTGACCTACGGCATCGACGCTGAGGCGGACGTGCAGGCCAGGCAGGTGATCTCCGACGGGTTTAAGTCCCATTTTGCCTGCCATGTCCACGAGGACAAGCTGGGGGATTTTGAGCTCAATGTCCCGGGCCGGCACAATATCCTGAATGCCCTGGCCTGCATCAGCCTGGGCCTGCAATTAAAGATCCCCTATGAGACGATGTTTGCGGCCCTAAAGCAATTCACCGGGGTGAAGCGGCGTTTCCAATTGAAGGGCAGGGTCAATGAGGTGATGGTGATCGATGATTACGGCCATCATCCCACGGAGATCGCGGCCACACTCAAGGCCGCGCGGCTCTTTGCGCCCAGACGCCTCATCACCGTGTTTCAGCCCCACCGCTATTCCAGGACCAAATTTCTTTTGAACGAATTCGCCGAACACCTGGCCTTGAGCGATGAATTGATTTTGACCGACATTTATGAGGCCAGCGAGAAAATCAGCGAAGGGGTGGGGATCAAGGCCCTGCTGGACAAATTGCAGCAGACCTTGGGAGCCAAGGTCATCTTTTTAAAAAAAGAGGAGATAGTCAGGCACCTGAAAGATTATGTCCAGCCCGGCGATATGGTGATTTTTTTAGGCGCCGGGGACATTTATCATCTCTCCGATGAGCTGGTCAAGCAATTGATCGGCGCCGGCGAGGCCAAGGGCCTGAAGGTAGCATAAATCATGAACCGTTCTTCGTACGGAACCATCGGTGTGCTGATGGGAGGTTATTCCTCGGAAAGGGAAATCTCCCTGCGCTCGGGCCAGGCCGTGGCCGAGGCCCTGGCCCAGGAAGGCCATCGCGTCTGCCCCCTCGACATCACGGCGGATGATACGGCCAAGATCATCCACCAGCTTAAGGCCGTGCCTTTGGATGTGGCCTTTATCGCCCTGCACGGCCATTTGGGCGAGGACGGCCTGATCCAGGGGATCTTGGAAAAGCTGGAGGTCCCTTACACCGGCTCCGGGGTCAAGGCCAGCCAATTGGCCTTTAATAAGATCCTGACCCAAAAGACCCTGCAGGCCGCGGGCCTGCCGGTGCCGGCGAATTATTTTATCACCGACGGCAAGAACATGGACTTTAAGACCGCCTGGGACCATATCAAATCAACCCCCCTGGTGATCAAGCCCGCCTGCGAAGGCTCGAGCATCGGCGTGCATATCGTGCGCCATCCCTCGGAATGGGAGCCGGCCTTAAAAAACGCCCTGAGCTTCGGGCCGCAGGTCATCATTGAGGCCTATGTCAAGGGCCGTGAATTGACCGCCGGGATTTTTGACCAGGAGGCCCTGCCCTTGGTCGAGATCCGGCCGCGCGCCCATTTTTTCAGCTTCAATGCCAAATACCAGAAAGGGGCCTCGGAATACCTTTGCCCGGCCCCTTTGGCAGAGCCTTTGACGCGCAAAATCAAGGAGCTCTCCTTAAGGGCGTACCATGCCTTGGGGTGCGAAGGCTTTGCCAGGGTCGATTTGCGTCTGGATGAAAACGACAAGCCGTTTGTCCTGGAGATCAACACCATCCCGGGCTTTACGGGAACAAGCCTTTTCCCTAAGGCGGCGCGTGAAGCCGGCTACAGTTTTGTGCAGGTCTGTGAAAAATTGCTGGATCTGGCCTATGCCCAAAAAATCCGGAGTTAATGTTTCCACCATCGCGGTGATCCGCGCGATTGTTTTTTTGTTCATCGGCTTTGTGTTGTTTACAGCCTATGTCAATGCCCGCGAATACCTGCTGGCCTCGCCCTTGTTCGCGGTCAAGGACGTGATGATCGACCGTTCCATCCAGTTCATCGACCTGCGCTCCCTGAATGACCTGAAAGGCCGCAATATTTTCAAGATCGATCTTAGGAAATTGCAGGATGAGATCGCACAGCGCTACCCTTATATGGCCCAGCTGCGCGTGGTGCGCCAGCTGCCGGATAGGGTCCTCATCCTGGCCAAAAAGCGCGAGGCCTTGATGCAGATTTTTTACAAGAGAAAATACCTCCAGCTGGACACCGAGGGGGTGGCGATGTATTACACCGCCCAGCCTGCGGCCGTGCCGCAGGTCATGGGCCTGCCGATGGAGCATCATTGGCTCTTTTTGGGAGGGCGCACGCGCGGCATCCAGCTGGCCAAGGTGGTGGACATTCTCAATGATTTTCGGGGTTCTGCGGTATTGAGCCGCTGGCGCATCCTTTCCGTGCAGGCCGGCAATCTTTCCAAAATCGATGTGCAGGTGGGGGAAAATATGCACGTAATCCTTGACCAGGACGACACACAGGATAAGATAGAGATGTTGCAGATGCTGATCTCCTCCAACAAAATCGACCTGAACAAGGTGAAGTACATCGATTTGAGGTTCAAAGAACCGGTGATCGCCGATAATTTGGGAGCCGTGTGATGTTCAAAAAAATGGACCAGCTCCAGTATTTCTGCGGCCTGGACCTGGGCACGCACACCATGAAGGCCAGCATGGTCCGCGCCAGGGACGAGGAGAATTTGGATTTGCTGGGCGTTTTTGAGACCAGGGCCCTGGGCTTTAAAGGCGCTTCCATCAGCGATATCACGGAACTGGCCGAATGCATTCAGCGCACCGTGCAGGGGGTGACCCAGAAAACAGGCATCCGGGTCCACGCCGTGCAATTGGGGATCAGCGGCAGTTTTTTGACGGCCCGCCGCAGTTCTGCGGTACTGCCGTTGGTGGACAGCGGCACCAAGGTGATTTCCAAATTCGACTTAAGGCGGGTGGTGGCCCAGGCCAAACTGCTCGGGGTCAATATTGATGAAGAGGTGGTGCATGATTTTCCGCAATGGTACAAGGTGGATGATATCAACACCTCAATCAACCCCGCGGGCCTGATCGGCCGCAAAATCGAGACCAGCCTTTTACTGCTCACCGCCCAGGCCTCGCGCGTGCGCAATCTCACCAAGGCCGTGCACCAGGCCGGGTATGAGGTCAATTCCGTGGCCTTCAGCGGCTATGCCGCCAGCGACGTGGCGGTGGACGGCATCGACCGCGAGGCCGGCTGCGCCCTGGTCGACATCGGCGCCCACATCACTTCCGTGATTTTTTTCAAGAACGGCATCGTCGGCGATATTCAGTTTATCCCCTGGGGCGGCCATTATGTGACCCAGAGCATCGCCGAACGCCTGAGCCTGACCGTGGATTTGGCCGAGGAGATCAAGAAATCCCATGCGGTGGCCGGCCAGGCCGGCCCTCAGGAGGTCCCCGGCGAGATTTTAGTCAAGCGCGAGAAAGGTTTTATCCCGGTACGCCGCGAAGCTGTCTGCGCGGCGGTGAACTGGGAAATCGAGAATTTCCTCACCCATCTTGAAACCGTGGTCAAGGGTTCCTATCTGTTTCATCATCTTAACCGCGGGATCGTGATGACCGGCGGCGGCGCCCTGCTCACCGGCGCCATGGAGCGCATCGAGGAGCGCATCAACACCACGGTGCGCATGGGTGCTGCGACCCCGGGCCTGAACAATGCCTCGGTGTACGCGGCCAGCATCGGCCTTGGCCGCATGCATTATCTGAAAAAGAAGGAAGAGGCGATCGCGATCAAGACCCCGGTGCAGATCAAGGACAGGATCGTCAACAGCGTCAAGGAATTGTGCCAGGAATATTTTTGAGGGTCAGGTCCCGTCCTGGGACTTTTGATCGGAGCGGCGGCGGCTTAAGTTGAATTCGATGTTTTTCAGGACACTGCGCAGCCTGGAATTGTTGTTGATGACGTTGAGCACCCCTAAGGACAGCAGGATCAACAGCATCACGATCAGGATGGTATTGAAGGACTGAAACAGCAGAAGCTGGTCGGTGATGTCATTTTTGGGGATGTTAAAGCCCGTGTTGAGGATCCTGATCAGGTTGATGAAGGCAAAGAGGAAGATGATCCCCAGAATGACCTCGAACAAGATGATATAAAAATGGCGCCCCATCCACTGGGCGGCGCGATTGTCCCATTGCTTGACCCGATTGAAAAAATCATTGTAAGCCATCGCCTTTTCTCCTTCTCTTTATTATATGAGGCCGCCCCTTGAAAGCAATGGATTTTAAAAACATTCTTGGCTTGATGGTGTTGAGCTTGCCCGGTTTTTTTTGGCTGGGCGGCTGTATCAGCGGGCCCGGGGTGCGGGGGGATTTGGGCTATTCCCAGGACAGGCGGGTCGTCATCGTAGGCGAAAAAGTCTCTTCCGAAATCGCGGCCTATTATGAGCGCCGCTATGACGCCAAGGTCTGGTACACGCCGACCCGGGGCCTGCTCAAAGATTCCGAGGCCGTGATTTTCAAGGGCCTGGGGCCGTCCGAGGCCATGCGGTCTTTGATCAATGAGCTTTTAAGCACCAATTACAGCCTCGGCCGCTGGGAAATCATTGTCCCCAAAATCGCAGAAAACTACTTTTTGTCCACCTTAAGGTCCATGGATGCAGGGTCCTTGGCCCATGCCCGGGGGGAGATCGTGCTCATCGACTCCAAAAACAGCCGGGAAATGGAGGCCCAGGTGGCCCGCGTCACCAACGGCAGTTTCTTTGTGACCTACGAATATCAGAAGTATTAAATCTTAAAATGTGGACCATCACAACCCCCGGGGTTGTGATGGTCATTTTGTAAATATGGTGGAAATTCTGCGCCTGGTCGCTTTTCTAGAAAAAAATTAAGGAAGCGACACGGGCGGCTTGAATTTTTCTAGATTAAGTTTGTTAAAGTTGTGGTAATTCTGCGCCTGTAGCTCAACTGGAAAAGGCCCAATTGCTTCGACGTCGTAACGGATTTTAAGCGCCTGTAGCTCAACTGGATAGAGCATTAGTCTTCGGAACTAAGGGTTGAGGGTTCGAGTCCTTCCAGGCGCGTTTATCTAAGCCATATAGGATTGCTTAAGCTAGAAGAGGCAGGCGAAGTCGAACTGACCATAGTGGTGAATCTTAGAGAATCTTCCAAGGGATATTCACTGGAGGGAGTATGGTCATCCGTGACGAAATATTTTTCGGGAGCATGGGGACACATAATGTGAGCGATAATACATATCACAAGAATATTTGTAGACAATTCAGGTTTAGATATTTTGATTGGTTCTTGCCAAGAGGAGTGGAATCCCATATCAACATCCTTTCGTCTAAGCTACTATATTAGTGTAGCAAGGATCAGGGATATTTACAATAGGTCGCGTTCAAACCGGACAATTTTAGGACACCATTTTTTTTAGGTTAAAAGAAGTCTTTTAAAAGTTTCCGTAAGTCACTATAAGATATTGAGTTGTTAGAATTAGGAAATTTACCTGCGAGGTAGAGCACTATACTTCGGAACTAAGGGTTGAGGGTTCGAGTCCTTCCAGGCGCGTTCTAAAATTGGGACACATTGAATTAATGCGTATGAGAGGGCAACAGATATTTAAAAAATTCAATGTGTCCCAATTATTCTTGGTTGGTGCGGTGCTGGCGGCCTTTAGTCCCGTTTTGAATTTCGGCTATTTGAATTGGGACGATTACCAGCATTTTTGTTCCAATCCCCTCGTCTACAGCCTGTCCTGGAACAATCTGCTTGATCTCTTCCAGCAGACCCCCAATCACACCTATATACCTTTAACAGTCCTCTCCTTTAACCTGGAATACCATCTCTTCGGGCTGTCAGGCAGCGTGGCCCACGCGATCAATGTGTTTTTGCACGCGGCCGTCGGCCTGGTGATTTATTATTGGGCCCTGGATTTAAAATTTACGACTTGGCAGGCCTGGATGGCGGCCGCGCTTTTTACCCTTCATCCCATGCATGTGGAGTCCGTGGCCTGGGTCACGGAACGCAAGGACGTTTTAAGCGTCCTGTTTTATTTTTTGGGCCTGAAATATTACGGGACCTATATCCAGCGCAGGTCAGGGAAGGATTATGCCTGGAGCCTTGTCTTTGGATTTTTAAGCATCCTGGCCAAACCCATGGCGGTCAGCTTGCCGTGGGTCTTGTTTCTGCTGGACTGGTATTATCAAAGGCGTCCAGGGAAAATGATGGTGATGGATAAATTACCTTTTGCAGTTCTGATCCTGCCCATTGCGGCCATCACCTTGTTGAAATTGTCGCCCCATCCGGATATCGGGCCCCATTCCGTGCTGGTCGGGGTCTGGTCCCTGGCCTGGTATCTGGAAAAGTTTTTGTGGCCTGCGCCTCTATTGCCCGCCTACACGCCGCCTTTGCCCATGAGCTTGGCCAACAGCGCATATTGGACCTCGGTGCTCGTGGTCCTGGCCTTCGCGGCCTTGATCTATCTGCGCCGCAAAGACCGTTTATTGATCTTCGCGGCGCTGTTTTGGCTGGCCACGATTTTCATTTTTTGGCGTTTTGACTTTAAGGACAATAATATCGTGGCTGACCGTTTTATGTATCTTCCTTCCCTGGGATTCTGCCTTTATCTGGGACGGTATTTGTCCAACACGAAGGTCTTGGCCGCGGCCCTGGCCGTTGTCCTGGGCCTGATGAGCTTCCGGCAATGTTTTATTTGGCGCAATGATCTGACCCTCTGGAGCTGGACCCTCAAACATGATCCTAAAAATATCATCGCCAAGGAAAATCTGTCTTCAGCGCTTTATGATACGGCCAGGCCCAGGACGGATTACGCCCGATTGACCAGGGCCATTGATCAGGGCCCTTTCACGGCGAAGAATTATTTCGACAGGGGCAGGGCGCTGATGCAGGAGCAGGATTATTATCTGGCATTTAGCGATTTTGACAGGGCCCTGCGCCTGGACCCTGCCTATGACATGGCCTATGTCCGGCGGGGACAGCTGTATGTGCTTAAAGGCGACCTGGACCATGCGCTCGAGGATTTTGACAAGGCCATTGCCTTAAATCCGGCCAATGCCCTGGCCTATCTTCAGGGCTCGACGGTGTTCTTGGCCATGCGCCAAGACGGGCAGGCGCTGGACTGGCTCAAGAAGGCCCAGGAGGCTGATGCGTCGCTTGGCGGCATCTATTTTCAGCGGGGCCTGATCTATGACCGGCAAGGACAGTATCAAAAGGCCGTTGATGAGTATACCAAGGGCCTGCCCTTGTACCGTGACCTTAAAAGCCTCTATGAGCGCCGGGCCGTCAGCTATGAGGCCTTGAAAAATTATGACAAAGCCGAGGATGATTTTCAAAAATCCATCCAGGAAGACCCGTATGATCTTAGATTACTCAATGAATTAGGCACCCTTTACTTGAAAAAGGGCAACGATGAGATGGCCATGACTATTTTTAATAAAATCATCGCCTTATATCCCTTCTATGACAATGCCTACAATAACCGCGGCATCGTTGATTTGCATTTTAAACAGTATCGGCAGGCCCTTCAGGATTACTCCGAGGCGATCAGGCTGGCGCTTTATCCCTACCATGCCTTGATCACGCGGGGCGATCTTTATCTGGCCCTGGGTGATCCGGCCAAGGCGCGGCAGGACTATGCCATGGCCGCGTTGATGGCCGACGGCGATTCCCTGGCCCGCCTCAAACTCGATCATCTGGATACTCTTCATTTTTAGCTTTACATCAAAAACATTTCTGGATATAGTTTGGAGCGATGAGCGTGGACACTTTTTTGCACAATACACCTTTAACAGAGGAGCACACGGCCCTGGGTGCCAAGATGGTGGGCTTCGGCGGCTGGAACATGCCCTTGCAGTATGAAAGCATCCTGGCTGAATGGGAATACAACCGCCGCGCGGTGTCCCTGTTTGACTGCTCCCACATGGGCGAGTTTTTGGTGCATGGGGAGGCGGCTGAATGCGGCTTGGACCGCATCGTCACCCAGCCGGTCACGGACATGCCTGTCAACACCTGCCGCTACGGGGCCATGCTCAATGAGGCAGGGGGGATCATCGATGATCTGATCGTTTACCGCCAGGGGCCGCAGGCATGGATGATCGTGGTCAATGCCGCTAATATAGAGAAAAATGCGCGCCATTTCCGCGCCCGGCTCAACGCCAAGGCCAGGTTCGAAGACATTTCCTTCAAAACAGCCAAACTGGACCTGCAGGGGCCGCGGTCCCGCGATGTGCTGAAAATTTTGGCGCCCGGCATCGAAAAATTATCCTACTATACATTCGGGTCATTTGCCGTGGCCGGCATTCCCTGTTGGATCAGCCGCACGGGCTACACCGGCGAGCTGGGCTATGAGATTTACTGCCCCTGGGAAAAGTGCAAAGAAATCTGGAAAACTTTTTTGGGTGATGCTACAGTAAAACCTACCGGATTGGGGGTGCGTGATGTGCTGCGCATCGAGATGTGCTACAGCCTTTACGGCCATGAATTGGATGAGACGATTTCCCCCCGGGAAGCGGGCTTAGATAAATTCATCGACGCCAATAAGGATTACATCGGCCGGCAGGCCCTGGCCTCCAGGCCGCGGGCGCGCAGCATCGGGTATTTTATCAGCGCCTCGCGCAAAAGCCCCCGGGCCGGGCACAAGATTTTCGACGCCGGGGGAAAAGAGATCGGCGCCGTGACCAGCGGCACCTTTTCGCCCGCCCTGCAGGCGGGGATCGGCATCGGCTTTCTGAAAACCCCGGGCCCTGCCGCCGGAGAACGGATTTCTTTTGGGGACGAGAAAACCAGGGCCGAGGCCAAGACCGCCCAAAGGCCTTTTTATCAACACGGGACTTTGAAATCATAATTCGGAGACGGGTATGGAGATCGAAGAAGGGATGTTTTACACCAAGGAGCATGAATGGGTTTCCATCGACGATAATGTGGCCACCATGGGCATCACGGATTACGCCCAGGAGGCCCTGGGCGACGTGACCTACGTCGAACTGCCCGAAGAGGACGCCGAAGTGGAGCAGTTCGAGCAGTTTGTCTCCGTCGAGTCCGTCAAGGCGGCCAGCGATATTTTCGCGCCCATGGGCGGCCGCGTGGTCGAGATCAACCGCAAGCTGGAAGACGCCCCGGGCCTCATCAACAAGGACTGTTACGGCAAGGGTTGGATCGCCAAGATCGAAGTGCGCGACATGGACGAAAGCAGCAATCTGATGAGCGCGGAAGAATACCGCAATTATTTGGACACCCTCTCCCATTAGGATGCAGCGTTGAACCCTTACATCACCAACACGCCCCAAGAAGTCCAGGACATGCTCAAGGACATCGGCGTCGAGTCGATCGATGTCCTGTTCGCGGACATCAAGCCACAGCACCGTCCGCGGTCCTTTGACCTGCCGGCGGGCCTCTCGGAATTTGAGGTGATGCGCCGCGTGACAGGGCTTTCCCTGAAAAACAATGTGCACGTCACCTCCTTCATGGGCGGCGGCTTTTACGACCATTACATCCCGACGGCGGTTGCGTCCCTGACCGCGCGCGGCGAATTTTACACCGCCTACACGCCGTACCAGCCGGAATGCGCGCAAGGGACCCTGCAGGCGCTGTTTGAATATCAAAGCTCCATTTGCGCCCTGACCGGCATGGAGGCGGCCAACGCCTCCTTGTACGACGGCGGCACGGCCCTGTACGAGGCCATGATGATGGCCATCCGCGTCAGCGGCCGCCGCAAGGTGATCATCGACGGCGGGGTCAGCCCCATTTACCGCAAAATTTTAAAGACCTACACGCACCATCTTTCCTTTCAGTTTGAAGAAACGCCCGTGGTGCACGGCCAAAGCAGCCGGGAGGCGATTTTCCGCCTGCTGGATAAGGACACCGCGGCCGTGATCCTGCAAAACCCCAATTTTTTCGGCGCCATCGATGATTTCACCGACATCATCGGCCGGGCGCACAGCGCCGGGGCCTTAAGCATTGTCAGCGTCTATCCCATTGCCTTGGGCTTGTTGAAAACACCGGCGGCCATGGATGCGGACATCGTGACTGGAGAGGGGCAGTCCTTAGGGCTGCCGCTTAATTTCGGCGGGCCTTATCTGGGATTCATCTGCGCCAAGAAAAAATTCATCCGCAAAATGCCCGGCCGCATCGTGGGCGAGACCGTGGATGCCAAGGGCAGGCGCTGTTTCGTCAACACCCTGCAGGCGCGCGAACAGCATATCCGCCGGGAAAAAGCCACGTCGAATATCTGCACGAATGTGTCCTTGTGCGCCCTTCAGGCCGCGGTGTTTATGAGTTTGGTGGGTAAACAGGGCCTTAAGCAGATGGCCCAGCTGAATTTGGACAAGGCCGAGTACGCCAAACAGCAATTGGCCAAGATCAAGGGTGTTGAGGTGAAGCGTTCATCGCCGACCTTCAACGAATTTACGGTGCATCTGCCTATGGATGCCTCGCAGGTGATCGCAGCCATGATGAAGAAGGGCTTTGCCGCGGGCTTTGCCCTGGGCCGCTATTATCCCGGCATGGAAAAATATCTGCTGGTGGCGGTCACGGAGAAGCGGACCAAGGACGAGATCGACCGCTATGCAAAGGCTCTCAATGAAGTCTTAAGTTAACACCAGACCATCACAACCCCCGGGGTTGTGATGGTTGAGTTCGGCATATGGAATTAATTTTTGAAAAATCAGTGCCTGGCCGTAAGGGCTTTGAGTTCGGGCCTTCGGATGTGCCCGTGCAGGCCCAGGTGCCGGCATCCTACGCCCGCACCGAAGATACGCCCTGGCCCGAGGTCTCTGAGCTTGACGTGGTGCGCCATTACACGCGCCTCTCGCAGAAGAATTTCTCCATCGACACGCATTTTTATCCGCTGGGCTCCTGCACCATGAAATACAATCCCAAATTCACCGAGGCCCTGGCCCGCCTCGCAGGCTTTACAGACCTGCATCCGCTCCTGGCCCAGCTTTCCGGCGGGGAAGAATGGACGCAGGGCGCCCTGCAGATTTTATACGAGCTGGAACAGTGGATGTGCGCCATGACCGGCTTTTCAGCCTTCACCCTGCAGCCCTTGGCCGGCGCGCACGGAGAATTGACCGGCATCATGCTCATGGCCGCCTATCACAAATCCAAGGGCAACACGCAAAAAAAATATGTGATCATCCCGGATTCCGCGCACGGCACCAACCCGGCCTCGGCAGCCGTGGCCGGCTATGAAACCATTGCCATCCCTTCCAACAAGGACGGCGGCATGGACCTTGAGGCCCTGAAGGCCGCGGTCAACGCAGAAACCGCGGGCCTGATGATGACCGTGCCCAGCACCTACGGCGTTTTTGAAGGCAATATCCGTGAAATCGCCGAGATCATCCATGCCGTGGACGGCATCCTGTATTATGACGGCGCCAATTTAAACGCGGTCTTAGGCAGATGCCGGCCCGCAGATCTGGGCTTTGACGTGATGCATATCAATACCCATAAGACCTTTACCACCCCGCACGGCGGCGGCGGCCCGGGGGCAGGGCCCGTCGGGGTCAATGCGAAGCTGGTACCCTTTTTGCCTGTTTCCCGGGTCATCAAGCGCCAAGACGGCGTCTATGCCCTGGATTACAATTACAGCCAATCCATCGGTTACATCGCTTCCTTTTACGGCAATTTCGGTTTATTGGTGCGGGCCTATGCCTATATGCTGATGCTGGGCAAGGAAGGCTTGATGGCAACCACCGATCATGCGGTCTTGAACGCCAATTACATCATGAAAAAACTGGAGCCTTATTATCAAATCTGTTTCGACCGCATCTGCATGCATGAAAGCGTCTTTTCCGCCTCCCTGCAGGCCGAGCGCGGGGTGCATGCCATTGACATCGCCAAGTTTCTCATCGATCAGGGGATCCATCCTCCGACGGTGTATTTCCCCATCAGCGTGCCCGAGGCCATCATGATCGAGCCCACGGAAACCGAGTCCAAACAGACCATGGATTTCTTTATCGCCAAGATGATCGAGGCGGACGCATTGTCTCAGTCCAACCCGGCCGCCTTCAAGGACCTGCCCCAAACCATGCCCATCACCCGGCCGGATGAAGTGAAGGCCGCGCGGGACGTGAAAACCAATTACTTTGGCTCAGCGCAGAGTACAGATGCAGCTTAGAGACATCAGCTTCGCAACACCCCGGGAAAATATCGCCTACGATGAAGTGCTGTTTCATATGGCGGAAAAACAGGGGGGCGGCGAATTTTTGCGCTTTTGGGAATCTCCTAAAGTTTTTATTGTTCTGGGCAAGATCAGCCGGGAAGACGAGGATGTGGATTCAGCCCGGGCCAGGCAGGATGAGGTGCCGGTATTAAGGCGCAGTTCCGGCGGAGGCACCGTGGTCCAGGGTCCGGGATGCCTGAATTTTACCCTTGTTCTGTCTAAACACAGAAGCCCACATATCGGCGATTTGAGAAGGTCCTACGCCTGGATCAGCGCCAAAATCATCGAAGCCTTGGAGCTTGACGGGGTGAAAGCCTTCTTCAAGCCCTTGTCAGACCTGGCCGCTGGGCCCGGCGAGAAAAAATTTTCCGGAAATGCCCAGCGCCGCGGCAAAAATTACATCCTGCATCACGGCACACTGCTTTATGATTTTGACCTTTCCCTGATCAGCAGATACCTGAAGATGCCCAGGCAAATGCCGGAGTACCGCCAAATGCGTTCCCATCTGGATTTTGTCGCCAACATTGCCTTGGACCCCGGCGCTTTCAAAAAAAACCTGGCCAAGGCTTTTGATGCTTTGTCAAACCAAAAACCAAGCCCAAAGGAGTTGTCCCTGCTCAAAAATTTTTGTAATTGTTTAGCTTTCTGAGGGCTTCGACGATGTCATCCTGAGGCGAAGCCGAAGGATCTTAAGACATCCAACGGATTCTTCGTCGCTACGCTCCTTAAGAATGACAAAATTCTCTCAAAAAGCTAAACAAATACAAATTTTTTGGATAGTTGATGATTATTTATATAGTTTTGGTAATATAAATTCATGTCATCGAAATGCGTTTGGCTTTTGTTTTTCTTTTTGAGTATTTTTGTCCTTGCCCGTCCTTCCCCAGCGCTTTCCCAAAATGATCTTCAAGCCCAGGATTTCAAAGAATACGCGCAGTATTTCGAAAAAGTCTTTCAAATTTTCACAGACAATTATTATCTGGCCCCGGACCGCAAAACCTTTGACCATTTCCTGGAAAAATTCAAGAAAAACATCTATGCCCAGCTTAAAGGCGAGGGCAAAAGCAATGATTATGTGCGCTGGCGCAGTGCCTGGTATCTGGTCGATGCTTTAAGGTCCAAGGACGACCGCTTTACCCAATTTTATCCGCCCAAACCCGCGGTGGAATTCAAGCATGACGCGCTGGGGGAGAAGATCGATTTAGGGATTGAAGGCCAAAAGAACGACCTGGGTTTTATCGTGACCCGCATGGAGCCCCATTCCGATGCCTATGACAAGGGCCTGCGCGAGGACGACGTGATCTTGAAGATCGACGGCGCGCCGGTCAAGCCCATGGCGCAGGAGGCCATCGCCGCCAAATTGACACCCCTGGCCGGCACCCATGTGCATTTGATCTATCTCAAAAGCGCTGCCAAGGCCGAAACCAGCATCGAGGTCATCAGCAAGGAGTATTTCAAGCAGACCGTGTTCCTGCGCCCGGTGCAGGTCAGCGGCGTGTTCTGCCTGGAGGTGACCCATTTCGACCAGATGACCGGGCCGGACATGGAGCATTTCCTGCAGATCATCGAGGCGCAGAACCCCAAGGGCCTGGTGCTGGATTTCAGGGGCAATCCCGGCGGCCCGCCCCTGGCTGCCGAGGCCATCTCCGGATTTTTCCTGCAGGGCGGGGAAGAATTCGCCTATTTTCAGCAGCGCAACGCGCCCAAGGCGGATTTGAGTGTTCCGGTCTTTGACCCCCGGGAAAAATTCGGCGGGCCCATCATCATCCTGGTCGATGACAATACCGGCTCAGCCGCGGAACTGTTTACCGGCATCATGCAGTTTAGGAAGCGCGCCGTGGTCCTGGGGGTCAATACCGCCGGCCAGATCCTGCTTAAGAGCATGTTTCCCATGGGCGACGGCTCCATGATCGCCTTAGTCAAGGCCCGCGGGTATTATCCCGACGGCCATGTCTTTGGTTTTGACGGCATTACGCCGGACAAGGTGATCAGCGGCGCGCCCAAGGACGGCCTGATCAACCTGGCGGCCGCGGTGATCGCCATGCAAAACAAGTAGTCTACGGCAACAGCCATGTTTACTATTTTGATCCTACTTGCCATCCAATGCGCCTTTACGGCCGTGGTGGTTTTTGTCCTTAAGAAGGTGTGGGACAGGGAATTGATCCGGGCGGCCCTGGACAAACTGGAATCCTGCCCGGATGCGCCGCAGATCAAGGAAATCCGGATACGCTCAGCCTCGAAGATCAGCGCAGCCTTGATGGAGCAAATCGAATCGATTTGCCGCAAAAAATTCGCTGCGGCGAGCCTTGATATCCAGGAAGACCCTGCGCTCAAAGGGGGCGTTGTGATTATTCTGGGGAGTGAGTCCTTGGATTTTAGTCTTAGCGGTTAAAGGAGATTGACAATGATGGATGGGCCTAAAATCCTGGCCATAGTCCCGGCGTACAACGAAAGCGGCAATATCGGCCGCACGGTCCGCCAGATCAGGCAGCAGGGGAACGTGGACATTTTAGTCATCAATGACGGTTCTTTAGATGACACGGCCCAGGAGGCGCTTGAGGCCGGCGCCCTGGTGCTGTCCCTGCCGTTTAATCTGGGGATCGGCGCTGCTGTGCAGACCGGGTTTCAATACGCCCGGACGCACGGCTATGAAGCCGCGGTCCAGATCGACGGGGACGGACAGCATGATCCCGCCTACCTCGAGAAGATCCTCAATCCAATTTTGAAGGACGAGGCGGAAATGGTCATTGGCAGCCGTTTTCTGGAAAAAGCAGGCTTTCAATCTTCCTTTAGCCGCAGGGTGGGGATCAATTTCTTCGTGCATTTGATCAATACCCTGACCGGGGTCAGGATCAATGACCCGACATCAGGATTCAGGGCCTTTAACCGGAACACAATCGCCCTGTTTGCCGATTATTATCCCCAGGATTTTCCGGAGCCGGAGGCCATTGTGGTGGCCCATCAGGCCGGCGCCCGCATCCTGGAATTGCCGGTGAAGATGCGCGCCAGAGAGCAGGGCAGCAGTTCCATCCGGTATTTCAAGACCTTGTATTACATGGCCAAGGTGACCCTGGCGATTTTGCTGCGCGTGATCCATCCCTAGCGGCTTGTCTTCTAAGGAGGCGGGACAATGAACATCCACATCGTGGCCCTGCTGGTTTCGCTGGCGGTGTTTTTGTTCGTGATCGATCTGGTGCGGCGCAGGCGCCTGACCTTCAAATACGCGGTGGCCTGGCTGCTGGTATCCGCGGGCGGCATTTTTTTTGCGGTGTTTTACAAGGTGCTCTTTGTGCTGGCCGCCTGGCTCGGATTTGAACTGCCCAGCAATTTCATCTTTTTCACGCTGTTTTGCGTTTTTGTGTTCTTAAGCCTTCTGTTGACGGTGTTTTTGTGCCAGCAAAACAGCCGCAACGACGCCATGGCGCAAAAAATCGCCTTGTTGGAATTGGAATTAAAAAAAATAAAGGACAAATTCGAAAAATAGATTGCTTATCATTGCGTGACGAAGATAGCGCGTCTTATGAGGCCATTGTATTTCCCTCGCAGGCCGCTCGCCGCGCTCCAGCGGCGCGGCTCGCTAATGCCCAGGCCGTTTTGCCGCCGCAAGGTGACGCAGGCGGACCAATCCAAAACGGCCTTCTATTGCCTGCTCGGGAAACACAATGGCCTCATAAGACGTTTTACTGGATCCCCGCTTTCGCGGGAATGACATTGCTATAATAGATTGGAGCTGGAAATAAGCCCTGTTTCCGTCAGTGTGATCGTTCCCGCCTACAATGCCGCGGCCACCATCGGCAGAACGCTTGAAGCTTTATCCCGCCAAAATTGTTTCCAGCCTTATGAAGTGATTGTCATTGATGACGGGTCCAGCGATGAAACCCCTGAAGTGGTGCGGAGTTTTGCGCTGGTCAAATACGCCCGCCAGGACAATGCCGGCCCGGCTGCGGCCCGCAATCACGGCGCCCGGCTGGCCAGGGGCGGGTATCTGGCTTTTACGGATTCCGACTGCCTGCCCCATGAAGACTGGATTTCCCAGCTCATGGCAGGTTTCAGCCAGTCCCATGTGGGCGCCGTGGCCGGAAGCTACGGCATCGCCAATCCCGAAAGCCAGCTTGCGCGCTGCATCGACAAGGAAATCCGCTGGCGCCACCGCCATCTGATGCCGGAATTCCCCCAATCCTTCGGCTCCTACAATGTCTGCATCCAAAAAAAAGTCTTTGAAGCGGTGGGGGGCTTTAACACGGGCTACCGCTTGGCCAGCGGAGAGGACAATGATCTAAGCTACAAAGTCATCGCGGCCGGCTGGCGGATTTTTTTCCAGCGCAGGGCCCTGGTGAACCATTTTCACACAGCCAGGGTGTGCAAATACCTCAAGGAGCAGTTTAGGCACGGCTTCTGGCGCGTGAAGATGTACCAAGACCATCCGCAGATGATGCAGGGGGATGATTACACCTTTTGGAAGGACATGCTGGAGCTGCCTTGGTCCGCGGCCTGCCTGCTGTGTTTGGCGCTAAGTCCGCTCGGCCTGATGGGTTTGAGCGCCGCGGCCCTGCCTTTGCTCTTGTTTTTTTTGATTTTTGAGATCATCGCGGCGCTTTGGATGATGCAAAATTTTTTCGACGCGATATTTTTTGGAATGGTGTCATGGCTCAGGGCCTTTGCGCGCATGCTTGGTTTCTCGACGGGAATTTTGACTTTTTGGGCGAAAAAAACATAAAAATAATTGATTAATCTCTTGAACCCGTTTTGCCCTATGTTAATATGATAAGGATAATATAAAAAGATCGTAACAAATTGCGGATATTATATTTAAAGTCAAATGAACCCAACGCCCCAGCAAAGACGGTTTTATCCCTATGCCTAAAGAAACCGCGGAAGAAAAGTTATTAAAGATGATGCAAAAGTCCGCGCCCTCCGGCGCGGCCAAGTCCCCATCGCTTGCCTCTCCAGCCAAGCCCTTCAAGTTCACCTTTACCGTCGGTACCTTAAACGCCCTGCTGTTTCTGGCGATTTTCCTTTGCCTGGGCGCCCTGATCCTGGAGTGGCGCTCTGGAGTGTCTCTGCTCAATGAGGCGGTGACCTTCCCGCCTGATTCCAGAATGCCCATGGCCCTCTCCGACAAAGCGCTGCCCACTGCTCCCGGCCTCGATTATTACCTGCGCAAGATCAATGAGCGGAATATTTTCCGTCCCTATGTGCCCAAGGCCGTCAAGAAAGCGGCGATCCAGGGACTGATGCAGTTGATGTCCAAGTACAAGCTCGTCGGGGTGGCCTGGCTGGATATGCCGGAGACCGCCACCATCATGATCGAAGACACCCGCAAACACGAAACTTTCTTTTTGAAGCAAGGTGAACAATTAGAAGGCGTCACTGTCAAGGCCATCTATACGGATAGAGCGGTCTTCAGTCACGAAAATGAGGAGACGACAATAAAGTTATGAGCCGACCCAATCCTATACTCACGTTCCTGCTGTTTACATTGGTTGGCCTCGCAGGCCTCATCGCCTGCAGGCCTTTTGCGCTCGCGCAAAATGATGACCAGGGCCAAGCCATCCAGCCGATCATGATGACCGAGCCCAAAGACTCTCTCACAGAAAGGATGGCCCGCAAGATCACGCTGGACGTGCGCGACATGAACGTCGTGGACGTGATCAAGTTCCTCGCCCAGAAGGGCGAGTTCAACGTGATCATCTCGCCCTCGGTGGAAGGCCGCGGCACCGTGCTGCTGCACGATGTGGCGATCAAGGACGCCCTGGACATCGTGATCATCTCCAACAAGCTGGCCTACCATATCGACGATGACATCGTGCAGGTGATGACCTCGGGCGAGTATGAGGGGATGTACGGCAAGCAGTTTTCCGACAAGACCGAGGTGAGCATCGTGCACCTGCAGTACGCCAAGCCGAGCTATGTGCTGGCCGCCCTGGACAATATGCGCAGCAACCGCGGCAAGATCATCATCGACGAAGACACCGGGTCGGTGGTCTTGGTCGACACCCACCAGTCCATCCTGCTGATGAAAAAGGCCATCGCGCAGATGGAACAGCCGCTGGACACCATGGTCTTTGACCTGAAATACGCCAAGGCCGACGTGGTGGCCGAGAAGCTGCGCACCCGCATCGACGCCAAGGCCGTGGGCACCATCACCGCGGATGAGCGTTCCAACCAGCTTTTGGTCCGCGTGTTCCCGGGCCGCCGCGATGAGGTGGAAAAGATCATCCGCTCCCTGGACTTGGCCACCAAGGAGGTCCTGATCGAGGCCAGGGTCCTGCAGATCGTCATCAACCCCACCTTTGACGTCGGCGTGGACATCACCGGGCCCATCACCAGCAACGGGACCCCCCAGGCCAGCCTTTCCAGCAATCCGCTGGGTGAGGCCATCTTAAACGCGGCGGTCAAGGGAGGCACTTCAGGGGACAATCTGGCCAATAATTTCGGCCGCATCGCGGTGGGGAATTTCAACAGCAATGAATTCACCGCGGCCATCCGCGCCCTGCAGCAGGTCAGCGACACCAAGATCCTCTCAACGCCCCAAATTTTAGTCACCAACAATGAGGAGGCCAAGATCCACATCGGCGATACCGTGCCCTATATCGTGGCCACCACCAACGGCACGGGCCAGAACGCCATCACCTCGGATGATGTGCGCTTTGTCGACGTGGGCCTGAAGCTGGCGGTGGTGCCCACCATCAATGATGAAGGCATGGTGACCATGAAACTGACGCCGGAAATCTCCAATGTGGTGGCCACCATCAAGTCCGCCGAAGGCTCGACCATCCCGCAGGTGAACAAGACGGAGGTGGAGACCTCGGTGATGGTCAAGGACGGCCAGACCATCATCATGGCCGGCCTAAGAAACCAGGACAAGGTGCATACCAAGAGGGGCATCCCGGGCCTGATGGACATCCCCTTGATCGGCGGGGCCTTCAGCCGCACCGCGGACCAGATGACCAACACCGAAATCGTGATCCTGATCACGCCGCACATCGTCAAGGGCACGGAAAATTACGAAAAATCCAGGGGCACCATCAAGGGCCCCAAAACATACAACGAAAGCATGCAACTGAACCATCCTGCTCCTTTAACAGCGGCGGGTATCGAATCCAAATAATCCCAAGGACGGAGATCAATTATGGGTCAACTACGCAAAGGATTTCTAACCAAGACAAACCAGCTGATGATGTTCCTGCACATGGGCGCGGCCCTGCTTTTTGCCCTGGCCGTGGTGCCGGCGCGGCCCGCCTGGGCCCAGGACACGCCTTCGGACTTGCCGCCCACGCAGACCGTCGGTGCCAACCCGGATGAAGCGCAGGCGGAGAGGGAGGAATTTGTCAAAGAAATCCGCCGCGTGGAAAACCTCAACAAGAAATACACCGAGGAGATCCAGGACATCCGCAGTATGCTGGCGGAAAAGGACGCCGATTACCAGAAGCGCATGCAGGATCTGGCCGGCAGGCTCTCTGCCCAGCAGGATGAGGCCGCGAAAAAAGAACTCACCGAGGAGGAGAGCCAGCAGACCACCCAGGAACTGGAAGCCAAGACCAACGAACTGCTCTCCAAGAGCGGGGACATAGACCCCCAGGACGCGAATTTCCGGGTGGAGCTGGCCAAGGCCCATTACAACATGGGCAATATTTACTTTGAGCGCGGGGAATACCAGAGGGCCGTGGTGGAATACTACCAGGCCGTGGATTTGACCCCCAATGACCCGGACACGCATTATAACCTGGCCTTTGTCAGCGGAGAATATTTGGGCGACCAGGAGACGGCGCTCAAGCACTACCAGTGGTATCTGTATTTGAAGCCGGACGCGCCGGATGCGAACGCGATCAAGGAGAAAATCATAGAGGCTAAATTCTCATTGCGCAGCAAAATCGATTCCTTGCTGGACAAAAGCGACGGGAACTTTAATTTAACGCGTTAGTATCGCATTTTATGACCGAACATTTCGGAAAAATAGGGCTGGTTTTCGCCTTAGCGTCACTGATCAGCACCCCCATCTATGCGAATAATCTGTCGGTCACCAACGTGGCCCTGGGCTCCCGCGACCCCAGCGCCAAGACGGTGGTGGTCTCCTTTAACGTCAGCTGGCAGAATTCCTGGCGCAACAAGATCAATTTCGACGCGGCCTGGCTCACCGTGCGCCTGAACAACGCCGCGGTCTCTCCGACGGACAAGGTGCTCTGCCAAATCACGGGCACGGGGACAAACCCGGCCGGGACCTCGGCCGGCAGCGGCCCCAATCTTCAAATCTACGTTCCGCAGGATGCCGCGGGCGCCTTTGTGCAGCCTTCCAATACCGGATTTGTGGGGGACATCACTACCCAAAACGTGCAGCTGACCGTGAATTACCAGAATTGCGGGTTTAATGACACGGACCAGATCTACGCGAGCGTTTTCGGCGTGGAAATGGTGTTTATTCCCCAAGGCGCGTTTTACGCGGGTGACTACAACACCAGCACCGCTTCCTTAAATAGCGGCAGCGGTGACAGTACGCCCTGGAGCATTGCCAGCGAAAACCCGATCCCTGTGACCAACGCGACTTCAGGCGGCTATCAATATGTCTCGGCCAATAATCCCGGAGAATTCGCCACCGGATCGTCCTTTACGGTCCCGGCCGCCTTCCCTAAAGGATTTAAGGCTTTTTACGCCATGAAATATGAGATCAATGAAGGCCAATGGGTGGAATTTTTCAATGCCCTGCCTGCCGCGGCCCGGGTCAACCGGGATTTGGACGACAGCAATCACAAAAATTCCGGCAGTGTGATTTACCGCAATACCTTAAGCTGTATCGGCACGCCCCTGGTGTGTTCGACCTTAAGGCCTTCCCGTGCGCTGGGCTATTTAAGCTGGATGGATTTGGCCGCGTTTTTGGCGTGGGATGCTCTGCGTCCTGTGACCGAGCTGGAATTTGAAAAGATGTCCCGGGGGCCGCTTCAGCCGAACACCGGAGAATATGTCTGGGGCAATCAAACCGTCGCGGGCGCCGCGGCGATCAGCGGCACAGCGGAAGACGGCACCGAGACCATCACCTCGCCCAATAATGCCAACGCGCATTACGGCAATGCGAGCTTGACCGGAGGCGACGCGAACCAGGGCGCGGGATTCAATCAAGGGCCTTTGCGCGGCGGTATTTTTGCGGCAGCAGGATCAAGCCGGACAGGCTCCGGCGCTTCCTACTACGGTGTCATGGATTTGGCCGGCAATGTGAAAGAAAGGGTCGTAACCATCGGTGATAACGCGGGATTGGTGTTTACCGGAAGCGAAGGCAATGGAGTGCTCAATACAGCGGCGGGATTCGAAGGCAATGCCACCAATACGGATTGGCCGGGCATCGATGCCCAGCCCCAAAATGGCGTCGACGGGGCCGCGGGATCGGGTTTCCGCGGCGGATCATGGGCGGACAATGCCAATCTGCTTTCCATTGCCGACCGCTCGGAAGCAGCCCGGACCGATACGGCGGCCTTAAATACGTATGGGGGGCGCGGAGTCAGGACTTATGACGGAAATTAATTTAAATTTGGATTCATGGCGTGGGCGAAGCCCGAAGCGGTCCCTTCCAAGGCCGTCCGTCCGCTGGACAACGCTTTTGGCCGCGGCTGTCTTGCTGATGATCTCATCTGCGATGGCTTTTGCCAGCAATCTGCAATTGAGCAATCTGGATGAGGCCGGCGCCAATACAGCCACCAACACCATTACCTTTACCTTTAACTTGAAACAGGACAACAGCTGGCGCAATCAAACCAATTACGATGCGGTCTGGATGTTCATGAAATACTCAACCGACGGCGGGGTCACCTGGAAACACGCGTCCATGGCCGGCGCGGGCGTGAATCCTCCGGGCTTTTCCATACCGGCCCAGTTTCAAAATCAATTCGAGATCTTTGTGCCTTCGGACCAAAAGGGTTTCTTTGTGCAAAGATCAGGGCAGGCCGTGGGCAGTATCAATCTGACCGGGATCCAGTTTGTCTGGAACTACGGCCTGGACGGTGTTTCCGCGGACGTGGCCCAGGCTTCCAACACCCTGCATACCATCTATGGCATTGAAATGGTCTATATTCCGCAGGGCGCGTTTTATGCGGGCGACGGCAGTCCCAACACCTCGACGGAATACGCCTTTACGCAGGGCAGCACGGTGAGCAATCCCTGGTATATCCAGAGTGAAAACGCCCTCCAGGTCTCCAATGTGGCCAGCGGCGGGTATTATTATCAAAATACCGGGGCCGGCGGCGATGAATTTCCCAGCGGCTCCGCGTTTTTGGTCCCCGCTTCTTATCCAAAAGGGTACGGGGCCTTTTATTTGATGAAATACGCGCTGACCGAAGGGCAGTGGGTGGATTTCTTCAACACCCTGCCGCCCACGGCCAAGCCTTACCGGGACATCACCTCCGGCAATCCCAGGACCGGCGGAAAAAATTCACAAGCGGTCGTCAACCGCAACACCATTTCTTGGAATGCCGCGGTGCCCACGTCCAGGGCCGTGACCTTAAGGCCGGCCCGTCCGGTGAGCTTTGTGTCCTGGCCCGATGTGGCGGCCTATGCCGCGTGGGCGGCTTTGCGCCCGGTCACGGAACTGGAATATGAGAAAGCGGCCCGCGGGGCGGACAATCCCGCGGTGCCCGGCGAATTTGTGTGGGGCACCACGTCCTTTACTGCGCCCAGTCCCGGCGACATTGTGCCCAACGGCGATGAAAACGGGGCAGAGATGTTAAGCGATACCGCCAATATCAACAGCAATGCCCTGGCCTGGAGCTCGGGTGACGGCCGCGCCGGCGGCATGGCCGCGGGCCAAAGCGGGCCTTTGCGCGCCGGCATTTTCGCGGCCAGCACCACCTCGTCCAATCCCCGGATCAGTTCCGGCGCCGGGTTTTACGGCAATATGGAACTCTCCGGCAATCTGGCCATGCCCGTGGTTTCGGCCGGCCGGCCGGAAGCACTGAATTTTCAGGGCAGCAACGGAACAGGCCGTCTGACCGCCATGGGCTTTGCCCCCAACAGCGACTGGCCGGGCATTGACATGGGCAATAATGCCAACGGGGTGGACGGCACCTTGGGCATCGGCTACAGGGGCGGTGATTTTCAATCGCCGAATTCAACCGTGTTTGCAACCTCCGCGCGCACCTTTGCGGTGAAAGACCCGGATTCCCAGGGATGCGTGGAACGTTATGACCCCAGCTGCGGGGTTTTCCAGGGCGGGCGTTTGGGACGCAGTGCGAGTTAGGATTTAGAAACACAAAATAGATTGCATGTCTAAAGAAAACAAGCGTTTAAACATGAAGACCGGACATGGCTTAAGGAAAATTTTTGCCTGGGGGGCATTTTTCTTGGGGCTTGCTTTGTCTTCCCAGGCCCTGGCCCAGTACGGCGGCGGCAACCAGACCACCGGAGCCGCGTCCGCCTCCATCGGCAGCGACATTTATAACGGCGGGCCGCAGAATAATGCCTCTTACGCGACCTCCGGGTCCACCGGCACCCTCTCCTACGGCACGCCGGTGAAACTGGTCTTTAAGGTCAGCCCTTCGGATAACAATCACTCGCTTCCATTTTCCCGCCAGCCGGTTGTGGCTGTCGAAGACGCCTTCGGCAATGTGGTGGCCAATGACAGTACCGACCAGGTCACGGTGGCCATCTTAAGCAATCCCGGCAACGGTGGATTGATGGGGACCGCGACCGTCACCGTTGTCAACGGCCTGGCCCAATTTACCGATTTAGGCATTACGTCCGCCGGGCAGTTGTACACCCTGCAGGCGACGGCCAGCGGCCTGAGCTCCCCGAGTTCCGCCACCTTCAACATCAAACCCCGGACCGCCCCCAGCGCCCCCGCCACCTGGAGACACCGTTCCACAAACCTATAAATCTCCAAGTTAGCCTCAGCAC